>NZ_JBIBGK010000013.1:0-220843 GCF_042956445.1 Streptomyces sp. NPDC008238 | reverse complement strand
CCACTGTGCACACGGCTCGATGCCACACCGCAGCCAGGACACCCCGCCTGGTCCGCGACAGCGCGAGCCCGTACGATCACGAACTCGCCGTCCAGCAGCGCGTCTTCGATCAGCACACCCTCGACCTGGTGGCACCACAGGTCGGCCAGGACCACATCACCCATGGCCGTTCATGATCGCGGTTTCGGTGACCCTCCGTGGCCCCAGCACGGAAAGTGATCCAGAACCTCATTTCAACCGTCGCCGACAGAGGTCGCGGCTCATGTAGCGGCGGGCGTGGGTGCACCGTCGTGTTGTTCGGCCAGGACAGCACCACCCACCGTATGGACAAGGGCCCCGTGTCGCCAGCGGGGCCCTTGGGCCGTGTCCGCAGAGGTGGCCGCAGACAGCGGTGTGAGCGTATTCCTGCTCCAGCTGTCTCGCGGCCGACGCGCCGCAGGATCTCCGGAGGGCCACTCCCAGAGCCCTGTAGCGCCCATTGGCCATGGGGCCGTGTTCCAGCACGGCTCGCAGCTCCGGCCGGCCTCGCAGCGGGGAACCTCGCCGAGTTCCAAAGCAGGCGCACCGTTGAACTGCGGCGATGCGAGGTGAGGACACGGGGTTTCGGCGGCTTCCGAGCGGTAAGGCGAACACGCGGAGCGCCGCACTCCTGCCCGCGGTGCCGCCCCGAAGGGCTTTCGCCCCTCGGTGATCGGCGCCCTTGTAGATCGGGGCCCCCTCCCCACTGGGCCCCTCGGCGGCCATTCGACGGCCGCGGGTAGTCGCTATCAGGAAGACCTGACGGGAGATGGTCCGGATGACTCATACGCGACCTGGTATCGAGCAGCATCCTGATCTGCTGGAACTTCGGGACGATTACGAGCGGGCGACCGCTACCAACCGCGGCCAGGCGACGGAGGCCATGGGACTGGTCACCGGCACTTACCTGGCTGCTTCACCGTGGATCGTGGGCTTCAACGGCCTGTCGTCGATCACGGTCAGTACGCTCATCGCAGGCATCGCCTACGCCCTGTTCATGGGTGGCGTAGGACGAGGCTTCGACCGCACCCACTCCAAGGCCTGGGCAGCCGCCATCATCGCCCTCTGGGTGATCATTTCGCCCTGGTGCGTCGCTGGCGACGTCAGCACAACCCGCACCGTCACCAACAACGTGATCGTCGGCGTCATTGGCCTCATCCTCGCGCTCGCAGCGGCGTCGATGCGTCCCGGCAGCCGCCTCGACCGGAACCAGGGCGTAGCCAAAAACCAGACTGGCGGCTGGAGCGGCTCCCAGCAGACAGGCGGGCCAGCACGGTGATCGGGGGATCATCAGCCCCGGATGTCTCAGCTGTCAGCAGCCGGTAATACAGAAAGACTTGGAACGTCTCATGAAGCAGCCGAACGACAGGGAACGCGAAGCAGCACAAGTCAGCGACAGCCCTCTTGAGCGCGTCACCGGCGAACCGGATGCACCGCCCGAGCCAGAGCTCGCCGATACCAAGCAGAGTTCCGCCTCACCCGACAAGAGCCGCCACCAGGACGACACCTGAGCTGAACCACAGGATGTGGCCGCACGGCTCGGCCGAGTCCGAGAATGCCCTGCCCGATACCTAGCGGGTGAAGAAGGTGCGGCTCGCTCGGCAAAGGAGGCAAGCCGAGCCAATCGGAGCTGCCACCCCAGGCCCCTCAGCCAGAGCCGGACCCCAGCCATGCGAGAGGCAGGGTTCGGCTCTCCTGGCCGCCACACAAGGGTGGCGGATCCCTGTGCTGTGGCACTGGGCGCTCGCGGCTGGCTGTGTGCACCGTGCCTCAAAGATGCGATGCCATTGGTGGGGATGGTTTCGGCAGCCCTCGGCAGGTAAGGCGACCACGCGGGGCCACACTCAAACCCAGCCGTGCAAAAGACCGGCCGAAGCCGCGCTCACCTGTCGTTCTGGTGCGGCATCGTCGGCATCGCAGGCCTTTGAAGGATGGCGCGATCATGTCCGCACGTGAAGCGGTACAGCGGATCCGCGAAGCAGCGGATGAGACAGCACAGCAGTATGCGGGCGAGGCTGAGCGCCCGCTCGGGGCGTTCGTCGGCCTGTTGAGCACATACGTCGCCGCTGTCGGCGCGGTCGCAGGGTTGGCCAGGTTCACGGACCGCGCAATCCCCACGCTGACTCCCTGGGACGTAGCCCTGTGCGCAGGAGCCACGCATCGTCTGTCGCGGCTGGTGACCAAAGACGCGGTGACCAGCCCTCTACGCGCACCCTTCACCCGGTACGAAGGAACCTCCGGCCCCTCCGAGCTGACCGAAGAGGTGCGCGGCAGCGGCGTCCGCAAAGCATTGGGCGAAGCCCTGACTTGCCCATTTTGCGTTGGACTGTGGATCTCCACCGGCCTCGCAGCCGGCCTCGTGTTCGCCCCGAGTGCCACCCGTCTCTCGGCCAGCACCCTGACCGCTCTCGCCCTCTCCGATCTGCTGCACTTCGCTCGCGAGAAGGCCCAACGCGCTGCTGAGGAGTGAAGCCCCCACGGCTCCGATCGCTGCTCCCGCAGTGACGTCGCTGAGGTGATGCGCGCCGCTGTGGACGCGTGCCAGGCCGACCAGCAGTGCTGGTACGGCACAGGCCCCGCTCATGGCCGGCCAAATGGGCCAGACGGCGGCGAAGCCGACCGCCGCGGCGGTGTGTCCGGACGGGAAGGACGAACTGCCGGGCCGGTCCTCTTCCTCCTCATGAGAAATCCACTGTTTGGGTGGCCGGGGCCGGTTGGTGAGCTGTTTGCCGGCGTTGGACAGGAGCTGCGCTACCGCAAGAGCTGATAGGCCCGAAGTTGCTGCAGCGTGACCTCGCTGTCCGCCACAGCAGGCCATCGCGGCGGCGCAGCAAACCACAGCTTGCTATAGCCCGCCGCTGCTTCTATTGCCGGCAGCAGGCGCCGCGCCCACACCGGGTTCCACGATGCCAGATCGCGGGTGACACGCCGGTCGAGGCCTCGCAGGGCTGCCGTCCCAATCAAGAGCGCCGCCTTTCCGGTCGGGCGCCCCGACATGTCGCCGACAGCGTGGCGCGGGGGGATGAGCGTAATGGGAGGTACCGTTCCGGCGGCACACGACCGAGGGAGACCCACGGAGCTAGTGCCAGTCCGTGGGTTGCGCTGCTCATCCCTCGACGCCGGTCGCGGTGTGTGGCGAGCCAACGGGCTTGGACTCGGGGGAACCGCGTTGCCTGAGATAGATCGCGAGGATCGCCATGGATCCGACGGCCAGGAGCTCGGATTGCCAGTTCTGCAACGTGCGGCTCCAGAAATCCGCGGAGGAGAGATAGGCGGCCCAAGTGGTTGGAGCTTGCAGATCGCGTAGCTGTGTCTCGTTGTAGGCGGCCACGCCGGTGATGGACTGGGCCAGCCAGGACAGAAGGAAAATCACTGCCATGACCAACCCGAGGGAGCGGGAGTAGACGATGCCGCGCCAGTCAGTGGTGGACGCCCAGCGGGGCGAGTCGCGGCGGGCGTGCTCACCCACCATCTGGTCCTTGTCGGACTCGGTGCCGGGCTTGTCGAGTTCCTTGGACTCTGGGGACCCTCGTTGCAGCAGCCACACGGTGGCGACGATGTAGAGGAAGAACTGCAGGTACTCAGACTGCCAGTTTTCCGTTACGTCCACGGCAAAGTCCGAGGTCGTCAGGTAGGCGCCGAAGCTGACGGGCGCCAGGCCGTCGGTGAGGAGCTGGTTGTTGAACTGGGCGTGGCCGGCGATTGCCTGGCCTGCCAGGGCGAGCAGGAAGGCTGTCATGAAGGCCAGGCCCAGACTGTTGTTGCGCAGGAAGCGCGGTACACGCCGCTGCGTCGGTGGACGCTCGGCCTGAGGGGACACAGGGTCCTTCATCGGTGCATCAGCCCCAAGGCCATGAAGTACGCCAAGCCGCCTGCGATGATCAGCAAGGTACTCGCGAACAGCGTTCTCAGTGGTCTCACCTGCCCTTGATCTCGCACTGGTAGGGCTGCCCGGGCTGCGATGTGCATCCGGCGGCGCTGATTTTCCACCCGGTGGGGAAGTGGGCAAGAAAGACGGTGTCGTGCTCGAGTACGACCCGCGCCTGTCCGCCGTAGACGTCCACTGCGTGCACACCACCGGCCGCAGGGACATCACTCTGCGTGACCGCCTGGAGGCACGGCTCCTTGGCTGACTGCTCCAGCTCCTCGCGGGTGGCGGGGGCGAGTGCGGCGCATATTTCGGCGGCCTGCTGGGCCGCAAGTGCCTGCTCGAAGCGCGTGACCGTTGTGGAAGCGGCGTCTTCGCGTTCGGCAAAGGTGCCACATGAGGTCACCGTGGCAGCCAGTACCGTGACCACCGCAGTAATCGCGTACCGCCGTCGTGGCATCGAGCCTCCTGCGCGGAACGGGTTGGCGTACCCGTGCCGGTCGGCTACCCGGCACCGGGATGTCCACTCCCGCTCGCTGCACGATGCCCTCGCACTCACAGACCCTCCGGCGCCCGATCATTGAGCCGCGCTTTCGTGGACCTGGTGGAAGCCCTTGCCTTCCTCGGCAGCCCCGGAGTGCAGGTGAACGGGGAAAGGCGACCAGTCCGATGAGCCCACTTGTCCGGTGCAGATCCCGCGCATACCGACAGCGTGCGAGTCGCGGCAATTCCCCGCACGGGCTGCTGCTCCGGGCCAGTGACGACGACTTTGCGCCGCATGCGGTTGTTCCAGAAGAAGGCCGACGGCGACATCAAGGTTCTCATGGTCCCGTGACGCCCGCGATCACCCCAGCGGCGCGTTGAGAGGCGTGGCCGCCAGGGCCCGCGGGCCACGCCGTACAGGTTCGCGGCCATGGCGCGGCCCTTCCTGTGCCACCAATCGTGACCGCGCTCGTCGTCGAGGTAGTCGTGCCAGCGCCAGGCCCAGGTGCCAGTACGTCCACGCCCGGCCCGGGATGGTGTAACTCGGATCGGCGAGCGCCCCGGAGCTCTCGCTGATCACGTGGTGGGCGCCGTCCTCGTTACCGGTCACCACGACGCCCGCCACCCGGTTGCAGGCCACCTGGCGGTCGGGTTCGTCCGTCTTGGACATCATGGCGTCGATGCGCTCACGCGTGCGGAGTAACGCGCAGCAAGCACGTTCCAGAGCCCTCCCATGCAGGCGCCCGCGCCCGCCCTAAACCTCACAGCGGCTGCGGGCAGGGATCACTGCACTTTCCGGAAATATCAGTGACGATGACGGGTAGCAGATCATCAATGGCCTCAAAGTGATCACCTAGGGGTGAACGAGATGCCTGCAGGATCGAGCCGCAAACGCGAACGGCAGTACGAGCACATCAAGGACAGTGCCAAGCAACGCGGCGAGAGCGAGAAGCGAGCCGAAGAAATCGCGGCGCGCACCGCCAACAAGGAGCGGGCTCGCGCTGGCGAGTCCAAGAGCGCCAGGCACAGCTCCACCGAGGACATGTCCTCAGGGCGCCGTGGCGGCCAGCGGTCCGGCAAGGGTTCGCAAGGGCCGACCCGCGACCAGCTCTATGCGGAGGCCAAACGCCGCAACGTCGACGGCCGCTCCCACATGAACAAGGCGGAACTTCAGCGCGCGCTCGGGAAGTAGCAGAGACCGGCTGGCCTGCGAGCCAAGTTTGAGCACAGCGTTCAGCCATCGGCCACGCGGCCGCACCGCCGACTACCGGACGCTCGCCGGCACCACCGAAATTCAATCGCCTTCGGGCAGCCGACCGCGCTGCTCACCAATCGTCTTTCTGGCCTTGCCGCGCTCCAACAACGTCATCATAGCGGGGGGCAGTCCGTGCGAAGCGTTGACACACGACACGGCAGCCGATAGGTCGAATGGGACTGGGCGGACGGCCCGACCTCGTGACGATGTTCTGGCGGGGTGATGGGCGTGCGCAGTGTCGGAGTAGAGGAAGAACTCCTGCTGCTGGATGCCGAATCGGGCCGCCCCCGTGCGCTGTCCTCTGCGATATTGCAGTCGGCCCGCCATGACTCCGCAGCGACAGCAGAGGTCTTCAAGGCAGAACTGCAGCTCCAGCAACTAGAGTTTGCGACCCATCCGCAGACTCAGATGCGGGACCTGGCCACCGAGATCATCCGGTGGCGTGCTGCCGCGGCCCGGTACGCCGATGAACTGGGGGCCACGGTCGCCGCACTAGCAACCTCGCCCCTGCCGGTGAGTCCGAGCATGAGCGCTGGCAAGCGGTACCAGTGGATGCGGGAGCATTACGGGCTCACCGCCGACGAGCAGCTGACTTGCGGCTGCCACGTACATGTGTCCGTGGACTCCGACGAGGAAGGCGTGGCCATCCTCGACCGGATACGGCCGTGGCTACCTGTGCTGCTTGCCATGAGTGCCAATTCCCCAATTTGGCAGGCGCAGGACACCGGGTACGCGAGTTACCGCAGCCGCGTGTGGGGACGATGGCCGTCAGCCGGCCCAGTGGAAACCTTTGGGTCCGCAGTGCAGTACCACTCGCTGGTCAAGGCCATGTTGACAACCGGCGCCCTGAGAGACGAAGGAATGATCTACTTTCATGCGCGGCTTTCCCGTACGTACCCCACCGTGGAGATCCGGGTGGCAGATGTCTGCCTTGACCCGGCCGCCGCCGTTCTTCAGGCCGCGATGGTGCGTGCCCTAGCAGAGACGGCAGCTCGCCAGTGGCGGGCGGGGGAACCGCCAATCGATCACCGGGTGGCGCTACTGCGCTGTCCGCCTGGCGGGCGGGACGGGAGGGCCTGGGCGGACAACTCGTCCATCCCTTCACGATGGAGCCCGCCCCAGCAGCGACTGTCGTCCATGCACTGTTCGACCACGTAAGGGATGCCCTGGAGGACAGTGGCGACCTCATTCTTGCCCAAAAGGCACTCGCCCGGCTGCTGCAGATTGGAAATGGGGCGCAGATCCAGCGCGAGCTGCTCGCGGAGCGAGTCGGGAGCCTGCGAGAGATGGTCGCTGTATGTGTTCGGCGCACACAGGGGCTGTGAACACTGCTGGAGGGTGGATGCGTGTGTGCGAGCTGCCTCCGGATGTGGATCGGCTAAGGGTGATCCGTCTTTACCTGAAACTGCAGCTTGACGCTGTGGACGCCAAGATCCGCGAGAGCGAAGAAGAGTCAGCCGACCTTGCCGAACCTGTGCCAGCGAAGCGCGAGCATTCCTTGGCGTCCGGCGGCGTCGGCTTCCGCCTCCAGCACGTACCGAAGGGCGGGACGCTCCGCGGTGTCGTGCATTGCAGCGACTGCCCGGATGCTGTCGGCAGCTGGCTCACCCCGGGCGAGGTCGAGACCGGGTTCCGCATGCCAAATGTGACGCCGTGCCTCCGCTGTCACCCCGGCTCGACGGACTCGTAACCGGTCCCTATCGCGCATCGGGCGCCGTTCGGCCCTGGGCAGCCGACGTGATGCTCCGGGGGTGGCAGCGGTGGTGACGCGGAACACGTGCACTGCCCGGACCGTCGCCTACGGGAGGGTTTCAAAGACGCGTTTACTGTGATGATTCAAGGCAAGTAGGGCCCTTGGGGCGCAGAATCGTTCCACCCGAGGAGCCCATCATGATCATTCAAAAGATGCACGGCATGGGCATACGCAGCGAGCACGCGTACCTGGCAGGTATGGCGTCCATCGGCCTGTCCATCGCCGCTTGGGCCACCAGCCTCACCGCGGAACCTGGCGTAGGCCTGGCTCGCGCCGACCGCTGGGGGATCTACGTAGGAGAGTGGGCACCAACTTTCTTCGGCTTGGGCCTGGCCCTCAGCCAGTACGAGCAGGCGGACGGCACCCTCCAGGAAAGCGACATCCATCACCTGAAGGACAAGGTGCAGGAGAAGGTGGCCGCCTGAACGTCCAACTCAACGGCCCATGAGCTGCCCGCCCGGTTGTGCGGGGCAAAGCTGCGGCCGGGCGGGCGCAGCGCGGGCCCCCTAGAACTCTGGCAGCTCTGCTGCGACGGGAGGTCCTCTTTCCTGGCCGGCCCGTCGAGGCTACGGCGGTCGGCCAGGGCAAGCAGGAACCGATACGTGGCGGAGCTTGATCTAAGCCATGTTGACCTGCGGAAACACGTCTTAATGGCCAACGTTGGCGACGTCCTCGCTGGCCTCGTCGACGAGGTCGATCGCGTCAGTCGAGGCGCGCGCCGACGAGGGAAGCTGCATGCGCGTTGACCTCTCCGACGGTCTGGTCCGCTTCAGACCGCGTGTCATCGTGCCGCGGGGCTTGGACGCGCATGAGGATCGCGGGCCAGGGGTTTGGGCGGCTTCCGGCAGGTAAGGCGACCCCGCGGAGCCACCGCACTCTGAGCCGGCCGTGCTAACGGCTGCCCAGAGAGTGCGGAAATCTGCCCCGGGCGGTCGGCGCTCCAGAGGTCGGGCCCTCACTCCACACGAGGCTCCGGCCGGGCGGCCGCCAAAAAGGGAAAGCGGCATTTCACTGGCGGAGCCGCATGAACGAAGACTTCCCCCAGGTGCCGCTCGTCAGCCGAGGAGGAGCGATGAAGCCAAGTGGGAACGAACACGAGAAGAAGTCGCCACTGGGGGAAGACGTGACTGAGGACGAGACTGTGCCTCCGCAAGAGGAATACACGTCTTCCGGTGCCGAACAGCGCGGGACTCGCGAGCGGGGACAGGAAGATCTAAAGAAGGAGCAAGGGGATTCCGGCTGACGCATTGATCGCCCCGGGCCCCGAGGAGGTCATCATGGACGAGATGACCCGCATGCACCGCCCCGGCGAGAAGGTACCGGTCATCGGGATCTACGAGTGCACCTGCGGCCAGGGCCACCGTTTCACCAGCACCGACGTTCGAGGTCACACCTTCCCCCCGGTCCCGAAACAGTGCTCTGGCATCGGATGGAACCTCATGATCCCCGCCCACGCGGAGCAAAGCCCCTAAAGGCCCATAGCTGCCCGCCCGGTCGTTCGCGGGGGTGCTTACAACCGGGCGGGCTCGCAACGCGGCCCCGCCGAACGCTGACCACGCCGGGGCCGCTCCGCCCTCCATCCAAGAGGAGCGTTCGGCAAAGCCAGGACATCGCCAGCCCAGCGTTCCCGCGACCGGGGACCACGGACCGTGCGCATGAAGCTCCTGTGGCGGTGCGCGAGGGCGTCCTGGCGGGATGCGTCGAGGACGGCGCCGAATGGTGGGCCGGACTCACCCGTGTCACCGCCATCGCGCCTCCCGACACGCCGCTGCGTGCGGGGAAATGCTCTCCCTGATCGGGTCTGCGCTAAGGCGATGCCCCTCGACTGAGGTGCTGCTCGCCCCGGGTGCGGCGAAGAAGAAGGCGGCGCACTCTGGATGGGCGGCCTCGCCAATCAGCCCAGCTGGCGAGGCCGTGTATCCGCCGGCATAGTCGTCGCCGTAGGCAGCCCGTCGGATTGCACGGCCCACCTCGTATGAGCCGTGTTCGGCCTCAAGGCCGGACTCCTCAATCGCGGCCTGAAACTCGGCTGCGGCCTCCACCCACTTCGAGTCACTATGAAGCCCATGCTCCCTGCGCTAATGGTGCAACCCGGTGAGGCGGCCGCAGCATCGCCCGCTGACGGCGCGTTCGAGCTGCTCGCCGACGGGGGTGCGGTCAGCGCCAGCAGGCTCACCCTCGCAACCGGCGCCGACGGAGGTCCCCCGCACCACCACAAACTCTCCCACGAGCTCTTCTACGTGCTGGGCGGGGCGATGCTGTTCCGTCTCGGCGACACACTGACGACGGTGGGAAAGGGCGGGCTCGTCGTCGTACCGCCGGGCCTTGCGCATGTCTTCGGGGCAGCGGAGGGTGAGGTGGCCGACGTGGTGGTCGTGCTCAGTCCTGGTATCGAGCGGTTCGGCTACTTCGAGCGGCTGGCCGCCATCAGTCGCGGCGAGGCGGAATTCGCGTCGCTCCTCCCCGAACAGCACCGCTACGACGTGCACTTTGAGGACCTTCCCGAGTGGCGCTCGGCCCCCTGACGGTAATCCGCCCCTCTGCCTCGCCGGGCGGGCCGGCTCGACCCCCGCTCGAAGCACCAGCTTGAATCGCACGCGGCCCCTGCGCGCGGACCAGGCTCACCTGGTCCACGGGGCCCAGGAGCCCTGGCCGCGGCTGATCACATGTGCCGGCCGCCGGTCACTTCGATGACCGTCCCCGTCAGATACGACGCAAGGTCCGAGGCGAGGAACAGTGCCACCGAGGACACCTCTGATGCCTCACCGGCGCGCCGCATCGGGATCTCGGCGAGTTTCGCGTCCCAGATGTGGGTCGGCATCGCCTCGGTCATCGGCGAGCGGATCAGACCCGGCGCGATGGCGTTCACCCGTACCCCGTGGTGGGCCATCTCCTTGGCCGCCGCCTTGGTGAGCCCGACGATGCCGGCCTTGGCCGCCGAGTAGTTGGTCTGGCCGACGAAGCCGACCTTGCCGGAGATGGAGGACAGGTTCACGATGGCGCCGGAGCGCTGTTCCCGCATGACGGCGGCGGCCAGGCGAGTGCCGTTCCAGCAGCCCTTGAGGTGTACGGCGACGACCTGCTCGAACTGGTCCTCGGTCATCGTCCGCATGGTCGCGTCACGGGTGATGCCCGCGTTGTTGACCATCACGTCGAGCCCGCCGAACGTCGAGACGCACAGGTCCACGGCGCTCTGGACGTCCGCCGCGGCAGTGACGTCGCAGGCTGCCGTGACAACCCTGTCACCCGCGTCGAGACGTTCAGCGGCATTGCGCGCGGCTTCGGTGTCGCGGTCGGCGATGACGACTCGCGCACCCTCGCGCAGGAAGGTCTCGACCGTCGCGAGCCCGATGCCCTGGGCGCCTCCGGTGACGACGGCGGCGCGGTCTTTCAGCAGACCCATCGATGTCCTCCAGGAATGGTGTGTGCGGACGGCGTGGACCTGTACGTGTCCAGGGGGAGTCGGCCGAGCGCGTCGGATAGGTGGGGGTGTGAGTCGTTCACGAGCGTGGCCACGAGCAGCAGATGGTCGAGGTGGTCGACGTCGAATCGCAGTGCCGCGAGGTCGGGTGCGGTGAGTTCGAAAGCGCCGGAGCGACGGTGGGCCGCTCGCGACCCGGTGCCGTACGACGGTTGCAGGGCCTGTCCCGGGCTCGCCGCGAGCAGGGTGGTGCCGCGGCACTCCGCGTCGGCGACGAACGCCCGGTCGTGTGCCCGCGCGTGGGTCAGGGCACGGGCGAGGACGGCGGGTTCGATGAAAGGGAGGTCCGCCGGAAGGGAGGCCACGCCGCAGCGGGGGTGGAGCGCTCGTGCCGTCTGTTCGCCTTGCCGGATGGCTTCGTTGAGCCCGGGGCCGTCGGCCAGGACGGCCCGCACACCGAGGTCTTCGACGGTGTGGAAGTCCTGGACGCGGTCGAGCACGACGACGACCTCGCCGACCCCGGGTGCCGCCCGCGCGGCCGTCACGGTGTCGCGGAGCAGGGCGCGCGCCACGCTCCGCCGGGCGCGGGGACCCAGTTGGAGGCGGCTCTTGGCCAGACGGAGGTCCTTCTGGGGGATGACGACGACCCAGTCCCACCGCCTCACCGCACGAACCCGACGCTCAGGGGCACGGCGCGGTGCACTTCGGTGTCGAATCCGAGCGCGGCCTGCGCACGTTCAGCGGTGACCTCGTCGTAGGTGGTGGTGCGTTGCCGGGCGGGCCGGCCCGCAGCAGCCGCCAGTTCCCTGATTCCGGCGATCGTCCGCATCGACCCGTTGGCCGAACCGGCCATCCGGCTGATCGTCTCCTCCATCAGCGTGCCGCCGAGGTCGTTGGCCCCGCCGCGCAACATGTCGGCGCATTGCTCCGGAGCGAGCTTCACCCAGGAGCAGGCGATGTTGTCGATGGAGCCGTGCATGAGGAGCCGTGCGAGTGCGTGGACGGCACGGTTGTCGCGGCGTGACGGGCCCGGGCGGGCGATGCCCGCCAGGTAGATGGGCGAGCTCTGGTGCACGAAGGGCAGCGGTACGAACTCCGTGAACCCGCCGGTCTCCTTCTGCAGCTCGACCAACGTCCGCATGTGGTCGACCCAGTGACGCGGCTCGTCGACATGGCCGTACATCATCGTTGCTGTGGTCGGGATGCCGAGTTCGTGCGCGGTCCTGATGACCCGGATCCACTCTCCCGCCGGGAGTTTGCCCTTGGTGAGCACCCATCTGACCTCGTCGTCGAGGATCTCGGCGGCTGTGCCGGGCACCGAATCGAGGCCGGCTGCGCGTGCTTCGCCCAGCCATTCGGCGACCGTGATGCCCATGCGGGAGGCGCCGCTGATGATTTCCATCGGGGAGAAGGCGTGGAGGTGCATCTGCGGGGAGCGCCGCTTCACCTCGCGGGCCAGGTCGAGGTGGACGGTGCTGGGCAGACCGGGGTCGATGCCCCCTTGCATGCAGATCTCCGTCGCTCCCACCGTCCACGCCTGCTCGACGCGGTCGCCCACCTCGTCGAGGGAGAGGCGGTAGGCGTCGGCGTCGGTGGCCCGCTGCGCGAAGGCGCAGAACCGGCAGCCGACGTAGCAGACGTTGCTGAAGTTCACGTTGCGGTTGACCACGTAGGTGACGACGTCACCGACCGCCGTCCGCCGGACCTGGTCGGCGAGCAGGCACAGGGCGTCGAGCGCGCGGCCGTCGGCGTACGCCAGCGCGAGTGCCTGGTCGCGGGTGAGGCCCGCCGGGTCGCGCTCGGCCGCGCGCAGGGCAGCGGCCACGTCCGAGCCCAGTCGCTCGGGGGTGGTGGTCCCGGGTGGCGCCGACCTGCCTTTCAGCTGGTCCGCGAGCACCTGCCAGTCGCCGAAGGCGTGGTCGAAGTCGCCGCGCGCGGTCGTCCGCCGGCCTTCCCGGTCGATCGCGACGTGAAGGTCGGTGCGGCCGGTGGACTCCGCCTCGGCCATCTCCTGCCAGGTCAGGCCCGACGGGGACACATCGGCCGCGAGGCCCGTGGCGGGATCTGTCAGGGCCTGAAGGTGCGGCCTGATTCTGGCGTCCGCCCAGTTGCCGCCGGCACGCAGGTACTCCGGCTGTACCGCGAGCCGTTCGCGGAGGTCGAACCCGGCCTCCGCGGTCAGTTCCTTCAGCCTCGCCAGCTGCGGCCAGGGCCGCTCGGGGTTGACGTGGTCCGGGGTGAGGGGCGAGACCCCGCCCCAGTCGTCCACGCCGGCTGCCAGCAGCAGGCGCAGCTCCCCGGGGTCCGAGAGGTTGGGCGGGGCTTGGAGCCGCATTCGGGGGCCGAGGAGGATACGTGCCACCGCGATGACGGCGAGGTACTCCTCCAGCCCGGTGTCCGGGGCCGCTCGCATCGCCGTGTCGGGCTTGGCCCGGAAGTTCTGGACGATCACCTCCTGGACGGCGCCGTACTGCCGGGCGATCCGGCGGATCTCCAGGAGGGAGTCGATGCGGTCCGCTGGGCTCTCGCCGATGCCGACCAGGATCCCGGTGGTGAAGGGGATGCCGCTCCGCGAGGCGTCCTCGATGACGCGGAGGCGCACCGCCGGGTCCTTGTCGGGCGAGCCGTGGTGGCAGCCGCCCGGCTCGGCCCACAGCGAGCGGGCGGTGGTCTCGAGCATCAGTCCCATGGATCCGGCGACGGGCTTGAGCCTCTGCAGCTCCGCCCAGGTCATCACACCGGGGTTGAGGTGCGGGATCAGCCCGGTCTCCTCGAGTACGAGGATCGCCATGGCGCGGACGTAGGACAGGGTGTCCTCGTAGCCGCGGGATTCGAGCCAGGAACGCGCCGCCTGCCACCGGTCTTCCGGGCGGTCACCGAGGGTGAAGAGGGCTTCTTTGCAGCCCAGTCGGGCGCCCTCGCGGGCGATGTCGAGTACCTGGTCAGGGGTGAGGAAGGGCGCGTCGAGCCGCCCGGGTGTGGTGGCGAACGTGCAGTAGTGGCACCGGTCCCGGCACAGCCGGGTGAGCGGCACGAAGACCTTCTTGCTGTACGTCACGACGTCGGGTCGTCCCGCGTCCTTCAGGCCTGCCGAGCGAACGGCGGCCGCGACCTCGCACAGCCGGGTGAGGTCGTCGCCTCGCGCTGCGAGGAGGGCGATGGCCTCTTCGCGGTCGATGTTCTTGCCTGCCTGGGCTCTCGCCAGCGCGCGGCGCACGGATGCGGGGTTCATCGCGGGTCCTTCGGGTGGTGATCGTCGCGCATCAGCCGGCTCGCAGTCCCATGGAGCGGGCGACGACGTCGAGCTGGACGGCGGGCGGACCGGCGACCACCCGGGCGATGATGCCGTCGGAGTGGTGCATCGGCAGGGTGTGGTCACGGACGTACCCGTAGGCGCCCTGGATCTGCATGGCCAGCGCGGACGCCTCGGCGTAGATCTGCCCGGCCAGGAACTTGGCCATGGTGCTCTCCACTTCGCAGGCGAGGCCCGCGTCGAAGAGGCCGGCCGAGCGCCGCACCGCGCACCGGGCGGCGTCCAGCCGGACGAACATCTCCGCGAGTGGGAGGGTCACGCCCTGGTACGAGGAGATGGTGCGGCCGAACTGGGCGCGTTCGTTGGCGTAGGTGACGGTCATGTCGAGCACCGATCCGACGCTGCCGAGGAAGCCGGAGCTGATCATGATCCGTTCCAGTACGAGGCGCTCCTTGAGGATCTGCCAGCCCTGTCCCGGCCGTCCGAGCAGTGCGGAGTCGGGCAGGTGGACGTCGCGCAGGAACACTTCGTAGATGCCGCTGATGTTGCGGCCGAGTGCGGGCATGCGGCGGATCTCGACCGCCGGGTGGTCGGCGGGCACCAGGAAGACGGCGAGGTCGTCGCGCTTGCGGCCGCTGTCGCCGACCTTGACGAGCATCTCCATGACGGTGCCGGGCAGTCCGGCGCCCTCACAGTAGGTCTTCTGGCCGTTGAGCACCCAGCCGCCGTCGCCGCGCTCGGCCCGGGTGGCGACGCTCGCGGCGTCCGACCCGACGTCGGGCTCGCTCACCGCGATCGAGAACCGGCCGTCGCCGCTGAGTACCGGCGTCACGTAGGTCTGCCGCTGTTCAGGGGTGCCCCAGCGGTTCAGGTCGCGGATCCCGCTGACGTTGAGGTTCAGCAGGGCAACGAGGTCGGAACTGGCCCGGCCGACCTCCTCGCACAGGGCGACGAGCAGTCCGGCGACGTCTTCGACGGGTTCGTCCGCGTCGGCGGCCAGGTCGCACCAGCCGAGCTTCGCGATCTCGCGGTAGAGCTGTTCGGGATAGGAGCCCTCCTCGTCCCAGACGCGCACGTCGCGTTCCGGGGCGTGGCGAGAGATGAACGCGCGGGCCGTCGACCGCAGTTGGGCTTGTTCTTCAGTGTCGGTGAAGGGACTTTGGCGCATGATCGTCCTTTTCTGGTTCACGTGGTGGGGCGCTGCCCCCGGCGTACGGCACGTCAGCCGGCGAGCTCCACCCGGAGCTTGTGCAGGAGGTCGGCCGGTGCGGCGGCGAACTGGTCGGCGAGTTCGCGCGCGCGGCGGTCGAGGTCCGGGGCGGCGGTGACGTCGACCAGTCCCAGCCGGGCCAGCTCGTCCGCGGTGAAGCGTTCGTCGGCGGCCAGCAGCCGGAAGGCGAGGGCGGGGCCGGCGGCCTCGCGCATCCGCCGGACGGTCGCGGCAGGGGGGAGGAAGCCCAGCCGTAGCTCCGGGAAGCGGAAGGCCGCCTCCGGCGCCGCGACGGTGACCACCGCAGCCGCGGCCAGTGCCCATCCCCCGCCGACGGCCGGACCCTGCACCGCGGCGACCGAGGCCGGGAACGCCTCGATGAGGTCGCAGGCCTGCTCGATCAACCGCCGGCGCAGACCCGGCTGTCCGATCGCGGTGCCGTCGTCGGCACGCACGTCCGCACCCGCGCAGAAGGCAGGGCCCGTCGCCCTGAGTATCAGGACGCCCGCGCCCTGCTCGCGGGCGTCCTCGAGCGCCTCGACCAGTTGCAGGAGCAGCGGGAGGTTGAGCGCGTTGCGTGCGGCGGGGCGGTTGAGCGTCACCGTGGCCACGACGCCGTCGCGCTGCATCGGGCACAGCGCCGGCGTCCGGTCCGTGCCGGGGTTCACAGCACCTCCGGGAGGACCTTGGAGGTCAGCAGCTCGACGGCCTCCGCCGGGTCGGGGCCCACGGGGGCCCCGACGTACGCCTCGGTGAAGCCGGCGCCGCGGGCGTACTCCAGCAGCTCGCTGAGCGCCTCGATGCAGTCGCCGGGCGTCCCGGAGATGATCAGCTGGTCGGCTATCTCCTGGGGCAGCAGTTCCGCGGCGGCGCGGAGGCCGTGGCCCGCCTTCACGGCCGCCCGGGTCGCCGCGTAGTCCGGCTGTTCGAAGCCGACCCGCTGCAGGTTCTCGTGCGGCTGCTGGCCGACGATCAGCGCGGCCTGCCTGCGTGCTGCGGCCTTGGCGCCGTCACGGTCCGCCGACACGGAGATGTTCACGCCGTAGATGCGGGTGAAGTCACGGTGGGTGCTGCGTTCCCGGCCGCGTTCGAGCAGGTCGAGGTTGCTCACCGAGCCGAACTGGCCGCTGCGGAACGCGGCCAGACTGTGCGCCGGGAAGTTGCTCGCGCAGATCACCCCGTCGGCGAGCTCGCCGGCCATCTCGAGTATGCGAGGCCCCGTACCGGCGACGACCACCCGCACCGCGGGGTCCTTCACCCAGTCCAGGGACATATGCGCGTCGTCGTGCAGACCCAGGTCCTTGCAGGTCACCGGGAAGTCGCCCATCCGGACGGCCTCGCCGCGCCAGAGAGCCCGGCAGATCCCGATCAGCTCCGCGACGCGGCCTACCGGATTCGACCGGTCCATCAGCGCGCTCACCAGGCCGCCGCCGGTGCCGATCCCCATGCTGACCTGGCGTCCGGCGGGCATGAACTCCGCCAGCGTGGCCATCGTCGATGCCTGTTCCAGGGGGTTGCGCCCGAATGGGAAGGTGACCGCCGTGCCGACGCCGGCCTCCGTCCGGGCCGCGATCGCGCCCAGGACGGCGCTCACGCCCCGCGACTGCATCTGGTCGGTGACCCAGATCGTCTCGAAGGCGCGGGCGGCTACCTGGGCGACCTCGACCATGCTCGGTCCGGCTGCCCAGGCGTGCAGCTGAATGCCCTTGATCATCGACCCTCGATTCATTTTACTGAACTGCGTCCACGATATGGAACAAGGTAGATTTCGGAGCTACTCCGGTCAAGACCCCGGATTCCGTCCGGAAGGGCCAACGGGGTTACGGCGAGAAGGGGACCGGAAGGTGCCGGAGCCGCCGGCGGCGCACGGCGGGAAGCCGCGTCGCCGGGCTCACTGGACGACGGGCGGTCCTGCGGGAGGGCGCTGTCAGCGCCCTCGGGTTCCATCGGTGGCGCCCGTTCCGCCTGGGTCGTTCGGGTGCGACTGGAGGACGGTGACGACCGACGTCATCCACGGCCACAACGGCAGCGTGTCGAGGACCCTCTCGTACAGTTCGGCCTCGTCGGCGGCACGCCACAGCGCGATGCTGCGCATCTCACCCACCGGGCGCCAGATCCGCACCAGATGGCCGGCGGCGATGAGCTCCGCGGCCCGGGCCGCTTCCGCGGCGCGACGGCGGTCGACCTCGGCGGGATCGGTTCCGTCAGGGATGTTGGTCGTGACCTCCACCAGGAACTCTTGCACAGGACTGCCCCTCTGTGATGTTTCGGAGACTGCGGTGCTACGACTGCCCGTTGCACGGCGCGAAGTCGGAACCTCGGCACGCCCCTACGGAGTGGTGCGGTAGAACTCGGCCGCGGTGAAGGTCGCCGGGACGCCGAGTTCGGTGGCGACCGCGGTGATGGCATCCGCGCCGACGGCGAGGTCGGCCTGGCCGTCGAAGGTGAAATGGGGCGCGATGAACTTCTCGTAGTGGGCTCGGATCTCGTCGTCGGTTTGTCCGCTGAGGAAGCTCCGAAGGTGTCGCAGCGTGGTGTCGGGGTCATTGCGGATCACCTGCAGGGCCCGCCGATGGGCTCGCACGACGGCCTGGACGGCCGGGTCGTCCGGGTGGACGTGGGTGGGGTCGACGGCCACGCCGACGGTGGGGATGTGAAAGTGGTCGCCGACGAAGGCGAGTACGTTCCAGCCGTTCTCCGCCGCCACTGCCTCCGCCGCCATGGTGTCACCGACCACGGCGGCATCGATGGCTCCTTCCCGGAGCAGGCGCAGGTCCATGCTGTAGTCGCCGGGAGACCGGATGATGGTGTGGACGTCGCGGTCGGGGTCGAGACCGGCCTGCCGGAGGACGATGCGGGTGAAGCAGCCGGGTCCGGTGTGCGGGGGGTGTATCGCCAGCCGCCGGCCCGCGAGGTCGGCCAGGGACGTCATGCCGGGGCGGGCGAGGAACCAGAACTGCGGCCGCTGGGTGTTCACGCTGAGCGCGACCCAGGGAATGCCGTCGACGAGCCGGGACAGCAGGGTCCGGCCGAGTCCTATGGTCGCGCCGCGTCGCAACCTCTCCGGATGCCAGACGTAGGCGTCGCGCAATGCGACGTGGACACCCTCCTCGGCGTAGTAGTCGTGCTGGTCGGCGATGTGGCTGACCAGTTCCTCGTGCGGGCCACTCCCCACGTAGGCGAGATCGATGGTGTGCATGAACGTTCACCTTCAAAGATCGTTGCGCATCGCCCGGTTCGCGCGCCCTGCTGGAGGGGGTGGCCGGACGGCCGACGGTGCCGTCGGGGTGATGTGTCAGAAGAGGGTCGAAACCGCCGGAGGCACACGGCGGGAGGTCGCGTATTCGGGCTCGACGAGGTAGGTGCTCACGATTTCCTCGATCAGCGGCCCCTGCGCTTCGGTCCGTTCCTTCAGTGCGATCCACCGCGGATCGGCCCTGAAGGTGTCCCAGTGCGTGACCGCCGCCGCGACGTCCTCGAACGCGCAGGCGTAGACGATCCGCCGCCGCTCTCCGACGACGTGCCAGAATCCGCGGAGGTCCAGGCCGGCCTCCTCGAAGAGGCCGAGGGTCTCCTCCGCGAAACGGCGGTGCAGTTCTTCCTCCCGGCCGGGCAGCGCGAGGTACTCGCGCAGTTCGATGATCACGCCGGAATCCCGGACACCGCGAGGCCGGAGCGTGCCTTGTAGCGGCGGTTGATGCCGATGAGAACGGCGGTGAGCGGTTCGAGCTGTCGCGCGTTGCGGAGCGGTCCGGCGTCGATGCCGGGCCGTCCCGTGATCGTCGCGGCCAGCGCGGCCACCCGGTCCTTCGTGGCCTGGTCGTCACCGCAGACCAGGACGTCCTCGTGGTCGAGCAACCCGTCCTCGTCCCACAGTGTCACCGCTGACAGGTGGTGGAAGGCGCCCACGACACATGCGTCGGGAACCATCTGCTGGGCCTGTTCCGCGGCACTGCCCTCGTCGACGGCCAGCCCGTAGGGGCCCTGCCTGTCGAAACCGAGTGGGTTGACGCAGCTGATCACCAGCTTTCCGGCGAGCTCCGCCGCCAGGTCCGCGACCAGTTCACCGTGGCCGGCCCACGGTACGGCGAGCAGGACGACGTCGGCCGCCGCGACGGCGGCGTGGTTGTCGAGACCGCGTACGTCGACGGTCGTCCCGGCGCGGTGCCGGATCAGGACCGCCGCGTCCTCCGCACGTTCGGCCGAGCGGGATCCGACGACGACCCGGTGTCCGGCACGGGCGAAGCGCAGGGCCAGGCCCTTGCCCTGTGGGCCGGTGCCTCCCACGACAGCGATGGTGTGATGTCCCACGTTCTTGTACTCCTCTCGGGTGAAAAGGCACCCCGGTCCGGACGCGAACGATCGGCATCAGGGCAGGGTCGGGCGGCCCGGCGCGACTGCGCCGGGCAGGCGGGGCCGAGCGGAATTCAGGCGGTGCTCAGCCGGCGACTTCCTCCGTACCGACGGCGGGGTAGTCGGCCGGGACCTGTCCTCCGCTGCGGGCGGTGATGGCCCGGGCGGCCGCCACCAGGTCGGGGGCGAGCTCCTCGACGTCGTGCGGAGTGAGGTCCGCGCCGATGCCGAGCAGGGTGATCAGGAGACAGGGGTACCCGTCACGGTCGAAGACGGGGAATCCCACGACGTTGAGCTCGGGCCGGTACTCGCCGAAGACGGCGCCGAAGCCACGGGCGCGGATCTCCTCGGGTCCCGGGCCACCTACCACCTCGGCGGTGTCCGTGCCCGGGTGCCACGCGGCGGTGATCCGGCTGAGCAGCGGCGCGTCCCGGCCGAAGCGGGAGCCGATCTCGATGGTGGTCTTGATCGCCTTGCGGCTCTCCATCTTGGCGATCGCGGTGAAGTGCCCGTCGGGCATCGGCTGGATCGCGAGGCAGGCCAGGCGGGTCCGCTCAGCAAGTCGTTCCATGTACGGCCGTGCCTCGGTGACCGGCGTGGTGCGGGCGACCGCCGCGATGCCGTACTCGATGAGCAACGGCCCGAGGTTGTACCGCCGGGTCTCGGGGTCGTAGCTGATCAGGCCTTCGGTCACCATCGTCCGGATGAGGTTGGACGCCGTGCTCTTGGCGAGCCCGCAGCGGTTGGCGAGCTCGGTGAGCGTGGCGCCGCCGGCGTTCTGGACCAGGGTGTCCAGCACACGTACGGTGCGCGACACCGCCGGCACGAGGACTCCGCCCTGCTCGCCCGCATCGTCGTCCCGGGGCGTGCCGTGCTGCTGGGATGGGCCGTTCGCCACGTCTTCCTACCTTCCGGTCAGGGTGTTTCATCCGACCGTAGCGGCATCCCCCACCAGCTCTACGAAGTGGAACAGGGTGCCGTCGGGGTCGCGGGCGAACAGCAGCTTCCAGCCGTTGACACCGTCCGGGCCCATCACGGTCTGCGGCGTGTGCAGGAATTCGACGCCCAGTGCGTTCAGGCGGTCGTACTCGGCCTGGATGTCGTCGGTCAGGATCGAGAAGCGGCACAGTCCGGGGTGGACGAGATCGGTGGTCGCCCGGCCGCCCGCGTCGATGTCGCGCCATTCGATGACGTCCAGCAGCGCCTCGTCCGGGGAGTCGTTCAGCCGCAGGTGCGCGAAGCGCAGCTTGCCGGCTCCCTCGACCATGAAGGCCCGCGCCAGGTTGGCGTCCTCGACCTCCTTGTCCTGCACGACCCGGAAGCCGATGCGCCGGTAGAAGTCGATCGAACGGTCCATGTCGGTGACGTTGATGCCGACGTGCCAGAACCTTCGCATGATGGTTCCTCTCGGGGTGTGTGATGTGTGGCCGGGCTCCGGATGCGACCGTCTCCCGGACGGGTGGTCGTGTGTCAGTGCGAGGGTGAGGTGAGCCGGCGCCTGAGCAGCTTCCCGGTCTCGGTCCTCGGCAGGGCCGCCACCAACTCGAACTCCCGGGGTCTGGCATGCGGCCCGACCGACGCCGCCACCAGGTCGCACAGCTCGGCGCGGAGCGAGGCTCCGAACTCGGCGGGTCCGCCGTCCACGAGTCGGAGGAAGACCTTCACGTGTTGGCCGAGTTCGTCGTCCGGCACTCCGACCGCGGCCGCTTCGGCGACGAGGGCGTGCTTCAGGACGGCGTCCTCGATCTCCGACGGTCCGATCCGGTAACCGCGGCTCTTGATGACGTCGTCGGCACGGCCGAGGTATTCCAGTCGCCGCCCGTACGCGCGCCGCGCCAGATCGCCCGTCCGGTGCCAGGGGACCGCGGGCGGCAGCGGTCGTTCCGACCCCGCGTCCCACACCCCCAGCAGGGCGACGGGATCCGGCAGTCCCACGGCGATCTCACCCACCTGGCCCGGGCCGACCTCCCGGCCGCTGTCGTCGAGGAGCGCGATCCGGTGGCCGGGATAGGGGGCCCCCATCGTGTCGTCGTCGACCGAGCCGAGGACCCCCGAGTCACCGATGAGCGCGTTGGCCTCGGTCTGCCCGTACGCCTTGTTGACGGCTCGGGCCAGATGCCGCCGGGCCCAGGCCATCTCGGAACGCCCGGCCGGCTCACCGCCGGTGACGACGGCACGCAACCGGCGTTCCGGGGCCCGGTCGTTGGCCTGGAGGAGGCGCAGGACCGACGGCGGCAGGAACGCGGTGGTGACGCCGCACCGCGCGAAGAGGTCGAGCGTGGCATCCGGGTCGAAGCGCGCCTGTCGGTGCGCGACCACCGGGACGCCGAAGGACCACGGGACCAGGAGGCCCAGCAGGAGGCCGCCGATCCATCCCCAGTCGGCTGTTCCGTAGTAGACGTCCCCCGCCTCGAAGAACTCGAACGCGCAGTCCACTCCCGCGTGGCCGAGCAGCACCTGGTGACCGTGGACGATGCCCTTGGGCGGACCGCTGGTCCCGGAGGTGTACAGCAGCAGGGCCGGCCGCGTCGGGCCAGCGGGGCAGGGGGCGCCCAAGGGAGCGTCGACCGGCTCTTCACCGATGTCGCGGCCCTCGGCACCGTCGACGGTCAGGACGACGAGGTCCTCGACCGCGCATCCGGTCGCCCTCAGCCGGTTGAGCCCCGCACCGTCGGAGACGAGCACCTTCGCGCCCGAGTCGCCGAGGCGGTGCGCGACGGAGGTGCCGGTCAGGAGTCGCGGGATCGGAAGCAGCACGGCCCCCGCGGCCAGCACCCCGAAGACGACCTCCGCGGCGGCGGGTGAGGGGTCGAGGTACATGGCCACGCGATCACCAGGCCGCACGCCGTGTGCGCGCAGGACGCCCCCGATCCGCAGCGCGGCGCGCTGGACCTCGCCGAAGGTGATCCGTGCCTGCGCGCGTGGTCCGGCCGTGAGGAGGGCCACGGCGTCCGGATCCTGCGCGAAGAGCGCGTCGTGGGTGATCGAGTAGTCCGGCGCGGGTGACCACCGTGGTACGCCGCGCAGCTCCCGCAGTCGTGAGACGGTCGGAACGCCCGCGGAGTCCGGCGCTAGTCGAGGCGCGCCCATACGCTCTTCTCCTTCGTGAAGCTCTCGATCGCGCTCTGTCCCAGATCGCTGCCGTGTCCGCTGTCGCGGAAGCCGCGGTACGGGGAGGCGGGGTTGAGCACGCCCCAGCTGTTGATCCAGACGTTGCCGGCGTCCAGGGACCCGGCGAACCGCAGCGCCCTTCCGACGTCGCGGGTGAAGATCCCGGCGGCAAGGCCGTACATCGTGTCGTTCGCCATCGAGAGCGCCTGGTCCTCACCCTCGAACGGCAGCACCGCGAGGACGGGTCCGAAGATCTCGTCGCGGGCTATCCGCATGTCCGGCGTCACGTCGGTGAACAACGCGGGCTGGTAGAAGAAGCCGCGGCCGGGCTCGTCATCGGGGTGTTCCGCGCTTCCCGCCAGCAGGAGCGCGCCCTCTTCGACACCGGAGGTGACGTAGGAGTGGACCGAGCGGCGGTGCTGGGCGCTGATGAGGGGACCGATCTCCGTCTCCGGGTCGAGGGGGTCACCGACCTTGGCCGACTCGACCCGGGCTCTGAGCAGTTCGACGACCTCGTCGTAGACCGGCCGTTCGACCAGCAGCCGGCTGGGGGCGGTACACGTCTCGCCCTGGTTGCCGTACATGGCCTGGAAGGCCACGTCGGCGACCGCCTTCGGGGAGGCGTCGGCGAAGGCGACCAGGGCGGACTTCCCGCCGAGCTCCAGCGAGGTGGTGATGAGCCGTTCGGCGGCCATGCGGCCGATCTCCTGGCCGACCTCGGTGGACCCGGTGAAGGTGATCTTGCCGACGAGCGGGTGCTGGACGAGCGCGTTCCCTGCCACCGAGCCCCGGCCTGGCAGGACGTTGACGACCCCGGGCGGGATACCGGCCTCGAGGGCCAGCTCCCCCAGGGCGACCGAGACCAGGGGCGCCAGCTGGGCGGGCTTGAGGACGATGGCGTTGCCCGTCGCCAGTGCCGGCGCGATCTTCCAGACCGACTGCACGGCGGGGAAGTTCCACGGCGTGATCGCGCCGACCACGCCGATCGGCTCTCGCAGCGTGTAGTTGAGGAAGCGGCCGGGAGCCGGGGTGGTCCTCCCCTCGATCTTCGTGACCAGACCGGCGAAGTACTCCAGGGTCTCGACCATGATGGGCAGGTCGATGGAGCGCGACTCGCGGATGGGCTTGCCCATGTCGCGCGTCTGCAGTTCGGCGAGCTCGTCCTTGTGCGTCTCGACCAGTGCCGCCAGGCGCAGCATCAGGCGGGTGCGCTGGGACGGCCGGAGCCGCTGCCAGGCCTTGGCACCTTTGCGCGCGGCTTCGACGGCGCGGCCGACGTCGTCCACGGTGGCCTCGGCCACCGCCGCGATGCGGCTGCCGTCGGCGGGGTTGACGGTGTCGAAGGTCGCCCCGGTCGAGGCGTCTGTGAGCCGGTCACCGATGACCAGCGGAACATTGGGGGTCAGGGCACGCATGATCGATGTCGCTTTCGCTCGGGCGTCAGGGAAGGCGATGAGCGGTCGGCAGGACGGCCTCCGCGAGGGCCTGGAGCTCCTCCATCGCGGACTCGAGCGTCGCGTGCTCGAACGAGGTGTCGCAGACGAAGTGGGTGACACCCAGGTCGGCGTAGGCCTCGATGGTCTCGGCGTTGTAAGGGGCCTTGCGCAGCGGGCGCGCCGTCAGGGTGATCTCGCTCATGTCCCGGCCGGCCCGCTCCACGTACGCACGGAGGGTGGCGAGGTGGGCGGCGTACTCCTCGGGACCGATCGCCAGCGGGTGCCAGCCGTCGCCGATGGCGGCTATCCGCCGGAACGACGCCTCGCTGTACCCGGCGAACCAGATCGGGATGGTGCCGCGTACGGGCTTGGGGTACATCTTGAAGTCGTGCAGGTTGTAGAACTCGCCGTCGAAGTCGACTTCGTCGTCGGACCACATCTGCCGCATCGCGTTGACCATCTCGGTCACGCGACGCCCCCGGTCCTTGAAGGGCGCATCCAGGGCCGCGAACTGCTCCTTCATCCATCCGACGCCGATGGCGACGGACAGCCGGCCCTTCGACAGGACGTCGATGCTCACCAGCGTCTTCGACGTCTGCACCAGCGGCCGCCACGGGAGGATCAGGCAGGACGTGCCGAGCTCGACGGTCTCCGTCGCCGCCGCCGCCCAGGTCAATGCCGTCAGACAGTCCAGGTACGGCGTCTCGGGCGCCCAGAGGAACTTGCCGTCCTCGGTGTAGGGGTACGGCGTGTCCACCTTGGTGGGCAGGGCCACGTGGTCGGTCATGAACAGCGAGTCGAACCCGATCTTCTCCGCGTACCGGGAGACCTCGCTGATCGCGTCCGG
The DNA here is from genome assembly GCF_042956445.1 of Streptomyces sp. NPDC008238. Taxonomy (NCBI): domain Bacteria; kingdom Bacillati; phylum Actinomycetota; class Actinomycetes; order Kitasatosporales; family Streptomycetaceae; genus Streptomyces; species Streptomyces sp. NPDC008238. Next base: position 195,835 of record NZ_JBIBGK010000013.1, on the reverse strand, counting down.
TCCGGCCCAGGGACCGGCGCCGGGGATCCTGATGCCAACCTTCATGTGCTGCTCCTTCGGGGAAGTGGCTGAATCAGCGGACGACGCGGGCGGCCAGCAGCCCCGCGATGTCCTCGTCGTCGTGCCCGAGCTCTTTCAGCAGCTCGGCGGTGTGCTCGCCCAGCGACGTCGGCGGCCGTTCCACCCGACCGGGGGTCGCCGACAGCTTGATGGGGACGCCCGGCACCCGCAGCGGGCCCAGGGTTTCGTGCGTGACGTCGACCACCAGGTCCAGCGCACGGATCTGGGGATGGGCCACGGCCTCGTCGTACGTCAGGACAGGGGCGCAGATGACGTCCTGTTCGGTGAGCACCTCGACGATGTCGTCGCGGTCGCGCCCGGCGAACCAGGGGGCCAGCGCCGCGTCGAGCTCCTCACGGTGGGAGAGCCTGCCGGCGGCATCGGCGAACCTTGCGTCGTCGAGGAGCTGCTCGGCGTCCGCGGCCCGCGCCAACCGGTCGAAGTGACGATCGTTGAAGGCCACCACGTGCACCGTCCCGCCGTCGCGGGTCCGGTAGGCGTTGTACGGAGCGTAGAAGTTGCTGGCGTTGCCGACGCGCGACTGCACGTGATCGGCCAGCAGGTACTGGCCCAGCCAGGGCGATTGCAAGTGGAACAGTGAGCCGACGAGCGACACCGCCCCGTGCTGGCCGGCTCCGGTGCGCTGCTTGGCCAACAACGCGACCAGCGCCGCGACGGCGACCAGGAAACCGGACGCACTGTCGGCGATCGGCGGACCGGCCTTGATGGGGAGCCCCTGGGCTTCACCCGTGGCCTGCATCAGCCCGGTGAGGGCCTGGGCCACGGGATCCAGCGCCGGTCGCCCGGCCAGCGGCCCGCTCTCGCCGTAGCCGCTGACACTGAGGCAGATCAGGTGGGGGTGCCGCTCCCGGAGGTCCTCGGGAGTCAGGCCGAACCGCTCGCGCACCCCGGGCAGCATGTTCTCGATCAGCACGTCCGCGCCCGCGCACAGCTCGTGGAAGAGCTCCCGGCCCTCGTCGGTCCGCAGATCGAGCGCGATCGCCCGCTTGTTGCGGTTGACCCCGGAGTACACCCCGCTCATGCCGTCACGACCGGGCCCGAACGTCCGGGACTCGTCCCCCGCGACGGGCTCCACCTTGACGACGTCGGCGCCGAAGTCCGCCAGGATCGACGCCCCCAGCGGACCCGCCACCATCGTGGCCGCGTCGATCACCCGCGTCCCCGCCAAAGCTTGCGTCTGGACCATCACACGACCGTTCTGTTCATTATCTCGAACTCACATCGGGATTATGAACGACTCTAGGCAGGGGTCGCACCTCCGTCAAGACCCACCCCCCGGCGCTCGCGAGCCGTCACGGCCGTACCGGGGCGGGCGTGCACTCGCCGTTGCGTGGTGGCTGCGCGGCGTAATGCGGGGCGGCGAGCGGGTAGCGGCGGACCGGCTCGTGCTTCGCCGGTCACAGCGGATGCCCTGGCGCAGGGGTGAGGGTGGGGCAACGGAGCAGGGTTCACATCGCGCGGGGTACCGGCGACCCAGGGTGCGCAGGACATCTGCACGGCGCGTGGACCCGACGGCCCCTCATCGCGCCCGACGCGGGCTCGGGTTGATCGGCGCGGCTCAGCTCGCCCCGGGGTCCGACGATGTGATGCTACGTCAGTGGATGATGCAGCAGATGGAGGGCGAACCGGACCGGACTGCGGCGAACCGACCGCCGCCGACCGCCGGCACCCGTGCTCCCAGGCGGCGATCCACCGGACCGCCGCACAGCCGCCCCGCCGTCGGCCGTGAACATCCCAGCGCTGTGACCCCTAAGGCCGCGACCACCAGGAGGAACCGGGCCATGATTTCAGCGAACGCGAGGGTGGCGTTGGTGACGGGCGCCAGCAGCGGGATCGGCGCAGCCACCGCGCGCCTCCTGGCCGCACGCGGGATGCGCGTCGTGGTCGACTACCTCCACAGCGCCAAGGGTGCCGAGGAGGTCGTGGCGGACATTACAGCCACGGGCGGCCAGGCCATGGCCGTGCAGGCCGACGTGCGCGAGGAAGCGGCCGTCGCGGGTTTGACGGAGCAGGTGCAGGCGGCATGGGGCGGCATCGACGTGCTGGTGCACAACGCGCTCATCCCCTATGCGGTCAGGTCGTTCCAGGACATGACGTGGGAGGAACTGGGCGGCAAGATCGACGCCGAGATGCACGCCGCGTTCACCGTCACCAAGGCCGTCCTGCCGGCGATGACAGGACAAGGGTGGGGACGCATCGTCTACCTCGGCACCGGCCTCAGCCGCCGGCCCCGGGAGGGCATGATCGCACTCGGCACGGCCAAGGCCGCGCTGGAACAGTTCGCCCGCTACCTCGCCCAGGAGTTGGGACCGCGGGGCGTCACCGTCAATGTCGTCGCACCCGGCCCCGTGGAGGACACCCGTATCTCCGCGGACGTCCTGGACGACAGGCTCAAGCAGCGGCAGGTGGAAGCCACCCCCCTCGGCCGGCTCGCACGGCCCGCGGACGTCGCCCAGGCCGTCGCCTTCTATGCCTCCGAGGTCAACGCCTTCATGACCGGCACCACCGCCGTGGTCAACGGCGGACTGGACATGCACTGACACGCAGCCCTGCCCCATACCCGGGGCCCGGGTACCGTCCCCGGACAGCCACGCACACCAGCCCGGGCACCGGGCCCGCGGCCCTCGCAAGGCCGTGCGCACCGGCCGCCCACGTCGGCGACCGGCAGGGCTCCGGTCACCACAGCCGCGAGCGGCCCGCCACAGCCCGTTGGGTAGGTTGGGCAGGCCCCGGGATGGAGCCGGTGGCGACGTGACCGGGTGTCGCGCGAGGAGTGGGGGCGTCGATGTCACTGAGGGACGAGCTGGTACGGCTCCTCGAGCCGCCCGCCGGGAAGTGGGCCGAACTCCTGAGTCCGCAGGAGATCGTCCAGGGCTATGGGACCGGGTTGCCCACTGACTATCTGTGGCTCATGGAGACGTACGGACGGGCGATATCTCCGACTACCTCGTGATCATGCCGCCGGTCCGTGCCGCCGAGATCGGAAGGGGCCCCGGGGTCTGTCCGGATCAGGCCCACCAGGAAGAAGGCGTGCAGGGCATCTACCCGGAGTACCTGGTGAAGGGCGGCTTGCTCCTGTGGGGTGGCACCCCCGACGGCGACGGCGCGTTCTGGACCACCGCCGGCGAGCCGGACGACTGGTCCGTCGTCGTCCGACGCAGACACCACGGTCCCGATGAAGCGGCGTGGACACGCTACGACTGCGGCATCGTGGAGTTCCTGGTACGTACCTTCCAGGGGCGGCTGCAGCGCAACCCCTTCAGCGGGACCGACTTGTGACGGAACGAGTCCGCGCGCTTCGTTCGGGACTGACCGAGCTTTGCTGATCGGGTTGATGTTGGGTGGATTTCGAGTCCGGTGTGGGCGAGGAAGGCGGTCAGCAGGGCGGGACGGTGCTGGATGTGGCGGAGTCCTGTTCGAACGGCGTGGGTGAGTTCGTCGAGGTTGAGGGCGGCGAGGTTGGCCAGGGCGGTGCGTTTGAGGTGGGCCCAGACCTGTTCGACGGGGTTGAGGTCGGGGGCGTAGGCGGGCAGGTAGTGGACGGTCAGCCAGTCGCGGCCGTCGATCGAGCGTCGCATCCAGCGGCTGTGGTGTCCGGCCAGGTTGTCCCAGATCAGCACGATCGGGGCGCCGAGGGCCTGGTGGGCCTGGTCGAGCAGCGGGATCAGGTCGCGGTCGCGGTACCAGCCGGTGCGGGTCCGGTAGATCAGCCGTGGGGGCTCGCCTGGGCGGTAACAGGCCAGCGCGGCCATGAACAGTTTCGGCTGGCGGCCCTTGACGACCGTCAGCACCGGGGTCTGCCCGGCCGGTGCCCAGGTGCGGACAACGGCGCCGGTCAGCGAGGTTCCGGCCTCGTCCTGGAAACAGAACCAGGCTCCGGAGGCCCCCCTTTTGCGATCTCCGGCCACTGGGTCTCCACCCACTCCTGGATCGCGTCCGCGTCCCGCTCGGCGGCCTGGCGGGCAGGCACTTGCGGGGTGAAGCCCATGTGGTGCAGCAGCCGGCTAACTCCAGACAGGGAGCCGTAGACCACCGAGAACCGTTCGATGATCACGCGGCGGACCCGGGCCAGGGTCCAGCCGTCCGTGGCGAAGCTGTAGTCCTTGGCGCCGGCCCGCAGCAGTTCCCTCAACTCCTGGCGCTGGTTCTCGTCCAGAGCGCACTGCGCGCCGGCGATCCCGTGCCCGAGCAGGGCCTCCGAACCGCCCTGGTTCCAGGCGTGGTGCCAGTTGTGCACCGCCTGCGCGCTCACCCCCAGCAGGCGGGCGATCTCCGCATCCGACCGGCCACCCTGTTCGAAAAATTGGCCCGCCGTCAGACGCCTCTGCTCCCGCACCCGTGAAAGTCACCGGCCCCTCGCCCAGTGCTCATGAATACGGCATAGCACCAACGACATGATCAGCCAAGGTCAGTGAGTCACAGGCGGGCGGAGCCGGCGACCAGGCGGGGCGAGGATGCGTTCGATGTAAAGATCTGGTTCGTTCGGTACCCTCGCGGCATGCTTCGGTTCCAAGGAACACCTCCTCGTCGAGATCGTCCGCACCTCGGAGCAGCGCCAGCGTGATCTGCTGTCACGGCTGCACCTGCAACCCGGCCTCCCGCCCATCGACGCCGCGCGTCTGCTCTGGCAACAGCTGACGGACCCCCGGCTCGCCCATCAGGAGCAGCTCTTCTTCGAGATCTACGTACAGGCACTGCGGGGCCGGCCCGAAGCCGTTCCCGCCCTCGAAGGGCTCGTCAGCGACTGGCTGGAGCCCCTAGCGGCCGCCGAGATCGCCACGGGCACCGACCCCGCCCTGGCCCGTACCCGCGCCAGACTGGGACTCGCCACCGTCCGCGGCCTGCTGCTCGACCTGCTCGCCACCGGTGACCACGACGGCGTCGACGCGGCGATGGAGGCTTTCCTCCAGCTGCACTACGGCCCGAAGTGACCAGGCGCGTGGGCATCTTCCCCGGCCTGAACGTCGGCAAGCGCACGCACCACGGCCACGGGCTGACCCCGGCCGGCAAGTCCTCACACCACTGCTGATAACCGGAACGGTTCGCGCGCGAGCGTCGCCGACCGGTTGAAGGGCGCCACAGTCCGGGGTGCCGACTGCCTGCAAGGCGGCGCGTGCGGGTCGTCTACCGGCGCGTGCGGAGTCCGTCGAGGATGAGCGCGAGCATGTGGGGTGCCCGGTCCTCGGGGCTGGACGCGGCACGCCACAACGCGCCGGTGAGTTGGAGGAAATCGGCCGGGTCGGCGTCCTGGCGGATGCTCTCGTCCTTCTTGCCGGCGTCGAGGAGTGCGGAGATCGCGGCGATGACCGGACCGTAGCTCTGCTCGCTGATCGTCTGGTGGGCGCCCGGGCTCAGGGCGTCGCCGAGGCCGTGCTTCTTGCGCATGGCCTCGACGAGGTCGGTAGTCCAGTGGCGGAGCGCTTCCAGCGGCGGCATCGCGGCGAGCAGGTCGGGGACGGTGTCGACGATGCGTGCCACCTCGTCCTGGTAGACGGCCAGGACGAGCGACTCGCGTGTGGGGAAGTTGCGGTACAGGGTGCCCGCGCCGACCCCCGCGCTCCGGCCGATCTGGTTCATGGACGTGCTGCCGTCCGCCGCGAGCGCATCGCGTGCGGCGGCCAGGATGCGCGCCCTGTTCTCGCGGGCGTCCGAACGGGCCATGGGACCTCACATTGCTAAGTGGAGAGTTCTCCACTACGTTAAATGGAGAGTTCTCCACATACTCTAAGGAGCGTCATGCGCTACATCAAGTTCGGCACCACCGGTCTCGACGTGTCCCCCATCGCGATCGGTGCGATGAGCTACGGCGAGCCCGACCGCGGTCACCCCGTCTGGTCGAAGGGCGAGCAGGACGCGCGCCCGCTCATCAGGCACGCGCTCGAGGCGGGGATCAACTTCTTCGACACCGCGAACATGTACTCCAACGGTTCCAGTGAGGAGATCCTCGGCCGAGCGCTCAAGGACTTCGCCGACCGCGATGCCGTGGTGATCGCCACGAAACTGCGCCATCCGATGCGGCTGGGGCCGAACGGGCGGGGGCTGTCGCGCAAGGCGATCATGACCGAGGTCGACCATTCGCTGCGCCGCCTGGGAACCGACTACATCGACCTGTACCAGGTGCATCGCAACGACCACGCTACGCCGCTGGAGGAGACCCTCGAAGCCCTCAGCGACCTGGTCAAGGCGGGCAAGGTGCGCTATCTCGGCGCCTCGTCCATGCATGCCTGGGAGTTCGCGAAGGCGTTGAACCTGCAGAAGCAGCACGGCTGGGCGCGGTTCGTGTCGATGCAGAACCACTACAACCTCCTCGCCCGCGAGGAGGAGCGGGAGATGATCCCGTTGTGCCTGGACGAGGGCGTCGGCACGATCATCTGGTCGCCTCTGGCCCGCGGCCGCCTCACCCGCGCGTGGGACGACGCCCGCTCGACGGCGCGCTCCGAGACGGACGGCGCCTACGCGGATCTGCTCTACTCGCCGGAACAGGAGGCATCCAACCACGCGATCATCGACGCGGTCGGACAGGTCGCGGACGCCCACGGCGTCAGCCGCGCCCAGGTCGCGCTGGCCTGGCTGCGACGCCGGCCGGTCGTCACCGCGCCACTGGTCGGCGCTGGTGCGACCGGACAGATCGACCAGGCCGTGGCCTCCCTCGACATCGAACTCACCGACACCGAGGTACGCGCCCTGGAGGCCCCTTACACGCCCCGGTACGACTGGCAGGGCGTGTCCGACGAGGCCGAGATGGAGGCCATCCGCCGGCGCATTCCCGGAATGGCTCTCGCGTGAACTCCGTCGTCCGCTCCGGCGGTTGATGTCGTCGTTGGATGTCAGCGGAACAACTGCGGCACCGGGCAGATCTCCAACGGCTCGTCCGTCCGGTCGGCCCATCCCCACCAGACGTGCCGTTCGGGGCACTTCCACAGTGACCGGCAGACCCGCCGGCCGTCGTCCTCCCGCTGGGAGAGCACCAGGCCGCCGAACTTCATGAGCTGTCCGCACTCGGGGCAGGCGGGAAGATCGCCGGTCATGTGGAGCACCCTAATGGAGCGGTCCATTCATCCCGAAGCATCGGTCGCCGCCGTCGCTGGGCGTCCGCATGGGTACAGGGTCGTCATAGCGCAGTCGGACAGTCAGTCGACGAGCCGCGCTGCTCCTCATCGTTGGCCTTCGGGCGACTCGGTGGCTTTGCCTCCGCCACCGTGCGACATCCCGCGGTAGATCGTCCAGACGCTGACCAGGACGAGCGAGGCACCGAGGAGCGGCCATCCCAAGGATCCGCCGTCACGGTAGTCCCGTATGCCGACGAAGAGCAGCAGCCCTGCCGGGATCAACCCTGCCCAGTCGATGACTCTGTCCAGTTTGCGGAGCATTGCATGCTGCATCACTACGCGATCCTATGGCGGGGACGTGCCGCCCTTGAATGAGGGGGGAGGCACTGTGAGCGCATCGGCGGGGAACGGCTGCGGTCGTTCCCCGCGCGATCCTCGCCGACGGGAGAACATGGTCGCGACAGGCGCCCTGACTACGGGTGGACGTCGACGAAGTCGGCGGCCGTGTTGCTGAGGAGGTAGCCCGTCCCGGTCGCGTCGTCGAAGGTCACCGCCCAGGTACCGTCCTGGGTTGCCCGTTCCAGGTTGAAGAAGCGGCCCTTTCCGTCGACGCCCAGGGCGTGCACGTACCGGTAGCTCTTCGCGCCGCGGGGCTTGAAGTACAGGGACACCGGGAGGTCGCGAAGCGCCTTCCACGTAGTGCCGCTCCGGTACTGGACGGTGCCTCCCACCTTGATGTGGTCGCCCTTGCGCACAGGTTCCGGCGAGGCGTTGAACCCGGTGATCCGGGTGGCGCTCCGGGAGAGGTGCACGCCCTTGGTGACCGCGGCCGCCAGATCGGGGCTGCCCTGGAATCGGGTGCGCCAGTAGCCGTCGGCGGGTGCCGTGCGGGTGTGGGTGAAGGTCTCGGCGACGCCGGGCTCGTTGTGGCGGATCGTCACCGGGAGGGTGGCGACGGCCTTCCAGCCGGTCTTCCCGTCCTTGGAGTACTCGAGCGTGACGGCCGTTTTGGCGGGCCAGTGCCCACGGCTGTCCTGGAACTTCACCGAGCCGTCCACGTGGAGCCGGGACCGGTTGTCCAGGCCGGCTTTGACGTTGAGGACGGTCGCGAAAGCCACGTGGACGGTCAGGGGCTGCGTCGACTTCGCCGCGAACGGGTCGTCAGCGCCGCCGAGGACGACCTCGCCGGCGGGGGCGGGGGTGTTCGATGGCACCTTCAAGGTGTAGCGGCCCTGGCTGTCGGTGAAGGCGCCGCCGATCTCCGTCCCGCCCTGGGCGTTCGTGCCCGAGATCCACGCGCCGGGCAGTGGCCGCCAGCCGAGGGGCGTCTGGATCTCCGCGAGACCGGTGACGGTGCCGGTGGCGCCCTGGGCGAGGTTCAGCGTATGGGTGTTCACCGACACCCTGGTGTTGGACTGCACCGTGGTGATGTCCGTCAACGGCGTCGCCGCGTTGATCGTGTAGGGGTCGGCGGCTGAGGAGCGGTGCCGGGCGAACACCGCGCTGACGTGGGCGACGGGGACGTAGTCGGCGGAGAACCGTCCGTCCGCGCCCGTGGTCGCGGTGATCACTCCATGGCCGGTGTCGATGTCGACCGCCTCGCCACCGGCGGGGACGGACACGTCCGGCTCGCCGGGCGGTTCGGCGTAGAGCGTGCCCGAGACCGTGACCTGCTGGTGGGAGTAGTCCGGGGCAGCCGGCGCGACGGTGAGATCGGGGATCCTCATCATCGTCCGGTAGTGGATCACCCCCTGGGGGCTGGCGACGAGACCCGTGGCTTTGGCGCCGGAGGCGTCCTCGAGGTCGACGGTCATCCGGTACATGCCGTGTTCCGGCAGGTGCACCGGGGTCTCCCAGTCGGCGGTCTTCTCGGCCGGCTCCCCGACCGGGCTGAAGACGTCGACAGAACCGGCCTCCGGCGTCCCCTCCGGACTGCCCACGAGGAAGAAGTGGGTGGTGACTTTGGTGATCGGGCTGTCCGAGTAGGTGCGGACATGCAGGACGCCCGGGTGCCGGGAGTCGCCGTAGGCGCGGAGTACGCGAAGTTCGGGGGTGGCACCGTGAGCGGGCCCGGTCGCCCCGAGGAACGAGGCACCGAGCATCGTCGAGATCGCGGCGGACAGGATGAGGCTTCGTCGCACGGTGGCTTTCCCCCTGAGATGGCGTACGGGTGAGGTCGGTCCGGCCGTGTCGCCCGCACGGCTCGCCGGATACGGCCCCCTACGAACCCTGTCCGAGCCCTCGCGGCACGATAGCGCACACGTTCGTACGCCCACGCGGGCGCCCACGCCACCGCCCCGGGGCCGGACATCAATGGCTCGCGGCCCCTGGGCCTGTGCCGGTGCGGGCTGTGAGGTCGCGCCGCCGCCGCTAGCGGGGCGCGGCAAGGACGTCCCGCAGCACGTCCTCGAGTGAGACGCGGGAGAGCTCCCGTCGCACGGTCTCCTCGATCCCGTCGTAGACGCTTCGCATCGCCGGCTGGATGCCGTTGCCGACGACGCATTCGTGGTCCGGGGTGGCTCGGTGCAGCGCGAAAAGGGGCCCGGGCTCCACAGCCTCGTACACATCGAGCAGGTTGATCGACCCCAGATCGCGTGCGAGCGCCCAGCCCGCACCCACTCCCCGCCGGGACTCCACGAGACCGGCTCGGCGCAGCTCGCCCAGCAGGCGCCTGATCACCACGGGATTGGTGTTGGCGCTGGTCGCGATCTGCTCGGAGGTGGCGACGTCGTTGCCCTGGCGCTGGTAGAGGCCGATCCAGGCCAGCGCGTGGGCCGCGATCGTCAACCTGCTGTTGGCGCTCATGGGCCCCTCCTCTCGACGGGGACACCCTACGTTCGACAACACGATCGTAACCAGTACAGTTACGACGACTGCCGTAACAATCTTTGTTGCGACAACCTGGAATCGATCACTAGGTAGGAACGGTGCTGGTCGCCCACGGCGGCTACAACACGTGAGCTCTGCCCCTCATCGACCTGCGGCCGCGCACTGCGGCCTCAGAACGGGGGGTCGTCTTACCAGGGGCCGCCCGTCGGCCCAGGCAGCGGGGGGTCGCGCCGTTGGAGGACGGCCAAGGCGTCCTCGATGCGGCCGAGGTCGATGAGGTACCCGGCCAGGTCATGGCGGTTCGTGGAGGCGTGCGGTTCGAGGACGGCGACAGCCTCCTCGGTGCGGCCGGCGCCGGCGAGCAGCTCGGCGATGTGCGGCGCCGCGTACGAGGTGGGGCCCTCGGGGTGGGAGCCGGCCTGTGCGACCGCTTCGTCGACGCCGTCGCGGGCGGCGATCAGCGGCAGCCGCATCCAGTACAGGTCCCACTCCTCCTCGCCCCCGCGGGCGGCGGCCAGGTTATCGAGGTGCGCCAAGCCGTCCTCCGGGCGCCCGTGGTCGAGATACAGGCCGGCCAGGGCGTGGAGGATCCAGTCGTCCCCGCTGTGGGCGTCGGCCTGGACGCGCATCACGTCGATCGCTTCGCTGCCCCGGCCGTGCCGTACCAGAAGCCGCGCGAGGTCGAAAGCGCGGTTCGGGCCACCGGCCACGGGGTCAGCGTTGCGGTACGCCGCGATCGCCCCCTCCACGTCGCCGATGTCCTCCAGGAACCCAGCGAGCTGCCGTGCGGCGTAACCCCGAGTCATCGGCCCCGGCCGCCGCCCGCAGCTCGTCGAGCCGGCCCCGCCGCGCCAGCAACGCGGCCAGTTGCTCGCGGTTGTTGAGGCGCGTGGTGCTGCCGGTGCGCAGGAGGGCGATCGCCTCGTCGATGCGGCCCTGGCGCTCGCGGATCGTGGCGATCAGCCCGTTCACCGTGTCACGGTCGAGGCCCCGGCAGCACCACGGCAAGTCGGAACACTCGTGCCGGGTGAGGGCGGCGAGCAGCGCGGCGGCTTCCTCGTCGCGGCCGGCAGAGCAGGCGACGTCGACCATCGCCACGGCAAGGGACAGCTCGCCGAGGTGCGGACGCAGCAGAGCGAACGCCTCGTCGGCGCGGCCGTGGCGAGCGAGCAAGCGCGCGTAGAACTCCAGCGCCATCGGGTGCCCGGCCACCATGCGGACCCGCGCGATCTCCATCGCCTCCGCGCCCCGGCCCCAGCCCTCCAGCAACTCGGCCACGGCCACGACGGCCGTCCACCAGCCGGTGGCCAGGTACGGGGCGAGCACCTCCAGCGCCTCGTCCTGCCGCCCCCCTGTTCACCCAGCGACCGCGCCCACGCCAGCGCACAGAACCACTCCCCGCGCCCGGCCTGCTGCTCCACCACATCGACACGGCCGCGCTCGCGCAACCGCGACACGAGCTCCGGCGGGATGCAACCCGACCGCGTCCGGGCCCGGTGATCAAGATCAGAAGCGTCCACGGCCACGCACCCTAACGCCCGCCCCTGACACCCCTCGTAGACGTCCGGCCGCAGGCCGCCGGCCGGAAGCCGACGTGCTGTGGACCATCGCGCCACACCCAGGCTCAACGCATCGCGCCCGCCCGTACCCGAGCGCTCCTTTCGCGCCGTCGGGCAAGGATTCAGTCGTCGTGGTGTCCGTAGGTGGCGAGCACCTGTTCGTCGGTCTCGCCGCGGAAGGTCACGTGCCAGTGCAGGTGCTTGGACTCCTGGTACAGCCCCACGTTCGTGGTCACCGAGCACGATCCATGCTCTTGTTCGACCCGGGCGGCCACCGTGCGCACCAGGTGGACGACCTCGGTCAGCAGGTCCTCGCCGGAGTTACCCAGATCGGTCAGCGACGGCACGTGCTCCTTCGGGGTCACCACGATGTGCACCGGACAGGACGGGTTGGTGTGGTGGAAGGCGAGAGCGCGATCCGTCTCCGCGACCTTCTCCACCTGCACCTTCCCTGACAGCGCCTGGTTGCAGTAGAAGTCGGAGACACCAGTACCACTCTTCACAGTCCGCCACTCTCCGTGGTCCACAAGGGGCCGGCAGCGGCGTTCGAGGCCTTGACCGGAGCCGCCCGGCCACCGGCTCAGGCCCGGGCAACATGAGGAACTCATCCCGGAGACCACACTTTGCCGTCGGCCGGCTTGCCGCTTCCGCACGGATCCCGCCCTTCACCTGATCGAGTGATCGGGTCAGTGGCGGCCACCGGCAACCGCAGCCTTCCCCGCACCGGCGGCCGTGACCGCCCGGGCACCGTCGGCGATTCGGCCAATCCTGGTTCCGCGTAGTCCTGTTGCAGGAGACGGGTCAGTGCATCCGCCACGCTCCGACACGCGCCCTGTCCCGGGGTTCCGGAGGCGACCGAAATACACCAGTTCGATATCCGGGCGGGCTCGTTGAGCCTCACGACCACGCCGGACGACCCTTTGGGGGGAACCACGTTGACCTCGGCCGACACGAACGAGCAGCAGCACACCGCGCCGTCTCCACCACCGCCCGCACAGATCACCTACAGCGGGCAGTACTCCGTCAATCCGCTCGCCGAGGTCTCCTTCCGGCGGATGTGCGCACAGATCCCGGCCGTCCTCACCCGGATCGCCCGGTTGTCGTGGCGGACCGACCGGCGGGCCGTGCAGCTCCTTGTCGGCTGCCAGGCGGTCACCGGTCTCGCGGCCGCCGTACTGCTGGCCGCCACCGCTCGCGCCATGGAACCCGTCCTCGGGGACGGCACTGCCGGCGAACGGCTGCGCGGGGCCCTTCCGGCGCTGTTGGTCGTGGCGCTCGCCGCCGCGCTCGGCCGCGCGGCGGGGGCGGTGGCCACGTACGCCGAACGGCGGATCACTCCGCGGCTGACCACCGAGACGGACTCCGCGCTGGTCGAGGCGGTGTGCCGGGTGGAGGCGGCGGCGTACGCGGAGGACGGGTTCTCGGACCGGCACGAGGCAGCCGAGATGGGGGTGATCCGCACGCACGTCATGGTCACCGACGCCCAGCGGTTCCTGTCGGCGTTGATCCGCATGGTCACCTCGGGCGGCGTGCTGTCGGTGCTGAACCCGCTGATGCTGCCCCCGCTCCTGCTGGCCGTGCTGCCGGCCGGTGTCGGCGCGGTGCTCACCGCCCGGGTCGACTACGAGATCCACTACGCCAACATCGCCGACCGCAACGTGCGCGGCATGATGCGCTGGTGGGCGACCGAGTCGAAGTACGGCGACGAGGTCCGCGCCAACTCGATGACCGGCTACCTCATCCACTGGTACCGGGCCCTGTCCGACCGGTGTGACCGGCGTTCCCTGGCCGCCGCACCGCGTACCCTGCGGATCGCCCTGCTCACCGCGCTGGCCGGCGGCGTCTTCTTCGTCGCGACCTGGGGCGCGCTGGCGTGGCTGGCCGTGTCCGGCCGCATCGAACTCGCGGTCGCAGCAACCGCTGTCATCGCCGTGCAGACCACGCTCGCCGCGCTCTCCCAGGTGGTCGTCAACGGCGCCGCGGTCTTCCACACCAGCTTGTACCTGGGCGACCTGCAGGCCTTCCTCGACGACGCCGCCGCCCGCGCCCCGAGGCGCGGCCCGCGCGTGCACGCCGCGCCGACCGAGGAGATCCGGCTCGACGAGGTCGTCTACCAGTACCCGGGCAAGGACAAGCCCGCCGTGGACGGTGTCTCCCTCTCCCTGCGGCGCGGCCAGATCCTCGCGATCGTCGGCGCGAACGGCTCGGGGAAGTCCACGCTCACCCGGCTGCTCACCGGAATCTACCTGCCGGACAAGGGCAAGGTCACGTGGAACGGCGCCGACCTGGCCGACGTGGACCCCGCCACGGTGTGGGCGAACACCGGCCTGGTGCCGCAGATCTTCGCCCAGTGGCCGCTGCGGGTCCGCGAGAACGTCACCCTGGGCCAGCCCCGCACCCACGACGACACCCCCGTGTGGGAGGCCATCGACGCGGTCGGTCTGCGCGAGGCCGTCGAGGACCTCCCCGCGGGCCTGGACACCCTCCTGGCCCGCGACGTCTTCGGCGGCACGGAGCTCTCCGGCGGGCAGTGGCAGCGCATCGCCTGCTCAAGGGCCCTGTACCGGCGCCCGGGGCTGCTGATCCTGGACGAGCCGACCTCCCAGATGGACCCGCGCGGCGAGCACCAGGTCTTTGAGCAGATCAAGGCCATCGCCGCCGACCGCATCACGATCGTCGTCACGCACCGTCTGGAGAACACCAGGATCGCCGACCACATCGTCGTGATGGAGCACGGCCGCATCACCGAACAGGGACGGTACGACGAACTCCTCCACGCCGGCGGAACCTTCGCCGAACTCCTGGAACTCTCCCAGGACCGCTGACGACCGGGTGCGGGAGCCGGACGCTGCGACCGGAGCCCGCCGACACGTGGTGGACCGGCGCGGCGGGTCAGGCGCCGGGCCCGCCCTGGATCAGGATGCGGTGCGACTCCTGCAACCCCGCCGGCAGGTCGTTCGGCGTCGCCCACCTGGCCTCGAGGACCTCGAACGAGTCGATCGTCAAGGTGCCGCCGACGAGCCTCGCGTCGTACGCCACTTCCACCCGCAGCTTGAATCCGCTCTTGAGGTGGACCAACTCGCCGGCCTCGACTTCGAGGCCGGTCTCCTCACGGACCTCGCGGGCGACCGTGTCGCGGAAGTCCTCACCCGCTTTGGCGTAGCCGGTGGGCAGGCCCCACTGGCGGTCTTCGGGCCACAGCCGGTGGCGCAGCAGCAGCACGCGACCCTCGGCGTCGCGGACGACGCCAGTGACGCCGACCATGTACGTGCTGTTCGTCAACCACATGATCCGCCACTGCAGGGGCCCCCGAATCATCCGCCACAATCCAGCGATGATGCGCTTCATGCCGTGCCTCTCGGAAGATGGGTCGCCGCAACGTCCCGCGGGAGAGACACGATCGCGCATCGACGGGCGGCGTTCCAAACACGCCGAGCGGACAGGCTTGAGGCCCGTCGTACGGTTGATGATCCGGGCAGGCTCATCCGGACCTGCATGGTCGTGGGCCGCATGGCAGGGCGGCCTGCTCAGCCCGCCTCGTGTCACCCGCGGGACGTCGTCACCGCTCAGCACCCGCCCGGCACGACGAGGAGGATTCCGGCGCACGCCGCACGACCACGCCGGACGCGGTCGCCGCGTGGTGGGTCACTCCACTTGCGCGGTCGGGACGACGACGTCGATGAGCCCGGTGGCCACGTCGTACACGAGCCCTGACACGAACGCTCTGGCCTGGATCCGCTGCTTGAGGAGTTCCACGTCGACCCGGACCGCGGCGACCGGGTCGGTGACCGCCTTGGCGTCCAGCTCTGCGGCCGGCACTTCGAAGTAGTCGGCCAGCAGCTCGGGGAAGGGGACCAGGTCCGTGATCCCGCAGTCGGTGTGGTGCATGACCGGCATAGTGGATGACGCGCCGTCCGGTGGCGCCGGTCCGGGCCTGCACGACCTTCGACAGCATCCCCATCGTCCGGAGCGTCGCAGGCGTGACCCGCCCTCCGACGTTGCGGATCACGGCTGCCTCGCCGAGCTCGAGCCCGAGCACGTCGGACGGGTCGACACGAGGATCGACGCATCCGATGACCTGCAGACTGCCGCTCGGAGAGAGCTTGAGACCGGCGAATGCCCCGGTGTCGGAGAACCCGGCATTCCGCCTGACCAGCTCGTCCGTGTCGATCACAGCGACGCCAACCCCTTCCCGCTCTCGGCCCGGCCGCCAGGTCACGCCGACGGCCGGCTCACGTGCCGCCCACCTTGCCCTGCCACTGCCTTCCCGGCCACTCGACGGCAAGGTCACTTCCCGACGGCGCCCCCGTTGCCCGGCGCGGGAGCGGGGTCCAGCAGCCCGCGCAGCACATTGCCCTCCGTCGTCAGATAGGCGGAGCCGTAGTCGAAGCGCCGCGCCTCAGCGAACAGCAGGTAGTAGTACTTGGCGTTCTCGCTGAACCAGTACGCCGGAGTGAGGTCCCCCAGCTTCACCGGGTTCGCCGTCACGTCGCGGACGACCGTGTACCCGTTGGCGACCTTGCAATACCGCTCCTGACGGCGGAACATCTCGCGGGCGCGTGCGCGGTACAGCTCCTTCCCGGTGATCAGCCACAACGACAGACAGGCGTCGGCGTACTCGGGGCGCAGCGGATAGGACGGGTCGGTCGCGCGCAGCGTCCGGTAGGCGACGAGGTCCGGCGGCAGGCGGTAGGTGTCGAGGACGGCCGTCCAGCTGTCGTGGTAGCTCTCGCCGTCGGCGACACGGCCGCTGCGGGCCAGCAGTCCGGCGTAGAAGGCGGTCAGCTCGGACTCGAGCCTGCCGGTGGCGCGGCCTGTGTTCATCTCCGCCTGCCGGAACCACAGCCGCCCTGTCCCCCGGTCGGCGAGGTACCTGAAGACCCCGGCGGTGAGCTTCGTGTACCAGTGGTGCAGTTCCTGGTCGCCGTACAGCTTCCAGCCGTGCCACAGGTACTCGAAGAAGGAGTCGACCGGCGGATTGAGGGTGGCGGTCGTCCCGGTCCACACGCCGGTCTCGACGTCGAGGGCGGTGCCCACCAGGTCCAGCCGTGAGCGGCGTTCGCAGACGGCCCGCAGCGCCTCCTTGGCCGCCTCGTAGTAGGAGCGGTCGCCGGTGAGCCGGGACAGCTCGCCGAACTCGGTGACGCAGCTGCCAATCTCGGCGACGAAGTTCACCCGGCCGCTCACCGCACCCGTGGCGAGGTTGACGTACCGGTAGGGCGCGCCCGTCGGCGATCGGGAGAAGGCCGGCATCAGCCGGTCCGCGAGGTCACGGGCGAGGTCGAGCAGCGCGGGGTCCCCGGTCGCGAGGTGCCCCGACAGCAGCCCGCCGACCATCCGGATGACCGTCTCGAAGACCTGGACGGAGACGTCCTGGTCGAGCGTGAGCTCGTCCTTCACCCACCGCACGGCCGTGGCCAGCTCCTCGTCCAGCTCCATCAGGTACAGCGTGTCGAGGGCCTCCACGATCGTCAGGCCGAAGGTGTGACCCGGGGCGAAGAAGTCCGCGCCGCGGCCACTGAGCGGCCGCAGCTCGTCCCGGCCCCAGGCCAGCCGCCGGTACGCGTCCCAGGCACCGCGGAACGCGGCCACCGCCTCCTCCCCCAGACCCGCGTACGGCTCCGCTGCCGCGGCGGCCGTGCCGGGCACCGACACGACCGGGGCGGCAGCGACGGGGGCGAGGGCCGCGAGGGCACCGAGCAGCCCGCGCCGTGAGAGACCGCCGCGACCCGAGCATTTCCTCATGTCCTGAGGCATCCCCCGAAAGCGCCGTTCGATCTTCGGGCAGCCCGGAACATCACCCGTACTCCCGGCCTTGACGCATGCCGATATAGGCATACGATGGCGGTCATGGCACGAGCTGCGACGACGTCGGACGCGTTCAACGCGATCGCCGAGCCGCAGCGCCGGGACATCCTGGCGCTGCTGCGGACGGGTGAGCGGCCGGTGACCGAGCTGGCCCGGGAACTGGGCATGAGCCAGCCGCAGGCGTCCAAGCACCTGCGGGTGCTCCGCGAGGTGGGGCTGGTGCGGGTCCGCGAGGCGGGCAAGCAGCGCCTGTACGGCCTGGACGCGGACGGGCTGCGCCCGGTCCGTGAGTGGGTCGGCGGATTCGAGCGGTTCTGGAACGAGAGTTTCGACCGGCTGGACACCTACGTGCAGGACCTCAAGCAGACACAGCAGGAGGAATGACCGATGGCAGCGTCAGGACAGGAAACGCCCGCGGAGCAGGAGACGGCCGACCGGGAGATCGTCATCTCGCGGGTCATCGACGCCCCGCGGGAGCCGGTGTTCGAGGCGTTCACCGACGTCCGGCACCTGTCTCGCTGGTGGGGTCCGGAAGGGTTCTCCACCACCACGCGGTCCTTCGAGTTCCGTGAGGGCGGGAAGTGGGACTTCACCCTGCACGGGCCGGACGGGACCGACTACCCCGAGTGGATCCGCTGGCAGCGGATCACCCCGCCCGAGCGGATCGCGCTGCTGCACGGTGAGTACCGCGACGACCCGAACGCCTTCGAGTCGTTCCTGACCTTCGCACCGGACGGCGCGGCGACCCGGATCGTGATGCGCACGGTGTTCCCCACCAGGGAACTGCGCGACGAGGCGGTCGAGAAGTACCACGCGATCGAGGGCGGTCGACAGACCCTGGGCAACCTGGCGGCCTACGTCACCGACCTCGCACGGAAGGAGTCCCAGGGCTGATCGCCGGGACGGTGTCCTTCAGCGCGGCGACGACTTCTTCGGTCCCGCCGGGCGATCAGGCCGTCTCGGTGTACCGCTCCCCCGCGTACGCCCGCAGCACGGGTACGACCGCCTCCGCGCCACCCGGCAGGCGGTCGATCCGGTCCAGGACGTAGGCCCGGTGACCGTCGATCAAGTGCTCGGGGTGAGCGGAGGCATGCGCGCCCGGCAGCACCCACACCGTCAGCGCGGGGTGGGAGTCGGCGCCGTACGGCCGCCGGCCGACCGTGACGGTGGCGATCTGGGTCCACCGGAAGAACCGCTCCTCGCCTGCCACCTCGCGCATTCCGATGCCGGTGGCACCTATCCGCAGTTCCATCGGCTTGCGCCAGCGGACGTACGCGAAGCGCACCTGGATCCAGCAGACGAGCGTGCCGAGCATCGACACCGTGATGGGGATCCCGATTCCCGAGTCGCCGTCGATCCGGTCGTGGTTGAGGATCACGTACAGGTAGACCGACACGAACAGCGCGCTGAACGCCAGCGCCCACGCCGTCCGGACACGCGTCCGCCGGCCGTCGCCCAGGTCGGCCGTGAACCTCCGCTCCCCGCCGGGGACGCTCAGTTCGGGTCCGGAGACGGTCACCGGGATCGGCGGTCGTACCGCGCGCGGTGCCGTCTCGAAGCGGTCGCCGGCGTGTTCGGCGAGGGCAGCGGTGAGCTGCCCGACATGCTGGTCCAGGTCCGCGCAGTTCACCAGGGTGTAGCGGTTCCAGGCGTCCAGGCTCCGGTCCTGTACGCGCGGCAGCGTGACCCCCGGCACCGTCCACAGCAGCAGGCGCGGCGGGGGCGGCGTGGTGTCGCTGTCGGCCGCCTTCTCGTGCCACAGGGAGACCGCGTGGACCTGCTCCCAGGACAGCGCGGCGTCGTGCAACGTGAGCCCGTGGGCGTCGATGCGCAGCCGGAACGGCCGTCGCACCCGGCGCAGTTGCATCCACCCGTACCCGGTGACCGGTACCGAAAGGACTCCCAGGAGCGCCTGACCGGGGTCGGCGCTGCGGGAGGCGAACAGCCACACGAGCGCGCCCGTCGCCAGGGCGATGCCCCAGCCGACCCACAGCCTCCCGCGTCTTCTCAGCGTTCGCTCGACCGTGAACTCCACTGCTCCCCGCCCCCCTTGTCGTTCCCCACCGGCACCATGATGCGTCCCTGCTGACCGGCATCCCCGTCCTCGGCGACAGGTGGTTGCCCTTCTGTGACGGCCACGGGACATCGGCGCCCGCCGGCCTCTCCCCCGCCCCCGTCCGTTCACGGCTGTGTCGCCCCACGGTCCGTCGGTGCGGCACGGCGGATGAGAACCTGGTCCGGTGCTGATAGATGGATTCGAGAAGGCCCCCGTCGTCGCCGGGGAGGAACTGCTGGCGCTGCCCGGCTTCTGGGCGGCCTACCTCCTGTGGCTGAGTCAGACCGAGGACTACGACCCGGAGCTGTCGTACTTCAACGTCGACGGGGCCGATGCCGACGCGGCCTACGACGCCCTGAACGACGAGGATCGCTGGCCCGTCTTCCGGATCCCCTTCACCGGCGGCCACACGGCGACGGTCCTGGGCGTCAACATCCCCGACGACCCGGGAACGGAGTACTTCATCACCCATCCCGCATGGGGACGGCGCGGCCACTTGGCCTCCGTCGGCGGCCACCACGCCGGCCCGGGGCTCTCCTGGCGGGAACTCCACCACATCGCCCGTAGGCCCGACCACGACGCCCCCGGGATCCACGACGAGCACGCCCGCCTGCTCCTCCTGCTCCCCGCACTCGGCGACCAGGACACACCCGAGGACGCCGCGGACCACGTCGGCAAGGCGCTGAGCCACGTGGGCATCCTCCCGAGCCGGGGACTCGCCGAATCCCTCCTCACCGACCACCCCTTGTGGGAGCCGGTCGAGTGGACGCCCCTCGCCCCGTCCCCGCTCTCGGGCAGCCAGGAGCCCTTCCGGGGAATCCTGCAGTGCGACGAGCCCATGAGCCCGCGGTGCGGCATCCGCATCGCCCAGGGCATCACCCGGGAGCAGAGCGACCGGCTGGCCCGCGCTCTGGGCACCTGGCCCGCGACGTAAGTCGGTCCGGGGCGCGCCGCGGCGGGGTGGACGTCAGCTCGCCGCGTCCGTGTCCTCGTGCTCCGGCTCCTGCTCCGGCTCCGCGGGGGCCGGCCCGGGAAGTTCGCTTCCGGTCTCGAGCAGGCTCTTGAGGCTGGAGATGACGGCCGGCCACCCGCTCTGCAGCATCTGCAGCACGGTGCTGCCGGGTTCGAAACCGTCGTGGCGCACGGTGAGTTCGACCATCGCGCCGAGGGGCTCGATGTCGAAGGTGACGCGGGACCTCGGTTCCGCGGTGATCCTGGCCAAGGTCTCGTCCTCCACGCCGGCCGCCCGGGCCCAGTCGGAGGTGAAGGTGTGCCAGGTGTAGGAGAGCCGCCGGTAGGGATCCGATTCCAGGACGACCTGCTCGGGGTCCGCGTCCGCCGGCCCCTGACCGACCCAGGTCATGGGCGAGCCGGCCTTCCAGTCGCTGACGATCTCCACGCCCCAATAGCGACGTGTGAAAGCGGGATCGGTCAGACCCCGCCAGAGCTTGTCCGGCGTCGTCTTGATGTAGGTGGTGTAGAGGAATTCGGTGTCACCCATGGGTGGTGTCTCCAGTGCTTGTTTCAGGTCGGCGAGCGCGTGCACACGCGCACGGTCGTAGCGGCTGATCCACCGGTCCGCGATGGCGTTGATCGGCTCGGCGTTGAGGTAGTGCAACTTCTCCCGGCCGCTCCTGACCGTGGTGACCAGATGGGCACCCTCCAGGACGGCCAGGTGCTTGCTGACCGACTGCCGGGCCATGGACAGACCCACGCACATCTCCGACAGGGTCTGTCCGTTGCGATTGTTGAGGCTGTCCAGCAACCGGCGCCGGCTCGCGTCCGCCAGCGCCTTGAACACCTCGTCCATCCCCGAGCCTCCATATGCAGCCGAGCAGCTGCATGTCAAGATAGGCAGTGCATGTCAAGTGCGGTCCAAGCGCCGCCCCTCGGCGGACGGCGATAGAAGCGCGCACCTGGACCCACCTTCTGCGGTCTGCCCGATCGCCGCTTTCCGCAACACGGTGCAGCATGCACGCACAGTGCCACCGCAAATTCGTAATCCGCTCACACAGGCCGCCGCAGCCCTCAAAAGCCGAGTGAACCGATCGCCCTCCTTCCTTCGTTACAGAAGAGTCAGATCACTAGGGAAAGGCAGGTCGCACATGTCGGATGAGAATCGCGTCATGGAATTCCTCGAGCGGGTGGTCGCCGACAACGCGGCGGCGTTCGCCGGGCTGTCGACGTCGCTGGGTGTCCGCCTCGGCCTGTACCAGGCGATGTCGGGGGCAGGGGCCCTCACCTCGGGGGAAGTGGCCCAGAGGGCGGGACTCGTCGAGCGATACGTCCGGGAGTGGCTGGCCGCGCAGGTCGCCGGTGCCTACGTGCTGCACGACCCCGAGACGGACACCTATCTTCTGCCGGACGAGCATGCGGCCGTGCTGGCCGATTCCTCTGTGCCGACCTATGTCGGCGGCGGATTCACCATGCTGAAAGCCCTCTACGGCGCCGAAGAGGCGATTGCGAGCGCTTACCGGAACGGTGGCGGTGTGAGTTGGCAGGATTACGGACCGGAACTCTCGGAGGGCGTCGCTGCTTTCTTCAAGCCCGGATACGAATCGGCTCTCGTCCAGGAGTGGCTGCCGGCCATGGACGGCGTCGAAACCAAGCTTCGGCGGGGCGCGTCGGTCGCCGATGTGGGGTGCGGCTTCGGCCACTCGACCGTACTCATGGCCAAGGCGTTCCCGCAGTCGCGCTTCCATGGCTTCGACACCCATGCGCCCTCCATCGAAGCAGCCCGGGAGCTGGCCGAGGAGGCAGGCCTCGGCGATCGCGTGACGTTCGACGTCGCCGCCGCGCACGACTTCCCCGGCGGCGACTACGACCTCGTCACGTTCTTCGACTGCCTCCATGACCTCGGCGATCCCGGTGCGGCACTCCGGCGCGCCGAGGCGGCCCTCGCCGACGACGGGAGCTGTCTGGTCGTCGAGCCGAACGTATCGGCCGAGCCCGGGGAGAACATCCACCCGATCGGCAGGTCCTTCGCCTCCACCTCCGCGGTTCTCTGTCTGCCGGCAGCCATGGCGCAGGGCGGTCCCCACGCGCTCGGCAATCACCCGGGCCAGGACGCCCTGAAGGACATCGCCGCCGAGGTGGGTCTCAGCAGTTGGGCACTCGCCGTCGAAACCCTCACCAACCGCGTCTACGACGTCAAGCGTTGACAGGACCCTCAGCGGACCTTCCGCAGAGGCCCAACCGGTTCCGCGCCGGCATCTCCGTCGGAGATGCCGGCGCGGAGCTGCCGCCCGGCCGTACGGAGATCGCGAACGGTCACCGCACCTCGGGCCGGGCGACCGCGCGCAACTTGCGCAGGGCGTTGTGCTGGCGGCTCTTCACCGTGCCGGCCGGTACTCCGAGGATGCCCGCGGTCTCCTGGACGCTGCGGTCGTACAGGTACAGGTGCACCAGCACGGCTCGGTGCTCGGGAGACAGCCTGCGCAGCAGCGGCTTGGCCACCTGGGCGTCGTGGATCGCGTCGGTGTGGTCGGTGCCCGTCGCCGGGTCGCTGAAGGTGATCCCGACGGCCTCCCTGCGCGCGTGCGGCTTGCGCACCCAGTCGATGACCAGATGCCGGGTCACGGTGAAGAGCCAGCCCCGGACGGAGCCGTCCATGCCGAGCAGGCGGTCGATGTTCCGCCAGGCCCGCACGCTGGCCTCCTGGACGATGTCCTCGGCCAGTCCATGGTCACCCAGCATCTTCTCGGCGTACGAGACGAGGCCGTCCCGGTGCTCTCTCATGATCGCGCCGAGCAGATCGGTCCGGGACGTGGTCGTGAGGGGTGCAGCCATAGCGTTCTTGAACCATCTCTGTCGTACGGCGACCGGAGGCAGGGTGTCACCACCCCCACACGTGCGCTGCCGGCGAGGTGCATATGTGTGTGTCAGAGAGAGTGTTGCACACGTGTTGACAAGGGTGCTTTGCGGGTGTCTGGGTGACACATGTGAGTGCGGCGTCCTCCGGCCGCACCGCGCGCGCAACCGTCCCGCCCGGGGTCGTACGGCGCAGCGGCGGTCGTCAGTCCGCATCCGGTGGGTGGAGGGCGTCGCGCAGGGCCGTCCGGGAGCCGATGCCCAGCTTCGGGTAGATCTGGTAGAGGTGGGCGCCGACGGTCCGGTGCGAGATGAACAGCCGCTCGGCGATCTGCTTGTTCGTCAGCCCGCCGGCGGCCAGCTCCGCGATCTCCCGTTCCTGCGGGGTGAGGGCGGCCACGGCGCCGGTGCCGGGCTCGTCCACCACCTGTCCGGCCGCGCGAAGCTCCTTGCGGGCCCGCTCGGCCCAGGCCGCCGACTCCAGTCGCCGAAAGGTCTTCAGTGCGGCCGTCAGAGGGGCCTTGGACTCGGACAGGGCCCGGGACCTGCGCAGCCGTTCGCCCTGGGACAGCCGCACCCGGGCCACGGCGAACGGCCACCGGTCCCCGTCCGCGACGGCCAGCGCCTCGGAGAACAGCCGTGCCGCCTCGGCGTCGTCCTCCTCGACAAGGGCTTCGGCCCCGGCGGCGAGCAGGGCGAGCCGCGGTGAGAGCCCGGCGACGTTGGTCCGACGCAGGGCGCGTACGTGTTCGAGCGCCTGCTCCCTCCGGTCGGTGCGTACGGCCGCCTCCACCAGCTCGAAGAACACCCAGGCCGTGTGCGCCACGTAGGGAGGGAAGCTGCCGGCCGGGCTGATGGCGCTGATCCGGCCGAACGCGGCGTCGAAGTCGCCTTCGGCGATGTCCGCCAGGGCGTGCACGTGCTGGGCGCAGTGCACGGCCTCGCGGATGCCGCGCGGCGCCGCCCAGTTCGTCATCGCCTCGGCGAGGGCATGCGCGGTCCCCGCGTCGCCCCGGGACGCCGCCACCAAGCCCTCGGTGTACTGGAAGAACCACGTGCAGACCGAGTACCCGGACCTCCGGCACAGCGCCAGCCCCTCCTGGGACAGGTCCACCACCTCGGCCCACGTGCCGCGGTGGTAGCCGTCCAGGCACAGGTGCAGCAGCGCGCCGATGTGCCGGCGCACCGGGCCCCCGTCCCGCCCCTGCCGCACCAGCCGCCACGCCGCCTCGCGCATCTCGGCCAGCCGGTCCGGGTACAACGCGGACGTTCCCACCCGGACGATCCGGGCGGGATCCGTCTCCTTCGTCGTGCTCTCGATGATCTCGTCCAGCTCCCGCAGCGTCGTCGGATCGGTGTGGGCCGGGTCGCCCCAGGTCTTGGCGGCGACCAGCAGCAGCTTCGGCGGCTCCGGCCGCAGCCGCGCGACGGCCGCGTAGTACGGCGTCCACAGCTCCTCGCGCGCCCCGTAGTTGCACAGCAGCAGCAGGAAGTGCAGGGCATCGATGAGCGCCGGGTCCTCGGCGTCGTAGCCGTGACCACCCTCCTCGATGGCGCCGACCAGCAGGCGGTGCGCCGTCGTGAGGTCTCCGTCGCCGTTCAGTACGAGCTGTACGGCGGCGGTCGCCGAGCGGAGCGACGCGGCGTGCGCGGGATCGGCCCGCGACGCGTCCTCCAGCAGTTCTGACGCGCTGCGCAGCGCGCCGATCGCCTCGGCGCCCACGTAGGCGGCTTCCGACAGCCGGCGCGCGCGGTCGGTGTCCAGCGGGCTGAGGTCCGCGGCCCGGGTGAGCGCGGCGATCGCGGCCACGGCGTCGCCGCGGTCCAGGATGCGCCGCGCGGTGCGCTCCAGCAGGAGGGCGACCTCCTCGTCGGGCTGGAGGGTGGCCTCCCCCAGGTGCCAGGCCCGCCGTTCCGGCTTGCCGGCCAGTACCTCCGCCAGCGCCCGGTGTGCCGCGCGCCGTGCGCTGCTGGTGGCGGCCTCGACCACGGCCGACATCACCAGGGGGTGCCGGAACACCAGGCGGCGCGGTGACTCCGCCACCCGCACCAGCCCGTCCAGCTCGGCGGGGTCCAGGTCGCGCAGGTCCGCGTCGCCGTCGGTGACCTGCGCGGCGGCGGACAGCACCCCGAGGTCGCCGGTGCCGTCCAGGGTGGCGAGCAGCAGGAGGGTGAGGGTCGCGGCGGGCAGGCAGCGGACCCGGGAGGCGAACACGGACTGCAGGCGCTCGCCCAGCGGCAGGACGGCCGGCAGCGCCTCTCGGGCCCGGCGCTGGCCGGCACGCAACGCGTCCGGGAGCTCGAGCAGGGCCAGCGGGTTGCCTTGCGCGGTGTCCAGCACCCGCCGGCGCACCGGGTGCGCCAGGTCGGGGAAGCGCAGGTCGACCAGGCGGGCGGCGGCGTCCGCGTCGAGGGCCGGCAGTTGGTGGGCGGGAAGCCCGCTGCCGTCGAAGAAGCTGTTCACGCCGGTACGGGAGGCCGCGAGGAAGCCGATGCCCGTGCCGGGCAGCCGCCGGGCGAGGAAGCCGAAGACGGCGGCGCTGGCGCGGTCCACCCAGGGCAGGTCGTCCACGACCAGCAGGACGGGAGCGTCCTCCGCCGCCGAGCGCAGGAGGGCCAGCGCGGCGTTGCAGACCACCAGGCGCTCGGGGAGCGGGCCGGCGCCGAGTCCCAGGGCGATCTCGATGGCGTTCCGGCCGGGCGCGGGAAGCCGGTCCAGGAGGCCGTGCAGCGGCAGGAGGATCTGGTTCAGCGCCGAGTAGGCGACGTCGGCCTCGAACTCGACGCCGGCTGCGCGCAGGACGCGGCTCCCCCTGCCGGTGGCCGCCTCGGCCACGGCATCCAGCAGCGCCGACTTGCCGACGCCGGGCTCTCCGGACAGCAGCAGGACACCGTCCGCGTGCTCCGTGAACATCCCGAGGACACGGCCGAGGTCGCGCTCGCGCCCGACGAGGAGGCCGCCGGAGGCGAACTGCCGCGCGTCACCGGAGGCCACCGGCCACCGCCTCTCGCCGGTGCCGCCCCGAGCGTTCCGGCACCCCGGCGTTCTCGCGCGCCGCGCCCGGCGACGGGCGCCCGCACGGCGACCGTGCGGGCTCACGGCGTGACAGGTGCGCCGTCCGCGTGTGTGCGAACCGTGCCATGTGCCTTCCTCCTACGTTGCCCCGCCATTGTAGGAGGCAGGCGATCACCTGCCTCCTCGGTCGGACCGCAGGTCACCGGGCGGCCGCGTACGGTCACCGCCCCAGGGCACCGGCGCGGGCCTGGCAGCGCGCATGTGTCCCGCCTGACACGACTCCCCGGCAACCCCGGAGGGGGTCGCACACGATACGGTGACAAACTTACCGGGCGGTATCTTCACAGGGGGCCTCCGCGCACCCGGCACGTCGGCGCCTATCGTGATGAGTGCACATACCCGGCGAAGCACCGCACGTCGACACGTTTCCGCGGGAGACCCCCGGCGTGGGTACCATGCGCAACATCATCCATATCGAGGAGTGAACGGTTGTGACGAGCCAGTCAGCCGCCACGCTCCGGTCGCGGTACGTGGAACAGGCCGCATCGGATCTGGAGGAGAACCGGCGACGGCAGCGGGAGCTGTCGGACAGGATCGCGGTGTTGAAGCAGGAGGAGTCCCTCCTGATGGACATCCTGAGCCTCGCCGAGCGCTACGAGGGCTTCGCGGACGCATCGCGTCTGCCCGAGCAACTGCAGGACGAGCCGGCCGTCGCGAAGAGGAAGCGGGGCTCCGCCAAGGGCGGTTCCAAGCGGTCTGCGGCGGTCGGAGTCGCTCCCGCAGGCACGGCGGCCGAGACCGGCGCCGAGGGGACGTCGCACCGGCCGCTGCTCGGGGACCTGCTGGCGGACCTGCTCGGCGGCCACGACGAACCGCGCCCGGCGAAGGAACTGCGCGACGAGCTGATGACGAAGTACCCGGACCGCAGCCCCACCCCCCAGGTGGTGCGGAACACCCTGGAGTCGTTGGTCGCCAAGGGACGTGTCCAGCGCCACAAGCAGGAGCGTTCCGTCATGTACACCTTGCCGAAGGCCGCCGGGACAAAGTAGTCCGGCAACCGCGGAAGAAGCCCCGACGGGCCGTCAGGGCAGCTGGAACCCCAGGGCCGCCGCGGCCGTGGCGGCGGTGGGCTGCGACCAGCGCTCCGCCACCGCCTCGTTGGTGGACAGCGACCGCGGCTCGGCCACGTCCAGGTAGAGCGTGCCGTTCAGGTGGTCGGTCTCGTGCTGCACGATGCGCGCGGGCCAGCCGGTGAGCACCTCGTCGATCGCCCGGCCCTGCTCGTCCGACCCGCGCAGCCGCACCCGCGCGTGGCGGGCCGTCACCGCCTGGTAGCCCGGCACGCTCAGACAGCCCTCGAAGAACGCGGCCATGGCGTCGCCCTCCGCCTGGTAGGAGGGGTTGACCAGCACCCGGAAGGGGAGCGGGGTCCTCCCCCGGGCCTCGAGAGCCTCGTGCGGCCCGGAGGCCCGGTCCTCCACCACCGCGATGCGCAGCGGGACGCCGACCTGGGGTGCGGCCAGTCCCACACCCGGAGCGGCGAGCATCGTCTCGCGCAGCGCGGTGACGAACCGGCCGAGCAGCGCGGTGTCGAGCTGGCCCTCGTACGGCACGGCGGGGGTGCGCAGCACCGGGTCGCCGACGGCCACGATCGGCAGCGGGCCGTCGACGCGCAGGAGTTGCTCGACCCGCTGGGTCAGGGATCCAGGAGTGGTCGGCTGAGAGGACACGGGCTCGGCCTTTCGACGGCAGCGGGGCAGGTGGCGGTCGCCTGCCTCTGGACGGGGGCGGGCGGGTCGGTGGGCAAGGTTCACCGGCGCGCCGGCGGGTTCGGCCGGGGCCGATCCCCGAACACGGTAACCTCCCCGTCCCCCAGGTGCGGGAGAAACATGTGTGGCGCGGGGCGGATACGTTCACCCGATGACGTGCGGCAAGGGGAGACGCCCCCATGCCATCGGCGCC
This sequence comes from Streptomyces sp. NPDC008238, assembly GCF_042956445.1. Taxonomy (NCBI): domain Bacteria; kingdom Bacillati; phylum Actinomycetota; class Actinomycetes; order Kitasatosporales; family Streptomycetaceae; genus Streptomyces; species Streptomyces sp. NPDC008238. The sequence continues at coordinate 167,665 of NZ_JBIBGK010000013.1, read as the reverse complement.
ACGAAAGTCCCGTCACCGCCGGCAGGCGTGGTGACGGGACGTTTGTGGCGCGGCGGCGTCAGGCGGGCAGGACGTTGTGGTTGAAGCGGAAGACGTTGGTCGGGTCGTACTGCTTCTTCACGGCTGCAAGTCGCTCGAACCGCTCCGGCCCGTACACCTCGCGTACGCCCTCGGCGTCGCCGGCCTCGTCCGGGGAGAGGAAGTTCACCATGTTGCGTCCCGCCGTCCACGGCGCGAGTCCGTCGACGACCTTCGCGAGGTCGGCCCGCAGCGTCTCCCCGTGGCCGGGAGCGCCCACCGCGAAGCCGAACACGACGTACGGGAGACCGCGGCTGGGCACCGAGTTGGGGTTCGCCGGTTCCCGGTCGAAGGCGCCGCCGAGGGCCCGTATCTCGACGTTCGCCAGGGTGCACCCCGACTCCGGGCCGGTGAGCTCGACCAGCGCCCTCGCCGTGCTCGCCGAGAACTCCTCCAGGCAGGCACTGCGGTCGAAGTACGGCATCGGGTCCACCGGATCCATGTGGATCTCCGCGATCGCGGTGAAGGGCTTCTCCCCCACCAGGTCCATCAGCGCCGGGGCGGACTCACGGAGCTGCGCGATCAGTTCCGCCCCGTCGGCGGCCGAACCCAGGTAGCCGATGCGCAGGGCGACGACGAAGGCGCCGCGCAGCGGCTCGGGCAGCACCGGGATGTCGGGCAGCCGCTGGATGGCGACGGACGAGGTCATGTCCTCGCCGACCGTGGGGAGCCAGGTGCGCCAGGCCTCGAGTATCCGGGCCAGGTGCTCGCCGGGGAAGTAGACGCAGCCGCCGTAGAAGCGGGAGACCGGGAACACCTCGAACTCGATCGACGTCACCACACCGAAGTTGCCCTTGCCGCCCAGCACCGCCCAGAACAGGTCGGGTTCGCTGTGCGGGGTCACTTCGCGCAGTTCGCCGTCGGCCGTGACCATGTCGAACCGCCGCACATGGTCGGCCGCGTAGCCCAGGCTCCGCCCGAGCAGCGGGCTCTGGCCGCCTCCGAGGGTGTAGCCGACGACACCGACCTCCGGCGCCGAGCCCACGATCGGGGCCAGGCCGTACTCCGCGGTGTGCGGCAGCACGTCGCTCCACCGCACACCCGCCTCGACCCGCAGGACGTGCTCCCGGGCGTCGAGGGCGATGCCCTTCATCCGCCGCGTCGTGATCAGCAGACCGCCCTCCGCGGACGCGACCACCTGGTGGGCCGTGGACTTCACCGCGACGGGCATCCCGTGGCGGCCGGCGAAACGGACCGCCGCGCGCACGTCGGACGCGTCCGTCGCACCGACCACCACGGCCGGACGGAGGGCACAGGTCAGGTTGTACGTGGCGCATTCGTCGTCGTATCCCGCCTCCCCGGCCTCCAGGACGGGACCCCGCACGGACCCCCGCAGCTCCGCCAGGTCCTCGGGCCGAAAGTTCACACTCGCCACGCAGATCACAACCTCACTACACACATGCGAAAGCGCCCCCGTGGCATGTTCGTACCGGACATGCGGGACGCGCGGGACACACCCTGACACCAGGGGAACGAGCCGCACACCTTCCCGCGTTCACATGAACCGCTGCGTCGCACATGGTGCCAAGGTGTCGCCCGGCAGGATCCCCGTCACGTGGCGCACCTGCTGGAGGATCGGAGACGCCTCCTCGACGACGCGCACCACGGGATGCCGATCGGCCTGCTCCGACGTCAGCACGTGCCCGTAGGCCGCGGTGATCACGTGGAGGACGGCGGCACCCGCCCGTGCGACGTCCGCCACGAGCCGCTCCTGCAGGGACGGCGCCCGGCCCGCGCGTACGGACGGCGCGCCGTGCAGGGTGACCGCGAGGTTCCGCCGCTCGTCGCGCAGGACCGCGGCGAGTTCTGCCGCCGCGGTGGCGAATCCGGCCGGCGCTGTGAAGCCGGCACCCGCACACCGTCCGGCCAGGAGCTCGACCGTACGGCGGGCCGCTCCCAGCGCCAGGCCGGTGACGGCCGTCCACGCGAACGCCGCGTCCCCGTCCCGCAACGGCGTACCCGTCGTGTACGTCACGAGGCCCGCCGGCACGTACAGGTCCTCGATCCGGAACACCGGACCGGCTCCGTCACCTGCGGCCGGGGCAGCCCGGCCGACGCCGGGGACCGCCTTCGAGGGCACCACGAAGAGATCCGGGCACTCGCCGGGGGCGGCGCCCAGCGGCAGGGCCAGCCACGATCCGGTGCTCGCGGAGGGTGGGGACCACCGTCCCGACAGCGCGAAGCCGCCGGGAGCCGGACGGGCCGACGGCTCCGGGGACACCGGGGACCCCGCGCGGGGCAGGGCGGTGGCGAGCGGCGCGGCCCAGTTCCAGGTGCGGGTGAAGTCCTCCCAGGCCACCGCGGGGTCGGAGTGCCCGTCGGACTCGAAGAACGCGAACACCTTCGCGAGAGGTGCGTCCGGTCCGAGGACCTTCAGATAGGGACCGTGCATCGGCGTGTTCATGACTCGGGCAGCCTGTTCTCCGGCCTCGGCGCCGGTGGTCGTCTGCGCGAACGCGTGAACCCCGGCGCACGCGGGGTGATCGACGCGCCGGGCGGTTGCCACAGCGGGTGGGCGGGCGGTTGTGTCGTCGTTCATCGGTGGACCGGTCTCTTCCTCGCACTCCGCCCAGGTGGCACACCTCGGCCGGGTCGCGGCAGTGGTGACGTGTTCCCCCGTGTGAGTCGACGTGTGTGCGAGCAGCACGGTTCATGTGAGAAGTGCCACTCACAGGTGTGCCTCGGTGAACTCCCCTCCACCGCCGTCGCGTGTACCGGACATGAGTACCTCGCACGACAGGCCCGCCCGGTCCACCGGTATCCGCCACCTCGACGCGCTCCGAGAGGCCGTCTCGGGCCCGGTCCTGGTGTCCGGCGATCCCGGATACGTCGCGGAATGCGCCGGACACAACATCCTGCGCGCGGTGCGCCCGACGGTCGTCGTGGGAGCCGCCCACACCGCGGACGTGGTGGCCGCCGTGCGGTACGCCCGGATACACGGGATGCCGGTCGCGGTGCGCAACGCCGGGCACCAGGCAGTGCTGCCGGACGCAGGCGACTGGCTGCTGATCACCACCGGCCGGATGCATGACATACGTGTCGAACCCGGTGCCCGAACGGTGACCGTCGGCGCGGGCGCCAGGTGGCGTCAGGTCGTCGAGGCGACCGTCAAGCACGGGCTCGCACCGCTCAGCGGCTCGGCACCGAACGTCGGTGTCGTCGGGTACACGCTGGGCGGGGGCATCGGACCGCTGCTGAGCCGCCGGCACGGCTACGCGGCCGACCAGGTCCGCCGCATGGACGTCGTCACCGCTGACGGACGGCTGCTGCGGGTCACACCGCGCAGCGATCCGGAGCTCTTCTGGGCGCTGCTCGGCTGCAAGGGCAACTTCGGCATCGTCGTCGCCATGGAGTTCGCGGTCTTCCCGGTCACCCGCTTCTACGGCGGCGGGCTGTGGTTCCGCGGTGAGGACACCGCACAGGTGCTCTCCGTGTGGCGTGCCTGGCTGGAGACCGCGGACGAGGACACGACGTCGTCGGTGGCGGTGCAGCGCCTGCCGGACACCCCGGGCCTCCCCGACGTGCTGCGGGGCGCTTTCGTCCTGCACGTCCGGGTCGGCCACCTCGGTCCGGGCGCCCGCGGCGAGCGTCATGTCGCGCCGCTGCGCGCAGCCGCCGTCCCCCTCCTGGACACCGTCGCGGAGCGCCCCTTCGAGCAGGCGGGTGTGATCCACCAGGATCCCGTGCGCCCGGCGCACGTATCGGAGACGAGTGTCGGCCTGCGCGAGCTCTCCGCCGCCGCCACCGCCAGGTTCACCGAACTCACCGGCGCGGACTCCGGCTGCCCGCTCACCATGGTGGAGATCCGGGCCCTGGGCGGCGCCCTGGACCGGGAACCGCAGGTGCCCAACGCGGTGCCCTCCCGCGGGCTGCCCTTCGTCACGTTCGCCGTCGGCGTCGCACCGGCGGCCGAGGCCGCACCGGTGACGGACTACCTGGCCACGTACGCCGACGGCATGTCGCCATGGGCGGACCACCGCAACATCCTCAACTTCCTATCGCCGTCGGCCGCCTCCACCGAGGCTCAGATGCGGCGGTTGTTCGGCGACGAGCGCTACGCACGGCTGGCGGCGGTGAAGCGGCGGATGGACCCGGACAACGTGTTCCGGGTCAACCACAACGTGCGGCCCTGACGGATCGCGCACCGCCCCGGACCGGTCGGGGCCCCCGTGGAACGACGGTGCCCGTTCACCACCCCCGATCCGCGGAATCACGTCGGTCAGGACGGTCAAGTTACCTATGCGCGGCGGAGCCCCGATGACCAGAGTGAGGGGTGCCCACTCCGCCGGAGAGAGAGATCCATCGTCATGAGCGCCAACCAGCCGAGGATGCGGACCCGCCGAACCGCGTCGCGCACCTGCCCTGCGCTGTCCTTGGACATCGAGCGCGTACTGGGCGTCGCCGTCCGGCAGACGATCCGGGCCCGATTCCGGTTCGACCCGCAATCGCCGTGGATCGTGTCCGTGAGCTTCGGCGTCGAAGGCGGCCCCCAGGTCCTGTGGCGTATCGGACGGGACCTGCTCCAGCAAGGGCTGTACTCGATGAGCGGCCTCGGTGACGTCCGGATCCGGCCGTCGCATCCGGAGCAGCGGGACACCGCATGGCTCCAGCTGACCTCGGGGGACATGGCGGCCCTCTTCGAGCTGCCGGTGGCGCCGCTGGCGGCATGGCTGGAGCACACCTACGAGGTGGTTCCGGCAGGTCACGACCTGGCGGGTCTCGACTGGGTCCACGGCGCGGATCTGCTGCGCGGCGCGGAGGCGCACTCCGGCTGACACACGGTGTCCGGACCACGGGCTCACCGCGTGGCGCCGGATGCGCGAGCAGCCGCCCGTGTGTCCCCGGGCCCGCGGCGAGAGTGAACCTTTCCCGACTCGCCACACGTGTGAAGGACGTCGGCCGACGTGTTCACACACGGCCGCGTCCTCCAGTGGTATCCCGATCCGCCCTCACCGATCCAGATTGGCCGCCCGATGCATCTCGACCCTGTGGTCGCCAAGGCCGTCGACGCCTACCGGACCTGCGAGTTCGTCACCCTCGCCCGCGACGGCACGCCGATGGTGTGGCCGACGGTGGCCCATCGCCGCGACGACGGCACCTTCCTTGTCACCACGTCGCTCGCCTTCGCCCAGAAGGCGCTGAACGTTCGTCGCGACGGACGGGTCGCCCTGCTCTTCTCCGATCCCACCGGCAGCGAGCAGGGCGCTCAGGACCAGATCTTCGTCTCCGGCACGGCGGCCTGCCCGGAGGAGGTCGTGACCTCCCCGGCGGGCGACGAGGCGTACTGGTCACTGCTCTTCGACCGCCAGCCCGACAGCCGGCGCTATGTGGATCCTCCCGCCCGCTGGCTCATGGACTGGTACTACCTGCGCCTGCTGATCACCATCACCCCGACCGAGGTGCGTACCCGCCCATCCCTGGCCACGCGACTCGCCGTACCTCGGGACACGCCCCGTGGGACGTCGTCCCTCCCGGGTGCCGACGTCCTCGCTCGTTTCCCCACCGCGGTTCTCGGCGCCCGGGACGCCTCCGGTGCCCCCCTGCTCATGCGGACGCCCACCGAAGCGGCACCGGAGGGGTTCCTGGTCGAGCCGGCCTCCGACTGCGAGGTCGTCCCCGGCCCGGCCGCGCTGCTCGTGCACCACCACGACGACCGACTCGCCGGCCTCTACCAGGCGCTCGTACGGGGAGAACTGCAGCGGTGCGACGACGGCAGCTGGCTGCTGGTGCCGCGGCGGGTGATCCAGCCGAACGGCGAGGGAAGCCCCCGGGACCAACTGCGCCTCCTGCGTACCGCCCGCCGGACGACGAAGACCTACCTGAGCCGCCGTGGCCTTGCCCGGCCGCGCGTGGACTGGCCTGCCCTGAAGTACCTCGCCCGGGCATCCGCCGTACGGGAATCGCGAGGGGAATAGCGGCGCTGGGTGGAGCGCCGCTGCGGGCCTGCGTCAGGGGGCCCGCCAGATGTTGTCGTAGGCCTCCTGCTCGATCGTCAGGCGCTGCCGTACCGCCTCCAGTTCCTCCACGGCGGCGTTCACCTCGGCGAGTACGGTCGCCACCGTCTCGTCCGTGACGTCGGGCTCCTCGGTGCCGGGGTCCGCGGGAACCCTCGCGGCGGCGGCGAGTGCGACGAGGACGGGCTCCTTGGACGTCCACCGTTCGACGGCCTCCCGGCGAGCGGTGGAATCGACCAGCACCAGCTCTCCGGCCTCCAGCGGCCACCAGTGACGGCGCCTCATGACGGCGCCCCCGGACGCCCGCAGGTCCTCCCGATAGGCGGCTGCCAGGTCGCGGCCCCTGCGCCACAGCCAGTCCATGACCGACTCGTACGGTGCAGGTGCGACGGCGGCGGCGGCCTGGTCCAGGAGGCGTTCGCCCGTGGAGAAGCGATCGCCGGGAACGACGAGGTCACCGTCCAGGGTGGCCGCTCCGTGGGCGAGCAGGTCGAGCAGTTCGGCTCCCGCGAGCGCGAGGGACAGGTCGCCCTGCGGTACCGGGGGGCTCGGCGACACATGCATGACGACGATCAGCAGGTCCTGTGGTGTGGTCATGGCGACTCTCCGTCGTAGAGGCCACCACAGTACGTCGCGGGCGACCCCGGTCCCCTCGCCGACACGGCAGCTCCGCCGCCGTCCTCCACTCCTCCGGAGCCGACGTCGCGGGTTGCGGGAGTCCGTATCCGCGGCCCTGCTCGCGGACGGGGCGTCAGCATCGGTAGGTGCCGGGAGACCTGGGCATACTCCCGGTCGTGACGACGTATGACCGCATCGGCGCGACGTACCATCACACGCGGCGACCCGACCGCCGGATCGGTGCCGAGATCCACGAGGCACTCGGCGATGCCGGCACCGTCGTCAACGTCGGCGCCGGGTCCGGTTCCTACGAACCACCGCGAACGGTACTGGCGGTGGAACCCAGTGCGGTGATGATCGCCCAGCGGCCGGCGGGATCCGCGCGGGTCCTGCGGGCACGCGCCGAGTCACTCCCCATCGCCGACGATGCGGCCGACGCGGCGATGGCCCTACGACTGCACCGACGGATTCGGAGCCGCGTTCTGGCGCCGCCCCGGGGCGTACCTCGATCCGGAAGTGCGGGCGGGCATCTCGATGCTCGCCCAGACCGGCGAGGGGGCCCTCGGCCCGGGCCTGGCCCGGCTGTCCGGCGACCTGGCGTCCGGCCGGTGGCACGAGCGACACGCCGCCCTGCTGGACCACGACGTCCTGGACGTCGGCTACCGGCTTCTCGTGGCCGACCTTCAGTAGCGGACGGACAAGCCCCGCCGCGGCGACCCGGCTCGTGACGGCCGGTCCGGAAGGAGGCTCCCGTCTGGATCGGCAGCAGGCACCAGGCTGCGCGACCCGGCCCCGCCGAACACCCGTGGTGCCGGCGGGCGGGCGTCACCACATCCCTCCGGACACCTCGTCGTGGACGGTCTCCCAGACTCCGTCCCCGTCCGCGTACGGAACCGGGTCGACCCGCGACAGCGCTGCCCTGATCTCCTCCGCGACGGCGATCAGGTCGTCGATCTCCGGGAACTCGTCCGGAGGGTCGTAGTCCGGCCGGCGGCGCTCCAGGAGGTACATGCCGTAGGCCATCCCGGAGACGTCGGTGTGGACCTCCTCGATCCGGCGGGTGTCGGGGTTGATCGCGCGGACGGACCCCGTCCTCCCGTCGAGCACCACGTCGCTCGAGAACGCCCGGCCCAGATGCAGCCAGTGGCGCACGTCGGAGGTGAAGCCCTCGAAGTCCAACAGGCGGCCGACGTCCCGGTACGCAACAACGGGGTCAGTCCGTCCGCCAGGTCCTCCCGGAGTCCGAAGAGCACGCCGTCGGCCCGGGGCAGGCCCACTTCGGCCAGAAAGTGGGCCGTGTCCTCGTGGACGAGCAGGTCCCCCTGCACGTCGAGGGGGACGCGCACGATGCGCCCCGGAGCGAAGACCTCGGCCAGAAGGGCGGGGGTCACGGAGGCGATCATGGTGCTTCCTCTTCGACGGATCCACCTGAAACGAACTCAGGTTACGTCTCCTCCCCCCTGATCCTCGACGCCACTGCCGGGCGGTGTCTCCCAGGTCGCTCACCGGCTGTCCGGCGAAAGCCGATCCGGAGCAGTGGTCGCAGTGAGAGGCCGACATGCGGCCCAAGAGCCTGGTCGACGCCATGGGTGGCAACTGAACGCACTGGCAGCTGTGGTCCGTTGAATCCCGGCGGACCGCACTCGGGGCCGGGCGACCGGGCGGGCACCGTCGCACGCACCTGCGGCCTCGCCGCTCCCCGAGCCCTCGGGGCCGCCGGGCTGTACGTGCACCTGGTGGCGCAGGCGCAGGACGTCGTGATGGGGCTGACCGTCACGGCGCGCAAGGGGTCGCAGGTGCAGGGGCCGGTGGCGAGCATGGCCCAGGTGCTGCCGCTGCGCATGCGCGTCACGGCGGGCATGAGCGTGCGTGACCTGGCGAGGGAGGCGTCCGCGCGGAGCCGGGGGGCGCGCGTCAGGTGGGGACGGTACTGTCCGCCGTCCTGACGAGGCGTTCCAAGTGACATCGGGGCAGCAGCAATCAGTTCGCTGTCCGGAGCCGTGCGAGGAGGTCCCTCACGAGGCTGCCGGCTTCTTCCACGAGGTAGAAATGGCCGCCTTCGAAGGACCGGAAGTCGAAACTCGCCCTCGTGATCGCCGACCACGCCATGACGGATTCGTGATCGAGGTCCTTTTCGCCGTTGCCGTAGTACGCGACCACGGGAACGTCGAGGCGGGAGTCCTCGTCGGGAATGCGCGCGTCGTAGCGTTCCAGCAGGCGGTAGTCCGCGCGGATCGCGGGCAGCACGAGTTCGAGCAACGCGGGGTCGCGGAACACCTCGGCCTGTGTGCCGCCCATCTCGGACAGGTCCGCGATCAGCTCCTCGTCGCCGGCGTCCGCCAGCCCAGGCCTCCTCCGCTCCTTCCCCGGGCCGCCGCGTCCCGACACGAACAGTGCGGTCACGGTCCGCCCGTGTTCCTCCCTCAGGCGAGTGGCGAGCTCATAGGCGACGGACGCCCCCATGCTGTGTCCGAAGAAGGCGACAGGGACGTCGAAAAGTTCACAGGACGCGCCGGCGAGGTCCGCGACCAGCTCGTCCATCGTCTCGGCCGGAGCGTCCAGGAAGCGGCTCTCGCGCGCCGGGTACTGGGCGGCGAGCAGCTCCACGCCTTCGGGTACGAGATCCTTCCACGGACGGAAGAAGTTGGCGGTTCCTCCCGCATGCGGGAAGCACACGAGTCGCAGCGTGGGGGCCGGAGCGGGCCTGATGGTCCGGAACCAGCGACTGGTCGCCGTAGGGGAGGTGCCGGCATTCTGTGGGTTCACGTGGATCCGTCCGATGGGGATCGCGGCGTCAGCGCCGCCTCGCCTTGTTGCGCCATCCGTCCGTGGACTTCGCCGGCCCGGTGACCCCGGGGATGCCAGGAGCGCCCGAATCGTGTGCGCGGCGCCAAAGGGCGGGGGGAGACGGACCCGGCGACGTACCTGCTCCGGAGCGTGCGGCTTGTCGGCCTGAGTTTATCGTCGGCCGTCGGCAGCGGCACACCGAGCACCACCGCCGGACGGGTCCGTCCGCCTGAGGCGGGGAGCCGACGGCACGGTCGCGCCCCCGGGTGGGGCGGAGCCTCCAGGCACCGCTCCCAGCCGACCGTCGAACGCTTCCGGCGGAGGCCCTTATGGCGGTCGGCCCGTCCGGGTTGTGGGTCTCGGAGAGCCGTCGCGCCGGGAAGCCGGAGGACGGCTCGTGCTGCTGCGTCGTGACACGCTCGGCCACCCCCTCGCGGGCGGCGTGCCCGTCGACGCGCGCGAAGGCGGTGGCGGCGTTGTCGACCGCGGTCCTCAGGTATGGGCTGTGCCCTGTTGGGCGGCGGGCAGTTCCTTGGGAGGTTGCACGAACAGGGCGAGGATGGCGACGGCGGCGGCCAGAAGGGCTCCGGCGACGGTGAACGCGATGCGGTAGCCGTACAGATAGCTCTCCAACCGCACGGAGGGCGTGGTGCTGGTACCGCGGGAGGCGAGATGGCCGGTGACTGCCGATAGATAGAGGGTGTTGAGCAGGGCCGGCCCCAGCGCGGCCCCGATCTGCTGACTGGTGTTCAGGGCCGCGCTGGCGACTCCGGCGTCCTGCGGGTCGACGGCAGCAAGCACGACGTTGGGGCCGGCCAGGAAGAACAGGCCCACCCCGATGCTGACCAGCAGTTGCGTGGGCAGGACTTCGCCCGTGTAGCCGGAGGCCCCGTCCAGGCGGGTCAGCCACAGCAGGCCCGTCGTGGCCAGGGCCGAGCCCGCGACCATGAGCGTTTTGGGGCCCCAGCGGGCGACCAGTGGTGCGCTGAGGGTGGTGGTGGCGATGATGCCGACGCTGAAGGGCAGGAACGCGAATCCGGCCTGCAGCGGGGTGTAGTGGAGATTGACCTGCAGGAAGTAGGTCATGAAGAGGTTCATGCCGAACATCCCGGCTCCGATGAGGAGGTTGCCCAGGAACACTCCTGCCCGGCTGCGCTCCGAGATCACTCGCAGCGGCAGCATCGGGAGCGCGGTGCGGCGCTCCACCATGACGAACGCCGTCAGCAGCACAAGAGCGGCCGCCAGCAGGAGGAGCGTCGGTGGCGCCGCCCAGCCACCGCCTTGCGCTGCTTCTGTGAACCCGAAGACGAGGGCGACCAGCCCTCCGGTCACGAGCGCAGCCCCGGGAATGTCCAGGTGACGTTCGCCCTCGGCGCGGCTCTCACGGACGGACGGTCGGGCCGCCATCACCATGGCGAGCGCGATGGGAACGTTGATGTACATGCACCAGCGCCAACCGGCGAACTCGGTCAGTACGCCGCCGAGCAGCAGCCCGACCGCACCACCGCCGCCCTGGAAGGCGCCGTAGATCCCGAAGGCTTTGGCCCGCTCCTTCGGGTCGGTGAAGGCGACGGTGATCAGGGACAGAGCCGCAGGTGCCAGGAGCGCGGCGAAGGCGCCCTGCATCGCGCGGGCGGCGAACAGGACGCCCGGCGTGGGGGCGAGGCCGCCGAGCATGGAGGCTGCGGCGAACCCCAGTAGGCCTGTGACGAGTATTCGCTTGCGTCCGGCCAGGTCGGCGATGCGGCCGCCCAGCAGCAAGAGACCGCCGAACGCAAGGGCGTACGAGGTGATCATCCATTGCCGGCCGGCATCGGTCATGGCCAGGTCGCGCTGCGCCCGGGGCAGGGCGATGTTCACGATCGATACGTCGAGTACGACCATCAGCGTGGCCACCGAGCACACGATCAGGGTCGTCCAACGGCGTGGATCAGCAGTCGCCTGGGACTGGTCCGTTCCCGCGGATGGGGCGGGCGTGGTCATCAGTGATCCTCCTGGAAACAGATCGACGAGGGGAGAGGAGCGGTGGGCAACCGCGTCGACCGGAGCCTGCGCTCCCGGCAGGAGAAGGGGCAAAGCCTCATGCCGGATCGGCAAGTTTTGAGGTGCACGGATGTGTCGGGGCCTCGGGTTCCGAGCGTCGGCACGGTCCCTTCCTCGGAAGCACGGGTGCGGCGACGGCCTGCGGACACGATGGCCGTCGATGGTGCCGTGTCCGGAACGCTCGACGGAACGAGGTGGACGGGCGTGGCCCCCACAGGCCCGGATGTGATCTTCAACCCCTCCGGTCCCGGAGCCTTGCAGGCCTCCCACCAGGGAATCTAGGGTGGTCGCGCCGTGGTGCTCGGGAAGACCGGTGACAGCTGACGCAAGCTCACTCCGGAGCGGCCCTCGCCACTGTGATCGGGTAGTTCCCGCCTCTTCCGCCATCGGCGGTGCCACTGGCCTCACCAAGGCCGGGAAGGCAGAGGCGGGCGCGCTTCGCCCGTAAGCCAGGAGACCGGCCGCGGCATCTCACGAAGTGATCCACGAGGTGCTGGAGCGTGACCGCATGACCCTGCCCACATCCGACCTGCCCGCATCCGGCCTGCCCGCGGCCTTCCGCTGGCGGCGCGAGGACACCGTCCGCACCGCCGGCCTGATGGCGGTGATCGTGGCGCTGCACGTCGTCGCCTTCGGGATCCTCTTCCTCCTCGTGGTGCCGAACCACTACGAGGTCGGTTCCAAGGCCTTCGGCCTGGGCCTCGGCGTCACCGCGTACACGCTGGGGATGCGGCACGCCTTCGACGCCGACCACATCGCCGCCATCGACAACACCACGCGCAAGCTCATGGCGGACGGCAAGCGGCCCGTCTCGGTGGGCTTCTGGTTCGCCCTCGGGCACTCGAGCGTCGTCGTGGCCATGGCGGCCCTCGTCGCCGCGGGCACGCAGCTCGCCGGCACCCTCGCCGACGAGGACTCCGGCACCCACCAGACGCTCGGGCTGGTCGGCACCACCGTCTCGGGGACCTTCCTCTACGCCATCGCCGCGCTCAACCTCGTCGCGCTGCTGGGCATCCTCCGGGTCTTCAGGAGCATGCGCCGGGGGTCCTTCGACGAGTCCGCACTCGAGGCGCACCTGGACTCGCGCGGCTTCATGAACAGGATCCTGGGCCGGCTGACGAAGGCGATCACGCGCCCGGGCCAGATGTACCCCCTGGGCTTCCTGTTCGGGCTGGGCTTCGACACGGCCACCGAGGTGGCGCTCATGGTCATGGCCGGCAGCGGGGCCGCGGCGGGACTGCCGTGGTACGCGATCCTCTGCCTGCCGCTGCTGTTCGCCGCCGGCATGAGCCTGTTCGACACGCTCGACGGGACCTTCATGAACTTCGCCTACCAGTGGGCGTTCTCCAACCCGGTCCGCAAGGTCTACTACAACCTCACGATCACCGGTCTGTCGATCGCCGTCGCCTTCCTCATCGGCACCATCGAGCTCGTCGGTGTCCTGCACGACAAGCTCGACATGACGGACGGCTTCACGGGCTGGGTGGCAGGACTCGACCTCGACAACGTCGGCTACGTGATCGTCGGCCTGTTCGTGGCCGTGTGGGCCGTCGCGATCGCCTACTGGCGCCTCGCCAGGGTGGAGGACCGCTGGGCGGCGCGAACGGCGAGCGGCGGCTGACGCCTTCCGGGACGGAGGGGCACCCGTCGCGCAGCCGGCACCGGGCGCATCGCCCACGATCCCAGCGAACGGTTCTCCCACGTCCGGCCAAGGGCTGGGTGCCGGCCATCGGTCCGTGGTGCGGCCTGCGCTACCTGCACGCAGAGCCGCAGCGACGGGGGCAAGACCCTTGGGGCCTGACGGGCAACCGAGCGCCCGCAAGGCCCCAAGGTGTGAGCGTCAGGGGGCCGGTTCAGCTTTCCGGCATCACGGGTGAGTCGATGTCCAGATCGGCGAGCGATTCCCCGTAATCGGCGAATCGCCGGGCGTCCCACAAGGGGGCGGGCACACCGGGTACGGGCTCGTCGCCCCTCATGAAGAGGGCCTCGGGGCCGCCGGGGGTGAACAGGAAGAGCATCTTGGCGTGACGGGTGCTCTTGTTCAGGAAACGGTGGCGGATACCGGGCGGGACGTACAGGAAGTCCCCCGATCGGGCGATGATCTTCTCGTCGCCGTTGAGGAACTCGAGTTCACCGTCGAGCAGGTAGAAGGCTTCGCTGTTGCGGTTGTGGACATGCGCCACCGGCCCCGCGCCGGGCGGTATGTCCGCCTCGACGAAGCCCAGGTGTCCGTCGGTGTTGTCGGTGTGGACCTTGACCGAGTAGACGTTGTCCGACACCCACTTGGTGATGCCTTCGCCTGCGGGCACGTGGATGGCTCCACGTTTCGTCCAGCGAGGGTCGTCGGTGTCCATCTGCAGCATGGGAAGACTCATCCAGGACTCCTCACAGTAGAAGCAGGCGCGGTCGACCCGGCGCCTGACAGTTGTCAGATTACCCGGGCCTGACAGCTGTCAGGCAAGCAGCCCCCTTTGCAGCGCGCTTCCCGGACCTCCCAGGTCAGGCCACTGCGCGACCGTCGGGCCTCTGTCGGCTTTCAGCAACGTGCGGCGGTAATGTTCGATGAGGCGCCGCCTCCCGTGGCCGCTCGAGCCCCGAAGTCCGTCGCGGTGGTGGCGCACCGCGGCGCAGGTGGCGTGACTTCCGGCCACCAGCTGGGATTCGGCCGCTCGGCCGATGAGACGTCAGAAGGATGGGTGAGGTGTCAGTGCCGGCAAACGGCGCGATGGACGACACGCGGGACGACCGCCGCCGGGCGAGATCGCCGCAGGTCGACCTCAGCGATGCCGAGATCCTCCAGCGTGGACTCGAGGCCTTCGCCGAATTGGGCTATTCGGGCGCGTCCGTGCGGGAACTGGCCAAGCGCCTCGGGGTCAACCACAACTTCATCAACGACCGCTTCGGTTCGAAGGAGAAATTCTGGCGCGCGGCGGTCGACCATGCCCTCAGGGCTCCCGTCCAACGGCTCAGCACCATCCTCGACGGTGACCTGGACGACGTCGACAAGTTCAAGTGCGTCGTACGGACCTTCCACTCCCTGGCGGCGAACATGCCCCATGCGAACCGCATAATCTCCGACGAATCCGTTTTCGAGACCGACCGCCTGAACTACCTGTACAGCGAGTACACCGGCCGATTCGTGGAGAAGCTCGAACCGCTCGCGCAGCGGCTCATCGCCTCGGGCCGGATGCCGGCCATGAGCATGGACGTCCTGTTCAGCGCGCTCACGGGGCCCGCAGTCGTCATGACCCAGAGGCAACTCGTACGCCGCATGTACGAGGAGGGGGAACCTCAGGCGGAGGAGTGGCGGCCGAAGACGGAATCCTTGAGCGAGGTGGTGATCCGAGGGCTGCTCGGCTCATAGGTCCCTGCTTCCGGCCTCAGGGCGGGACAGCCGGCTCACCAGGGCTCGAGGCCTCACGGGCTCTCTTCAGGACCGTCAGGAGGCACACCCGACGAGCAACTGCATCCGGAGCAGCTGCCTCCGGTCCGGCGCGCTGCGCCTGCAGAACCACGATGCCGTGGCGCGCGGATGAACGCCGGGAGCCGCCCGGGCGACCGCCGGGCGGTGTTGTCCCGCGGGCGTCACGGTTGGGCAACACCGCGCCGCCGGGACCCGCGACCCGGGCATGCGGAGCCGCACCATGGGTGTGTTCGGGCGGGATGACGAGGGGAAACGCGGGGGCAATGGAATTCACGGTCGAGCGGACGCTGAGACGGCGCGGCAGACGGTTCTTGGTCGGGGGGATCATCGTGACGGCGGTCGCCCTGGTGTGGCTGGCCGACCTGAAGTCGAACGGCAGGACGACGGCCGGCAGCGACAGCGCGATGGCCGCGTGGTTCGTCCTGTTCCTGTCGGTCGTGTCGGTCCTCCGGGGGTGGCGCGACCTGCGCAAGGCGAAACGGCCCTTCCAGTTGCGGGTCGACGGGTTCGGCATCACGCTGCACGACGCCGAGCTGGCCTGGGAGCAGATCGACACCGTCTCTCTCCGGCAGGTCCCCAACTCCGCGGAGAACGTCGACGAGCTCCCCGCGTCGCCCAAGTCGCTGCTGACCCTGTGGACCGCACCTGGCGTGACACTCCGCCGCAAGCCCGACCTGACCTTCGGCGACGACCGGACCCGCTACACCCTCGTGGACTGCACGGACCTGGACCAGAGCGTCTCCGAGCTGGCCGCCGCCCTCGCGGAGCACGCCGGAGCCCGCTTCGAGACCGCGCCGCGCTCCGTGCGGCCGCCGATCCCGGTGGCCGTGACGGGGCCCGAACGGAATGTGCCCGGTGGCGAGCAGGTCTTCGCCGACACTCGCCAGGCCGGCACCTGGGCCGTGGTGTGGGCTGCGGCGGCCGCCGTCCTCACGTACTCCTTCTGGGAGCTGATCAGCCGCCCCACCGAGGGCTTCGTGACCGTCATCACGCTCTGCTGCCTGGTCGGTGCCGTCGCCGGCTGGCCCCTCGCCGGCCGGTCCCTCTTCCGATGGCGCCGGCCCCTGCGGCTGCGGGTCGGCCCCGCCGGGATCGGCATGCGTGAATTCACCGAGGAGGAGCAGTACTTCACCTGGGCGCAGGTCGCGGCCGTCTCGGTCGGACCCCGGTCTCCGGGTAGCCGGGACACGCGGCCGTGGGTCGTGGTGTGGCCGTTGCCGGGCACGCCCACGACCCTCCCGCACAGCTATCTGCTGGACGGCCACCAGGCCTACGCCCTGGTCCGGCTGGACCGCCTGCCCGGCGGCGCGGAGGCGGTCGTCCCGGTCATCCGGGCGTACGCGGGAGAGCGCTACGCCGAAACGGCCTGAGGGCGGGAGTCTCCGGCCGTTCCTCGACGCGGACGCGGTGCCGAAGGCTTGTCGCCGGCGACGTGGCCGAGGGTGCAGGCCGCCCTCAAACGGGCGAACGAGATCCTCGGGCCCGCGACGCGCGCCGTCGCGGCCGGAACCCGACCGGGTGGAGGTTCACGGGCTGCGTGCCCCGGGCCGGAGAAGACGCGGGGCAGGTAGCGGCCGTACTGGTGGCGCAGGGCGACCAGCCGCGGGTCGTCTGCGTGGGCGAAGGCGGCGACCCGGCGGCCGCGCCCTGCGGGACGTTCGCCCGGACGGTCGCGCGGACGATCGAGGAGCCGACAGCGACGACCCGGTCCAGGTCGCCGGCGGCTTCGGCCTGGGGCGCGAGTCCGCAACGTCCGGCTCGGCTGCCGTCGGTCAGCCGCCGGTGACGGGACCTGGGTCGAGCACGGCAAGGCCCCCAGGACCCTGCCGTCCACCCTGCTGAACTCCGCCGGGCAGGAGGTCGACCGTGACCTGTGCGGCTACCCGGAGGTCTCCCGCTACGACGGCCACGGCGACCCGCACGACGCGCCCAGCTTCCGCTGCGTCGCCCCGTACCGGCACTGACCTCGATGTGACGGCCCGGGATGCCCCGGGCCCGGCACCGGCGACCGGTTCAGGCGGCGGCGCCACACCTCCCGTCGCTCCCGCACACCCGTGCCGCGCGCCGTGTGCCTGGGTCCCCCGACCGCGGGGACCCAGGTACACGACGTTCAACGGTGTCAGTCGGCCGGCATCACCCACACGTCGGCGATCGAGGGGTCGTAGTCGGCGCCGGTGTCCTGGAAGCGGAGCCGTACGGTGCCGTCGGCCGTGTCGGCGGAGGGATCGACCACGAACTGGTGGGTGATCGTGCCTAGGCCGCCCTCGGTCCGCCTCAGGTCGACGCTGTGCACCGCCTTGCCGTCGGCCTGGACGTCGTAGGTCTTGCGCCGGGGGCCGTCGAAGGTCTCGACGACGCGGACCACGAAGCGGCCGGTGGTGGGTACGGCGGCGTCGAACTCGAACCAGCCGCCCGGGTAGGAGGAGTGGGTGTACCGCCGGGTCAGCCCGGCCTCGGTGTTCGTCCCCGAGTGCTCCGACGCCGTGAGCCGGTGGGCGGACTCCGACGTCCCGTCACCGAGGTCGACGTGGTCGCCCGACTGCGCGGGCGGGGTGGGCAGGGAGACCGTGATCGTGCCGGTGGCCTGCTCCGCCGCCGTCGAGCCGGTCGCCGCGGTGACCGCGGCCGGGCCCTCGACGACGGTGAGGGGCACCGTCACCGCGGTGTCGACCGTCGTCTCCTGCCCCGGGGCCAGCTGGTAGCCGACCGGGTCCGGCGTCGGCCAGCCGTCGGGGAGGCCGAGCGTGAGCTTGCCGGACTGCGCGACGTCGGTGCGGTTGGTCAGCACGGTGCGGACGGTGGTCCGCTCGCCCGGGCCGGCCGGGTCGGGCGTGGTGGACACCCGGCCGATGGCGACGCCGGGGGCGATCACCAGGCCCGCCGACACCGGTAGCGTCGCCGTGCCTCCCGCGTACTGGTAGGACACCGAGCCGGTGAGGTCGGCCACGGACGCCGGCGCGTCCTTCGCGACGGTGACGTCGTAGGCGTGCTCGAGCGTGCTGCCCGCGCCCGTCGTGGTCGCGTGCCGGCCCACGGGCTTCACCGTCCAGCCGCTGGGTGCCTGCAGTGTCGAATCCACGCCGGTCAGCGGCTGCTTGCCGGTGTTCTTCACGGCCACGTTCACGCGGACGACGTCGCCCGGGAGGATCTCGCCGGCCGGCACGTCCAGCGTGGCCACCGCGCCGACCAGGCGCGACGACGCCCGCGAAAGGACCTTCTCGATGCCGGCCAGTGAGTCACGCAGCTTCGTGGCCGCGGTCTTGTCGATCGCGCCCTGCTCGGCGTACGTCCGCGTCCACCGGTCGAGGTCGGCCACGCCGGCGAGCGCACGGTGCACCGCGGCGGCGGTCAGCCGCTCGTCCGCGCCCTGGGCCTGCAGGCGCCACGCGGCGTCGAGCTCCTTCCGCGTCAGGACGGTGCGAAGCTGCAGGTGCCCCTTGGCGATCTTGCCGAGACCGCGCACCTGCAGCGCGTCGACGTCGTCGGCGAACGACCCCGCCTGGACCCGGGCCACCCCCAGGTCCCCGAGCACCGGGTCGACCGCGAACGCGTAGTGCCCCGAGCCGACCTCCAGCACCACGTCCCCGCCGGCCTGCTCGACGTAGGCCACGTCGTCGACGTCGCCGATCGGCCTGCCGCCCTCGGTGACCGCCCAGCGGTTCGCCGCCGGGATGCGCACCTCGGCGGTGGTGTTCGCCGGCACGGTGACGTCGAGCTTCATCGCCCCGCCGGTCGTGTCCCACGCGCTGCGCACGGTGCCGTACGGCGTGTCGTGGCTGAAGTCGACGTGGTCGACGCCCTCACCGGGCTCGGGGGCGATGAGCACCTTGCGGTAGCCCGGTTCTGCCGCCGAGACGCCCGCCATGGTGCGGTACATCCACTCGCCGACGGCGCCGTACGCGTAGTGGTTGAACGAGTTCATGCCGACGTCGTTGAAGGTGCCGTCGGGGTTGATCGAGTTCCACCGCTCCCAGACCGTGGTCGCGCCCTTGCCGATCTCGTAGCCCCAGGACGGGTAGTCGGTGTGCTGCAGCAGCCGGTAGGCGATGTCGGTGCGGCCCGCCTCGGTGAGCGCCGGCAGCAGTCCGTCGACGCCGAGGAAGCCGGTCGACAGGTGGTAGTCGCGGCGCTCGAGGGTCTTGACGAACTTGGCGACGATCGCGTCGCGCCGGTCGGCGGGGGCGAGGTCGTTGGTGAGCGTCAGGATGTACGAGGTCTGGCTGTCGCCCTTGACGGTGCCGTCGGCGCCGATGAACGCCGCCTGGTAGGCCGACCTGATCGCCTCGTGGCGCTGCCGGTACGCGGCCGCGTCGTCGTCCCGTCCGACGGCGGCCGCCATCTGGGCGAACTCGAGGGTGCTCTTGGCGACGAACGCGGTGTCGAGCACGTCGGCAGGGGTCGCGTCGTCGAGGTTGAGCCAGTCGAGGTAACCGCCGGCGGAGCGGATGTGGTTGGTGGAGTCGGCGTCGAGGAAGTCGACGTAGGCCTTCATCATGTCGTAGTTGTCGCGGATGACGTCGGTGTCGCCGTAGGCCTGCCACAGCGTCCACGGCACGTGCACGCCGGCGTCCATCCAGCCGGCCGACTCGTAGCCGCCGTCGAAGCGTCCGGGGACCACGGGGGCGACGCCGGGCAGCGAGCCGTTGGGCCGCTGGGTGTCCCGCAGGTCCTGCAGCCACTTGGTCAGGAAGGACTGGGCGTCCATGTTGTAGACGGCGGTGCGGGCGAAGACGTTGATGTCGCCGGTCCAGCCCATCCGCTCGTCGCGCGCCGGGGTGTCCGTGGGGATGGACAGGAAGTTGCCGCGCATGCCCCAGACGATGTTGCTCTGCAACTGGTCGACCAGGTCGGAGTCGGTGTCGAGGCTGCTGGTGAGGTCGCCGTCGGTGCCGACGACGACGCCGACCAGGTCCTCGGCCGCGGGGGCCTCGTCGACGCCGGACACCTCGACGTAGCGGAAGCCGTGGAAGGTGAACGAGGGCTCGAAGGTCTCCGGCCGGTCGCCGGCGAAGGTGTAGTGGTCGGTCGCCTTCGCGGTGCGCAGGTTCGCGGTGTAGAGCGTCCCGTCGGGGTTGAGGACCTCGCCGTGACGGATCGTCACCGTACGGCCGGGCTCGCCCTCGAGGGTGAGGCGGACGTGGCCGACCATGTTCTGCCCGAGGTCGTAGAGGAAGGTGCCCGGGGTCGGCGAGTCGATCCGCTTGGCGGTCCTGAGTTCCTGGGTGACCCGTACGTCGACCGCGGTCTGCGGTTCGAGCACGTTCACGGGCTCGTCGCGGACGTCCGCCGTGGCCCAGGCCGCGTCGTCGTAGCCGGGCTTGTCCCAGCCGGCGACCTGCTTCGCCACCCGGGCGTCGTAGGACTCGCCGTCGAGGAGGTCGGCCTCCCGGGTCGGACCGGAGGTGGTGGTCCAGGTGCCGTCGGTCCGGACGGTGGTGCTGGTGCCGTCGGTGAACTCGACCAGCATCTCGGCGATCACCGAGTCGTCCTTGCCGTAGACGTCGGTGCCGAACATGGCGACCTTGCCGCTGTACCAGCCCGGTGCGACCTCGGCGCCGAGCACGTTGGCGCCGGCGCGGACCTGCCGGGTCACGTCGAAGGTCTGGTAGTCGATGCGCTTGTCGTACGCCGTCAGTCCGGGTGCGAGTTCGGCGTCGCCCACCCGTGCGCCGTTCAGGCGCAGTTCGTACACGCCGCGCGCGGAGGCGTAGACGCGGGCCCGGGCGACCTTCTTGCCGCCGAGGTCGAACTCCTTGCGCAGCAGCGGAACGGCTTCGTCGCGCCGCAGCCAGGCCTCGCCGCCCTCGCTGTCGACGCGCAGGCCGCCGGCGGTGACGGTGCCGGACGCGAAGGTGCGGTCGCCCGCCGGGAAGGCGGTGTCGGCCAGGACGGTGCCGTCGGCGCTGGTGACCGTGACGTCGCGGACCAGTCCGCGCTCCGCGCCGCTGGTGCGGAAGCCCATCGTGCCGGGGCCGCCGAACGTGGTGTCGGTGCGCCGGTCCAGCTGCTTGCCGTCGACGGTGGTGGTGATCGTGTCGCCGTCGACGGCGATCGCGTAGTCGTGCTCGGCGGCGAAGTCGAACCCGGCCGGGAACGGTGTCGCCTTGAGGACCGAGTAGCCGCTGTTGCGCTTCACGTGGGGGCGCAGCGCGTCGTCGGCCTCGCTGATCTGCCACATGTAGGCGTTCTCGGTGTCCTGGCCGCGGAAGTAGACGCCGAGCGCCCCGTTGATGCCGGAGGCGGTGAACTCGACCGTGTAGTCCTTCCACTGGGCGCCGAGGGCCGGTGTGTCGGCGCCGATCCACGAGGCGCTCCACGGCTGGCCGCCCAGAGCGGTGCCGAACGTGGCGGGCTTGCTCCACTGGGAGGCGGTGCCCCGGTCGTCCCACACCCGGACGGACCAGACGTAGTCGGTGTGCGGGCGCAGCGCGGGGCCGCCGTAGCGGACGCCGACCGACTGGCGTGAGGTGACCTTCCCGCTGTCCCAGACGTCCGGTCTGTCGATGCGGCCGGCCGAAGAGGCGACGTGTATCTCGTAGGCCCGCTGCATGACGCCGCGGCGTTCCGAGTCGAGCTGCCAGCCGAGGGTGGGTGCCGTCAATGGGATGCCGAGCGGCTCGTCAAGGGCGTTGACCGTCAGATGGCCGGCGCTCGTTGCGGCGGCGGCTGGGGCGGCGGGTGGACTCGCTGCCGTCGCCGTCGTGGTGGGCACCACGACGAGGACCGATGCAGCGACCACGGCGGCGATGTGCTGACGCACGGGCGCTCCTCAAGAGGCGTAATGAATCGCTTCAATGACACTCTGGAGGGCATCCCACCACTCTGGCAACGAGTTGGACAGACTTGCTCGCACAGATTCGATAGATCAATGAAACGGTTTAACCCGACGGGTCCATCGCACCCTGTGTTGGAGGGGGTTGACCCGGCGTCTTGGCGGCCCGGAACGCGAGCCGGCCTGCCGCGCTCCCGGCAGGGCCGAAGACCGTGTTCCGGATCAGGCTGCCTGCCGTGGTGGGCTCCGGGACGCTGGCCGGCGCCGAACTCGGCGCCGCGACGTCGGGAGCGGGAATCGTCCGCCGTGCCGACACCGCCCCAACCGACCCCCGCGACAGTGCCGTTGGCCGTCCCCCGGCCGTCCCGACAACACCCGGCAGTAGGGCTGGATCGCTCGGAGGGGTGAGCCTAGTTTGAAGTGTCCACGACCCGGGAGGAGGCCCGATGAGACGTACGGAAGCGGCCAGGCAACTGGGGAGGTTCGTGCGCGAGCACCGTACCGACGGCGCACGACGTCTGCGGCAGGCGGGCATCTGGCTGCTCGTCGGGGCCGCGGGCACGGCCATCGGGCTTCCGATCGCCATCGCTTCGGTGGGCACCACCGAGGGGGCACCGGGACTGGCGGGGCTGCTGCTCGGCCTCGGCCTGGTCGGGTTCGGCCTGGGGACCTGGCGGCTGGTGCAGGCGTTCCGTACCCGGGAACAGTGCTTCGACATCCACGAGCGCGGGTTCACCTACCGGGTGGCGGGCACCGCCACCGTGATCCCCTGGGAGGACGTCGCGCACGTGAGCACGTCCGGCGGCGACGACCGGCCGCTCGCCGAAGCCCGGGGCATGGGCTCCACGTGCCGGATCCACCTGCGCGGCGGACGCCGGATCCACGTCGACACCTTCACCGAGGACATCCACGACCTGGCGGCGGTCATCCACCGGGCGGTCAGCCTCGGGGAGCACCCCAAGGGCCGGGGACGCTGACGGGGAGGCACCGGTCGGTCGTCCCGGAGCTGCCCTGCTCCGACGTGACGGCTACAGGCCCGCCCGGGTGAGCAGCCACTCCATGCGCTCGACGGGCAGGTACGCGAGGCAGCCGCGGCCTCGGCGACCTGCTCCGAGGAGTCGGCGAGGAGCCGGAACAGGGAGGGGAGCGGAAGGCTGCGGTGGGGCGCGACCGCGCTGCGGACGCGTTGTTCGGGGTCGGAGGCCAGCTTCCCGGCGAGTTCCGCGGGCAGATCCGGATCGCGGGGCGCGAAGGAGCGGAGCCGCGGCTCGGCGTCCGTGGCGAAGCGCCGCAGCACCTCCGGGGGGAACGCCAGGACCTCGGCCCGGTCCCACCAGAACGTGAACTTGTCCCGCCTGCGGTAGCGGCGCTCGATGTTCTCGGCGGTCGCGGGATCGACCAGGTGCGGGGCGGCGGCCGCCATGGTGAGGCGGACGATCTCCTCCTCGTCGTCGAGCAGCCGGGCCACCGCTTCGGCGGGAAGGCCCTTGCCGGCGGCCGCCGAGACGCGGAAGCCGACGTAGGGCGAGTCGATGTGCGGCAGCGGGTCGGCCGTGACCCATGGCAGCCGCAGGATCCGCAGTTCCGTCGGCGCGAAGGAGTCCTGGAACCACCGCAGGACCGCGTCGTCGTCGGCGTCGGGGCCCGGGTCGGCCTGCGAAAGCGACACCTCGTGGACCGAGGCGTGGATCCGCGCCCGCACGTGCTCGGGCGTGTCGGGCCGGGCGAAGA
Organism: Streptomyces sp. NPDC008238; assembly: GCF_042956445.1. Lineage (NCBI taxonomy): Bacteria > Bacillati > Actinomycetota > Actinomycetes > Kitasatosporales > Streptomycetaceae > Streptomyces > Streptomyces sp. NPDC008238. The sequence continues at coordinate 144,258 of NZ_JBIBGK010000013.1, read as the reverse complement.
CCTTCACCCGGACGTGCAGCGCCGGATCGACGGCGAGGACGTCGCGGACCGAGGGCGGCAGGTCGGGGTGCCGGGCGAGCTCGGCGCGCACGTCGCTGTCCGGATCGTCGGCGAGCCGCCGGAAGGTGTCCGGATCGAGAACCGCGTGGATCACCGCGCCCGCACGGGTCACGGGGTCCGCGAGCAACGCCGGCAGCAGATCCGACGGCGGTACCGGATGGGGCTCGGCCGCGAAGTAGGTCGAACAGGCCGCGGCCCGGACCTCGGCCTCGGGATCGGTCAGCAGGATCCGGCGGACCGCTTCCGGCGCCCCCGTCCAGTGCCTCGCCAGCGCGGCGCGGACCGCGGGGTCGCGGTCGTCGGCGAGGCGGGCCCGGAGGTCGGGCGGCGTGTGGCGGCCCTTGGCCAGGTCCTCGCGGACCTGTCGAGCGGGGTCGTCGATGAGCTCCTCCAGCATCTCCCTCGGTGCGGTCGCGGCGTTGACCACGAGCGCCGACCGCACCGCCTTGTCCCGATGGGCGGCCAGCCGGACGCGGAACCGGTCCGGCAGACGGTCGTTCAGCGCCAGACCGTGCAGGAGCCGGTCGTCGTCGGTCGCCACGATCTCGGCGACCATGTCCTCGGTGAGATCCGGACGCCGCGCCACCTTCCCCATGCCCCGCCGCCATGCGAACAGCCGCCGGATCATGGGAGCCGGCAAGGCGGGATTCGCCGCCAGGCCGTCCATCACCCCGCCGAGGTGGACCGGAGTCAGGGCATCGGCATCCATGCGGCCAGGATGCCAGGCGGCCTCCGACGCGACGCGGGGTGGTCCGCGGCCGGCACGCGATCTCGCCGACGCGTCTTCCCGCCGGCTCGGGCCGCCGCCGACAGCGGCGGCCCTCCCTTCGCCGCTGCCGTCAGGAGGGGTGCAGTTCGACAACGACGCGATAACTGGCGGGCTCTGACGTGATGTGGAGGCCCGGGTCGTCGAACATGCGCTGCAGCGAGGCATGCCACTCGGGGTTGCCGGTCGCCGTGTCGAGCTCGGTGCCCGAGGCCCACTCGGCGACGTGGACGAAGCGCGTCTCGGGGGCGTCGGCCAGGGGGCGGTGCAGACGGGAGCGGAGGAAGCCGGGCTGGGCCGACATGATCCGGGCGTTCTCCTGGTACACCTCGGCGAAGTGGTCGGCCTCGTCCGCAGGCACGGTGTAGCTCTTGATGACGGTGACCGGGCCGTCGACGCCGGTCTTCGATTCCAGGGAGTGACTCATGCACACGGTGACCGGCGGCGCATCGGCCCTGTGACAGGCCGTCGGATCTCTTTACCGACCGATGACCTGACGCTGCCCCTCGAGGGCGCCGCTCCGCGGTCCGCCAGGCGACGACGCGGTACGTCAGCGGGGGCGGCGGATGCGGATGGGGCCGCGGGCGTCGTCCGGCTCGACGGGACGGCCTCCCTGCGTGATCTCCACCTCGCCGGCCGCCACGAGCCGCCGGGCCGCGCGCCGGGCCGCTTCCATCAGCTCCCGCCAGCCGTTGTCATCGCCTTCGTACGCCGCCCTCGCCGCGTCGGAAGGGCAGATCGACGCGGTCGGAGCACGATCGTCCAGCAGCTCCAGGATGGCTCGCTCCAGGCGCCGGCCTGTTCGCCGCTCGTCGCCGGACACACGACCAGTGTCGCAGCTTCCGTCGGGGCATTCAAAGCCCCGCTGAGATCACCGGCAAGACATTCGGGCCGCATTCGGTTTCCAGTCCGCGATCACGACCGGGTACTCCTCTATACTTTCGATGTGATCATGTCAGCCAACTCGAGCGCCGGTTCGCCACCTCGTTCCCGTTCACCCAGAATTCACATCCAGGTCGCCCTGGCCCATGCGCGACGCGATGAATTGCTGAAACAGCGGTGGCGGGGACTGAACGAGGCCCGTCCTTGGCAGGTGCATTCGCTACGCGTACCCAGGCAGTACACGACGGGCCATTACCGGTGCTGGCTGGATTCCTTCTCCATCGGCAACATCGCGGTCAGCGAACAGTACGGCGACGCGGTGGAAGGCGTCATCGGCATGAAGCGCTCCACGGAGCGGCGCACGGCGGTCCACATCGTGCGGAGCGGCGGGCTGAGCCTCACCGAGGCGGGTCGCACCGTCCAGGTGGCGCCGGGCACCCTGTGCGTGCGGGATGCGCAGGTGCCGCGGGAGTTCTCCTACCGGCCCGGCACACGGGCACGGGTGCTGCTGCTGCCGTCCGGGACCCTGACCGACGCGGGGCTGGACCGGGCTCCGGCACTCTCGCTCATCTCCCAGAGAACACCGGAGGCGCGACTTCTGCTGGGGCAGCTCCATCTGGTCCGCGAGGCACGGGGCGATTTGAGTCCGGCGGGCGTCCGTGCCGCTCAGCAATCCGTTCTGCAATTGCTGGCCGGCACGCTCATGGCCAAGGGAATTTCCGCCGACACCGCCCTCCGCCCTTCGCTCCGCACAGCCGCACGCAATTGCGTGGAGTCCCGCCTCCTGGACCCCCACCTGTCTCCGGCGGAGATAGCGCGGACCCTTTCGGTGTCCGTTCGCACATTGCACCGGGCGTTCTCCGAGACCGACGAATCCCTGATGTCCTACGTACGGCGGCGCCGTTTGGAGCGAGCACGCGAGGAACTCGTCGCACTCGGCGGAAGGCACACCGTCTCCGCCGTGGCGGCCCGGTGGCACTTCTCCGATGTGAGTCACTTCAGCCGCGCCTTCAAGCGGCAGTTCGGCGAGGCGCCGAGCGCCGTCGCTCCCTGATGCCGTGACGGGGCGCGGTCGGCGCTCCGGGGCACGACGGCTCGCCGCCGCGTCCTGCCGAAGCGGTGTCCGGCAGGACGCGGCGGTGGGCGGGCCCGGGTCTAGTGCGCCGACACCGGGACGGTGACGTTGCTGAACGTGTTGGCGCCGGCGGCGTCGCCCGCCGCGACCGGGCCGTGCGTCCAGATGCCGAGGACGTTGTTGGAGATCGTGTTCCCGGTGATCCGGACGGACATCGGGTCCACGGTGCTCACCAGCAGGCCCGTGGTCTGCAGATCGTCGCCGGCGCCGGTGTCGCTGTCACCGACGGTGTTGTTGGTGCCGATCTGGTTGTTGCCGATGACGTTGCCGCCCAGGTCCACGCCGGGCGCGCCACCGTGCACGGCCACGGCCGCCCAGCCGTTGCCGGTCATGACGTTGCTCTGCACGGTGTTGCCGTAGACGGCGCCGCCCGTCACCGCCGACGCGAGGGTGACTCCGCCGCCGCCTGTGCCGAGTCCGTTGTCGAACACGTTGTTGCCGGTGATGCCGTTGCCGAAGACGCCTCCGGCGTCGGTGGCCCGCACGCCGCCGGGGGCCGCCGCGCCGTTGCGGGAGACCAGGGTGAAGCCGGATCCCGAGGCGTTGCCGTGCACGGAGTTCCCGCTGAAGGTGTTGCCCGTCGCGGGACCGGTCTCGTCGCTGACGACGATCCCGGCGCCGTTGCCGCTGACGGTGCCGGCCAGCACGGTGGCGTGGGAGCTGCCGAGCAGGTGGATGCCTCCGCCGCAGTCACCGGGCTCGGCGGGCGTCCCGCACGAGGTGTAGGCGTTGGCGACGGCGTTCGGGCCCGTGCCGGTGTTGTTGCCCGAGACGATGGTGTTCGCGATGGTCGCGTTCTTCACGCTGTTGACGAGGATCCCCTCGCCGACGGCGTTCTTCACCGTGAACCCGGTCACCGTGACGTCGGGCGCGCTGATCTCGATGCCGTTGATCAGGCCGGTGGCGTCGATGGTGACGTTCGAACGGGCTTCGAGGGCCAGCGGCTTGGTCACCGCGACGTTCTCGTGGAACGTTCCGTTGCAGACGACGACCCGGCCACCGCCGGCCACCGCCTTGACAGCCGCGTTGACGGAAGTGAAGGCAGGGGTGCTGCAGCTGGTGTCGGCCGCGGAGGCGACGGCGGACGGCGAGACGTAGACCGTCTGCGGGAGGGTCTGCGGCAGGGAGAACGCGTAGAGCTTGTTGTTGTCACCCTTGGCCGGGAAGAACGGGCCCATGTTCTGGGTGTGGTAGCCGGAGCCCCAGTACACCGAGCCGTCCACGATCGACGCGCCGCCGAGGACCGCGCCCCCGCTGGGGAAGCCCCACTTGATCGCGCCGGTCGCGGCGTCCATGGCGTACATGTTGTTGGCGGCCGGATTCGTGGAGCCGCCGTAGACGACGCCGTTGGCGCTGGACACGAAGGACATGGGGGACGCCGAGTCGGGCGTCGCGGTCTCCCACAGGATGGTGCCACTGGCCGGGTCCAGGGCCGCCCAGAAACCGCCCGTGGTGGTCGACTTCTGTCCGGTCGCCGACGTCAGCGTGATGGGCAGGTGGTTGGTGTTGGTGTTGGCGACGTAGATGCGCTTGCCGTCCACGGCCGAGCCCCACTGGAGGCCGCCGAGGTTGCCGCCGGGGCCGACCGCCGTGCCCCAGACGATCTTTCCGGTGGCGGGGTCGAGCGTCCAGTAGACGCCGCTCTTCTGGCCGATGCCGAGCAGGTCGGTGGCCTTGCCGTCGACGCTGGTGGTGAAGAGGTTGGGCGCGGAGCCGAAGTCGAAGTCGTCACCGAACCGCTGGCCGACGGTCCAGGTGTCGGCGGTCAGGGTCTTGGTGGCCCAGGCGATCGCGCCGGTGTGCAGGTCGAAGGCGACGATGGAGTCCTGGTAGTTGTCGGCCGCCCCGGGATCGCAGTCGGTCTCGTCGGGGGACGTGCAGACGCCGGGCGGCACGGTGTAGTTGTTGCCCGTGCCGACGTAGACCAGGCCGGTCTTCCTGTCGACCACCGGGTTGCTGCCCCACACCGCGCCGCCGGTGTAGCCCTCGGGGATCACGTAGGTCTTCCACAGCTGCTTGCCGGTGGCGGCGTCCAGCGCGACGACGCTGCCGCGGAAGGTGTACGGCGGGGCGAACCGCTCGGCCTTGGACGACACGCCGACGTAGACGACACCGTCGGCGATGACGGGCGACGACGTCACGATGGCGGCCGGGTCCGCGTCGATCCGGGTCTTCCACAGCCGCGTGCCGGTCAGGGCGTCGATCCCGAAGAGGTACGCGCCCTCCGTGCTGTTGCCGCGCTGCTCGCCCGAGCCCGTGACGAGCGTGCCGTTCCAGTACGCGGGGCTGAGCCGTGAGATGTCGCCGGCGATCCCGGTGTAGTCGCTGATCCGGTGGCTCCAGATCCTCTGACCGGTCGTCGACTGCACCTTGTGGAGGTTGCCGGCCCAGTCGGGCGCGTACACGTAGCCGTTCACCACCGTGGGTGTGGCCGACACGCTGTCCCCGGTGGTGAAGGTCCACTTGGGTTTCAGGGCGGCCACGTTGCCCGTGCCGATGGTGCGCTCGGCGGCCGCGTTGTGCGTGTCGCCGAGGTCGCCACCCGCGTACGGCCAGTCGGACGCGGAGGCCGCCGGTACGACCGGGGTCGCGGCCGTCGCGGACGGTACGGCCGTCGCCGCCACGGCGGTGGCGGGCAGGGCCGCCGTGAGTGCGGCCATCGCGAGCCCGGCCAGGCCGGCACGCATCCGCCCTCGCCATGCTCGGGCTGGTGTGCGTATGGACATGAGTAAGCGCCTCCCGATCCTTGATGATCTTGCGGTCGAGAGCATAGGGACGCCCCGCGGCGCCGGACGGTGGCCTTCAGGGCGCGATATGCGACCGCAGCGGTGAAGGAAAAAGGGCCATCGGGGCGCCGTCTCCGGGAATCGGGGCGGCGTACGGCGAGACCCTTCCGTATTGACCGGCGCTTTCCATGTGAGCGCTGACGGCTGCGGAATGTGAGGGAACTCCGCGCAAGCCTTCCGTGAAGCTCGGGGTGCCGCGAATCTATCGGAAGGTTGAATTCCCCGAAGAGGAGGCGGGAAGGCTGCGGGACGCAGATTCTGCACCGTTCAGCCGGAACAGCTTCCGGACGCACATCAGTGCGGAAAGACCGTCTCAGAGGCGCCTGCGAGTGCGGGACACGCCTCCGCCGGGCCGGAGCAGCACGAGCAGCACGTTCGCAGGAAGGGGGCGACCCACCGGGGTCAGCCGCAGGGCCCCGAACGGCACCGCCATGGAGCCGAGAGGAAACGCTCCCGGAAGGAGGTGCGGACGCGCACGGCGCGGAATACGTCCTCGTTCCCGAATGCGCGCTGGAAGGGCATCCCGGCTTCTCGCCCGATGTGAAAGGGAGCGCAACAGGACAGTGCCCGCCGCCGCATTCTCGTCGCGCCATGGTCGCGGCCTGCGGGCCTCGCCTTCTTTCTCCGGCGAAGTCCTCGAACCGAAGGCGGAAACAGGGATGACGCGTCCTCAGAAAAGGCGGTACTCACCGAGGACATTTCGTCGTGCGGTACCGCGTTCCGGCGCCCACCCTTTGCCTCGGCTCTCGGCAAGCGTGGCACGCAAGTTCATGCGTCTGGCACGGAACTTCCAGTGCCGGGCGTCGCCGTGCAGGGTGGCTCCCCCGCCGACGCCGACGGGGGGCGGTCGCGCCGGTTCAGGCCTCGTACTCGGTGAGGTCGATGGTGTGGACGCGCAGCGGGAAGCCGTACGTGGGATGCGTGGTGTCGTGCTCCGGCACCATGCCGAGCTTGCGGATCACCTTCTCCGAGGCGGTGTCGCCGATGCGGGCGACCGCGACCAGGCGTTCCAGGCCGCGGTCCTGGAGCGCGAACTCCATCGCGGCGTGTGCGGCCTCCGAGGCGTACCCCTGGCCCCAGAACTGCGCTCCCAGCCGCCAGCAGACGGACACCTCGGGCATCACCTCGGGCAGGAACCCGGGCAGCGTGAGGCCGGTGAAGCCGGCCAGTTCGCCCGAGGCGAGCAACTCGACGGCGAAGAGGCCGAAGCCCTCCTCGTCCCATTCCTCCTCCCACCGCTCGATGGCCTCCGCCGTGTGTTCCAGGTCGCGCACGGAGCCGTCGCCGACCCAGCGCATGACCCGCGGGTCGCCGTTGATCTCGGCCATGGGGACCAGATCGTCGTCCTGCCAGCGGCGCAGGAGCAGGCGGGGGGTCTGGATCTCGGTCATCGGCTCTTCCCGTCGGAGGTGGAGGCCGCAAGGGTAACCGGTGCGGCGGCCCGTCCCGGCCGCCCGCGGTGGCCTGCACCGTCCGGGTGACGCACCGGGCGGGCGCCGCGCGGCCTGCCGCGTCATCCGGGCGGGTCCGCGCTTCCCGCCTAGGGTGACGCCAGGAGGTGGCGGATGCGAGTGGGACTGCACGCGCTCGGCATCGGTGACGGTGCCCGTCCGCAGGTCGTCGCCGCTGTGGCCGCGGCAGCGGAGGCGCACGGTTTCGCCAGGCTCTGGTGCGGCGAGCACGTGGTGCTCGTGGACGCACCCGCCTCCCGGTACCCGTACTCCCCCGACGGACGCATCGCCGTGCCCGCGGACGCGGACTGGCTCGACCCGCTGCTCGCCCTCACCTACGCCGCCGCTGTCACCAGCCGGATCGAACTCGCCACCGGGGTGCTCCTGCTGCCGGAGCACCACCCGGTCGCACTCGCCAAGCAGGCCGCCACACTCGACGTGCTCTCGGCCGGACGCTTCACCCTGGGGGTGGGGGTCGGCTGGTCGGCGGAGGAGTTCGCCGCGCTCGACGTGCCCTTCGCAGCGCGCGGCCGGCGCGCCGAGGAGTACCTCGCCGCGATGCGCACCCTGTGGGCTGACGACCCGGCCACCTTCACCGGGGAGTTCACCCGGTTCGACTCGATCCGGGTCAACCCCAAGCCGCTGCGCGGCGCCCGCCTCCCGGTCGTCGTCGGAGGCAACAGCGACACCGCGCTGCGCCGCGCGGCGGCGCACGCGGACGGCTGGTACGGCTTCAACGTCCCCGCCGCCGACGTCCCCTCGCGCACGGCCGTCCTCGCCGACGCGTGCGCCCGCCACGGCCGCGCCTTCGACGAGTTCACCGTCGCGGTCGCGTTGAGCGACGGCACGCCGGAACACCTGCCCGCCCTCGCCTCGGCGGGCGTCTCGGAACTCGTCGTCGTCGGCGCGCCCCCGCCGGACCCCGACGCCGCCACCGCGTGGGTCGCGCGACTCGCCCGCACCTGGATCCCCGACGCAGGCTGACGCCGGGCCGACACGGGGGGCGGACGGGTGTCACAAACCCGCGGCCGACCCGGTCAGGGAGGTGACCACACGGAGAGCAACCACCCTCGTCGCGAGCGCACTTCGGCGGGCACCTCGTGACCGCCGGCGTCCGCCGCCGAAGGTGGGGCTCCCGTGCGCCCAAGACACCGAAGTGAGCACACGCATCCATGATCCAGGACCGGTCCACCCCTTCCGCAGCCGCCTCGACGGCGGGCATCACGACGCTGGACGACCTGCGTCAGCACCTCCAGTGGGCCATCGAACTCGAACACGCCACGTTGCCGCCCTACCTGACGGCCCTGTACTCCCTCGACCCCGGGCGGAACCCGAACGCCGCGCAGTTGATCGGCGGCGTGTTCGTCGAGGAGATGATCCACCTCGCCCTGGCGGCGAACCTCCTCAACGCCGTCGGCGGACAACCCCGCCTGGACGCGCCGGACCTGCTGCCGGGACACCCGCGGACCATGCCCCACGCCGACCCGTCCATCGAGTTGTCGCTGCTGCCCTTCGGGGACGAGGCCCTGGCGATGTTCCTCCGCCTGGAACAGCCGGCGCGCCCGGGGGACCCCGCCGAAGGCGACGGCTACGAGACGATCGGCCAGTTCTACGATGCGGTCGAGAAGGGCCTGCGGCGGCTGTGCGACGAACTCGGCGAGGACCGGGTCTTCACCGGGGACCCCGCCCGCCAGGTCGCCGGCGGCCCCTTCGCGCACACCGCCGGGCACCTGAGCCCGGTCACCGACCTCGACTCGGCGCTCGCGGCGCTGGAGGAGATCGTCGAGCAGGGCGAGGGCGCGGCACGCGCCGGGGTCTGGGACGGGGACGTGGACCTGTTCCACCCCGAGAGCAAGGCGGTCTCCCACTACTACCGGTTCCGGGAACTGGCGCTCGGCCGGCGGTACCGGCCCGGGGACACGCCCGAGTCCGGCCCCACGGGGGAGGCGGTGACGGTGGACCCGGCCGGCGTCCGCCCCCTGCGGCCCAACCCCCGGATGGAGGACCACCCCGTGGGCAGCGCGATCCGCACCGCGCAGGAGGCGTTCAACCAGACGTACTGCACGATGCTCCACCTGCTCGAGGAGGCCTTCAACGGCAATCCGGCGATGCTGGGGATGTCGGTGGGCACGATGTACGCGGTCAAGCAGCAGGCGCAGGCGCTCATGGCCATGCAGGACGACGACGGTCCGGCGGCCGGCCCGACCTTCGATTACGTCGCACCCGAGCACCGCGTCTGAGTTCCCGCCGGCCGTCGCGTGACGGGTCCGGCTGCGGCGGCGCGCCGTCCGGGCGGCTCAGCCGCTCTTCGCCGCCCGGACGGCGTCTCGCAGCGCGTCCCTGAACGAGCGGCCGGCCGGGTCGTCGCCGAGGGCGACGTGCAGGGACTCGGCCTCGGACCGGTCCGACCAGCGGGTGAACACCGACATCCCGCTGTCGACGGCCAGTCGCTGATCGCCTTCGGTGAGGGTCATGTCGGCCAGCCGCCCGGAACGTGCCGTGGTCGTCCCCGTGCTCGTGTCGGTCACCGAGACCAGCAGGTGCCCCGGCAGCAGCACGGCGGCGGTCAGCGTCTCGCGCAGGGGGCCGCCCCTGGTCAGGCGCGCGAGGACGCCGGGACGGCGCCGGGGCACGCTGCGGGTCTCCACACAGGCGGTCGCGGCCGCCGCAACGTCGCCGAGCAGTTCGGTCTCGGCCGTGGCCAGTACCGCCGTGCGCAGCCGGGAATCCAGGTCCCCGACCGTGCAACCGCGGCTCGTACGGGCGTACAACTGCTCGGGCATGGAGGCATCGTAGCCTTCGGGGCCGCCATGACCACCGGCTTCCGCCGAAGCTCATGGGGCGTCATCGGTGCGTCATCGGTGCCACGTCGGAGTCACAAGGCCGCCTGCTGGGCCGCCTGGTAGGCGTTCCAGAGGGGTTGTACGACGGTGCACCGGCGGGCGGCGCCGTCCTGGCAGGTGGAGCACGAGGTCGCGTGGTCGAGCCAGGCCCGGTACGCCGTCTGGGCCGCCTGGTTCGCCCGGCTCACACGCGCCCGGACCACGGCACCGGGCCCGGAGCCGGTCTCCAGCCAGCGCTCCGTGAACCCGGGTTCCTCCTCCCCCATGACCAGACTCCCCCAACCTCGCCGGATCCCACATCCGGCCGGCCCCACCGACGGACACCCCAATGTATCGGGCCGCCGCCCACGCCACGCGATCCTCCCCGGCATCCGGACGGCGTCACGGTCCCGCACCGTACGGGCGGAATCCCGCAAGCCAGATCGGGGCGGAGGCGTCTTCGACACCACCTCACCGCGGATGCGCAACGACCAGCGGCCCATGCTGGTCGACTGCTTGGCCTCCTCCTCCCGTGGACGGGGATTACAGCGGTTGCCCGCTGCAGTCTGACGGCCGGCCCACACTTCTGGCGCGGCTCCGCGCCGACGGCGGCGACGTGGCCGCGGCCGACCGGATCGGCGCGCTCGCCGCGGCCCCCGCCTGACCGCCTGCGCCGAGCGCACCGCGGCGGCAGCGGATGCCCCGGGCTCGGTGCGCAGGGGAAGGAAGCAGGAGGACCCCGGCCCTCGCGGGGCCGGGGTCCGTCACGTCCGCCGGTGAGGACCGCCTACGTCGCCACCCATCCGCGGACGACCTCGGCGACCGCCCTGACGTCCAGGGCGTCCCGGTCGATCCGCGCCGCCAGCTCCGCCGCCTCCTTCGCGCCCACGGTCACGATCGCCCCGCTCGCCGTCAGGTACGCCGCCGCGACGACCGCGGCGAACAGCTCGTTGGCGTGCTCCAGCGCCGGCACCCGGATCAGCTGGTGCATGAGGGCGGCGGCGCGGTGGTGCACCTCCGTGTAGACGGGGGTGTCCATCACCTTGTCGGCGTGCCTGGCCACGGCGGCCGCCATGGAACCGAAGTCGGTGATGTCGGGGTCGCCGGGCATGTGCCGGTGCGCGAGGTCCAGCAGCCACGCCCGGTCGATGTGGACGATCACGCGGCGGCCCCGGCACCCTCTCCGGCCTTCGGGTGACCGAACGCCTCCGCGAAGGTGTCGCCCCAGGCGTCCGCGAAGTGCGCGCCCGCGCCCAGGAACCGGTGCCGGAGGTCGTTGGCCTCGTCCGCCAGGACCTGGCGGGCGTAGTCGGACACGCTCATTCCGGCGGCCTTGGCCCGCGCCTCGATGCCGGCGGCCGTCTCCGCGTCCACCCTCACGTTGATCTGCCTCTGGCTGCTCATACCGGCACTGTAGCAGCCCGTACGTACCGCTACGCCGCATCGGCGGACCCCCTTCCCGCCCTGGACGGCTTGTCGAGCGGCACCACTTCGTCGCCCCCGCGATGCTCCTGACACCACTGCCGCGTCCGCGGTCCCGCCCGCCTCCACGACCGGTGAACAGCCCCTGCGTACACGGGAATTCAGACCGCGCGCCCGGTGATGCGGCGCTATTCTGGGCTCCCCTTCCCGTCAGGGATGCGGGGAAGCGGCAACGGGGGGCTACTGGTGGATGCTGACGCGACGCGGCGTGCCGCCAGACGGCTTCAGGCTCTGGACGACTGGTTCCTGTCGGCCGAGAAATGGCTCAAGGTGGACGAGGTGCTGCGGGGTCTGAGCGAGGCCCTGACGACCGGGAAGGCCGCGGATTCCGACGAGGCGGTCGCCAAGGCCCTCGACGCATTGCAGGGACTGGAGTCCAGCCATCGCGCCAAGGCCTTGCCAGGCGCCCGGAAGACCCCCATCTCGCCGGAGCTGCGCGAGCAACGCAACACCCTGGTCGGCGAACTCTGCCTCCGCCTGGACGGAACGGACGGACAGGGCGACGCGGGGTGCACGCCGCCCTCGGACGACTGAGCGTCCTTCGTCCTCCTGGAAGGGGTGACGCCTGGTGCACCGGTTCGCCAAACCGTCGCTGATCATCACCTGCTTCGCGCCGGCCGCGCCGGAGTGGGGCGGGGCCTCTCCCCACGCGTACCTGCGGCGCCTCTGGGACGCCTGCCGGCTGCTCGGCATGACGGCGCCGATCGACGGCCTGCCCACGGACGAGCATCTCGGGTTGGACGGTCGTGCGGGCACTGTTGCGGCGTACACCGTCCTGGCCGGGGCGCGGACGCGGACGGACGGTCCCGGCGTCCACGCCGCGTTGCTGTTCGCCGAGCACGACGTGGTGGGGCTGGTCGCCCTGCTGGCGCCGAACGACCCCGACGCCGGCCCCGAACAGTGGAACACCCTGCTGAACCAGTGGTCGGCGGCCGTGGCCCGAGCAGGAGCCGCCGATCCCCCGCCGGAGCAGATCCTGGGCGAGTTCCACCTCTTCACCGCGCTGTACCGGGAAGGCAGATCCCGCTCGGAGCGGTCCATGGCCCAAGTGGTCCGACACCACGCACCGGCGTCCGGCGAAGGAGAGGAGGGCTGGTGGCGCGGACACGACGTCACCGAGCAAGGGTTCTCCGTCTGGCGCACCGGCCGGGACGACCCGGCGCAGGTGGTGGGCGACTTCTGCGTGCTGGCTCCGGCGCGGGCCGAGGAGGCGTTGGACGAGTGGGCCTGGGCGGTGTCGGGTGAGTACGGCATGCGGCCGCTGACCCGGTACCTGATGCATGCCGCCAAGGCCGGTTTCGAGGCCCGCGTCTACCAACGCGCCTCCGGGACTCTCCACGAGCGCCTGGCGGCGAGCGACCGGGAGAGCGAGGCCCTGCTGCGGGCGCTGCAGCCGAGCGCGGCCGGCGATCCGGTGAGCCTCAAGGACGTCCTGGCCGCGGCCGCCCAACTGGACCGGACACGGCTCGGGCCGCAGGGAACGCTCTGGTCCCTCACCAAACATCGCGACCTGGCCCGCACGGTGGGCCTCGCGGTCACGAACATGCGCCGGTACACGCCCCCGTCACGGCGCGTCGGTGCCGGCACCTCCTGGCCGGAGCGCGACGTGGCGGCCGCCGAGGCCCTGATCGCCCAGGTCCAGGACGACGTGGAGTACATGTCGACCGCCCGCGAACGCGCCGAGTCGGCGCGCGCCGCGGCCACCGCCGTCACCGACCGGGCGCTGAACGAGTACCGGAACCGGTTGAGCCTGGTGCAGACGTCGACCCTGGGGTCCCTGCTGACCGCGCTGACCGTGGTGCAGACCCTCGACTACGACCTTCCGCTCCCGAAGCCGGCCCAGTTGCCGGCGATCCTCGTCCTCGCGGCCGTCGCGCTGCTCCTGCCGCTGGCCGTGCTCAGGCAGGCCGCGGTCTCGGCGGTCTCCCTCTCCTACCGCTGGATCGACTCGGCGGCCGCGGGCCTGCTCGGGTCCTCGGTGTGCTGGCTGGCGCTGACGGTGTGGCGCCTCCGGCTCGGTCACACCCTGCTGCCGCCCGTGGTGACGCTGTGCGCGTGTGCGGCCGTGGGACTGGCCGTCACCGCGGCGGTCCACCGGGCGGCCCGCCGCCGCTGACTCCCCCGGCTCGTCCCCGCCCCCGACCGCCGACCACCGCCCGTCCTCACAGAAGCGGGAGCCGAACAGACCATGTCCCAGTCGACGAGCCCACCGCCGCACGACCCCGTCGCGGCCGTCCTCGAGCTGATCGGACAGCTCGACGTCGAGGACGTCATCCTGCGCTTCGACGTGGACTTCGACGTCCCCATGCGGCAGGACGACGCCCTGCGCCTCCTGCGGCTGGCCGCCGGGTCCGATCGGGGCCGGCCCGACGACGTCCGTGCGACGGCGCGCCGGGTGGGCGCGCACTGGTGCGAGATCGTCCACGCGGACGTGGCGTACCGGCTGTTCACCGGCCTGCAGCTGATCAAGGCCTCGCGCGACGACGCGCGGCTGCTGCACGATCTCCACCTCCGCGGCGCGCTGCCTGCCGACGACCCCTTCGCCGCCTACGCGCTCGCCCGGTGGTTCGACGGGGAGGGCCGGATCCGGTACCGGCTGGGCAGCTTCACCTCGGCCCGGATCTCCTTCGGCACCGCGCTGGACGTCGCGGAGCAGGCCGGGCTGTGGTGGGCCGTGCCGGATCTGCGCAGCAACCGCGAACGGGCGCGGTTCGAGGAGCAGGGGCAGGCGAGCCGGGACGGCCGCACAGGCTCCGCCACGGCCGGGTTCGCCGGGGAACTCGAGGTGCTCCTCGAGGAGATCGAGGAGCTGGCGCACCTTCACGGTGTCGGCCTCGTCGCTCCTCCGACGCCGGACGCTCCCGTCCGCCACCGGGAGTTCCTCCGCGGCTGCTCCAACGCGCTCCACAACCTCGCCATCGCGCTCCGGGAGGCCGGGCAGCCCGCACGGTCGCTGGAGGTCACCTCGCGTTCGCTGGCGATCTCGCGGGGTCTCTCGGACGCTTACCGGGTGGCCCAGTCGCGCACCAATCAGGCGCTGTGCGACCCGGAGAACGCCCGGCAGCACTTCGAGGAGCTGCTGGACCTCCCGTGGTCACGTGGCAGGGCCATCGCCCGGCAGAATCTCGCGCTCCGCAGCGGCGGCGGCCAGGGCCTGGCGCAGTTACGGCAGTTGCTGGACGAAATCGAGCAGGACGAATCGGCGGACGGGCACCACGCCGGGCTGGACGTCGACTTCTACGCCTACACCGTCCGCGGGTACCAGCGGACCGCCGAAGGCCTGCCACCCGACAGCCGTCCCGAGGACGTCCTCACGCGGCGGCTGGGGCTGGCGCGTTCGGTCCGGTCGGCCATCGCCCTGCCCGCGTACAAGCGGACGTACAACCGTCACATGCGGCCGGCGTTCCTGCACGCCACCGCGGAGGCCGTCGTCCGCGGGCACGACCGCCAGGCGGACCAGGAGCGGATCCTCTCCCTGGTCGAGGAGTCCGCCGGCCGTGAGCTGCTGGACCTGCTCGGCTCCTCCCGCCCCTCCGCCCTCGGGCCGCCCGCGCGTCACATCGCCGGAGCCCCCTCGGCCGAGGGCGGCGGCGCCGCGCCCGCGGTGCGCGCCGGTCTGCGCTCCGCCTCACCGGAGCTGGCGCGGGCTCTCCGGGAGGTGCTGGCCGACCGTGAGCGCGAGTACGAAGAGCGTTTCCTGGACGCCCCGTTGGCCTCCGTCCCGCACGACGAGGACATCGCGCACCGCCTCGTCCAGTACACCCTCAACCATCCGGGCTCGTGCGTGGTCCGCTACTTCCGCTACGCGGCGCCCGACGGCGTGACGGGCGGCGGCGGAGCGGTGTCCGACTCCCTCGGCATCTTGGTCTGCCGGGACGGGCGCCTGACGACGGTGCCGGGCATCCCGTACGAGAGCGTGGCGGAGCTGGCCGAGCTGGTGTGGGCCGACGTCTCCGATCCCGAGGCACCGTGGCCCTCAGAGGCGACCTGCCGCCGTGTCTGGGACCTGCTCGTCGCACCCGTGTGGGACCGCGTCGAGGACGGCGGCACCACGACCCATCTCACCCTGATCCCCACCGACCACGTCTTCGCCGTACCGCTGCACGTCGCGGTGGGGCCCGGCGACACCCGTCCGCTCGCCGCGCGGGTCCCGCTCTCCCACTCCGTCAGCGTCGCCGCCTTCGTCACGCAGGGGCGCCACCTTCTCAAGCGCCAGCTCGTGGAACGGGACGACGACCTGGCGGCCCTGCTGTCCACCGACTCCGACGCCTCGGGACGTGAACTGGTCGGCACGGGCTGGGACCGCGATCACGTCGTGGTGGCCGGGCACCCGCCGGAGGGCCTGGAGTACGGCGGGCCCGCCCACGGCGCCGACTGGGACGGGCTCGGCGCCCTCGCCGCCGTGGAACCGGAGTTCTTCGTGTACGCCGGGCACGGCACCTACCTGGACGGCCCGGAGGCCTCCGGCCCGCTGCTCCACCTCGGCGACCAGGACGTGCTGACCCAGTTCGACCTCGCCCTGCGCGTGAACCTGCCGCGCAACAAGCTGTCCGTGCTGGGAGCGTGCGTGGCGGGGCAGGGCATGCGCTCGGACGGGGGCGACGTCCTGGGATTCATGCGTTCGCTGATCATCAGCGGCGCCGGAGCCGTGTGCCTGCCCCTGTGGTATGTCCTGGACATCGCGATGGTGGAGACCGTACGCGCTCTGCTGCGCAAGAGCAGACGTGCCCTGGGCGACGCCGACAGCGCGCCCTTCGACGTCGTCCAGGCCCTCCACGAGCACTACCTCGACGTGCTGGACGACTATCCGAACCTGGCCGGCCGCATCCAGCACACCCCGCTGGCCCTGTACCTGTAGCCACCGCGGCCCGCCGCCGGCGCGGCCCGGGTCCGAGATCGGCACCAACCGGAAGAGACGAGGGGACACATGACGCAGGCGGACCACGCGGACCACGCGGACGACCAGGTGCGCGAGCGCAGGGAGGCACGGCTGAGGGCGTACGACGCCTTGCGGGAGCGGCGGCCGGAGCTCTTCGTGAACCCCCCGGGAACCGCGTACGAGATCCTGCTGGAGCGCGCCGACCAGGACCATGTGACGCGGGAAGTGGAGAAGGTGGCCACCGCGTTCGGCTTCCCCGCGGACTGCGCGGACATCGGCGTCGTCTTCCGCGACCCCTATGTGTGCATGATCCGCGACGCCGTGCGTTTCCGCTCCGGGCGCGTCAACACCTACATCCGCTTCGTCGCCGAGGACGTGGACGGGGGTGCCGCGGTCCTGCCGGTACTGGAGGACGGCAGGATCGTCCTGCTGCACCACTTCCGGCACGCCGACCGGGACTGGCACTGGGAGATCCCCCGCGGTTTCGGCGCGCCGGGCGAGGTGTCCGCCACCACGGCACGCCGCGAACTGCTCGAGGAACTCGGGGGGAAGGTGACCGAGATGGTCCATCTCGGCGAGCTCAGCTCCGACACCGGCATGCACAGCGGCCGCGACCAGTTGTACCTCGCCCGCCTCGCCTCGTCCTCGTTCCCGGAGACCCCCGGCCCCGACGCGCTCGAGGAGGGGATCGACGCCTTCCGGGCCCTCACCCCCGCCGAGATGCGCGCCGCGCTCGCCGAGGGGCAGATCCACGACGGCTTCACCCTGGCGGCCTGGAGCCTGGCCACGGCCCGCGGGTTGCTGTCCTCGGCCCCTTGACGCCGCGCCGTCCACCGGGCGCCGGAAGACGTGGACGTGGACCCCTGCTCCCCGTCCGTTCGCCGGTGGGCGTCGGTTCGTCGCGCCGGTGGCCGTTCAGAAGTCCGCGTGGCCGGCCGTCTGGTAGGCGTCCCAGAGGGGTTGTACGACGGTGCACCGGCGGGCGGCGCCGTCCTGGCAGGTGGGGCACGAGGTGGCGTGGTCGAGCCAGGCCCGGTACGCCGTCTGGGCCTCGTGGTTCACCTGGGTCACGCGGGCCCGGACCACGGCACCGGGCCCCGAGCCGGTCTCGAGCCAGCGCTCGGTGAACCCGGGCTCCTCCTCCCCCATGACCAGACTCCCCCAACCTCACCGGATCCCACGTCCGGCAACCCGTCGCAGCAGACCACCAATCTATCCGCCCGCCACGCGGCGTGACCCCAACTGCCACATCCTGTGCGGTTCCGGCGCCCGATCAGGCCTTGCCGCGGACGACGGCGACCGGGCCGTGCGCGTGGTGCAGCAGCGCCTGGCTCACCGAGCCGAGGAGCAGTCCCGTGAAGCCGCCGCGGCCCCTGGCCCCCACGACCGTCAGCTGGGCGGTCCTGCTCGCCTCGATCAGGACCTCCCGGGTCTCACCGCTCCCGACTTCCTGCCGGACCGTGACGTCGGGATACCGCTCCCCGTGGCCGGCGAGCGCCAGGGACAGCAGACGCTCCGCGCTCTCCACGCCCGTACCGGGCGGGGCGTAGTCCGGCAGCCAGGCGTGCAAGGCGAGGATCTCCGCCTCTCTGAGCGCCGCCTCGGCGAAGGCGAACGCGATCGCGTCCTCACCGTGCGGGGAGCCGTCGACACCCAGCACGACGGGACCGGTGTGCGGCGGGTCCTCGCGGACCACCATGACGGGGCACTCGGCGTGTGCGGCCACGGACACCGCGGTGGAGCCCAGCAGCATGCCGAGGAAGCCGCCCGTGCCCCGGCTGCCGACGACGAGCAGGTCGGCGGCCCGCGACTCGGCCGTCAGCACCGACACCGCACCGCCGAGCATCACCGTGCCGGTGACCTCCGTGCCGGGCGCGGCACCGCGGGCGCGCTCGGCGGCGTCGTGCGCCATGCGGTTGAGGGGCGACGGGTCCAGTGGCGCGTACGTGGGCCCGGACGGCCAGGTGAAGGCGTGCACCACGCGGAGCTTCGCACGGCGCCGGTGGGCTTCCCGGGCGGCCTGCACGACCGCGGCGTCGCTCGACGTCGAGCCGTCCACTCCTACGACGACCAGGCTGCCCACGGCTCCTCCATCCTTCGCTTCGGTCTCCGGGCGCTCCCGCGGTCGGGGTCACCGCCGTGCGTGCCGGCGGTTCACCCCTTGCCGCGGACGACCGCGACGGGCGAGTGCGCGTGCTGCATGAGGGCCTGGCTCACGGAACCCATCAGCAGCCCGGCGAACCCGCCGCGGCCGCGCGCGCCGACCACCGTGAGCTGTGCGGTCCTGCTGGCCTCGATCAGCGCCTCCCGCGGGCCCTCGTGCACCAGCGCGTGCCGCACCGCGACGTTCGGGCGCTTCTCGCGGTGGGGGGCGAGTGCCCTCGTCATCTCCGCACCCTCGTCCGCCGCACGGGACGGGTCCGCGCCGGCGTGCAGCGCGACGACCTCGGCCCCGCGCAGCACGGCTTCGGCGAAGGCGAAGTCGACGGCCTTGTCGCCGGCGGTGGAGCCGTCGACGCCCAGCAGGACCGGCCCGGAGACGACCGGGGGTTCCCGGACCACCATGACCGGGCACTGTCCGTGCGCGGTGAGGAAGACCGCGGTCGATCCCAGGAGCATCCCGATGAACCCGCCCATGCCCCGTGATCCGACGACCACGAGGTCCGCGGTCCGTGACTGCAGTTCGAGGACCGTCAGGGCGTCGCCGTTCATCACGGCGCTGGTGACGTCCACCTGCGGCGCGGTGCGCCTGGCGTGTTCCGCGGCTTCGCGGACGAAGCGTTCGGCGGCCTTCCGCAGGCTGTCCTCGGGCGGGCCGAGCGGTGCGGGGTCCATCGGCACGTGCATGGGCATCGCGGGCAGCGAGAGCCCGTGGACGACGCGCAGTTCCGCCTGGCGCCAGAGGGCTTCCCGGGCGGCTTCCTCCACCGCGTCCAGGCTGGACGCCGAACCGTCGACTCCTGCCACGACGACATTGCTCACCGGAACTCCTTGCCCGCGTGGATCCACGAGGTCGGTCGCGGTGCACGCTCGTGCGGTGTCACGCTCCGCGAGGGTCCCCGGAAGACTTTGGAGGGCCCGTGGGGCGGCTCGGGGCCGAAGCCCCTCCCGGCCGGGGACGGCGTCACCACGACGTGCCCCTTCCCCGGCCAGATTGCCCCGGCTCGGCCGGCGGCGCATCCCGGGGGCGCCCTCGCCGGCCGCGGGGCCCGGCGCGGGCGGTCGCCGTCGCGGCGATGAGTCCGCGGGCGCCCGCGGGTCTACCTCCCGTACACGAACGCGACGACACGAACGCGACACATCGGGAGAAGACCGTGGGCCTCATCCACATCGAACTGTTCGCGACCCTCGACCTCGTGGGGCAGGCGCCCGGCGGCCCCGACGAGGACCCGGTGGGGTTCCCGTTCGGCGGCTGGCAGGCGCCCCTGCTGGACGAGGTCGCCGGGGCGCAGGTCGGCGCCGCCTACGAGGGCACGGACGCCCTCCTGCTCGGCCGGCGGACGTACGACATCTTCGCCGCCTACTGGCCGCACCAGAAGGGCGGCGAGGACGGCCCCATCGCCGAACTCTTCAACGCCGTCCCCAAGTACGTGGCCTCGCGCGGCAGGCCGGACCTGTCCTGGGCCGGGTCCACGCAGCTCGGCCCGGACCTGGCCGGCGCGGTGCGCGAGATCCGCGACCGGCATGAGCACGTGAAGGTCGTCGGGAGCCTGGACCTGGTGCAGACCCTCCTGCGCGAGAAGCTCTTCGACCGCCTCGACCTGTGGGTGCACCCGATCGTGCTCGGCGTCGGGAAGAAGGTCTTCGACGGCGGCGCGGTACCCACCAACGTCACGCTCCTCGAACCGCCGGTGGCCAATCCGAGGGGCACCGTGTACCTGCGCTACGGGCTCGCCGGCGGCACCCCGGGGGCGGGGGACATGAGCGCGCCCGACCGCGGTGTGCGGCGCGAGGGCTGACGCCGTCCCGCACGGGCGGCCGGGCCGGGCGATCGGTCAGCCGTCGTCGCCGGCGTGGGCCAGCAGTTCCTCGGGGGACCAGTCCAGGCGTCCGTCCGCGCAGTCCGCCAGCACGCCCCGGACCCAGGTCAGCTCGGCCGCCGTCATCGCGCGCACGTACCCCAGCTCGAGCGTCGCGATGCGCGGCAGCCCGCTCTCCACCTCGCGGGCGAGGTCCGCGTCGTGCCGCGCGAGGGCGGTCTCCAGGGCCCGCGCGCGGCGGCCGAGCGCGTCCCGCAGCGCCTGCGGGGCCAGCATCATCAGCAGCGACAGCGCGGCGGGGAACTCGGGGAACTCCTGCTTCGGCGTGGAGAGCATCTCGTCGAGCCAGCGGTGCGCGGTCGCGCTGCCCTCGTCGGTGACCTCGTAGACCGTGCGCTCCGGGTAGAGCGCGTCCCGGCCCGTCTCGCGGACGGCGATGAGTCCGGCGGCGAGCAGGCGGTCCATGGTGCGGTACAGGCCGGCCCGCTGGCCGACGTTGACGACCTGGTCCTTGCCCCACTCCTTGAGCAGCCGCTGGACGCCGTACGGGTGCAGCGGCTTGTAGTGCAGCAGGGCCAGCACGGTCAGGGCGAGGGGGGAACTCCGGGGGGCAGCGCTCATGGTTCGATGCTACCCACAGTCGAACTAGTTGACTAGCGACTAGTTGCATTGCAACTATTCCGTCATGACGAACTCGACTGGCACGACCAACGGCACGGTCCGCTCCGCACTGGTCATCGGCGGCGGCATCGCCGGGCCCGTCACCGCGATGGCGCTCCGGCGGGCGGGTATCGAGGCGACGGTCTTCGAGGCGTACGGGGGGCCCGCCGACGGGGTCGGCGGCGGCATGGGGCTGGCGCCCAACGGATTCGAGGCGTTCGACGCGATCGGCGTGGGCGACGCGATCCGCGCGGTCAGCACCGAGATGAACGGCATGGTGCTGCGGAGCTGGAACGGCAGGAAGCTGGCCGAGTTCGGCACGCTGCCCGGCATCGACCCGACGCGCTTCGTGATCCGGGCCGAGCTGTTCCGCACCCTGCGGGACGCGGCGAAGGAGCGGGACGTGACCACCGTCTACGGCAAGCGCATCGTCGACGCGAGCGAGGACGCCGACGGTGTCACCGCGCGCTTCGAGGACGGCGGCACGGCCACCGCCGACGTCCTGATCGGCGCGGACGGCCTCCGCTCCACGGTCCGCCGGCTGATCGACCCGTCCGCGCCCGAGCCCGAGTTCGCCGGCACGGCCGGGTTCGGCGCGACGGTCGCCGCCACCGGCGTCCCGCCCACCGGCGGCTTCATGCAGATGGCCTTCGGCAAGCGGTGCTTCTTCGCCTGGCAGGTGTTCGCCGACGGCACGGGAATCTGGTTCGTCAACCTGCCGGTGTCGCAGGCCCTCTCGGTGGGCGAGCAGCGCGAGCGCGGCGGCGCCTACTGGCTGAAGCACCTGGCGGAGGTGTGCGAAGGCGACGCCACCCCGGCCGCGCGGATGCTCGCGGCCACCGACCCGGAGACGATGCTGTTCGCGGGCAGCACGGAGAACATGCCGCGCTCGGTGCGCTGGAGCCGCGGCCGGATGGTCCTGACCGGGGACGCGGCCCACGCTCCCTCGTCCAGCTCCGGCCAGGGCGCCTCGCTCGCGGCGGAGAGCGCCGTCGAACTCGCCCGCTGCCTGCGCGACCTGCCCCTGCCCCGTGCGCTGTCCCGCTACGAGGAACTGCGCCGGCCCCGGGTGGAGCGGATCATCAAGGACACCGCCCGCACCAACGCCCGCAAGGCCGCCGGCCCCGTCGGCCGGGTGGTCCGCGACGCGCTGCTGCCGGCGATGTTCAAGCTCGCCAAGCCCGAGAAGAAGGCCTGGCAGTTCCGGTACCCGATCGACTTCGACGCCCCGGTCGTGTGACGGGCCGTGAACGGACGGGACCGTCGCACCGGACGGAACGCGGGCCGGCCCGAAGGGGCCGGCCCGCGTCCTTCCGCCGGACGGGCGGTTACTGCTTCTTCAGCGTGAAGTCGACGGTGACGGTCGCCCCCTTCTTGAGCTTCACCGTGGTGGCCACCGGCCGGTAGCCGTCCTTGGCGACGATGACGTCCAGCGGGTTGTTGCGGGTGTCCAGCCACAGGGAGTACGTGCCGTCGGCCGCCGTCCTCAGGGAGTAGTCGGCCGCCCAGCTGCCGATCTCGACGGTGGCGCCGGCCAGCGGCCTGCTCGTGCCGTCGCTCTGGACGCCCCGGACGGTTCCGGTGATCTTGCCCCAGGTCTTCGGCGGGTCGACGTGCAGGGACACCGGCACCTTCCGGATCCCGTACGGGCTGTCGTTGTCCAGTGCCAGTTGCGCGGTCAGGTCGCCCGGCTGGGTGACCTCGGGCACCGAGGCGTCCAGCGTGACGGTGACGGTCGTGCTCGCGCCGGGCTGCAGGGTGAAGTGCCGGGTGCTCGTGCTCAGCCACGGGACGTCGGTCGTGCCGCCCTGGTCGTAGCCGGGCAGGAGCTCCACGGTGCTGCTCGGGGTGTACGGCTCGCTTCCGCCGCCGATCTTGTAGAGGCCGAGGGCGGCGCCGCCGCGGTAGGTGGCGACGTTCGCGTTGGGCAGGGCCGTCCAGGCGCCGGCCTGCGGGTCGTAGGCGAAGCCCTGGTTGGTGAGGGCCTCGTGGCTGATGCCGCTGGAGACCACGAGCCGGTCATTGGCCGCGGTGGCGGACGAACTCCACAGCGGGATGGGCAGGTCGGGGAGGGCCGTCCAGGTGTCGGCGGCCGGGTCGTAGACGTAGGCGTGCTTGCTCTCGCCGAGGGAGTCGGCGTCGCCGCCGGCGCAGTACAGCTTGCCGTTGACGCCGCCGCAGGACTCCCAGGCGACCCTCTCGGGGTAGTCGGCGATCCGGGACCAGGAGTCGGTGTCGGGGTCGTAGGCGTACGCCTCGGCGGTGCCGCAGCGGTCGTCGCAGCCGCCGACCGTGTAGAACTTGCCGTCGAGGGACGCGCTGCCCTGGCCGGCGTAGGCCGCGGGCGCCGGTGCCCCGGTGCTCCAGCGGTCGGTGACGGGGTCGTAGACCTCCAGCTTGGGGTCGGTGGTGTTGTCCGGGAGCCAGCCGCCGACGGCGTAGAACCTGCCGTCGACGAACTGGCCCGAGGGCGCCTCCCGGCGGTCGGCCGCGCTGGCCGCCCGGCTCCAGGTGCCGACGACGGGGTCCAGGACGTACATCGCGTTGGTGACGTCGAAGCCGGTGTAGCCGAAGGCGGAGTAGACCTTGCCGCCGTGGCTGCCGACCGCGTTGCCGAGGACGGTCTCCGGGAGGTTCGGGGCGGTCTGCCAGGCGTCACCGGACGGCGCGGCGGAGTGCTGCGCGCCGGCCGCGGCCGGTCCCCTCTTGCTCGCGTACGGGGAGAACGTCCCCTTGACCGTCTGGCGGGGTGCGCCGGCGCCGAGTGCCTGGGCGTGGAAGCCGCCGGCCCGTTCGCCGAGGGTGACCGTGACGGGCGCGCCTCCGGTGTTCCTGACCGTCATGGTGCGCGTGGTGGACGTGCCCCAGCCCAGGCTCGCGCCGACGGAGTCCGGGGTGACCGTCAACTGCCCGGCCTTCAGCTTGTAGGAGGCCCGGACGGCGCTGTCGGCGGCGATGCCGACGGTCTTGGTCAGCTCCGTGTACCGCGGCCTCGCGGCGCTGATGCCGTGCTCGCCGAGGGCCGGCGAGAACATGAGGTAGAGCCCGTCCCCGAGCACCGGGTCCTGCGGCGTGGCGACGGTGGTGGCGGTCGCCCCCGGTTCGCCCGCGACGGTGACGGCGGCTCCGGTCAGGCCCTCGCCGGTGTTGGCGTCGGTCACGGTGCCGGTGACCAGGCCGCCGGGGGTGGCCGTGTAGCCGCGGTCGCCGACGAACACGTCGTCGACGCCCCACCACCAGGCGAACTCGGTGACGAAGTGGAACCGCACCCGCACGTCCCGCTTGCCGGCGAGGCCGTCGAGCGGGATCTCGACCTTCGCGTGGTCCGCGAAGCCGGCCGTCGCCGTCCACAGCGACGTCCATGTGGCGCCGTCGTCGGAACTGGCGTCCACCGAGACGGCCTTGCCGTCGGACACCCAGTACATGGCGTCGAAGGCCAGCTCGGGATCGGCGGTGCCGGTCAGGTCGTAGGCGGGGCTGATCAGTTGGGTGTCGTGGGGCGAGCCGATCGTGGGGTTGTCGGCGATGGCGAAGGCCCCGTCACCGCCGGTCTGGTTGCCGCGTCCCTGGGGGTCGTCGAAGGTCCAGCCGCCCTCGCTGCCGTCGGCGTTGACGACGCGCCAGCCCTGCGGGGCGGAGTCGGTGGACGTGAAGTGCTCGGTGGCGCCGTCCAGGTGCACGGCGTAGCCGGGTGCGGTGGCCTTCCACGGGTCGGCGCGCAGGGCCAGCCGGAGCGACTGGGGGGCGTCGGTGACGGTGAGGTTCCTGGTCCCCGTCGTGTAGCCGGGGAGTGCCGCGTCGGCGTGGAGGGTGTAGTCGTGGCCCTCGGGAAGGCTGAGGGTGAAGGCGCCGGTGGCCGGGTCGGTCCACACCGGGCCGCCGGGGACACCGTCCACGGTGATCCTGGCGTAGAGCGGCCAGCCGTGGCCGGAGCCGTCGGTGACCTCGCCGGAGACACTCCGGCTGGGGACGGGCTTCAGTGCGAAGTCCCGGGTGAGGGAGCCGTCCTCGGTGACCTCGACCTCCTCGGCGGCGCCACTGGCGTAGCCGTAGGCGTCGACGGTGACGTCGTAGCCGCCCACGGGGAGGCCCAGGGTGTAGCGGCCGTCGGACGCGGTGCGCGTGAGGTTGCCGGTCCCGGCGCTGACGGTGGCGCCGGCGAGGGGCTTGCCGGTGCCCTGGTCGGTGACGGTGCCCGACAGCGTGCCGTGCGGGCCGGTACGGAAGGCCCGGAGGCCGTTGGGGGTGCCGAGGCCCGTCGGGCCGTCGTATCCGGCGGTGCCGGTGCAGAGGTAGGCCGGGGTGCAGGTGCCGTTGTCGCCGGTGGTGACGTCGTGCAGCCCCGCGTCCGCCGCGTAGGGGTAGGAGTTGGGGTAGGTGCCCGCCACCGGGGTGCCGGCGTTGGCGTAGACGGCGGCGATGATGGGTGAGCCGGCGCTGGTGCCGCCGAACTGGGCCCAGCCGCCGCCACCGTAGGTCTGGTAGACCGCGACCGGGGTCGCGGGGTCGGCGACCGCGGAGACGTCGGCGACGGCGCGGTTGGCGCAGCCGGTGTCCTTCTGGAAGGCGGGCTTGGGCTCGTAGAGCGAGCACCCGGACCCCGCGCCGGCCCAGGCCGTCTCGGTCCAGCCGCGGTCGGTGCCGCTGTCGGCGGTCAGGGAGGTGCCGCCCACGGCGGTCACGTGGGGCGACGCGGCCGGGTAGGAGACGCCGTACCCGTAGTCGCCGGAGGAGGCGACCATGGCGACGCCGGGGTGGTCGTAGTGGGCGTCCAGGACCGCCGTCTGGTAGGGGTCCTCACCGCTGCCGAAGCGGTAGTCGGTGCCGTAGGAGTTGGACACGAACCTGGCGCCGAGCGCGACGGCCTGGTCCACGGCCGCGCCGAGGTCCTCGAAGCCCGGGGTGTCGGCCTCGACGAGCAGGATGTGCGCGTTCGGCGCTATGGCCGAGACCATGTCGAGGTCGAGGGAGATCTCGCCGGCCCAGTCGGGGTCGGGCTGCGGGTAGTCGGTGCCGCCGCGCTGGTCGACCTTGCGGAAGCAGCCGTTGTCGGTGGTGCAGGCGGGCAGGCCGTACTGCTCCCGGTAGACCGCCATGTCGTCCTCGGCGGTCGGGTCGTCGAAGGCGTCCACGACGGCGATCGTCTGCCCGGCGCCGCCGCCCGCCGGCAGGTCGTAGGCCGAGCGCAGATCGGCCGGGCCGAACCCGCCAGGGGCCGCCTGGGTCCGCAGGCCCTTGGACGGCTTCACATCGGTGCGGCGCAGGGCGTAGCAGGTGGCCTCGCCCTTCCTGGCGGCGCCGCACGCCGCCTCGTAGGGCGCGCCGCCCTCGGCGGGGGCGGCGGTCGCGGTGGCGGTCGTGGTGGAGGGCGCCGCGGCCTGGGACGGTGTCTGGACGCCCAGGACGGCCAGCGCGGCGGTGACGATCACCGCCGGCCAGGTGGACATCCTTCGCCGCAGCGGTGGAGGGGATATGTGTGGTACGCGCAACGTCCGACTCCCAAATCAGCACGGGAACACCGAACCTGAGGGTTCGGCGGCGAACTCCGGTGGTCGCTCGCCGGGAGACCATTAGCGGAGAGATCTTGTATCCGTGTCAACGCCGCAAAGGGCCGGAAAGGGCCGCAGTTTCGCGTTCTCCGGTGCGCCCGACGGGAATGCGTCCGGAATCCGGAGACGGGACGCGGATGAATGGCGTGATGTACGACAGGCCCCGCCATGAAGGTGGTTGACGCACACATCGCCCGATTCCCGGCGCTCCGCCCGGGCAGCGCCACCCTGCACCGCGCACGCCCCGCTTGCGCCCGGTCGGCCCCCTTGACGCGATGTGCCGCGCCATTCACCGACATCGCCGACTTTCCCGGTTTCCGTCCGGCGAATTCAGCGCCACGGCCGGGACATTGCCCGGATTTTATCCCCGTCGATGTTTGATCCGCCTACGGAGCCGCCCGCATATCCGGCCGGACCGGAATTCACCGTTCCCGCCACCCGCCCCGCCGCGTGATCAGGCCGACGGGCCACCTCGCGAGAAGAAGCGATGTCTAATGGGGCCGCCCGCGGTGAATGGATTCATTCGATCGCCGGCCGCCTGGTTGATCGCGCGTCAACGGACAGATGGGAACAGGCACGTGCAGATACCAAGAAAGCCCACCCGCTCAGGACGGCACAGACTCACCGCCGGACTGGCGGTGCTGGGCCTGTCGCTGCTCACCCTGCTGGGGACGCAGGCACCGGCCACCGCACAGGCACCGGCCGGTGCGGCACGGCAAACCGCGGACACCGCCAGGGACAACGGACTGTCCGCGGAACCCTCCTGCTCCGCCCCGGAGAAGGACGAGTTCGTGTGCTTCGCCCTGCGCCGCACGGACCTCGGCACCGCCAGGCGGGCCTCGGAACCCGCCGGTTACGGCGCCGCCGACCTGCGCGGCGCCTACGACCTCCCGTCAGGCGGCGGCACCGGCCGGACCGTGGCCGTGGTCGCCGCGTACGACGACCCCACCGCCGAGCAGGACCTGGCCGTGTACCGGGAGCAGTACGGCCTGCCGGCCTGCACCACGGACAACGGCTGCTTCCGCAAGGTCGACCAGCGCGGCGGCACCGACCACCCGCAGCCCGACCCCGAATGGGCCGGGGAGATCTCCCTCGACCTCGACATGGTCTCCGCAGTGGCCCCGAACGCGCACATCCTGCTCGTCGAGGCCGACAGCGCCGACCGCGAGGACCTCGGGGCAGCCGTCGACCAGGCCGTCGCGCTCGGCGCCGAGGTCGTCTCCAACTCCTACGGCTCCTACTACGACAGCCTCCCCGGGGGCGGTGAGGACCCCGCCGAGACCACCGACCCCCACTACGACCACCCCGGCGTCGCCATGGTCGTCGCCGCGGGCGACCTGAACTACGGGGTCCCCTACCCCGCCGCGTCCCCCTACGTCACCTCCGTCGGCGGGACCTCCCTCGCCCGCGACCCGAACACCCCCCGCGGATGGTCGGAGTCGGTCTGGAGCAACGGCGACCGCGGCACCGGCTCGGGCTGCTCCGCCTACCAGGCCAAACCGGCGTTCCAGAAGGACACCGGCTGCCCGCGGCGTACCGTCGCGGACGTCTCGGCCGTCGCTGACCCCGCCACCGGCGTGGCGGTCTACCAGAGTTACGGGCAGAGCGGCTGGCAGGTCTACGGAGGGACCAGCGCGGCCACGCCGATCATCGCGGGGGTGTACGCCGCCGCCGGGACCCCGGCGGCCGGCAGCTACCCCAACTCCTACCCCTACGCCGCCGCCAGCGGCCTCAACGACGTGACCAGCGGCTCCAACGGCACGTGCGAGCCCGCGTACCTGTGCACCGCGGGCGCGGGATACGACGGCCCGACGGGGCTGGGCACGCCCCGCGGCCTGGGCGCGTTCCGCGGCGGGCCGCGCGGCGAGGTCTCCGGGAAGGTCACGGACTCCGGGACGGGCGAGCCGCTGGCCGGGGCCGCGATCTCGGGCGGTGACGTCGTCGTGCACTCCGACGCCTCGGGGGCCTACACCCTGTCACTGCTGGCCGGAACCTACGACATCGACGTCGAGGCCTTCGGCTACGCGACCGAGTCCGCACCCGACGTCACGATCGCCGACGGGGCGGCCCTGACGAAGGACTTCGCGCTGCGCACCGTGCCCAGCCGCACCGTCACGGGGAAGATCACCGACGGATCCGGCCACGGCTGGCCGCTCTACGCCAGGATCACCGTGGACGGCTCGCCCGGCGGTCCGGTGTGGAGCGACCCCGTAACAGGGGCGTACAGCCTCACGCTCCCGCAGAACCGTGCGCACACCCTGCGGATCGCGGCCACCGTCCCCGGCTACGAGGAGGTCGTCCGGCACCTCGACGCGGGCACGGCCGCGCAAAAGCTCGACGTCCCGGTGCCCGCCGACGTCTGGTCGGCCGGCGCCCCCGCCTACGCGCCGAAGCTGACCGGCCCGACCCAGGCGTTCACCTCGACGGCCTCCGCCCCCGATGGCTGGTCGGTCGTCGACGCCGAGGGCACCGAGGGCGGCTGGGCGTTCGACGACCCCGGAGGGCGGTCCAACACCACCGGCGGGGACGGCGGTTTCGCGATCGTCGACAGCGACCACTACGGCTACCCGGCCGCCCAGGACTCCAGCCTGGTCAGTCCGCGGTTCGACTTCACGGACGTTACGGTTCCCGAACTGGCCTTCGACACCGACCTGATGCCCTTCTTCGGGCAGACCGCCGACCTCGACGCCAGCACCGACGACGGCGAGACCTGGAAGAACGTCCGTTCCCTGACCACCGACGCGGCCGGCCCGAAGCACCTCGACGTCCCCCTTGCCGCGTACGCGGGCAAGCCGTCCGTGCGGCTGCGGTTCCACTACACCGCCTCCTACGCCCTGTGGTGGGCCCTGGACAACGTGTTCATCGGCGATCGCGGCCTCACGCCGACCCCGGCCGGCCTCATCACCGGAACCGTCACCGACGCCAACACCGGCGCGGGACTGGTGTCCGCCACCGTCACCGGCGGCGACGGGCCGGCCCTGAGCGCTATCACGGCCGCCACACCCGACGACCCCAACCTCGGCGACGGCTTCTTCACCCTGACCGCACCGCTGGGCAAGCACACCCTCACCGCCGAGACACCGCACTACACCGGGCAGACCAAGACGGTCACCGCCCGCGCCGACTCCGCCGTCGCCTCGACCTGGAGGCTCAAGGCGGGCCGGCTGTCCCTGACGACGGACCCGATCGAGGCGACCGCCGTCCTCGGCAGGACCACCACCCACCAGCTGACCGTCAGCAACACCGGAGGCGCCCCGGCGACCCTGACCCTTGCGGAACGCGCGGGCTCCGGCGGCACCGAGGACGGCGCGCCCCTCCGGCGTTCCGCCCCGCGCCGACTGCCCTCGCCCGGTGCGGACGGCCGCGACACCGCGCAGATCGACGGACGGACCACGCGCGGCGGCGGGCACGCGCCGGCCACGCGCGGGACCGGACCGTCGGGTGACGCCTGGAAGCCCGTCGCCGACCTGCCCGCGGCCATCATGGACAACGCCGTCGACACCTACGACGGCAAGGTCTACTCCGCCTACGGCTACGACGGCGAGGACGACACCGGGGACCTGTACCGCCTCTCCCCCGACACGGGCGCCTGGACCCGGCTCACATCGTCCCCGCACCCGCGCCGCGCACCCGCGCACGGCTTCATCGGCGGCAAGTTCTACGCCGCGGGCGGGTGGGGCAGCAGCACCGGGGGCATCGACCCGGGCCTCGACGTCTACGACCCCGTCAGCAACCGCTGGAGCAGCGGCGCGAAGGCTCCCAGAGCGTACGCCGGCTCGGGCAGCACCGTCCTCGACGGCAAGCTGTACATGATCGGCGGCTGCGCGGCCACGAGCTGCGGCACGACCGACGCCTCCGTCTACGACCCCGGGGACGACAGCTGGTCCGAGATCGCCCCCTACCCGGAGCCCATCGCCTGGCAGTCCTGCGCCGCCATCGGCACCAGGATCTACTGCGCCGGCGGGGAGAGCGGCGGCGCCGTCGCCGTGTCCGCCGCGTACGTCTACAACCCCGCCACCGACAAGTGGTCGGCCCTGACCGACATGCCGATCCCGCTGTGGGGGGCGGCGCACACCGCGGCCAACGGACTGCTGCTGATCTCCAGCGGGGTGACCGACGACAGTCTGCTGACGAACCAGGGCTTCGCCCTCGACCCCGCGACCGGCACCTGGGAGGCGCTGCCCAACGCCAACACCCCCACGTTCCGCAGCGGCGGCGCGTCGGGCTTCTACAAGGTCGGCGGCACCGTCGACGCGTACGAGCTCTCCCCCACCACGGCGGTCGAGCTCCTGCCCGGATACGACCAGGCGGGGCTGTCGGAGGTCGGCTGGCTGGGCGAGTCCAGCAAGAAGATCACCCTGGCCCCCGGCCAGAAGACGGTGCTCACGCTCACCTTCGACACCACGGCACTGGAGGTGGCGCAGCCCGGCGCGTACGGGGCCCGGCTGGCGCTGTTCAGCGACACCCCGTACGCCCTGCCCGACATCCCCGTCTCGTTGCACGTCGACCCGCCGAAGACCTGGGGCGGCATCAGCGGGACGATCCGCGGGGCGACCGCCTCGGGAGGGTCGGCCCCGCTGGCCGGCGCGACCGTGCAGATCGACGGCTGGGCCGCCTCGTACACGCTGACGACGCGCCCCGACGGCACCTTCGGACTGTGGCTCGACACCCGCGACAACCCGCTGACCGTCATCGTCGCCAAGGACGGGTACCGGCCGACCGTGGCCACCGTCCGGCTCAAGAAGGGAGTCGTCGTCACCCACGACGTCACCCTGAAACGGGCGTAGCGCACCGGGGGGCGCGGGACGCCGGGGTCCCGCGCCCCTCCGTCGCGCGCGGGCCGGAGGCCGTACGCGGCCGCCGCCGTGGTCCGACCGGACGATCGGCGCGCTCCCTTGGGCGCGCCGCGGCACCGCCCCGACGGCCGGGCGGGACCCTCGACACAGCCGCGACGGGTTCGTCCCGTCGGCGGGCCGGGCGCCGTATCCCCGAGCACGGCGCCCGGCCACCCCCTCGCGTCCGGCGCCGGCGAGCGTCCGAACGGCCCGGGCCGACGTGGGGGACGCCGGCCCGGGCCGCCACGGGGTGCTACGCGGTCAGGGTGAGGACCACCGCGGCCGTCTGGAGCAGTGCGAAGGCGCACGGGATGATCCGCTCGGCCAAGCCGAGTTCGACGTACCCGCGGGGCCTCGCCGTCCATTCGTCGCGGAAGAGTGCGGCCGGCAGCCGCGCCTCCAGGGCGAGGATCCCGTCGAAGCGTCCGCGGCTGATCTGCCGGTAGGTCCGCAGCTGCCACCACCACAGGAGGCACATCAACTGGCCCCACGCCCACAGGAGGACGGCCGCGGGCCAGGTCAGCGGCAGCGCCGGCGCCAGGCCCGTGAGGGCGGTCAGCACGGTCAGGAAGTAGGCGTTCGCGGTGGCGCGGCGGGCGGAGAGCCGGTCCGCGCTCTCCACCGCCGTCCGGTGGAGCTCCACGAGGGTCGAGGGCTCGCTGGTCATGGTGTCGCTCCTTCCCGGTCCGCCGGTGGCCGCGCCCGCGGCCACCGGCGGACCGTGTCGTGTCAGCTGGTCGTGGTCGGCTCGGAGTCGTCGGAGTCGTCGGAGTCGTCGAGGTCGGCGATGTCGCGGACGGAGATCCGGTCGCGCTCCGGGTCTACCTCGATGACCTCGACGTCGAGCACCTCACCGCGGTCGACGCCGCCCGCGTTCAGGTCCCGGCGCAGTTCCGCCGTCATGACGGAGCAGTGCAGGAACACCGGCCGCCTACGGCCCTCGACGGACAGCAGGAGGTAGCCGCCCTGTCCTTCCGGGGCCACCTTCACCACTTCGCCCTCCAGCCGGTCGCCGACCGAGGGGACGGGGCCGGAGGCGGCGCGGTCCGGCGTGACGGCCGGTGAGGTGCGCTGCGGCACCGGGCCGTCGAGGTGGAGCGTGATGCGCCGCCGGCGCGCCTCGATCTCCGTGACCGCGACCTGCAGCCTGCCTCCGGGAACGGTGTGGAAGCCCGGCGGCAGGACACTGCGGGGTACCAGCCCGTTGAGCGGCCCCGCCACCCGCACGAACACGCCGGCCTCGCGCACGCTGTGCACCGTGCCGGTGAACGTGTGCCCCACCGGGTGCGTGGTGGCCAGTTCCTGCCACGGGTTGGGCCGCCCGGTGAGCAGGGTGTACTTGGCGCCGCCGCTCGGTGACATCTCGAACGCGCCGTCCAGCCGATCGCCGACGTTGTAGTGCCGGGTCATGTCGGGGACGATGCGCGCCCAGTCCACGTCCTCTCCGCCCAGCACGCCGTGCGCGCCGTCGTCGCCGCGCACGACGACGAACTCGCGGCTGACGGAGACGACCTGGGCGCGGGCCGGCACCGTGCCACCGGTGGCCATGGGGATCAGTGCCATCTCCTGGACCGGCTCCTCGCAGACCGCCTTCAGCTGCACCCGCAGTTCGTCGCGCATGTGCGACATGTCCGCGTAGCTGTTGCTGTAGGGGATGTGGCGCAGGCCCCGGATGTCGCTGGGGATGTCCTCGGCGCTCTGGGAGAGGTAGACCATGCGCTTGCCGATGAGCTTGGCGGCCATGTACTCCATCGCCACGTTCGGTGCGCGGCAGGAGAAGTCGCAGACCACCGCCTCGGCCTGCTGGATGGCGCGCCAGACGGCGTCCAGCACCGACGCCGGCCCGTAGATCGAGTCGGCGCGGACCGGCTTCATGCCGGCCTCCCTGATGGTGGCGCTGACGACCTCGGTGTACAGCCAGTCGAAGTCGAAGGAGGTGCCGTCCTGGAGGGCCTTCGTGCCGAAGGGGCCGATGTACAGGACCGTGCCCGGGATGGGCTGTTCGTCGCGGGTGAGGCGTATCTCGTGCATGATGCTGTCCTTCCGGTTCGGCCCGGGATGTCGCCGGGCGGGGATGAGGACAGGAAAGCGCCGCCGACCGTGGTGCGGGGGGCGGCCCGCGCTGAGGTTTTCGCCCGGCGTCGCGGGGTTCCTCCGGAAATCCTCAGTACGCCGTCAGCATCTACCGGAACATGACATGATTTGACATGGTGGGACAGCCAGGCCGTGCCCGTTGTCCGGGGGTGGGTGCATGAGCGAGTCGGCTGGTCTGTGGCGGATCCGTGTGCTGGGTCCCTTGGCGTTGACGAAGGACGGCGTGCCCGTCGCCGCACCGGGGCCCCTGCCTTCCGCGGTGCTGACGGCGCTGGCGGTCGCCGGCCACCGTGGGCTCCACGTCGGCGAGTTGCTCGGCTCGGTGACGACACGCCGCGGCGAGCAGGCGATGCGCCGCCGCAACACCCTGGAGCGGCACATCTCGGACCTGCGCCAACTGGGCGTGCCGATCCCCAAGTACGGCTCGCTGGTCACCGACGGCTACGCGCTGCCGGACGACGTCGCGGTGGACGCGTGGGAGTTCGCCGCCGGGGTGGCGAACCTGCCCGCCGAGCCTACGGAGCGGGGGATCGCGGACCTCCTGGCGCTGTGGACCGGGGACCCCCGCGCGGTCCACGACCGTGTCGCCCCGCGCCGCTGGGACCGTCTGTTCCGGGTCCGTGACCAGTTGCTGCGGCTCGTCGAGGGCAACGGCACGGCCACCTCCCCGGAACTCGCGGACTTCGTCGCCCTGTTCCCTTCCGACCGGGCCTGCGCCGCGCTGCGGAACCGGCTGGAGCAGCAGGCCCGCAAGCGGCTGCTGGTCGTCGAGGACCAAAACCTCTCCCTCGTCGTCAGTGCGCTGGACGGCTACGACTGCCTGCCCGTGGCCGGGCGTGACGCCTGGTACGAACTGGTCAACTCCCGCCGCGAGGACCTGCTGCGGCTCGACGGCGCCCTCATCGACCTGCATCTGACCGACGGCTACCGCGACGAGCAGGGCCTGGACATAGCGGAGTGGCTGGCCGACCACACGACGACGCCGGCGGCCCTGATGACGATGGCCCCACCGGCCGGTGACCTCGTGGAAGGCACACAGGTCCAGCGGGCCCGCTACCGCCTCACCCAGATCATCTACAAGGGACGTGACGGGCTGGACGTGACGGGCATCAGGAACGCCGCCCGCGTGCTGACCTCCGACGAGGACCGGCACGTCCGGGCACGACTGCACACCTCCGTCGCCTGGGCCCGCTTCCACGCCCAGGAGAGGCTGGCCACCCCGCCGACGGATCGGACCAGGCGGCGGCTGCAGGAGTGCGAGCGGGAGGCCGAGGCCGCACTGCGCGAGGTGAGGACCGGGGAGTTGTGGCAGGCGCGGACGGCGGTGCGCGAGTTCGTGGACCGCTGGCAGCACCGGCAGGGGTCCTCCACCCTGCGGTGACGTCGACCGGTTCCACGGCGGCGCAGCCCCGTACGCCGCGTGCGGCGGTGTCTCACGCCGGAGGGGCCCGTACGCCCGGAGACGGAGGCCCGGGGCCCGGGGGCTCTCACTCCGGGGGACGGCCGTCATCCGGCCTCACGTCAACGTCGGGCGCCTCCTGACCGGTTGCCGCGACGAGCCGGGGCAGCCAGACCCGCAGGTGGGCGCCCCCCAATGCGGAGTGCGTCAGGATGTCGACGGTTCCGCCGCTCTCGCGGATCATCTGCCGCGCCGACCTGAGTCCCGAGCCCGCGCTCCCGTGCCGGGAGAACGCTCCCCCTCCCAGCAGGACCGTGCGCTCGTCGTCGGTCAGTCCCGGCCCGTTGTCCTCCACGTCCACCACGCACCACTGGCCGTCCTGCCCCTCGGGCCCGGTCTCCGCCGTGTGGATCCGCATCGTGACCAGCGGGAGGTCGGGCGGCGCCGCTCGCAGTGCCTGGACGGCGTTGACAAGCAGGTTCTCGAGTGAGATCTCGATGTAGGAACGGACGGCGTGGACCCGCAGGGGGCCTTCGCCGGAGTGCCGGATGCGTACCCCGGTGGTGAACTCGACCCGTCGGGCGAGCGCGCGGGTCACCTCGTCGAGGTCGAGCGGTGCCGGGGGCTGGCCGTACTCCTCGAGTGCCTGCCGGTACTGCTCCCCGCT
The DNA here is from genome assembly GCF_042956445.1 of Streptomyces sp. NPDC008238. Classification (NCBI taxonomy): domain Bacteria; kingdom Bacillati; phylum Actinomycetota; class Actinomycetes; order Kitasatosporales; family Streptomycetaceae; genus Streptomyces; species Streptomyces sp. NPDC008238. Next base: position 108,811 of record NZ_JBIBGK010000013.1, on the reverse strand, counting down.
GAGTTGCTTCACCTGGTCGATGAGCCGGTCGACCATGCCGCGGGTCTGCCCGTCGGCTGCCTGCGCGACCTCGCGCAGGTCTCCGATGACGCCCGCGACGATGTTGTCGTTGCGGTGGCCGATCGTGGCGACGGCCTGCTCGGCGAGGGCGGTCCGGGCGTGGGCCTGTGCGTCCTCCGCACGCTCGGACAACTCCCGCAGCGCTTCGCGGGCTAGGGTCTCCGCGCCTTCCGCGAGCAGCGCGCCGAGTCCGGAGTCGAGTGTCGCGTAGGTCTGCCGGTCGCGCCGCAGCAGCCCCGCGTTCTGCAGCCGTGACAGCGAGCGGTCCGGAGCCAGCTGCCGGGCCACCCGCTCGCCGGCCTCCTCGGTGACGCCCATCAGGGGCAGGTCGGTGAGGAGGTCGTCCTCGCCGAACGGTTCGCCGCGGTGCAGGGTGTAGGCGATGCCCAGGATCGCGCGGTCCTCCGGTTCCAGCGCGATGAGCGCCTGCCGGCGGATCGCGTCGCGGGTACCGGCGCCGCGGATGGCCTCGAGCGCCGGGAGTTCCAGCCGGCGGGAGTGCGCGGGCAGGGGGGTGAGGAGCCGGCTGAGCACCTCGCGGAGGACGGCCGGATGCCCGCCGGTCTCGTACAGCAGAATGTCGATGACCACGGCGTCGGCGGCCACTCCGCACAGGTCGAGGAACCAGGCGAGCGCTTCCCGCGGGGCCGCTCCGGAGTCGAGCACGATGCCGTCGTCGGGGGAGGTGAGCTGTGCGTGCGCCAGTTGCGGGACGAGGTGGCGCAGCAGGTTGATGCGGTACGTCGGGGCGCTGCGGTTCGTGCCGCGTGCGGGGCGCGCCAGCAGGGCGAGGAGCTGGGTGGCGGTCAGCACGGCCGTACCGCCGCCGTCGCCGGCGCCTTCCGGCGGTGTGCGCTCGGGGTGGCCGACGTCCCGTACGAACCAGATGACCGGCCCGGCCAGCTCGGCCGGTGGGGGCGTGTGCGGGCCCGCCACCCACAGGGGCAGGCCGGCCCGGCGGGTGAGGCGGAAGCCGGGCAGCCGTGCGTCTCCGAGACCGACGAGTGTGGTGGCGAAGCCGTCGCCCATGGGGGTGACGGGCGAGCGGACGTCCTCTCCCAGGAGCCGTCCGAGGGCGGTCGCAAAGGCCCCCGCGGTGGGGGCGTCCAAATGGGCCGCCAGATGCCGCAGGGTGTCGACCACCTCCTGGCCCGCGGCGTCCACCTCCGTGACGCGCGCCAGGTGGGGTGGGAGCGGCGGTCGTACGTTGGGCCGGTAGTGGAGCAGGACGATGTCCAGGTCGCGGCCGAGCGCGGATTCCCACAGCGGAGGCCGGGCCACCGTCGCGGGTCCTCCGCTGTAGCCGTCGGTGACCTTCGCGCGCAGCAGTTGCCGGGCCGTGGGGAACTCGCCGGCCTCGACGCAGGCCTTGACGGCCGCGGCGTGATGGGGGTCGAGGGATGCGGCGTCGGTTTCCGCCAGCAGCTCCGCGCGCAGCGCGCCCTCCGCCTCCTCGACGAGGCGTCGTGTGGAGGCGAGCGCCGCCGCGGTGTCGTCGGGGGTGCCTGCCGTCGTGAGCCGCGAGCCGAGGCCGAGGCCCGCCCTGCGGGCCCGTTCGATGAGGGTGGCCGTCTCCTGGTCGATGGCGGCCTGCCTGGCCCGGTGGGCGTCGGCGAGGGCTTCTTCGACGCGGTGGCGCGCGGCGGCGGGTATCCCGGTCCAGATGGACGCGGTCGCGTCCTCGCCGGCGAACAGCTCGTCGACGACGGCCAGCTCACCGTCCGCGATGAGGTGTCCGATGCCTTCCGTGACGCTCAGCGGTTCGGCGATCCCGGCCAGGATGCTGTCGGTGACGGCACGGTCGTCGAGCGGTCCGCCGGTGTGCACGGCGCGGGCGAGCCGCGGGTAGCGCCAGCGTCCGGGCCACGACGCGAGGATCTGGTGCAGGGCGTGTGTCAACGGGACCCCCAGCGGGCCAGTTCCTCGATGTCGTCGAGGAAGGTTCGGGTCAGCCGGCGTTCGGGACCGGTCATCTGCGCCGTGGCCTCGCCGAGCGCTTCCCAGCGGGAGGCGAGCCAGCGGCCGAACGACTCGGCGCCGGGCGGGAGCGCGGCCTGTGTGCCGTCCTCGTCCGCGTACAGCGCGACGAGGGACCGGGTCTGCGCGATGACCGGTTCGAGCCGGTTGAGGTAGCGCTTGAGGTGCGCGCCGTGCATGGGCGGGTGCTGGGGTGAGACGAGCGTGCCGGTGCTCTCGACCAGGCGCACGGGATCGTGGACGGCCCCGGCGGTCTCGCGCCAGGCCTGCAGCCCGCCGGCGGTGCGTTCCTCGGCGACGCGGATCAGTTGCGCGAACTCGCCGTCGACGTTGTCGAACAGGTGGCGGTGGGTGCGTGTGCTGGTGGTGTTCTCGAACGTCAGTGCCTTCGCGTGGTGCAGCAGCCGCTGGAGGGTCTGCCACGCCTCGTCCAGGGTGCGTTCCCGCTCGGATCCGCCCAGGGAGCGCCGCACCTGTGCGAGCGGTATGGGCTGGTAGGCGCGCTGCCAGTAGGCGGTCGTCCGCTCGGCCAGTTCCGCCCAGACGTCGCGGAGTTCGCCGGTGAGCAGGAGGACGACGTCCAGGGCCTCCGGGTCGCCGCGCAGCAGCGTGGCCGTGACGGCGGCCGCGAGGGCGGTGTTCCGCTCGTCCTCGTCGGGGTTGTCCAGGGCGAGTTCGGTGAGGGTCTCGGCGAGCAGCGGGGTGTCCCTGGCGGCGGCGAGGAGTGTCAGCGGCACCCGTGGCCGGTGCTGCGGTGCGGGCAGGGCCTGGCGCAGGACGGCCGCCTCGACGTAGCGCGCCTCACGCCAGCAGTCCGCGATCAGCCAGCGCAGCCAGCGTTCGGCGTCGGCCGCCCTGGAGCCGGCGGCGCCGTGGTCGGCGAGACAGCGCGCGGCCACGGGGCGCACCAGCTCGGCGGGCGCTTCCTCACCGAGCGCGTTGAGGACGGCCCACGGGTCGCCGGAGGCGGTGAGCGCTTCCCGGAGGAGGGCCGGCGTGGGGGGCACACCGGGGATGTAGGCGCTCAGGAGGTCCTGGGCGCCGGCGTAGGCGGAGCCGGACGCGACGACGGAGGTGTGCCGCGGCTGTGCCGCGCGCAGGGCGGGGCGCGTCGCGGGCGCGCCGAGCGCGGTGGCCAGCGTGTCCGCGATCGCCCGCCCGGTGAGACGCACGCTGAGCTCGGAGGAGAGCCGGTGACGTCCGTACCGGCCCTCGAAGGACAGGTAGTTGAAGCTGCCCACCACGGCGTTGTCGTCCCACAGCAGGACCTTGGCGTGGTTGGTGCCCTCCAGGATCTCCATGCCCTCAGGATGTTCGCCGCGCAGGGCCACGAGCGCCGTCCGGGCTTCCTCGTACCGTTCGCGGCGTGTCCCGGTGCCGCGGTCGGGTGCGGCGTGGCTGAGGGTGATGTGCACGCCGCGTTCGAGGCAGGCGCGCAGTGATCCCAGCATGCCCTGGTCGACGACCTCGGCGGAGAGCCCGTCGGAGGCGATCACCAGGCGGTGCGCGGCCTTGTCCAGGGCGTGCCGGAGCAGGCTGCGGTGCGCTTCGTCGGTGACGAGGCGGAGGGAGGGCAGCGCGCGGTCCTCCAGGAAGTCCCGGGTGCGTTCGACGTGCTCGAGCCAGCCACGGGTCCACACCCGTACGGACGCCTCGGCGTCGCGGTGCTCAGCGGGTGGCTGGATGGCCAGCGCCGGCGGCGCCTGCGCTTCCGCCGGCGTGGCGGCGGGCACCTGGGGGCGCCGGGCCGGGCCGTCGTGCGCCGGGGCGGAGGGGTGGGGAGCGGCGGTCTCCTGCGCTGCCTCCTTGGACGCGCGGACCCGTACCTCCCGGCTCTGGGGATAGGAGGGGATGACGGAACGGACCCAGCCGAGCAGCTCGCTCACGACGATCGAGCCGCCGGTTCCCCCGGCCTCCAGCAGGACGCCGGCCTCGGGCCGGTCCCCCGCGCCGGACAGCACGTTCCTGCTGGTGACCAACGCCGTGTGGTGGTCGGAGACGACCAGCTTCGCGTGGGTGCGGGAGGTGGTGCGCGGGATGACGACGCTCTCCAGGGCGCCGGCCGGGGCTTGGCGCGCCAGGTCCTCCAGCGCGTTGCGAGTCTGCTCGTCGAGGGCGTCGTCGTAGGCGCTGTCGGCGTCGGCGCCCCAGACCAGCACGATGCGCACGCCGCGCCGCACGGCGGCGCCCAGCGCGTCGAGATGCCCGGTGAGCGCCCGGTACCTGATCCAGGGGCTGACGATGACGAGCTGGGTCTGCGCGTCGGCTATGAGCCGGTCCACCACCGTCCGGTGCTCCTCCGCCCACACGGTGGTGACACGCATCTCCCGCTCGACCCGGTCCCGCAGCAGGCCGTCGAGCTGCCGCGCGTCGTCCGCCATCTCCTCGTGCCACGCGTGCCGCCGGCCGGCCGGGATGTCGGGGGCCCTCTCCACCCGCCCCGCCAGTCTGGCCAGCGCCGTCTCCGCGCTGGGAGGTTCGAGCAGTGCCCCCTGGGCTCCCTGCCGGAGCTCGGCGTAGACGGCGCTGCGGGGGCTCTGCGCGCACAGCTCGGTGAGCCTGTCGGAGGCGGCCTCGCGCAGTTCGGCGGGAACGAGGTCGTCGACGACCGTCACGGTCAGGCTCTGCCGCTCCTCGTCCCAGTGGGGATGGACCTTCATCTCGATCCAGCGTCGCCCCATCGACTCGCGCAGCCCCGGCGGGGGTATCCGGTAGGACTGGACCATGCGGGAACGCCCCTGGATCCGGGTGCGCGTACGGTCCGACGGCTCCTCCGGCTCCGTGCGCCGCAGTGCCTCGTTCAGGGCGTGGAGCACGCTGTGCTGCGGCAGGTCCTCCAGGCCCACGCGCCGGTCGTCGGCGGGGACGCACAGCCGGGGATGCGGCGGCCGCTGCCGGCCCCTGGCGGGCAGGACGCGCAGCGTGAGCTTGTCGATCATGAGGTCGCAGGCCTGCTGGACGGCTTCCGCCCCGCCCAGCCGGCTCAGGTCGTCGGCCTCCACGCAGGCGGCGACCTGGTCCGACACGGCGACGGTGGCGGCCCGGTGGTCGACGGTGAGGTGGCCGTGGCGCCACAGGTCGTAGATCAGGTCGTCGATGATGCGGCGTCCCAGCCCGAGCCGCTGCTCCAGTGCGCCCACCTCGTTGAGTCCCCCGTGCACGGCGCGGAGCACCAGGTCCTCGATCGGGGAGACGGTGTCGCCGAAGCCGACCCGCACGTGCACGCGGACGACCTCGCACGGCACGTGGACGATCACCACCGCGCTCATCGGCCCTCCAGGGATAGGACGTCCGTCGCGTTGACGATGTGCCCGTCGGTGTCGACGCACTGGCACACCTGCCGCCAGAAGTCGTCCTCCGCGTCGTAGCGCGCGTAGTGCTCCCAGTCCCCCACGATCACCAGCAGCCGTCTGGCCCGGGAGAACATCACGTTGATGAGGTCCCGCCGGCTGAGGTGGCCGTAGCTCTCCGCGGTGCTCCCGCCGCCACGGACCTTGTTGCGGACGAGCGAGACGATCACGATGTCGGCCTCCCTGCCCTGGAAGGCGTGGATCGTCTGGACGCGGTGGGCGAGTTCGCCGTACTGGCGCAGGCGTTCGGCCTGCTGCCGGTAGGGGGTGATGACGGCGAGCGGTTCGGCGCTGTAGCCGTCCCTGCGTGGTTCCGGCCGGGGCTCCATGGCCGAGACGATGGCGTTGACGATCTCGGCCTCGCCCTCGTTGCGCCAGTGGGGCTGCTCGGCGCAGCGGGCCATTCCGGCGGTGTCCACCCACACCAGGGCGCGGCCGCGGAGCCAGTGGGGGAAGCGCAGTGGTGGCGGCTGTTCGTCGTGGCGGGTGGCCAGGCCCCCGGGTTTGAGGCCGTCGGCCGGCGGTGTCTCGTTGTCCCGCAGCTCCCGCGGGTAGAAGACGCGGCTGATGACGTCGGCGATCGGCTTCCGCATGCGGAACTGGGTGGAGAGCATCGCCGTGGGCCGCTCGACGGACTTGCCCGCCGGTGCCTGTGACGGCTCGAAGAGGTTGCGGAAGAGGTCGAAGGCCTCCAGGTAGGCGGCGCTCCTCTCGCCGTCCTCGGCAAGGCTGGTGTTGGGGTCGCCGACGCAGGCGGCGAGGAAGCGCACCACCTCGTCGCGTCTGTGGGCCGGCAGTTGGTAGTGGTCGCCGATGAGCGTCCACCGCACGCCGCGGACGAGGGGGATGGCGAGTTCGGTCGGCCAGGCCTTCGCCGCCTCCTCCACGACGACCCAGTCGAAGGCGGAGGCCCCGTCGGCCGCTCCCACGTTGCGCGGGGTGGCGGTGGCACAGGTGGCGAAGACGATGTTGGCGCCACGTTGGAGGCGGTCCGCGAGCTCCGGCAGGATCGAGACGCCGTCGCTCTCGCGCAGCAGTTGCCGCCACCTCTCCAGGATGGGCCGCAGCCACGGGTCGACGCCCGCGGCGATGGACCGGTCGACGTGGGCGCCCATCTGGCGGGCGCGGCGTACGGCGAGTTCGTCGCGCAGCCACGGCCGGACCGTGTCGTCGGGGCTGCTGCGCTGGGAGACCATGCGCAGCGCGATGGGCACGTCGCCGAGCCGGTCGGTCGGCCCGTCGTCGTCGAGGGCCCCGATGTCCCGCAGGATGCGGGCGGCGAGGTTGTCGAGGGTGAAGTTGGACTGGGCGGAGACCAGGATGCGGTGGGTGGAGTGCTGCTCGAGGTAGGCGGCGATGGCGCGGGAGGTCACCGTCGTCTTGCCGGTGCCCGGGGGCCCCTGGAGGGCGAAGAACTGCTGGTGGGTAAGGATGTCCTGCACCGCCTTGCGACCGCCCCCGAGGAGTCCTTCGCCGGCTCGCGCCCACCGGTGGGGCAGCGTCCTGATGGACCGGGGGTTGCGTATCTGGGAGAGGAGGGGGCGCAGGCCGAACAGTTCCCAGCGCGCGTCGAGCTGGCGGCGGAGAACGGCCTCGGAACCCACGTCGTCGGCGGGCCGGATCCAGCCCCGCCGGGGGATGCCGGGTTCGCCGTGCTTGCGGCGCAGGATGATGCGGTCCTGTCCCTCGCTGCGGACCACCTGCGCGTGCACCGCCCGGGTGCCGGCGTCCTTGCGGTCGCTGTCACCGCCGTAGAGCTCGACGTCGGCGCTGCCGCCCTCCTCGCTCTCCAGGCGGCCGAAGAAGTCGCCGAAGTCGGGGCGGAGGTCGGGGTGGCGGGCGTACTTGGTCAACAGGGGCTGGCGGAAGATGCGGTCCTGGTCGCGTCCGCGGTCCCAGGAGACCAGCACCTCCGCGTCGTTGTCCCCCGGGGCGTAGGGGTCGAGTTCGTAGGGGTAGCGGCGGGCCTGCAGTTCCACGCCCTGGAACTCCAGCAGCCAGTCGATGGCCCGCTGGTAGTCCAGTTGCGCGGTCGTCGCACCGCCCACGGGGCGGAGCGCGTCGATGACCGCCGCCCAGGAGGGCCGTCCCTGGCGCAGCGCGGTCAGCCGTGCCCGCGGCATCCGGTGGTCCACGACCTGGACGTCGGGCAGCCGCCGGCTGCGGGAGAGCGACTGCAGGTCGTCCAGCCGGGCCTCCATGCCGGGTGCGTCGCGCTGCGCCACGTACTTGACGAGGAGGACCTCCCGCAGCGGCACACCCGGCGCCTGCGCCTGTTGCGGGCGCATCAGCTGCCCGAACCACAGGGCGCGCCGGCCCACGAGGACGGTGGTCGCCTCACGTTTGGCGTCCCTCGTCCCGCCTCCGACGTAGGGGTCGGCGCCTTCCTGGGAGAACAGCGCCTGCGCACCGCGCAGTTCCCCGGTGAGGAGATCCGCGATCTCCCGTACGCCCTCGGGGCTGACGGCCTCGTTCTCCAGCCATCCCCATCGTCCGAGGGTCTCCTCGCACCTCTCGGGCATGAAGGCGACCAGGAACGGCCGGCTGCTGCGTTCCTGGCCGAGCGCCACCACGTTGTCCTCGTGGTTCTCGCTCAGTTCGTTGACCACCTCCGCCGCGGTGGGCCGCTGCGCGGGATCCTCGTCCAGCATCCGGCGCAGCACGGAGGCGAGGGCGGGTGGCAGCCCGGTGGTACGCAGCGCACCGCGCATGTGCTCCCCCAGGCGCCGCAACCGCTCGCGGGTCGCCGCGACGGCCGACGGGTCGTCGGGCACCCGGTCGGGCACCAGATCCGGGGGGAAGGCGCCGACGAACCACTCCCAGGCGATGGCCGCCAGCCCGTACACGTCGGCCTGGACGGACTCGCTCCGGTTGGCGTCGTCGCCCTCCGCGGGCAGCAGGTGGCGCACCCGTTCGGGCGGAAGGTACGGCAACGGCTCCGGGCCGCCGAGGGCGAGCCGGCGAAGGTCCTCCGGAGCGGCGGTGGAGTCCACGGTGGCCGTGTCCAGGAGGCTGGAGACGAACGCGCTCATCTCGAACCGCGCCAGCCGCAGGTGGGTCTCCCCCGCTCCGGCGCCGTACTCGGGCACCACGTCGATCGTCAGGGGCGAGAGGTTGCGGTGCGCCAGCCGCAGGTCGTGCAGGACGGCCAGGCCGTCGGCGAGGTGCTCGAACTGCCGCAGTGCCTTGACCTGGTCGCGCCGGTACGGTCCCGGCCCCTCCTCGGCAAGGGTGTAGTCGGACCCCTCGGTGGCGACGAACGCCACGCCGTCGACGTCGGCGCCCGCTTCCCGCACCGTCTCCGGGTCCTGGTAGCCGCCGGCGAGCAACTGGGGCAGAGCGGGGTGGTCCAGGCCGGACAGCCGGGAGAGCGCCCGGATCTCCTGGTCCCACAGGAGACCGCCGAGGCTCGAGAGCCCGAGGTAGACGTCGACGTTGATCATGCGGGCGGAGACGTCGTCGCCCTCGAGCAGCTGGCAGGTGTACATCCGCCCGTCCAGCAGGGCCCTGCAGGCGGGTTCGCCGTCCGGATCGAGCGGGAGGTAGGGCCCGTACCGCGCCGTCTCCTCGTCGCAGCAGAAGTAGGTGACCAGCCGCTGTGCGATCCGCGTGTCCCCCGCCACGGTGCCCCCCACAGAGATCCGTGTGTACCTGACTCGCAGTATGCCCAACTATGCGGCGGTGCAAGGGTGATACGCACGATGTCCACGACTGGCCACGTCTCGGGTGCTTCCTGCGCACACGGCACGGACATGCGACGCGGCCCCGGCCTCCCGCGGGCGCGGGAGGCCGGGGCCGGGCACGGGCGCCGCACGGACCGAGGGCCCCTGCGGGTGAACGAACGCTGTTCACCCGCGGGGGCCCTCGGCGGTGTGGCGCCTGCTGGGATCAGCCGGATCCCGCCGCGCCCGCACGGGGCGCGGCAGGTCCGGCGGTGGTGGCGTGCCCTACGACCAGGGAATCCACGTGTGCGTCGCCCACTCCGTGACCGTCGCCCAGAATCCGGCGTCGTCGTCGGAGCCGGTCCCGTCGTGGCCGCCGCCCGGCAGGCCCGGTCCCGCGGTGAGGCGGTCGTCCTCGTCTCGGCCGTCGCCGCCGGCCGCCATCGGCCGGTGGTCGCGGTCCGTGCGCTCGAACCCGACCGTGTAGGTGCGGGTGAACGAGCCGTCGGCCGAGGTCACCTTGATGGTGCGGGTGGTGAACCGGTGGCCGTCCGACGAGAGGACCGAACTGCCCTCCGTGACCTTCACCCGTGCGCCGGACTGGGCCGGCACGGCGGAGACGGACGGGGTCTTCGCGTTGTTCGGCCAGTCCACGACGTACGTGGACACGTCCGGGTCGAACCCGTCGATCGCGACGCCGCCGACCTTGATCGCCTTGGCGTCGGCGACGGCGGCCTTGGTGGCGTCCGGGTGGTTCGTCACCTTGACCGACCCGTCGGCGCCGACGACGACCTTCGCCGCCATGGCCGCCGACAGGTTGATCCGCTCCCAGCTCGCCCCGCCGTCGCCGGTGAGGTCCAGCGGGGAGCCGGAATCCGTCGCGGTCTGCTCGAGGACCTGGGTGCGCTGCTCGGTGGTCAGGCCGGGGAAGGCCGTGGTCAGCAGGGCCGCCGCGTCGGACGGCGCCTTCAGGGCCTGACCCGACTTCCCGACCCGGGAGAACCCGTAGTCCAGGCGCTGCGTGTACAGGTCGACGTGCTGCGCCGTGCTCAGGCCCGCGTAGGAGTCGCCCTCGCAGGCCTCGAGCGTGTCGCCGTAGCCCGCCTTCTCGCAACTGGCGAGCAGCACGTTCTCCGTCTCGGTGTGGGCCTGCGTCAGCAGCTTCGCGAAGTCGGGGTCCGCCCACCGGTGCGCGACGGTGGCCTGGGCGGCGATGCGGCCGCCCATGACGTCGAGCGGGTAGTGGAACCCGAGGACGATGCGGTTGTCGCCGTACTCGGAGGTACGGGCGAGGATCGACGGCGCGAGCTCCGGCAGCAGCGTGGCGAGGATGGTCCCCGCCTCGTAGCCGCCGTAGGTGTGGCCGCTGGGGTACGAACCGCTGGTGGTGAGGCTGCCGTAGGAGCCGTCCTGCGACTCGTAGACGGCGCCGCCGTCGCCGACGAACCCGAACCGCACGTAGGGGCGCTTGTAGCCGAAGTGGTCCTTCGCCGCTCCGCCCATGTCGAGGCCCTTGGTGACGCGCGAGAACAGCGCGCTGGTCTTCGGCAGCCGGCCGCCGTTCAGGGCGTCCAGGTAGACCTGGCCGAGCCGGGAGCCGAGGCCGTCGGCCATCGTGACGGTGGAGCTGTTGGTCGCGTCGACCTCGGCCCGGTCCACCTCCTTCTGCGTCGCCGCGTTGTTGATGCGCACGGCGATCCGGTCGTTCTCAGCGGTCGGCGGGGTGCCGCCCGGCACCTTGGTGTTGGCGCCGAGGATGTCGGAGCCGAGGTGGTCGAAGCCGCCCAGCAATCCGTAGAAGTAGTCGGTCCCGTCGCCGGAGCCCGGCCACTTGTCCGACGTGTAGGTGGCGTTCAGCGTGTCGTCCGGGAAGGGCGACGGCTCGTAGGCCGGGTCGGCGGCGTCCGCCGGGTTCGCCGTGACGGTCGTGGCGGTTCCGGCCGGGTCGTCCGAGGTTCCCGCGAGGGTGACCGCGGTGACGGTGGCCGTGTGCGCCTTGGCCTTGCCCGCGGCCGTGAGCAACGCCGTGTCCGTCGTGGCCGGGAGGTGGGCGGTGGTTCCGTCGTCGAGGGCCACGGTGTAGCCGATGACCGGGAACCCGCCGTCGCCGGCGGCGCGCCAGGTCACGCGGACCTGCTTGCCGTCGGTGACCACACCGGTCACGGCCGGCTTCTGCGGCTTGCCGCCGCCGGTGACCACGGGTGCCGTCGCCGCGCTCTGCTGCGAGGTGCCCACGAGGTTCACCGCCCGGACGCGCGCCGTGTACGACTTGCCGGCCCGCAGCCAGGTGAACGTCGTGCTGCGGCTGCCCGGGTCGCGGACCTCGACCTGGTGGCCGTCGCTGAGCGAGATCTTGTAACCGGTGACCGGTGAGCCGCCGGTGTCCTGCGGCTCGGACCAGGCGACGGTCACGCTCGTGCCGGACGAGGTCGCCGACACGGCGTCGGGCGCGGCGGGCACCGTCCTGGGCTTCGTGGTGAGCGCGGCCATGGCGTGGCGCAGGGTGTCGTACCGCGCCGTGAGCGTCTGGTCCGTGGCCGCGGCATCGGCGATCGCGGTCTTCGCGTCGGCGAGCGCCTTGGTGAAGGCCTTCCACGACGCGTCCGTGTAGCGGTCGTTGTCGAGGGCCGACGCGGTCGTGACCAGGTCCTCCAGCTTCAGCCGCGGGAGAGGGATCAGCTGGCCTGCGGCCAGGGTGAGGCTGCGGGTCTGGGTGTCGACCTCGAGCTGGGCCGCGTCGTCGGCGTCGAGCAGGGCGCGTGCCGCGGCGAGTTCACGCCTGTACACCCCGAAGTCGATCGCGTCGTAGCGGTCGGCGTGGCCGGCCTGCCCCTCGTACTGCTCGATCGCCTTCCGCAGGGCGGACTTGTCCGTGGCGACGGGCGTCTCGACGTGGTTGAAGGTGATCCGGCCCAGGTTCGCGACGTAGGGGTGCGAGGAGTCCGGGGTGGTCGTCAGCCGCAGGTAGACGGTGTGCGTGCCGGTGATCTCCTTGGGCAGCGTCAGGCTCGTCGTCCCGCCGGACGACCAGGCGGCTCCGGTGACGGGCAGCGGCACGGTCGCGTACGGCGTGCCGGGGTTGGCGGCGTCGAAGGAGTCCAGGTAGAGCTGGACGGCCGAACCGGTGCCGCAGCGGGCGGAGTTGTTGGCGTAGGTGATGGTGACGGTGCTCTTCGGGGAGTTCCCGAAGTCGATGTCGCCGTAGCCCAGCCAGGCCCCGTTGTAGGTGCCGCCGAGGTCGGTGGCGGAGCCCGCGCCGGTCCAGCCGACGGGCTCGCTCTTGAGCCCGCCGCCGCTGTTGGCACGCCACGCGGTGGCGTCGAAGCCCACGGGGGCGTCGGCGGTCTGCGTCAGGGTCAGCGAGTACACGTTGCCGACGTAGGGCTGGGCGGAGGTCTGCGTGCTGGAGACGAAGGCCGCGTACACGTCCTGGACGCCGGTGAAGACGTTCGGGTCGAGCCGCACGCTGGTGGTGGCGATGGTTCCCCAGCCCGAACCGCTGTAGTCGAGGGGGATGTCGACGCTCTTCGCGCCGTCCTTCGCGCCGAGGTGCAGTTCGATGTGCGAGTCCGACGCCGCCCGCGACTGGGGCTTGTCGTAGCGGACGGTGACGGTGTCGGCGCCGCTGCGGAGGTTGGTGTCCTTCCACTGCGCCCACGCGCCGTTCGTCACGTTCTCGAAGAGGCCGTTGGCGAGGTTCAGCGGCAGCGAACCGTTGCCGGTCGCGGTGCTGTTCGCCGCGCTCAGCGTGGCGAGCGTGGTCGTCGGGGACGTGGAGACCCCGTTCGGCGAGAACTGGTACCAGTCGAAGTTCGACACCCACTGCTGACCGGACGGGGCGTGGAACACGAACGTGGCGCTCTTCGCGTTCAGCAGGGCGTCCGGGTCGGTGACGGCGGCCTGCACCGTGGTGTAGTACTGCCAGCCGCCGGTTCCGGGCAGCGGGACGGTGGCGACGACGGGGCCGTCGGCCGCGCCGGCGTGGACGTCGACACTGCTCGGCTTGGCGTCCGCCGGCTGCGAGTTCGCGTACCGGACCGAGATGCTCCGCGGGGCGACCCCGCCGAAGTCCAGCTTGCCGTACCGCTCCCACGCGCCCTCGGTGACGCCACCGAGGTCGCCGTCGGAGTAGTACGCCTCCTTCACCAGGTTCGGCCCCTCCATCTGGTCGGGGGCCTCGGCCTGCAGGACGGCGTAGCCGCCCTCGTCGATGGTGAGCGAGTCGATGGCGGTGTGCAGCGCGTCGTCCGCGGCCATGATCGTGCCCGTCGCGGAGGTGCTGTCCGCGAGGACGGTCCGCGCGCGTTCGAGCGCCGACCGGAACAGGTTCCAGGAGCCGTCGGAGTAGTTGGCGCTGCGGACCAGGGAGGCCTGGTCGACGAGTGCGGCGAGGGCCTTGCGGGGCACGGCCGCTGCGGAGATCACGAGCGGGTCGGTCGGGGAGATCCCGGTGCCCTTCACCGTCGATGCGCGCACGCCGTGGGCGAAGGCCGCGTCGCGGAAGGTGATGCCGAAGCGGGCGTCGACCTTGGTGGTGCCGGTGAGCGACAGCGTCGCCGTGCGCGCGTCGCTGACGCGCAGGTCCGCCGTGACCCCCTTCGGCAGGCCGGTCACGCTCGCGGCGCCGGTCTTGGTGAGGCTGGTTCCCTTGTGGGCGGCGAACGACGCCGGTCCGGACAGGGTGAGCTTCACGCTGTCGTCGACGGTGCCGTCGGCGGTGGTACCGACGGTGGCCGGGCGGGCGGTGAGGACGGTGTCGCCCTTGCCCGTGCCGCCGTCACCCGTGTCGCCCGAGTCGGTGTCCAGCGAGTACGCGGGCTCGGTGTGGGCGCCCCACTGGGAGGGCTTGGAGCCCATGGTGAAGTCCAGGGTGCCGCCCGCGATGATCTGCGAGTAGTCCAGCCACGTGTTGTCGAACCGCTTGCCGTTCAGGGTCGCGTTCTGCACGTAGTAGTTGCCCGGCGAGACGCCGTCGGCCTTCACCGTGAACCGGGAGCCGTTGGCGTAGCTGATCGTCGTGGAGTCGAAGAACGGACTGCCGATCTGGAACTGGCTGGAGCCGGCGGTCACCGGGAACAGGCCCAGGGCGGCTCCGACGAACATGGTCGACATGGTGCCGGCGTCGTTGTCCATGGTCGGCAGGAAGCCGTTCGGGGACAGCTTGTAGACCTGGGTCTTGACCGGCGGGCGGAACTCGCCGCCGGAGCTGGGGGCCTCGTTCGTGGAGCCCGTCGCGATGTAGCGGTTCCAGGTCGTACCGGTGTAGATGGCGCGCACCCACTTCTGCGTCAGGCTCGGCTCGCCGACGTAGTTGAAGAGGTACGGTGCCTGCAGGTCGATCTCGTTCGCGTTGGAGTGCAGCATGGTCGATCCATCGTCGGTGCCGACGGCCGAGTCCTCGCCGAACATGTGCTTGATCGCGGCCTTGCCGGCCTTCTGGCCGCCCATCGCCTCGATCAGGCCGCCCATGTCGTAGGCGTCGTACCAGTGGTACTGCCAGAGCGTGCCCTGGTAGAGACCGGCCGCCTCGAACTTCTCGTAGTCGGCGCTCTGCCAGTCGCCGTTCGCGGCGCGCGGGGTCAGCAGGCCGACCTCGGTGCCGTCGGCCGCGGTCCAGGCGCCGGACTTCACGAGGTTGTCGATCGCCATCGTCGACTGGGCGCGCAGCTTCTTGGCGTCGTCCTCCTTGCCGAGCGCGTCGGCGATGACGGACAGCGCCCACTGGTCGTAGCCGCGCTGGACGGTCGTGCCGGGGTCACCGGTGACGTAGCCCTGCCGCAGCTGAGCACCCGTGTAGTAGCCGCTGTACTGCAGCAGCGCCGGGTACGCCTCGTCGAGCCGGTCGAAGTTCTTGTAGCCCTTCGACAGCGCGTCGGCGACCAGCACGGCCGAGCGCTCCCAGCGCACGGTCGGGACCGAGTGGGTCAGGCTGCCGAGGCTCTTGCCGGAGGCGCGCGCGTCGGCGAACAGCTCGATCAGCGACTGGATCATGTCGCGGTAGGTGGCCGGGTCGATGTACGACTCGACGGAGTACTTGCGGAAGTCGTCCCAGGTCGACCAGCCGTCGTAGTACGTGAAGCCGTTCGTCTTGTGCACCGCGCCGTCGGCGCCGCGGTACGTGCCGGTGGTGCTCGTGGCGTTCACCGGCAGCGCGTACATGCGGTACAGGTGCGTGTAGAACTCCTTGGTGAGCGTCGACCCGGGGTCGGACTTCGCCGAGGCGCGGACGTCGACGGCGCCGAGCGCGCTGTTCCACTCCGCCTTCGTCCTCGCGCGCGCCTGGTCGAAGGTGAGGTCGCCCACCTCGTTGCGCTGGTCGGTCGCGGCCTGCTCCGCGCTGATCGGCGACAGCGTGACGCGCAGTTCGACGTCGTTCCCGTGGGACGTGTCGAACCCGAGGACGACGCCGGTGTCGGAGCCGTCCTGCGCGGTCGCGTCGCTCAGCTTGCCGTCGTTGCCCCAGCTCTTGAGCGAGGTCACGGGCACGTTGGTGGTGGCGTTGTAGTACAGCTTGTACGAGGCGCCGTTGAACGAACCCGCGATGAGCCCGCTGAGCGAGGTGGTCCCGTCCGGGAGCGTCGTCGCCTGCACGGTCGAGCGGGTGCGGCTGGTGAAGTTGTTCGCGAGGTCCAGGACCAGCTCGGGCTCCGAACCGGCGGGGAAGCTGTACCGTTCCAGCGCGGTGCGCGTGGTCGCGGTCACCTCCGCCTTGATGGTGCCGGGGTCCTGCGTCACCGCGGAGCCGGTTCCGGAGATGGCGCCGAGGCCCACCTGGTAGTAGCCGGGCGTCGCGGTCTCGTCGTCGTGGCTGTACGCGTGCGCGTAGGTGCTGGGCGCGGGGCGCTTGTCGTACCGCACGGAGGTCGGGACGACCAGCAGGTCGCCGCCGCCGCCCGAGCCGCCGACGCCGTCGAGGTTCGTCGCGGTGAACCCGGCGATGTGGTCCTCGTTGTAGTCGTACCCGGGATGGTTGCGGTTCGGCGTGGTCAGCGGGCTGACCTTGGCGAGGCTGTGGGGCGCCTGGGCGCCCGGCAGGTCGTTGCCGTCGTCGCCGGCGGTCGCCACGAAGGGGTCGACCAGCTTCGTGTAGTCCGTGCCCCCGCTTCCGGAGCTTCCCGTGGACCCCGCGGACGAGGTCGCGAGGGGTACGGCCGCGGCCGCGCCGCCGCCCGCGAGTGCGGCGAGGCCGAGCGCGCCCGACAGCAGCGCGGCGACCGTCGCGCGCAGGGGGCGGCCACGACGGGGGGCGGTTCCGGGTGGAACCGCGCGGGGCAAGGGGACTTGGGATCTGATGGACACGTGACCTCTCCAGCGTCGCAGTACGCACGCACGGATCGGTCCACCCGAAGACAACGTTGTCAGCCCGGGACGCCGGGCGTGCAACCCAGAGCGAGACGGCAGTGGACGCACGGGTTCACACCCCCGCCGCGTTCACGGCCTTCGATCATCAGATACGCCGAAGGCATACGGGAAGCGAACAAAGATCGCACAGAAGGTGCGTGCCGGGTGCCATATCCGGATAACGGCCGTGTTCTCCGCGGCTTCCGGCGCGCATCTGACGGGCTTTCCCGGGACTTCCCGGGACTTCGCCGGGCGCGACGGGCCCACGTCGGTCAGGCCGCGCGCTTCCACAGTTCCTTCCATCGCAGGGACCTGGCGGCGAGGAGGCGCCGGTTGACGTCCGACGGACGTGAGCCGAGACTCACTCCGCATCGCGCGCACAGGCGGTACACGTGGAAGCCGCTCTTCCAGGAGCACGTCTTCGCGTCGCTGCCGCAGGCTCGGCATCGCGGGCTGTCGGTTCCGGGCGGGATCGCGGAGGCGAGGACGCGTCCCACCACGGTCGGCAGGGGCTCGGAGGGGTGGAACTCGGGATCGGGGCAGAAGGCCAGAGAGCCCTCTGGTCCCCGTCGTTGGTCCCGCCAGCCGCCGTCCGGCCGTGGCACACGTCGCCCGAGGTCCTTCTCCCGCCGGCGGCGGGTCACGTAGGCGGCCTCGTTGGCGAGCCAGAGCCGGCGTGCGGACCGGAGCTCCTCCACGGCACGGACCAGTGCCGCCGGATCGTCCTCCAGGACGACAGGGATCCGGGCGCTGCGGCACAAGTGGTGGTACGTCGCGCGAAACCCGTACGGAGCGAAGCTCACCACGCAGGTGCGCAGGGCGTTGTGGCGGGCGCGAACCGGCAGATCCGCGTCGTGCACACGTCGGCGATGGGTCTCGAAGCTGGCCATCGTGCGAGGGTAGGCCGCGATCCACGAGGGCGCATCCGACTATCTCCGACGCCGCCTGTCGGACCGCTCGTCTAGGGTCGCCGGCATGGCTGAGCCCTCCTATCTGAGCGCCGTCCGCGAGTCGTACGACACGGTCGCCGCCGATTACGTCGAACGCATTCCGCCGCCGGCGGCCATGGACCCGCTGTCCCGCGGCATGCTGGCGGCGTTCGCCGAACTCGTGCGGACGGCCGGCCTCGGGCCGGTCGCGGACCTGGGATGCGGCCCCGGCCGCGTCACGGCGCACCTGGCCGGGCTGGGAGTGTCCGCCTTCGGCGTCGATCTGTCGCCAAAGATGATCGGGCTGGCCCGCCAGGCGTATCCGGACCTGCGGTTCACCGAGGGCTCGATGACCGCGCTGGAGACGGGGGACGGCGAGCTCGGCGGCATCCTGGCCTGGTACTCCACCCACCACACGCCACCGCAGTGGCTGCCTGCGGTGTTCGCCGAGTTCCACCGCACGCTCGCGCCTGGCGGTCACCTGCTCTGGGGAGACTACGTCGGCGACGAACGGCTGCGGCCGACCCAGGGCTACGGCCATCCCGTGTCCTACGAGTCGTACCTGCTGCCCCTGAACCGCGTGATCGGCCTGATGGAGCGGGCCGGACTCGTCGTCACCGCGAGGCTGGAGCAGGAGCCGGGCGGGAGGGCGGGCAGAGCGCGCGCCTGCCTGCTGGCCCGCAAGCCGGAGCAGCCCGCAGCTTTTGTTCCTTTGCGTCCGGCGACCGCCGGATCCTGATCAGTGAGCGCCCGCGGCGCGCAGATGTGTTGACTGCGTCGACCAGTGATGTCGCTTCGTCGGCTCTGACAGAGGCGGCCTTCCCGTCCTCGTTCACCAGTCCCGGCCGGCGGTCAACTCCTCCGCATCCGCCTCTGTGAACCCGTATGCCGACGCGACGAACCAGAACTCATCACAGATCCACTCACGCGCGACGGTCTCGATCTCACTCCCGGCCGCAACGAACTCCTTGTCCAGCAGGTTGAACTCCTCCGTCGCGGCCTGGGCGAGCGCGTACAGACTCTCCATGTCCGACGGCTGCTCGGCCTCGATCTGCTCGCACAGCCGCAGCAGGATCGCCTTCCCGTGGTCGACCACGTGATCAGGGAAGTACGGGTCGTCATAAATCTGCTGGAACACCGCGGCCCTGGACGACTGCCTCATCGGCGGCTGGGGCGCGTCCACCCCGTTCACGCTGGAGTGGAACCACTCGGACCTCGCAAGGTCGCGACTGACCAAGCCCCAATCCCTCTACGGCGGTTACGGCGGCACGTTCTTCGACGTCGTGCTCGAGATCTTCGGCAGGCGCCACGCCGAGGTGATCCTCCGCTGACGTGCGGCCGGTGGGCACGGCGTGGGCGTCGGGCGCGCGAAGGAGCGCGGTACGGAACCACCGGGTCGGCGCGGAGCGCGGCGCGGCGTGAATACGACACACGGCGCCAAGACGCCAAGTCCGCCCATTGACCTGGTTGTCGTGGGCACGCGATCTTTCTTCCGGCAATCGTGAAGTCGTCCGGCCGCGTCGTCGGCGTACTGTCCTGTCCGCTCCGCCCTCCATCGGAGTCGCCCTGTGCCCGTTCCCCGCCCCTCACGCCTCCTCCGGTTCCCGAGGAGTGTCCCCGCCCGGCCGACGGGATCCCCGTGGCAACGTGTGACCGGCGCCGCCGCGGCCCTGCTGCTGGCGGTTCTCGCCGTCCAGGTCCCGCAGCAGAGCCCGGCCGTCGCCGACGACACCGGGCCTGCGACGGAGTCGCTGTGCGGCACGCCGCAGCCCGGGCACTTCGGTTGCTTCGCGGTGCGGCAGACGCAGGGCGCGGGCGGAGCCGGCGCGCGTTCCGCCGCGCCCGAGGGGTTCGGCCCGGCGGACCTGCGCTCGGCGTACGGCCTGCCCGAGGACGGCGGCGCCGGGGCGACCGTCGCGGTCGTGGCCGCGTACGACAACCCCAACGCCGAACAGGACCTCGCCGCCTACCGGGCCCGGTACGGGCTGCCGCCCTGCACGGCGGACGACGGCTGCTTCCGCAAGGTCGACCAGCGCGGGGGCACCGACCTCCCACTGCCCAACGACGGCTGGGCCGGCGAGATCTCCCTGGACCTGGACATGGTCTCGGCCGTCGCGCCGAAGGCGCACATCCTCCTGGTCGAGGCCGACAGCTCCGCCACGGACGACCTGGGCGCCGCCGTCAACACCGCGGTGGCGCTGGGCGCGCGTTACGTGTCCAACTCCTACGGCGCCTACTACGACGGACCCGACCTCGCCGCCCTGGACGCCGCGTACTTCGACCACCCCGGGACCGCCGTGGTGTTCGCCTCCGGCGACTACGGCCACGGCCTGAGCTACCCGGCCTCCTCCCCGTTCGTGACGTCGGTCGGCGGCACCTCGCTCCGCAGGAGCGACACCGGTGCGCGGGGCTGGACGGAGACGGTGTGGAGCGGCACGGGCTCCGGGTGCTCGGCGTACCAGCCGAAGCCGGCGTTCCAGACAGGCACGGGATGCGACCGGCGTTCGGTGGCGGACGTCAGCGCGGTCGCCGACCCCGACACCGGCGTGGCGGTCTACAACACCTACTCCGGGGGCGGCTGGGGCGTGTACGGCGGCACCAGCGCCTCCGCCCCGATCATCGCCGGTCTGTACGCGCTGGCCGGGACGCCCGTCGCGGGCACCTACCCGGCCGCGTACCCGTACCGCACGCCGGACGCCCTCAACGACGTGACCGCCGGCAGCAACGCCCACTGCTCCGACGACGCGCCCTGCGACCCGGACACGGCACCCCCGTGCGATCCCGCGAACAGCTGCGTCGCGGGCCCCGGCTACGACGGTCCGACGGGCCTCGGCACCCCGAAGGGCGTGGACGCCTTCCGGGCGGGCCCGCACGGCACGGTGGGCGGCAAGGTCACCGACCGGGCCACCGGGAAGGCGCTGTCCGGGGCGACCGTACGGCTGGGCACGCTCACGGCACGCACCGCGGCGGACGGCCGCTGGTCGCTGGCGGCGCCCGCCGGCTCGTACGCGCTGACGGTCGACGCCTTCGGCTACGACCGTAAGGACCTGGGCACCGTCGCCCTCGCGGACGGAGCGGAGCTGACCCGGAACGCCGCGCTCGCGGCGGTGCCGACCGCCACGGTCTCCGGCACCGTGCGTGACGGCGGCGGACACGGATGGGGCGTCTACGCCCGGCTCACCGTCGACGGCGTCCCCGGCACCGTGTACACCGATCCCGCGACCGGCCGCTACTCGGTCCGCCTCGAACGCGGCAAGACGTACACGCTGCGCGCCACCGGCCTGTACCCCGGCTACCGGCCGGCCGAGACGCAGGTCGTGCTCGGTTCGTCCCCGCGGACCGCGGACCTGGCGCTCCCGCTGGTCGGCTCCGGTGCCCTCCCGCCCGGTTACGCCGTCGACTACCACGGGGGCGGCTTCCAGTCCTTCGACACCGCCGCCACGCCCGCCGGGTGGAGCGTCGTCAACCACACCGGCGCCGGGGGCTGGGGCTTCGACGACCCGCTGACCCGCGGCAACCAGAGCGGTGGTGACGGCGGCTTCGCCCAAGTCGACGACTACGCCCTGGGCTGGGGCGAGGTCGACACCGAACTGATCAGTCCCTCCTACGACTTCTCGGCGCAGACCCGGCCGGCGCTGGAGTTCGACACCGCGCTGCCCAGTCTGTGGCGCTTCAACGACCCGACGGCCGACATCGACGTGAGCACCGACGGCGGGGACAACTGGGAGAATCTCTGGCACCACACGGACGTCGTGGAGGGCCCCTCCCACCAGACGGTTCCGCTCACGGACTACGCCGGAAAGTCCTCGGTGCGGCTGCGCTTCCACTTCGCGGGCTCGCTGACGGGCATCTGGCAGCTGGACAACGTCGCCGTGGGCACCCGTTCGCTGGTCACGGTGCCCGGAGGGCTGCTGACGGGCCGGGTGACGGACGCCAACACCGGTGCCGGGATCGCCGGAGCGGCCGTCTCGGCCGCCGAGGCCCCGCAGGACGGCGGGCGCAGCATCGCCACGCCGGACGACCCGGCCGTCGGCGACGGGCTGTACTGGGCCTTCTCCTCCCGCACCGGCCGCCAGGAGTTCACGGCCGGGCTGCCCGCCTTCGGCTACCCGGCCCGGACGTCCGGCGTGACGGTCAAGGCCGGCGCCGTCACCGCCGCGGACTTCGCCCTCCACCCGTCCCGGCTGAAGGCCGTCCCGGGTTCGGTCGGCGTCACCGTTCCGTGGGGTGGGAAGAGGACCGTCACCGTGAAGGTCCGCAACACCGGAGGCGCCCCCGCCTCACTCGCCGTCGGCGAGCAGGCCGTCGCGGACGCCCCGCGTGCGGCGGGTGCCGCCAGGGAGCGGACGGCGGCGAGCCCCGATCCGCTCGGCACCACGGCGACCGCCGTCGCGGCCGAGGGCCGGGCCGGCGGGGCGACCGCCGGGCAGGCGTGGCAGCCGCTCGCGGATCTCCCGCAGCCGATGAGCGGGGGCATCGCGGCCGCGTACGACGGCGTCCTCTACGCCGGTCTCGGCCAGACGCCCGACGGCCAGTGGACCACCGCCCTGCGCTCCTACGACCCGGCCACGGCGGCCTGGAAGGACCTCGCGCCGGCCGTCACCAAGCGCACCGGCGCGGCCTACGGATTCGTCCGGGGCAAGCTGTACGTCGTCGGCGGCAAGAACCGCGCGGGCGCGCCGATCGCCGGGGGCGAGGTCTACGACCCGGCGGCCGACACCTGGTCGCGGATCGCCGACGCGCCCAAGGCGTACGGCAGTTCCGCCGCGGCGGCGGTGGGCGACCGGCTCTACGTGGTCGGCGGCTGCACGAGCTTCACCTGCGGCTCGCGCGACGTGCAGGTCTACGACCCGGCGAGCGACACGTGGTCCGCGGGCCCGGCCTACCCCCTGCCGACCTCCTGGCAGAGCTGCGGGACGGTCGAGGGGACGCTGTACTGCGCGGGCGGCGTCCACCAGGGCGACGGGCAGCCTCCGCACGCCACGGCGGCCGGGTACGCCCTGGACCGTGCCGCGGGCCGCTGGACCCCGATCGCCGATCCGCCGGTGGACTTCTGGGGTGCCGCGACGGCCGTCGGGGCGGGCCGGCTCATGGCCGCCGGCGGTGTGCTGGTCGGGGCCGCCGCGGTGACCAACGAGGCGTACGCCTACGATCCGGGCACGAACGCGTGGAGCGCGCTGCCGAACCTGCCGCAGCCGCTGTACGCGGCGGCCGGAGCACCCGGCTGGTCCGTCCTGGGCGGCCTGAGCGCCGACCGGGTGATGCAGAGCTCCGCCCTGGAGCTGCCCGGCTACGACTCCCCCCACGGGGACGTGGCGTGGCTGGCGGGCAAGGCGGGTTCCGCGTCCGTCGCCGCGGGCGGGACGGCGGAACTGAGGGTCACCGTCGACGCCCGGGGCATGGGCCCGGCAGACGCGGGTGTGCACCGCGCGCGGCTGGTCGTCGACAGCGACGGGCCGTACGGCTCCGTCACCGTGCCCGTCACCATGACCGTGGTGGCGCCGCCGGGGTGGACGCACCTGAGCGGCACCGTCAGCGGCGCGGGGCGGCACGGCGGCAGCACGCCGCTGGCCGGGGCCACGGTGCGGGTCGGGACCGGGACGGGTGCGCACACGCTGAGCACCGCCGTCGACGGCACCTACCAGCTCTGGCTCCCGGCGGCCGGACGTACCGTCGCGCTGAGCGTCGGTGCCGAGGGCTACCGGACGGCCGAGCGCACCGTGCGGCCGGGCGGTCGTGACGCCGTCACCGCGGATGTGGTCCTGACCAGGCGTTAGGCGCAACGGCGCGGTGGGGCCGGTCCGCCGGGACCGGCCCCACCGCGCCTGCCCGCGGCGGTGGTCACCCCATGGCCAGCAGACGCGCGGGCGCGACGCGCGACTGCGCGCGGACCGGCAGGGCCAGGGCCGCGCAGACCAGGACCACAGCGGCCAGGGTGGCCAGCAGTGCCGCGCCGCCGACGGCCGGAAGACGCCCGCCCAGCGTGCCCCACCCGATGGCGAGGACCGCCGCCAGCCCGGTGACCGCGCCGGCCAGGCCGCCCAGCACGGCGAGCAGGGCACCCTCGTAGTAGCTGAGCCGGGCCAGTTCACGCGTCGTCCAGCCGGTGGCCCGCAGCACGGCCAGGTCCGCGGCGCGTTCGCGCATGGACAGGACCAGGACGTCGACCGCACCGGCGGCACCCAGCAGCAGCGACAGCGCGACGCTCAGGTAGTCCGCGGTCCGGGCCTGCGCGACGACGGCGTTGCCCAGCAGGGAGCCGGCCACCTCTCCGCGGAAGCCCAGGGTGAGGGCGAGCAGGACGGTGAAGGCCGCCACCGCCAGGGCGAGTCCGGCCGCGCCGAGCACGGTACGGCCGGGGAAGCGCAGCAGGTTGCGCACGGCGAGCCCGAGGACGGAGCTGACGGGCGCGGCCCGTCCGGTGGCGGTCACCGGGGGCGTGATCGCGTCCAGCGGCTTGAGCCGGGTGGCGCGCCAGGCCGGGAAGAGCCCCGCGGTGACCGCGAGCAGCAGCGCGACGGGCAGCACGAGCGCCGCCTTCCGCCCCGCGTCGGGCAGTCCCAGCACCACGCCCAGGACGTAGGCCAGCACGGCGCCGAGGGCTCCCGCGCCCAGGCCGATGACGAGGAGTTCGCCGAGGATGAGGCGCATGATCTCCGGCGGGCTCCAGCCCAGGCAGCGCAGGGTGCCGATCTCGATGCGCCGTGAACGCACCGACGCCAGGGCGGCCTGGGCGAGGAACAGCGCGCAGACGATCAGGACCAGCACGAAAAGCACCGCGCTCTTGGCGTCGACGGCCTTGAGGATGCGCAGGGCCACGCCCTTGGCGGTCCAGTTCTCCACCACGTGGACGCCGGGCAGCGCGATGGTCTGCGGCGCCGGCGAACTGCCGATGGTGATGTCCACCTGCAGGCCGGGGTACGCGGTGCGGATGCGCCCCGCGACCGCGTTGACCCGCGCCTGTGACGCCGCGTCGACGCCGGTCACGCCGGCGACCCGGATCCGGATGGCGCTGATGGGGGCCTTGTCCTGCACGCTCGGCTGCCGGCGGCTGCCGGTCAGTACGGGCAGCGCGTCCAAGGACGTGAGCATGGTGGGCGGTGCGGCCACGTAGCCGCCGAGGTTGCGGTCCGGGCGCAGCGGCCGGTCGTGCAGGGCCGCCCGCCCGGCGTCGTCGGCGCCGGTGACCTGCGGTGAGCGGTAGGTCTCCAGCGGCACGGCGGACAGCGTGGAGAATCCGGGGAGTTCGGTGGCGTCGTAGCGGCCGACCGGCTTCAGGTAGGGGACCGGGGTCCTTCCGTAGTCCTCGTGCGCGCAGGTACGGGTGCCCCAGCAGGCGGTTCCGGGGTGGCTGACGACCTCCCGGAACTGGGCGCCGGTGTTCTCCTCGGGCACGAGCTGGATGAACTGGCGGTCGCTGTTGGTGCGCCACAGCTCCGGGGACTGGTCGGCGCGGGCGCGCGGCGCCAGGTCCGTGCCGGTGCGGCGGTAGTCGACGGGGCCGACCGTCCAGTAGCTGTCGGCCTGCGGGGCGAACAGGGAGCTGCCGGGGAAGCCCTGCTCGAGTTCGGCGCTGACGCGTCCGACCGGCGTTCCGCGCAGGTCGTTGACGAAGTCGTGGGCGGCGGGGCTGCCGAGCTTGCCGCGCAGGGTCGCGGGGTCGCCGGTGTCCAGGCGTTCCACGGTGGCGTTCACGGTCCCGGAGGTCAGGCTCTGGTCGCTGAGCACCATCGGGATCGTCCAGTAGGACTCGTTGGACCAGTTCTCCTTGCGGCCCCAGGCGGGCTTGTCCCGTTCGGTGAGCATGCGGCCGGAGGTGACGGCGTGCCCGAGGCCCACCAGCCGGTCCTCGGCGGCGGGATCCACCGCCGACAGCAGCACCGGGTAGGAGACGGGGATCTCGGCGACCGCCTTGCCCCCCGCCGACCGGCAGGTGAGCCAGCTGTTCATGTCGGGGTCGAAGGGCGACTTCTCGCGACGGTCCTCGCGTATGAGGTTGGGTTGCAGCGGACCGAATTCGCCGTCGTCGGTGTGTTCGACGTGAATGTCGGTCTTGTTGTAGTTGTAGTACCAGCACACCGGATAGGTCCGGTGGTCGGCGCGTTCCTCCTGCAGGCCGGGGAACGTGGAGTCCGAGAGCGTCTCGGACGCTTCGATCGGGTTGCGGCTCACGTACAGGTACTGGTCGGCGACACGGTAGCGGCCCAGCCCCGCGGTCAGCGTCGGCTCGATCCTCAGCATCTGGCCCTGTGCCTCCCCGTCCACGAACGACGACAGGTCCACCTTCAGCGTTCCCTGCACCATCAGGTAGCCGACGTTGGCGACGGGCGCGGCGACCTCGATCCCGGGCATCTGCTTGATCCGCTCGTACTGGCTCGTGCCGATGCCGCCGAAGATCCCGGACAGGAAGTTGGCCCCGACGAGTTGGTCGCCGCGTTCGAGGGCGGTCTGGCTGCCGTGGGGGCGGACCAGGACGTCGTACGCGGAGCGGGCGTTCTTCCGCACGGTCTCGGTGGTCCGCGCCTGACTGGTGGTCACGGTCGAGGTCAGCAGGGTGAAACTGGTGGCGGCCACGAGGATGCCCGCGGCCAGGGCCAGCGCGCGGGCCCGGTGCCGGCGCAGCTGTGACCAGATCATGGCGATCACGGGCGCAGGCCTCCGAGCCGGTCCAGGACGTCGGCCGCGGGCGTGACGCGTTCGTCGGTCACGACCTTCCCGTCGCGCAGGCGCAGGATCCGGTCGCAGCCGGCGGCCACCTCCACGTCGTGGGTCGCGACCAGCAGCGTCATCCCGAACTGCGCGGTCAGGGACAGCAGCAGGTCGATGATCTCCCGGCCCGTCGCGCTGTCGAGGTTGCCGGTCGGCTCGTCCGCCAGCAGCAGGCCGGGCCGGTTGACCAGCGCCCGTGCGACGGCCACGCGCTGCTGCTGACCGCCCGACAGCTCCGAGGGCAGCGCGCCGGCGCGCCGCTCCAGGCCCACGGCCTCCAGCAGTTCCATGCCTCGGGCGCGCCGGTCGAAGTCCACCCGGCGGGGCAGCACCGGCGCCAGCACGTTGTCCAGCACCGTGAGGGCGGGCAGCAGGTGGAAGCGCTGGAAGACGAAGCCGATCCGGCGGCGGTGGGCGTCGAGCCCGCCCGGTGCCAGGGCGGTGCCGTCGACCTCGACGGTGCCGGAGTCCGGCATATCCATGCCGCCCACCAGGTGGAGGACGGTCGACTTCCCGGCGCCGGACGGGCCGGTCAGGGCCACCGATTCGCCGTCCCCGATCTCCAGGTCGACGCCGTCCAGCGCCACCACCCCCGGATGCCGGCGAGTCACGCCCCGCAAGGTCACGCCCATGGTTCCGACCACCCCTCCTGCATTGCGGCAATGCACGGGTACATTGTCACAACACAGAGGGGATGCAAAATGCCACTGCACCACGCGGTGCTCGCGCTGCTGGCCGAGGGACCGAGTCACGGCTACGAGCTCAAGGGCCGTTTCGAGGAGGCGATCGGCCCGCAGTGGGGCGGCCTCAACATCGGGCACCTCTACCAGATCCTCGAACGGCTGGTCCGCGACGGCCACGTCACCCGGTCGCACGTCACGCAGAACGACCGCCCCGACAAGACCCGTTACACCCTCACCCACCAGGGACTCGACGAGCTCGACAACTGGGCGACGTCGGCCTGGGTCCGCACCGGCGGATACCGCGACGAACTCTTCCTCAAGCTCTTCGGCGCGGCCTCGCTCGGCCCCGAGGCCCTGGACACCCTCGTGGCGAACCAGCGGCAGACCTACCTCTCCGAACTCGCCGCCCTCACCCGCCTGCGCCGCACCCACACCGACGACCCCCTCGTCGCCCTCCTCATCGACGCCGCCATCGCCCACACCAAGACCGACCTGCAACTGGTCGACACCGCCGCCGACCGGCTGGCGGCGCTCGCGCGACCCGGCGTCCCCTCGCACGAAGCGACGGAGGAACCCCCGGCCGTGGACGCGCCCACGGCACCGGCCACGGGTGGATGAGCAGGAATGGCCCGCCGTCGGGTTCCTGAGAAGACTGGAGCCCGCGGCCGCGCCAGGCCGCTCCCCGGGCACCGCGGACGCCACCCGGTGCCGAGACACCTGGACAGGAACCGGATCATGAGCGTTGAGGTAGAGGTCGTCCGCGAGGCGGACGACGAGCTGGTCGAGGCGTTCACACGCCTGCTCCCCCAACTGTCCGCCAGCGCGGCGCCGCCGGACCGTGAATCGCTGCGCAGGCTGCTGGCCGCCGAGGCGAACACGGTGCTGGTGGCGCGTGTCGACGGTCGCGTCGTCGGGACGCTCACGCTGGCGATGTTCCCCCTGCCGACCGGGATGCGCGCCTGGGTCGAGGACGTGGTGGTCGACGAGGCCGCCCGCGGCTACGGCGTCGGCGCCGCCCTCACCGAGGAGGCGATCCGGCTGGCCGACGTCGCGGGAGCCCGTACGGTGGACCTCACGTCCCGGCCCTCGCGGCAGGCGGCGAACCGGCTGTACGAACGTCTCGGCTTCCTCGTCCGGGACACCCGCGTCTTCCGCTACACGCTGCAGGCCTGAGGCACCGGCGGATCTGCGGAGGCGGCGGGGGAACCGCGCGGCCCCGCCCCACGTCGTACCTGCCATGATCAAGGAACCCACCGCTCGGCGCCTTCCCGCCGCCCCGCTGCTCGCCGTCCCGCTCGTGGCGCTCCTCCTCTCGTGTTCCGCGCCGTCGGACGACGGCGCGGACCGCACCGCCGGCGGCACCCGTACGCCCGTGTCCGCCTCGGAGCCGGCCGGGGCGTCCGCTCCGGGGGCCGGTTCCGAGTCGGCACCGGCGGGGTCCGAGTCCCCCTTGGCGGGACAGCCGGAGGTCCCGGTGGAGAAGGTGCGCGACGCCTTCGCCACCCTCCAGGCGACCTACCACTCCGGCTGCACGCCCACCACGTCCCAGGGCGAGTGCGCGTACTTCCTCAACCGGGTGCACGACGAACTCGCCGGACTCGACGAGGCCATGAAGGCCGACCCCCAGGGCCCCGGGCACTTCCGCGAGCCGCTCGCGTGGATGGCGCGACTGCACGGCACCCTCGGCACGGACACCTCCTTCGAGAACCTCAAGGAGCACCAGGACGACCTCGTGGCGACCCGCGACCGGATCAACCGCTGGATGCAGGGCCACCCCGAGGACTACCGCTGAGCCGGCGCTCCATCGCACCCCTTGCCGTCAGGGCGACCGGCCGGTGAGCGCCGCGCCTCCCCGAACCATCACGCCCCTACGTCATAGCTGCATACATTAATAATTTGCCTAATACCTTTAGGCAAACTAGCCTGCCGTTCATGAAGCCACTGACCGAGCGGGAGATCCGCGACGCCTTCGTGAACTGCAGCAAGGGCGAGGCGAAGCGCCTCCACGTGCCCCGTGACCTGGCCGAGCAGCCCTGGGACGACCTGGACTTCCTCGGCTGGCGCGACCCCCAGGCGCCGGACCGGTCGTACCTCGTCACCGAGCTGGACGGGCGCACGACGGCGGTCGTCCTGCGCTCGTCGCACACGGCCTCCTGGCAGGCGCGGCTGAGCATGTGCTCCATGTGCCTGACCACCCACTCCGGGGGCGTCTCCCTCATGGTCGCCCCGCGGGCCGGCAAGGCCGGGCAACAGGGCAACACCGTGGGCGCCTACATGTGCAGCGACCTCGCCTGCCCGCTGTACGTACGGGGCAAGAAGGACGCGGGCATCGGCGCGCGGCTCCACGAGACCCTCACCCTGGAGGAGAAGATCCAGCGGACTCTCGCGAACCTCGCCGCGTTCCTGGCGAAGGTCGCCGCCTGAGACGGGTCGGGACCTGAGGCACGTCAGGCGGTGCGCGCGATAAATGGCGCGGCACGGCGGCTCCCCGGCCGGTAGGCTCCCGCCGCCACGCGGATCAGGTGAACGCGTGCGGGGAGGGGAGGGCGCATGGCGGAGGCACGAGCGATGCCGAACGTGACCGACGAGCGCCTGTGCTGGCTCGTCGTTCGCGACGAGCTGCGCAAGAAGGCGGGCAGACTGCGCGTGTTCGGGTGGATCACGGTCCTGTTCAGCAGGAACGACGGCGCGACCACGACGGGCGGTGACCTCAGACGCGAGTACGCGTCGGACAGGATGGCGGACTACGCGCTAGCCGTGGACGACGCCGCGCAGGGCCTCTCCCCCGAGGAGCGCAGGCACCTGCGCGCCGTGGGCGAGGTGCCGGAATGGTTCATGGCCGACGTGGAGCGCCGCTACCAGGTGATCCGCAAGCAGCGCTGACGACACCCGCCCCGTTCCGGTCCCGGGACTCTCCTGCCCAGGCCCACCCCCGTGGCCGCGGGTCCCTCACGCGTCCCGGCCCGGCTGCGGCGCGTCGCGTGAGGTCGCGTCAGGCCTGGTGTGGAGGACGGCGCGGGCCTGCTCGGCGGCGCGGGTGACGCTTTCGCTGATGAAGTCGAGGAAGCGGGCGATGTTCTCCAGGCGGGCGGCGGCCGGGGTGTCGGGGCCGAGGACGGCCACGCCCTGGCGCGCCGTCGCCACCAGCTGGTCGTTGGCCCGGGCGCTGGCGATGGTCGCCTGGTAGAAGAGTTCGTCGTCGACGAGGTAGCGGTCACGGCGGCGTTCGTCCCGTTCCCGGCGGACGAGGCTCTGACTCTCCAGGAAGGCGATCGCCTTGGAGATGGACGCCGGACTGACCTGGAGCCGCTGGGTGAGCTCGGCCGCGGTCAGACTGCCCGCGTCGGTGGTGAACAGGCACGTCAGCACCCGGGCCCCCATCTTGTTGAGACCCGAGGCCATCATGACCGTGGTGAACGTCTCCTCGTACTCGGCCACGGCCTCCGGGTCACGTCCGTGCGCCGGAGGGGCCGACCGCGCCCCCCTGACGGCCGCGGGCTTGCGGCGGTGCGCCCGGCGCTCGGTGGCCCGGTGGGCGAGGTCGGCGCGGTAGGCGGTGGGGCCGCCGTTGCGCATCACCTCGCGCGTGACCGTCGAGGTCGGACGGTCCAGGCGCCGGGCGATCTCGGCGTACGGAAGGCTGTCGGCCAGCCCCGACGCGATCTGCTGGCGTTCCTGCTGGGTGAGTCTGCCTCCCGGCATCGTGATCTCCCTGGTGATCGCGCGCGATGTCCCCGATTCCCGCACCATAGCGTTCACTTCCCGACCATTGCAATGATCGAAGCGGCCGACGTTGCATTATCTTCAGGATCGTTGCAACAAATTCCTTTATCTCACCTGCGGTGATGGGGATTTGACGCAACAAGAACGTTGCCGCCGACTGGAAAGCAACGTAGCGTTTCCCATGTCAGAAACCGACAGCGAGCACGGGAGTGCACGATGCAGAAGTTCGACACCACCGCCCCCATCTCCGCCGTCCTGGAGATCCCGGCCGGACGCGTCCAGTTCATCGCCGCCGACCGCGCCGACACCGTCGTCGAGGTCCTGCCGGCCGACCCCGCCAAGAGCCGCGACGTCCGGACCGCGGAGCAGACCACCGTCACCTACTCCGACGGCGTCCTGCAGATCCGCACCGCCTCCGGCAACCGGCTCCTCGGCCCCTCCGGGGCCCTGGAGGTCACCGTCCAACTGCCCACCGGATCGCGCGTCGAGGGCAAGACCTCCGGCAGCGAGCTCCGCGGGGTCGGCCGGCTCGGCGACGTCGTCTTCGACGGCGCGTACCGGCAGATCAAGATCGACGAGGCCTCCGGCGTCCGTCTCACCGCGGTCGACGGCGACGTCGAGGTCGGCCGGCTCACCGGCCCCGCGAACATCAGCACCGCGCGGGGCGACATACGGATCACCGAGGCCGTCCGCGGCACGGTCGAACTCCGTACCCAGATGGGCGACATCACGGTCACCGCCGCCTCCGGGGTGTCCGCCGCCCTGGACGCCGGCACGGGCCACGGCCGCGTCAGCAACGCCCTGAAGAACGACGGCGCGACCGAACTCCACATCCACGCCACCACCCCGCACGGGGACATCACCGCCCGCAGCGCGTGAGGGAACGGCGCGCCGGGCGGCCGGAACACGTACGACCGGCACCCGGCCGATCCTCCCGCCCCGGCCCAGGGCCCCGCGATCCTCACGCAGGGCCCTGGGCGAGGTGCCGGTACGGGAGAAGAGGCGGTCCGGCCGGCTTCTCGGGAACCGCGGTCCCCGAGGGGAGACCGGGCGCAGCTTCCGGGGATTCCTCGTGGAGGGACCCCGGAGGTGATCAACAGGACACCGCGCGGACGATACGATCATCTGCCATCGGCCGGGGGCACTCCCCCTGACCCCGCGCGATCCGAGGAACCACAGTGACGGCGGCCCCCGCGAACGATCCCGAGGCGCAGGCCTCGCCGGATCGGCACCTCCATTTCGTGGGCAGCCTGCCCCAGTTCCGCACCGCGGAGCAGGCCTTGCGCTGGCAGGTCGGCGACCTCGCCGGCCGGCTGCGGCGTCTGTGCGGGGGCGAGACCGGAGACCGCCTCTTGTGGTTCGTCCCCGTCGTCAAGGCGTTGAAGGTCTCACCGAAGGTCCGTGTCGTACGGGACGGCGACTGGAGCGGCTACGACGACACCGACCGTCTGGCCGTGCGCCGCGGTGAACGGCTGCGAGGTGCGGACGTCCCCCTGCGGCTCGCCGGGTTCGCCGCCGAGGAACTCCACGCCCTGGCGGCCATGGGGCACCCCGCCACCGCCGGACTGCCGCTCCAGGTGGGGATACCCGGCTACCTCGACATGGCGCTGTTCACCTTCGGCCCCGTGGGCATGGCACGCGCGGTACACGCGTTCTTCCAGGCACTCGCGGCAGAGATCCGGACGGTGCACGCGGCGGCGGGCGACACGGTGGTCTTCCAGCTCGAGTCCCCGGCGGCCCTGGTGGCCGTGAACACCATGCCGCGCCCGCTGCGACGTCCGGCGGCGCGGCTCCTGGCCCGCCTGGTGGCCCGTCAGGCCGCCGCGGCGCCCCGGGGCTCACGGTTCGGGGTCCACCTGTGCTTCGGCGATCTCGGGCACCGGGCGGCGAGCCGGCCTCACGACGCCGCCGCGGTCGCCGAACTGGCGGACGCGCTCATCCGGCGGTGGCCGAAGGGCCGCACGCTGGAGTACGTCCACCTGCCGCTCGCGGCGGCACAGGAACCGCCCTCGGTCGACCCCCGGTACTACGCGCCGCTCCGGCGGCTCGGGGCGCGGACCGACACGGCGCTCGTCGCGGGCATCGCCCATGAGGCCCAGTCCCGCGAGGACCAGCGCACCGCGCTCCGCCTCGCGGAGGAGGCGCTGGGCCGGCGGGTCGACATCGCCACATCGTGCGGGCTCGGGCGCCGGTCGCCCCTGCAGGCCGAGGAGGCGGCCACCGCCATGCTCGCCCTCAGCGGCGCGGACGGCGCGTAGTCAGGTTCCCCGAGGCTCATGCGGGACGGTTCCGCCGAGGGGCCGGCGCCCCCGCGGGGATCCCTTCCGCCTCCGGCGGGTGGGCCGGAGGCGGAAGGGCGAAGGACTACTCCGCGGTCAGGAACTCGTCCACGGACAGCGGGCGGTTGACGATGCGGATGTCGCCGACGTTGCCGTGGAAGACGACGTCGACGGCACCGGCGTACTCGTGGCCGCCGACCAGCCAGGGCAGGCCGAGCGTGGTGAGGCCCTGCGACACGCGCTTCGGGTTGTCGGCGACGGGCGCGCCCTCGACGTACATCCGGGTGTAGCGGCCGTCGTTGACGACCGCCACGTGCCACCACTTCAGCTCCACCATGCCGTGACCCCAGTTGGTCGTCGGGTAGGTGTTGTTGAGCGGGTAGTGGTTGAACTGCGCCTCGCGGCCGTTGTTCGTGATGGCGAACTGGGCCAGGGGCTCGTTCGCGTCGGTGTTCTTACCGTGCTTGCCCGCGGCCCCGGCCGAGCCCCGGCGGCTGAGGATCGACGCGTTGCCGTTCCTGCCGGCGTCCCAGTCGAGCGGCATCCGCACGAACGCCTCGAAGGTGTACCCGGACCTGAACGTCTCGGCGTTCAGCGGGGCCTTGGCCCCGGTGGTCAGGTAGGAGCCGTTGACGGGGTTCCTGCCGCCGGCGAACTTCAGGCTGGCGTGCGCGGGCTGGTCGGGGTGGTGGTCGTCGGACCAGGTCAGCGCGTCGGCGGCACTGCCCGGCACGGTCACCACGGTGAGGTCGTTGCCCTTGCCGGACAGGTCGCGGATCGTGTCGCCCGCGGTGAGCGGGGTGCCGGGCGCGCCCTGGCCGTCGAAACGCCAGTAGGCCAGCGTCCCCTTGACCAGCTGCCTGCTCGCCGGGCGGGCGGGGCGGACCGGGATCGGGATGAAGCTGGAGAACCGCTTCTCGAAGTCGATCGGCACCGAGAAGTCGTCGACCGCGCCGGTGATCCGGGCGTGCTCGGCCGCCAGCTTGTTGCGGGACTCCGGGTCCTGGGCCAGGATCCACGGGTTGATGGTCTCGACGTCGATGGTGTTGCGGGCCAGGTCGAAGTGGTACAGCCGGATCATGCCGCCGCCGCCGAAGTAGCGGTTCTGGTAGTTCGTGATGTGCAGGTGCACGTCGTTGCCGGCGGTGTTCTTCCTGGTCGTGCGCCCGGACGGCCAGTAGTGGCCGTTGAGGGTCAGGAAGATCTGGTCGTTGTCCTTGATCAGCTTGTCCCAGATCGTCTGCCCGTAGCCGGAGAGGTCGGCGTTGTCCTCGGGGTTGCCGGACTCGTACGGGAAGACGTTGTCGTCGTAGTCCGAGTAGACGATGTCGTGCGCGGTGAGGATCACCGGCATCTTCGGGTGGGCCTTGATGACGTCGTTGGCCCACGCGAAGCCCTGGTCGGTGGTCCGCCAGTCCAGGGCCAGCACCAGCCAGGAGAGGCCAGCGGCCTTGAAGACGTGGGCGGTGTTGTAGCCGGTCGGGTCCGAACCGGCGAACGTCTTCGAGCGCTTGAACCGCCGCGGCCCCAGGGCCTGCAGGTACGGCGTGTCGCCGCGGGAGTCGTCACCGCTCACGTCGTGGTTGCCGGCGACCACGCTGTAGGCCGCGCCGTGCGAGTCCAGGAGGGCGAACGCCTTGTCGACCTGGGCGAAGGACGACGCGTCGGCGTCCTGCGTCAGGTCACCGAGGTGCGCCATGAAGACGATGTTGTCGGTGCCCTCGCCGCTGTTGTCGATGATGTAGCGGAACGACTCCTCCTGCGGCGTCCGGTTGACGCTGTCCTGGCTGCCCCAGTAGAGGAACTGGGTGTCCGGCATGACCGCGAGGGTGAACTGGAGGGCGGTCGGGTCCGGGCTCCAACTGCCGGTCCTGCCGCTCCGGCTCGCGTCCGCGGCGAACGCGGGCGTACCGACGAGCGCGGACACACCGGCGCCCGCGGCCGCCGCCCCCGCACCGGCCAGTGCGGCGTTGCGGAGGAACCCCCGCCGACTCTGCCCGTCCGGCTCGTGCGACGGGTTGTCATCGTGAATGCACATGAGGGGGCCCTTCTGGGGTCGATAGTTTCAAACACCAACGACGTTAGTCAGGAGCGTCGCCTCCCGGGCGGACGGGAGATGACGAAAACAGATCCAGTGCCTGACGAGAACCGGAATGCGAGCCCACCATCCCAGTCCGTGACGTGGGGTCATGACGGTTGGTCACCAGGCTGGGCGGGGTGCGTAACCACCGTCAAGAATATCGACGGAATGGTTTGCGCGGACGTTCCGATTGCACGGCAGGGCGTCACGCTTTCCCGATTCCGGGCGCATTGCGGCCCGTTGAGGGGGGCGAGCGACACGGACGGCGCAACGACGGGAAAGGCACGTGGAATTACCCGCGGCGGATCCCCGGGAACGTGCCGGTGCGAAATCACCGGCTTGCGCGTGCACCGCGAACGGCCGCGACAGGTGACCGCTCGCACACCCCGCCGCGGTCATTGCTTGACGAGTCAAGTACTGATATCGGTGAGCTCAGCGACGCGAAGCCCCGCGAGCAAACGGCGACGGACGGGGCGCGCCTCTTTGGCTCCGGGCCGGGGACCGCGCTCGGTGGCGGCCGCCCTCCTCAACGGTCGCGCAAGGCCGGGGCCAGGGCGACGAGCATCACGGCGGCGGTGAGCGCGAAGGCGGCCGGGTAGCCGGTGTGGGCCGCCGCCACGCCGAAGGCGAGGGCTCCCACCCCCATGCCACCGTCGTACGCCACGTTCCACAGCGCGCTCACCGTGCCGTACCCGGACTCCGGGACCCGGGCGTACATCAGCGTGAGCGTCGCGTTCTGCGCGACCCCGAAGCCGGCGCCGAACAGCGTGACCCCGGCGAGCACGGCCACCGGACTGCCCGTCGCCGCCGTCAGCAGCAGACCGGCGGCCGACGCGAGCAGGCCCGGGAGCACCAGGCGGGCGGGGTCGTGGCGGTCGCCGTACCGGCCGGCGAACCAGCGGGCCGCGGTGGACGTCGCGGGCTGCGCGAAGAGCGCGATCGTCACCAGGGCGGACAGCGACGCGGGGACGGCGACCGGCAGGAACGTCACGAGGATCCCCGTGCCGAGCGCGGTCGTGGCGAACACCACCGTGGGCCGGGCCAGGGCACCGTTGCGCAGACCCGCGACCACGCCCACTCCCGCGTCCCGGGTGGTGGAAGGTTCCCGTCCCGGGAGCCCCGGCACCACCACGACCGCGGCCAGCGCCGCCAGCCCACCGGCCACGCACACCGGCGTGAACCCGATGTGCGCGGCCAGCCAGACACCGAGCGGCAGGCCCACCAGGGACGGCACGCCCGACACGATCCCGGCCAGCGCCAGCCCCTCGCCGCGCCGGGCGGCCGGGATCAGCGAGGCCGTCAGGGCGCCGCCGGCGACGACGGTGAGGGCGAAGCCCAGCCCGCGCAGCAGGCACATCGCGACGATCCAGGCCATGCCGTCCCCGGCGGTGAGCACCAGTGCGGGCGCGCCGAGCAGGACCAGGCCCGCGGCCAGCGCCGTCCGGTAGCCGTAGCGGGCCACCAGGCGGGGCGTGGCCAGTTCGCCGCCGACGGTGGCGAACATCAGGGCGCCGGTGGCCAGGCCCGCGTCGCCGCCGCCGCGCTCGGCGTACAGCGGCACCACCGACAGCAGCAGGAAGAAGCTCGCGGAGGCTCCGACCACCGTCCAGAAGCGCAGCAGCAGCTGACGGGTCACCAGTGGGGGGCGGGCGGGCGAGGGGGTCGGCGCCGGGACGCGCGGGGCGGTGCCGTCGCCCGCGGTGGTGGGCGGGATACGGGGTGGGATGCCGGGCGGCGTGCTGGGTGGCGTGGTCATGGCATCGACGCTAGAAGCCCACCGGTCCCCCGGTAAGCTCCAATTCCATGCCGCTGGAGTGGTCCGGTCTGTCGCCCGAACTGCTGCTCACCGTGGACCGGAACAGCGGCGAGGGGCTGCGCGCGCAGCTGGAACGCCAGATCAGGGACGCCATCCGGGCCGGCCGTCTGCAGGTCGGCGAACGCCTTCCGTCCTCCCGCGAACTGGCCCGCCGCACCGGGGTCTCCCGCGGCCTGGTCCAGGACTGCTACGCCCACCTCCAGGCGGAGGGCTACCTCACCGGCCGCATCGGCGCCGCCACCACCGTCGCCGCCCGCGCCTGCCCCCGGCCCGCGCCCGCCGCGCCGCCCGGGCGGACGCCGTCCGGGGAACGGCCGGACGGGCCGCCGCTCGTCGCGGACTTCCGCTCGGGCGTCCCCGACCTCGCCTCCGTCCCGCTCGCCGACTGGCTGTGGGCGGTCCGTGAGGCCGCCCGCACCCTGCCGACCGCCGCCCTCGACTACGGCGACCCGCACGGCGCGCCCCTGGCGCGCGAGGTGGTGGCCGGGTACCAGCGGCGGGTACGGGCCGCGGCCGCCGACGCGGACGGCACCGTCATCTGCACCGGCTACGCCCAGGGGCTCGCGCTGGCCCTGCGGGCGCTGGCCGCCCGCGGTGTGACCACCCTCGCCCACGAGGATCCCGGCGCGCCCGCCGCGACGTCCCGGGCCGCCGTGCACGCCGGGATGACGGCCGTACCGGTGCCGGTGGACGAGGACGGGGTCGACGTACGGGCCCTGGAGGCCACCGGCGCGCGGGCGGTCCTCGTCACCCCGGCGCACCAGTGGCCGACCGGCGTCGTCATGACCGCGGGGCGGCGGCGTGCGCTCATCGACTGGGCGCAGCGGCGGGACGCCTTCGTCATCGAGGACGACTACGACGCGGAGTTCCGCTACGACCGCGACCCCGTCGGCTCCCTCCAGGGCCTCGCCCCCGACCGGGTGCTGAACATCGGCACCGTCAGCAAGTCCCTCGCACCGGCGCTCCGGCTGGGCTGGCTGCTCTGCCCGCCGGCCCTCCTCGGCGCCGTCGTGGCGTTCAAGGCCGCCGACGACCGCGGATCGCCCACCCTCGACCAGATCGCCCTGGCCCACCTGATCACCTCCGGTCGCTACGACCGCCACCTGCGCCGCATGCGCGCCGAGTACGCCGCCCGGCGCGCCACCCTGGTCGAGGCACTCGCCGCGCACGCTCCCGGCGTGCGGCTCACCGGGCTGGCCGCCGGTTTCCACGCCGTCGCCCACCTCGGGCCGGGCCGCGACGAGGAACGGGTGGTTGCCGCGGCCCGGGCCCGGCGGGTCGGCCTCTACGGGATGGCCGGACACCACGCGGCGCCGGACGCGGCCGGCGGGCGGCCCCGCCTGGTGCTCGGCTTCGGCAACACCGGCCGCCGCGCGATCACCGAGGGCGTCGCCGCTGTCGGCGGGCTGCTCGCGGACGATGCCGGCGGGCCCGGGCGCGTCACCGGCCGCGGTGCCGGTCCCGGGGTCGGGAGCGGAAGCGGAAGCGGGGGCCGGTCACGGATGCCGGCTCAGGTCGGCTCCGTAGAGGCCGGCGATCGCGTGGTCCAGTACCGGGGCGATGGCCTCGGCGTAGGACTCGCTGAGGTGGCTGTCGTCGCGGTAGACGAAGGTGTCGTCGACCACGACGGGGCAGACCCCGCCCGCGCCGCAGAGCCAGGGTGCCGGGTCGAGGACCGTGACGCCGGTGGCCGCCGCCGCCTCGGTGATCTCGCGCTTCTTGTCGGGATCCCTGACCGCGCGCCCGATCTCGGAGGCGCACCGCCGCAGTTCCAGGGGATGCTCCCCGGCGCACTCGACCGCGTCGGCGTCGGGCCAGGGGGTGTCCTCGACGGCCAGCACCTCGGCGCCCGAGGCCCTCAGTTCGCGGTAGGTCCGCTCGAAGCCCTCCGTCCACCGCGCGCGCGGGTCGCCGGACGGCCCGGCCAGGTCGGCCGCGTCCGAGGAGGCGGCGACGACCAGCGCGGGGTGCAGGGACCTGATCCGGGCCAGTTCCCTGGTGCGCCACCGGTCGCAGGAGGTGTACGGCCTGCCCTGGTAGACGGTGGTGACGTCGGCGACCTTGCACGAGGCCTTCGTCAGCGAGACCAGCCTCCAGTGGTGCGCACGGGCCAGCCGGTCGAGGGCCGGGAACCACTGGGCCGCGTGCGAGTCCCCGAAGAGCACCACGGTCTTCGGCGCCGACCGGTCGCCGTAGACGCACCGCGGGGTCGCCTCGCTCTCGTAGCCGATGTGGCAGCCGTCCCGGTAGACGGCGGACGACGACGACTTGATCCGGGCGAGTCCGGGCCGCAGGTTGGCCGGCAGGCTCGGGGACGGCTGCGACAGCAGCTCGGTCAGGCGTGCCTGCGGGTCGGCGGCCCCGTCGAGCACGCTCCTCAGCCGCGGCGCCGCCACACCCGAGTCGATGGACGGCGGGAAGGCCGTCGCGACCAGCGCCGCCGTGACCGCGCACGCCGTCAGCCCGGCCCCGAGCCCCAGCGCCCGTACCGGACGGCCGCGGAACACGCGGTGGAACCGAACCGGGTTCTCCACCAGGTGCAGCGTCGCCCAGGCGAGCAGGAGCGCGACCGCCGCGCAGACCAGCGCGAAACCGACGCCCGGCGGTCTGTTCAGCGCCCGCGGAAGGATCATCAGCGCCGGCCAGTGCCACAGGTACCAGCTGTAGGACAGACCGCCGACCCATGTGACCGGGCGCAGGGACAGCAGCCGACCGGCGCCCGACCGGACGGGCGGGCAACCGCCGGCCAGCACCAGCGCGGTGCCGAGCACGGGTACAAGGGCGTACCACCCGGGGAAGGGCGTGTCGTCGTCGAACAGCAGGGCCGCCGCCGGCAACGACACCAGGCCGGTCCAGCTCATGGCCGCGGCCGTCCGGGCCGGCAGCCGTTCCAGCCTGCTCGCGGAGAGGGCGAGCAGCGCGCCCGTGCCCAGCTCCCAGAGGCGGGTGTGGGAACCGAAGTACCCCCAGGAGGGCGAGTCGGCGGTGATCGAGACGTTCAGCACGAAGGAGATCACGCACAGCACGGCAAGGGGCGCCGCCAGCAGTGCCGTGCGCCGCCGGGCGAGCCGCCAGCTCGCCCACAGCAGCAATGGCCAGAGCAGGTAGAACTGTTCTTCGACCGCAAGGGACCAGAAGTGCTGGAACGGCGAGGGCGGGCTGTCCGCCCTGAGGTAGTCGGTGCCCGCGCTCGCCAGCCGGAGGTTCACCGCGTAGAAGGTGCTGCTGAGCGCGTCCCCGGCGTACTCGCTGAACCGGACCTTCGACAGGAACAGCCATGCCCCGACGAGCGTGACGAGCCCCACGGCGGTGGAGGCGGGGAGCAGTCGCAGCGCACGGCGGGCGTAGAACCGCCGCAGCGACACGCGGCCGGTCCTGGCCAGTTCCCGTGACAGCAGCGAGGTGATGAGGAAGCCCGAGATGACGAAGAACACGTCGACCCCGATGTAGCCCCCCGCCAGCCGGCGGACCCCGGCGTGCGAGAGCACCACCAGGACGACCGCGAGCGCGCGCAGTCCCTGGATGTCCGAGCGCAGCCGGCCGCCCGCGGCCGGCGGTTCCTGGGGCCCGCCGCCGGCCGGCCCCGGACCCTCGCCGTCGCCCTTGGCCGGCGGTGGGGACTCCGGCGCAGGCCTCACGCTCTCGGCAGGCCACGACGCTCGCACCACGAAACTCTCCCTAGTCCACTGCTGACGGACGCCGAGCCGCCCGACGCCACCGGCCAAGACCTCCCGCCTCCGGGCGGGGTTGTGGTCCTCCGGTTCGGTTCGCACGCTCTTCGCCGACCGCACGCCCGCTGTTGACCGGCCGTTCAGCGTCGCGGGGCCCCGGGGAGCGGCGACGATC
This sequence comes from Streptomyces sp. NPDC008238, assembly GCF_042956445.1. Classification (NCBI taxonomy): domain Bacteria; kingdom Bacillati; phylum Actinomycetota; class Actinomycetes; order Kitasatosporales; family Streptomycetaceae; genus Streptomyces; species Streptomyces sp. NPDC008238. The sequence continues at coordinate 68,356 of NZ_JBIBGK010000013.1, read as the reverse complement.
TTCCCCGCCTCCTCGCGGGTGCCGGATCGCACACCGCACCGTACGCGGCGCCGTCGGGACGGACGCAGGCGGCCACCGGTGTGCGCCCCGGTGTCGTCCGGATGCCGGAACGCCGTCGCCCACCGGCGACCGCGCGCCCGTCGCGTCGGCGAAGGCGCCGCCGGACAACCGCTCTTGGCGGCGTGCCCGCGGTCCCGCACCCGTGAATTAACGCGCCGGCAACCGGACGTCGCCCCCGATGTCCCCGTTCGTTGGGCACGCCCGAACAGCATGTCGCTCGTTCCGGATGCGCTGCGGCCGAGTCCGACACGCGACCCGTCCACCTCCGGCTCCGAGGAACTGCGACCCAGCCATGAGCACTCCCACGTCCGGCGGCCGCGTCCGACTGCCGCGCCCGTTCTACGCCGTGTGGGCTTCGGTGACGATCTCCGGCATCGGCGACGGCATGCGCCTGATCACCCTCCCGCTGCTCACCGCCGGCCTCACGGAGGACGCCCGGCAGGTCGCCCTGGTGGCCTTCGCGGGACAACTCCCGTGGCTTCTCGTGGGCTTGGCGTCCGGCGCGCTGTCGGACAGGTTCGAACGCCGGCGCATCCTGTGCCTGGTCGACGTGACCCGTGCGGTCGTGATGGCGGGCCTGGCGCTGCTCACCCTCGTCGACGGCCTGTCCATACCGGTGCTGGCGGGCGTGGCCTTCCTCCTGGGCTGTGGGCAGACCCTCTTCAACGGAGCCTGGTCGGGCATCGTGCCGGCGCTGGTGCCGCCCGAACGGCTCACCAAGGCGAACGCGCGCCTGCAGGTCAGTGCCCTGCTGGCCGGCACCATGCTGGGCACCCCGGTCGGGGCGGTCCTGTTCGGCGTCACGCCGGTGCTCCCGCTCACCGTCGACGCCGTGTCGTACGCGTGCTCGGCGGCGCTGATCCTGCTGATGGCGGGGCGCGCCCGGGCCCTTCCCGAGGACGGCGCCCCGGTGCGGCGATCGCTGCGGGACGACGCCCTGCAGGGGCTGATCTGGCTGTGGCGGCACCGACTGCTGCGGCAGTTGTGCGCGGTGGCCGCCATGGGCAACCTCGTCGTGGTCGGCCTGATGTCCGTCCTGGTGCTGTACGCCCGCCAGACGCTGGGACTTGAGGGCCCCGGCTACGCGGTGCTGACGGTGGCCTACGCCCTGGGAGGCATCGCGGGAGTGCCGCTCGCGCCCCGGCTGGAGGCCCGGATCGGGGCCCGCCGGGTGCTGCCGATCGGCATGGTGGCCACCGCGGTGCTCTGCGCCGGCATCGGTTCGGCCCGGTCCTTCACGGTGGCGACGGCGCTGATCGCCGTGTACGGCGCGGTGGGCCTGGTGTGGAACGCCACCGCGGTGTCGCTGCGTCAGTCCCAGGTACCGGAGGGGCTGTTGAGCCGGGTGACGATGTCCTTCCAGATGACCTCCATGTGCGCGGGCGCGCTGGGGACCCTGCTGGCGGGGCTGGCCTACGACGGCATCGGGCCGCGGGCCCCGTTCCTCGCGGGGGCCGTGCTGCTCTGCCTGACCGGCCTCTGCTTCCGCCGGCCGCGGGACCGTGCCCCGGCGGAGGCGTCCGCCCCCGTCTCGACGTACGGCTGAGCCGCGCGCGACCGGACGTACGGACCCGGCTCCCGGCGCCTGGCAGACAAACGTGATCTTCCTCACCGGCGCCCCGCTATTACTCCGCAAAGGGCCGCGGTTAAGATCATCCAGGCCCGGCGGGTGCGGATTGCGCACCTCAGCCCTCTTGCGGGCCATTCCACGCCACCCGCCCGGCGAGATCGACGGGGGGATCAATTCGGGACCCCTCGGGACGCGTGGCGCACCAATCGCCCCGCCTCGCTCACCCCTATTCTCCGCGAGGACCCCCCTATGTCGGTCCGCGCCGCGGAACGGTCTACCCGGACCCCGTTCTCGAAGACCCTGTTCCACATTTGAGGTTCTATTGAGGTTACCGCCCTCCCCTTCTCGGGCGCACATCTGTGACCTGCGACAACACACATCGTCCCCGCCACCCGGCGTCCACCGGTTGCTCACTCTGCGGCAATACCCGGACGACAGATTGAGACGGCGTCGGCTCTGGGACGTTGATACAGTCCGGAACGGGGTCGAAAAGGAATGACCGGGGGGTGTCAGTGCGCCTTGTGAGCATCTGCGAGTTTCCCTATGTTACCGCAGCGTCATTTCCGGTATCCCGTACACGGAACCACGCGAAGTGGCCGGACATCGGAAATCATGCCCACCGTGGCGCTATTTCACATCGCATTGCGGAGGGTTGCACGTCGTGCTAGTGGAACGAAATGAGCAGATCGCAAGGCTTGTCGCCTTCGCCTCCGGTGAGAGCCCCGGCACGGCCTTCGGGTCAGGGCGGACGGCGGTGATCAGCGGGCCCGTGGCGTCCGGGAAGACGGCACTGCTCCACCGCGTCCTGGAGGACCACGTGGTCGCCGAGCACACGCTCCTCACGGCCGTCGGCTCCCCGGCGGAACACGCCATACCGTTCGGCGTCATGGAGCAGTTGCTGCGCGACGCCCGGCAGCCGGCCCACGGCCCCCTGCCGCCTTTACTCGTCGGCGCGCCACGGGCGGGCGATCCGGGCTCTTGCGGGGAACCCGTGGCGGCCGAGATCCTCCAGAGCTTCCACGCCGAACTGGGCAGGATGTCCGCGCGTGGGCCGGTCCTGATCGCCCTGGACGACGTCCAGTACGCCGATCCCCAGTCGCTGCACGTCCTGTCGTACGCGCTGCGCCGGTTCCCCTCGACGGGCGCGGGCGCCGTCTCGGTGATCGTGACGCTCGGCGCCGACGCACGCCGGACGCCCCCCGGGGTGCTGGAGGAACTGCTGCACCCCACACGGGGGTTGCACGTGCGGGTCGGCCCGCTCGGCGTCGCCGGGGTGGAACGGCTGCTCACCGCCCGAGCCCACGGGGGCGAACCGGGCGAACGCCCGGCCGGCGCCGCGCCCACCGGCCGGCTGGCCCGTTCCGTGCACGCGGCCACCGGTGGCAATCCGCTGCTCGTCCACGGCCTGGTCGAGGACCACTTCTCCCAGGCCCAGGAACGGCCGTCGGCCCCTTCCGACGACGACGGCACCCCGGACGGGCCGCTCCTCGCGGGCGAACGCTTCCTGCGCAGCGCGCTGCTGATCGTGCACCGCGTCGGCGCCGACGGCCTGCGGGTCGCCCAGGGGATCGCCCTGCTCGGCGGCGAGGCACCGCTGCCGCTGCTGGCCCGGCTGGTGGAGGTCGAGGAGCGCGCCGTCCGGCAGGTGGTGTCCGCGCTGGCCGAGGCCGGCGTCCTGGACGACGGCTGCTTCCGGCACCCCGGCGTGCGCGCGGCGGTCGCGGAGAGCCTGGACGACGAGGCCGTGACGCGGCTGCGCCGGCGCGCCGCCCGCCTGCTGTACGAGGACGGTGCTCCCCCGCTGCTGGTGGCCGAGCAGTTGCTGGGGCACGACATGAGCCCGCCCGACGAGGAGTGGGTGCCCCAGGTGCTGGCGGACGCCGCGCGTGAGGCGATGGCGGCGCAGCGGGTGGGCTTCGCGGTGAGCTGTCTGCGCATGGCCGAGGGCTGCTGCCGCAGCGAGCGCGAGCGCGCGCAGGTGAGGATCGCCCTGGCCGGGATCATCTGGCGGGTCACCCCTTCCGCGTGGCCGCGGCAGGTGCGTTCGCTGGCCGGGGCGGCGCGGGCCGGGCAGTTGCAGCCGGTCGACGCGCTGCGGCTCGCGGCCGACCTGCTGTGGAACGGCTGGGCCGACGACGCGGTCACGGCGATGCGGCACATGACGACGGCGGCCTCGCGGCCCGACTCCGAACTCGCCGCGCAGGTGCGGTGGTTGCGGTCGGTCCTGGCGAGCACCTACCCCGAGGTCCTGGAGCGGGTCGACGCGGCGCTGGCGCCGCTGCACGAGAACGCGGTGGAGGTCCCGGTCTCCCGGCCGGAGGAGAACCGGCTCGCGGCGGCGGCCGCGCTGCACGGCGTGCTGTCCGGCGGTGCGGCCGGGGGCGGGACGCCGCCGGACGAGGAGGACGTCCGCCTCTCCGACACCGCGGACCGCATCCTCGCCACCCTCCAGCTGACGGAGGAGACCGAGCCGACGGTGCACATCTGCCTGCTGGCCCTGGTGTACGCCGACCAGTTGGGGACCGCGACGCAATGGGCCGACCGGCTGCTGGCGGAGGTCACCGCCCGCTGGCCGGCGAGTTCGACGGCGATCCTGCGGGCCTTCCGGGCGCAGATGGCGCTGCGGCACGGGCACCTGGCGCAGGCGCGCCAGATGGCCGAGCAGGCCCTCGAGGAACTGCCCCCGCACTGCTGGGGCGTGGGCATCGGTGCCCCGCTGGCGGTGCTGATCGAGGCGAGCACCGCGATGGGCGACCACGAGGCCGCCGCCGAACTGGTGGACCGCCCGGTGCCCGAGGAGATGTTCACCACCCGCTTCGGGATCGAGTACCTGTACGCGCGGGGCCGGCACGAACTGGAGACGGGCCGGCCGCACGCGGCCCTCACGGACTTCACGACCTGCGGCCGGCTGATGCGGCGCTGGCGGATGGACCGCTCCACGCTGGCACCCTGGCGGGTCGGGGTTGCGGAGGCCTGGCTCGCCCTGGGCAGCCGGGACCAGGTGGAGCACTTCGCACGGGAGCAGCTCGCCGGGGACGCCGGACCGCGGGTGCGCGGGATCGCGCTGCGCGCGCTGGCGGCGGCCCGGCCCGTCGGCGAGCGGCCGCGGCTGCTGTCGGAGTCGGTCACGCTCCTCCAGGCGGTCGGCGACTGGTACGAGCTGGCGCGCACGCTGACCGATCTGGGCCAGGCCCACAAGCAGTTGGGCGACCCGGTCCAGAGCAAGCTGCACACCCGCCGGGCGTGGCGGATCGCCGAGGGCTGCGGCGCGCAGAAGCTGGGCCGTTCCCTGCAGCCCGAGCAGCCCGGCCAGGCCGCCGCGCCGAAGGCGCCGGAGCGGGCGCAGCCGGCGGCCGCGGCCGCCTTGACGGACGCGGAGCGCAGAGTGGCCTCGCTGGCCGCGCAGGGCTACACCAACCGGGAGATCGGGGCGAAGTTGTTCATCACGGTCAGCACCGTCGAGCAGCACCTGACCCGCGTCTACCGGAAGATCAACATCTCTCACCGTCGTGACCTGCCCGTCAGTTTGGACCTCGATGTCGCCCATATCGCCTGACCCCGCCGCGCTCCACTCCCCCACCGAGCCGGGAGGCGCGCCGGGAGGCGCGCCGCCTCCGGGGCCGCGGCTGCTCGCCGTCAGCGACCTGCACGTCGGCATGGCCGACAACCGTCCCATCACGGAGTCGCTGCGGCCCTCCCACGAGGACGACTGGCTGATCGTGGCCGGTGACGTCGGCGAGCTGACCGAGGACATCGCGTGGGCCCTCGGCCTGCTGGCCGGGCGGTTCGCGAAGGTGGTGTGGGCGCCGGGCAACCACGAGTTGTGGACGCCGCGCGAGGACGCCGTGCAGTTGCGCGGCGAGGAGCGCTACCGCTACCTGGTGGAGATGTGCCGCGGGCTCGGCGTCCTCACCCCGGAGGACGACTGGCCGCTGTGGGAGGGTCCCGGCGGGCCGGTCCGGGTGGCGCCGCTGTTCCTGCTCTACGACTACACGTTCCGGGTGGCGGGCACCTCGACCAAGGCGGAGTCCCTGGCCCGGGCGCACGAGGCCGGCGTGGTGTGCACGGACGAGTACCTGCTCCACCCCGATCCGTACCGGACCCGCGACGACTGGTGCCGGGCCCGGGTGGCCGAGACCCGCCGGCGCCTGGCCGCGCAGGACCCGTCGGTGCCGCTGGTGCTGGTCAACCACTTCCCGCTGGTGCGCCGGCCCACGCAGGTGCTGTGGCACCCGGAGTTCGCCCAGTGGTGCGGCACCGTGCTGACCGCCGACTGGCACCGCAGGTTCACCACCGCCGCCGTGGTCTACGGGCACCTGCACATCCCGCGGACCACCTGGTACGACGGGGTCCGGTTCGAGGAGGTGTCGATCGGCTACCCGCGCGAGTGGCGGCGCCGCGGCCACCCCAAGGGGCTGCTGCGGCAGATCCTGCCGTACGCCGACTCCCGGCAACCGCAGGCGGCCGCCGGGCCCGGAGCGCGGGAGGCGCGGACGTGATCGAGGCACTGCTGCCCGAGGCGGCGGCCACCGGCGAGTCCTTCGGGCCCGACGGCTCCGCGACGCTCTACCCCGAGGAGGCGGCGGTCGTCGCCCGCACGCCGGACCGGCGCCGCGAGGAGTTCGCCACGGTGCGCGCGTGCGCCCGGCGGGCCCTCGCGGAGCTCGGGCTGCCGCCCTCCCCCGTGCTGCCCGGCGTGCGCAACGTCCCGCGGTGGCCGGCCGGGGTCGTCGGCAGCATGACCCACTGCGAGGGCTACCGGGCCGCGGCGCTCGCCCGGGACACCGATCTGGCGATGATCGGCATCGACGCCGAGCCCGACCTGCCGCTGCCCGACGGTGTGCTGGAGTCGATCGCGCTGCCGGGCGAACTGGCGTGGGCACGCGCGGGCGGCACCCGCTCCCGGGTGAGCCGGGACCGGCTGCTGTTCAGCGCGAAGGAGGCGGTCTACAAGACGTGGTACCCGCTGATCGGCACCGAACTGGACTTCGACGACGCCGACATCGCCTTCCGCGAGGACGGCGCGGCCGGCCGCCCGCAGGGCACGTTCACGGCGCGCGTCCTGCGCCCGCGGCGCGCTCCGGACGGCCGGCTCGTCGAGCGGTTCTCCGGCCGCTGGCTGGCGGACCGCGGGATCGTCGTCACGGCCATCGCCTTTCCCGCCCCGACGGCGGCGGCGGAAAGCCGTCCGGGTACGGTCCGTTACCAGGGTGGATAGGGGTTGTAGCGCCGTCGGCCGCCGAAATAGCGTGGCATTACCGGCGCGACTGCGCAGTCGCGGACCGCGGCCTCCCGTTCTGCGGGACCAGCGGTTCGCGCTGTGATTTCCCGGCTCCGCTCGAATCGTCTCCGGTTTCCTGGAAGCGCTGTGGAATCGGCCCGAGAGGTATTCCCGATGACGTCAGTCAGCCCGGCCCCCGTCACCATGCTCGTGCCGGACTTCCCGTTCCCCTACGACGGCTGGCTGAGCCATCCGGCCGGGCTCGGCGCGCTGCCGCCGGAGCGCCTGGGGACACCGGTGGCGGTGGTCGGCGGCGGCATGGCGGGCATGACCGCCGCATACGAGCTGATGCGGCTGGGCCTGCGCCCGGTCGTGTACGAGGCGGAGCAGATCGGCGGCCGGATGCGTTCGGTGCCCTTCCCCGGGCAGCCGGACCGCGTGGCGGAGATGGGGGCGATGCGCTTCCCGCTCTCCGCCCGCGCGTTGTTCCACTACGTCGACCTGCTGGGGCTGCGCACCACGCCCTTCCCCAATCCGCTGGCGACGAGCACGCCGAGCACGCTCGTCCACCTCATGGGCGAACGGCACCGGGCGGAGGTCGCCGACGACCTCCCGGACGTCTACCAGCAGGTGGCCTCCGCGTGGGAGAAGGCGCTGCAGGAGCGGGCCGAACTCGCCACGATGCGCGACGCCGTCCAGCGGCGTGACACCGAGACCCTGAAACGGGTGTGGAACCGGCTGGTCCGGGAATTCGACGACCAGTCCTTCTACGGTTTCCTCGCGACGAGTTCGGCGTTCCAGTCGTTCCGGCACCGGGAGATCTTCGGCCAGGTGGGATTCGGCACCGGCGGCTGGGACACCGATTTCCCGAATTCGCTGCTGGAGATCCTGCGCGTGGTCTACACCGAGGCCGACGACAACCAGGTCGCCATCACCGGCGGTTCCCAGCGGCTGCCGTACGGCCTGTGGGAGCACCGGCCGCAGCGGTGCGCGCACTGGCCGGCGGGGACGTCCCTGATGTCGCTGAACGGCGGTTCGGTCCGGCCCCGGGTGCGCTCGGTCGTCCGGGACGGCGGCGGCTTCCGGGTGACCGACGCCTCCGGGCGCGAGGACCGCTTCGACGCGGTGGTGTTCACCCCGCACCTGTGGACGCTGTTGAACCGCGTGGAGTGCGACCCGGCGCTGCTGACGCAGCCGCTGTGGACCGCGGTGGAGCGCACCCACTACATGGGCGCCTCCAAGCTGTTCGTGCTGACGGACCGCCCGTTCTGGCACGACCGGGACCCGCTCACCGGCGAGCCGGTGATGAGCATGACCCTCACGGACCGCATGCCGCGCGGGGTCTACCTCTTCGACGACGGCCCGGACCGCCCCGGGGTGATGTGCCTGTCGTACACGTGGAACGACGACTCCCTGAAGATGGCGACGCTGGACCCGCACGAGCGGCTGGACGTCCTGCTGGACAAGCTGGCCCTCGTCTACCCCGGGCTGGACATCCGTTCCCACGTCGTCGGCGACCCCCTGACGATCACGTGGGAGACCGAGCCGCACTTCATGGGCGCGTTCAAGGCGAACCTGCCGGGCCAGTACCGCTACCAGCGGCGGCTGTTCACCCAGTTCATGCAGCGCGGCCTGCCCGCCGCGGAGCGCGGCTTCTTCCTGTGCGGCGACGACGTGTCGTGGACGGCCGGTTTCGCCGAGGGCGCGGTCACGACGGCGCTGAACGCCGTGTGGGGCGTCCTGGAGCACCTCGGGGGGACCACGCACCCGGACAATCCCGGGCCCGGTGACCTCTTCGAAGCCCTCGCGCCCCTGGACCTGCCCTACGACGCCTGAGGCGCGGGTCCCCCGTACGCGTCGCCGCCGGACGCCGGACTACGGCCGGCCGGCACCGTCCTCCAGCGCCGCGGTGCCCTCCGCGCAGGACACGCGCAGCTCCTCCAGTTCCGCCGGACCGAGCCGGAGGGCGGAGCCGCGGCGGCCGTCGCCGTCGAGGTGGCGGGCGGCGGCCTCCAGCCAGCCGGGGTCGGCCTCGGCGCCGATGAACCCGGCCAGCCGGGTCAGCTCCTCGTGCGGCCGCTCCAGGAGGCGCTCGTAGGACAGCGAGGTGTGGGTGCCGGCGGGGAGCCCGTCCAGAGCCCGTACGCCGTCGACGATCCAGCGCGACCACATCTCGCCGAAGACGGTGAGCGGGATCGGCCGGTCCATGACGAGGGCGGGGTCGTAGGTGCCGGTCAGCAGTGGGGCGAGGTCGGGCGGGAGCTGGGCGAAGTGGTCCGCGGTCAGCTCGTAGGGCGAGTCCACGCCGCAGCGCTCGGTGATCTCCGCGATCATCGGGATCATCCGGAAGGCGATGTGCCGGCTCATGGACAGGGCGCAGTCGGGGCCGTTGCGGTACAGGTGCACGAAGCGTGCCCGCGGGAAGAGCGCGTGCAGTTCCTCGACCCTGCCCAGGGAGAGCCCGGAGCGTTCGACGACGGCGCCCTTGGTGCCGAACCGCTCCGCGAGGGTGCGGAAGAACGCCTGCCAGTGCAGCGGCGCGGGGCGCGTGGGCCAGGCGCTGACCTCGGGCTCCAGCTCGTCCAGCAGCCCGTCGGGATCGTCGGTGAGGTGCGGGAGGACCATCATGCTGATGGCGGGGATGCCCGTCGTCTCCGCGGAGTAGCGCCCCTGCGGGTGGCGGTGGTAGAGGAACTCCGGGGGCGGCGCGCCGTTGCGGACGAGGCTGTCGCTGACCGGGTTCGGGCGGGCCAGGCAGCCCCAGAACTCGGCTCCGCTCAACGGCTCCTCGCCGAACGCACCGGGGTCGGTGACGCTCGCGAAGAGCTCGTTGAGGCTGAGGACGCCGGGGTGCAGGTTCACCACCGCCGACAGCGCCGTCGAGCCGCAGCGCCCGGTACCGACGACGAAGGTCAACTGCTCGGGAAGCACACCGGCGTCCTTTCACGTGCTGGTCGTACGCGCCGCCCCCGGCGGGGGGACGCCTTGTCATTCGGCGGCCATCCGCGCGAGTTGCTTCTTGTCCGGCTTGCCGTTGCGGTTGAGCGGGAACTGCTCCAGCACGACGACCCGGTTGGGCTGTTCGAACGCGGGCAGCAGCGAGCACAGCCGCTCCCGCCAGTAGCCGGCGTCCCGCTGCTCCTCGTCCTCGACGAAGAACACCAGCTGGGAGCCGCGCAGTTCGTCGGGGAGCGGCACGATCCGGGTGGGGCAGCCGGCGGCCGAGGCCTTCCGCTCGATCAGCTCGGGGTAGAGGGTGTAGCCCATCCGGTGGACGGCGAACTTGCGTCCCAGGACGTGCAGGTTCCCGGCCTCGTCGAGGTGGCCGAGGTCGCCGGTGCGCTGCCACCCGGTGGGGGCGGGGACGACGGAGCCGTCGTCGGCTATCCGACCCTCGAGCGCGTCGGGGGTGTCGACCTCGATCTCGCCGGGCCGGCCCGCGGGCACCTGCGCGCCGTCCTCGTCGACGATCCGCAGCCGGATGCCGTCCATGGCGCGACCGCAGGCGACGGGGTTGTCGAGGGTGGCGAAGGAGATGTTGCCCAGCTCGGTGGAGCCGTAGCTGTCCAGCAGCGGAAGGCCGAACTCCTCGACGTAGCCGGCCACCAGCGGCGCGTCCAGCGGTGCCGCTCCGACGCAGAACATCCGGGCGCCGGCGACGTGTTCGCGCAGCGCCGGCTTGCGCGTCACCAGGCTCAGGATGCTGCGGTAGCTGGAGGGGGTGGCGTCGACGACGGTGACGCCGGCGTCGCGGCCCATGCGCAGGGCGCGGTCCAGACGCCGGTAGGGGGCGATGACCAGGGAGCAGCGGGTGAGATAGGCGATGAGGACCATCGACAGCCCGTACTGGTGGGCGAAGGGGAGCAGCGGCATCAGCACGTCGTCGCGGCGGTGGCCGACCTGCTCGGCGTTGCGGCGCAGGTTGCGCAGGAACTTCGCGCCGGACTTGACCACGCCCTTGGGCGAGCCCGTCGAGCCGGAGGTCCACATGATCAGGCCGTCGGGCAGTTCGCCCCACGTCTCGAACGACAGGGTGCGCGGCACGGTGGGCAGGCCCGCCGTGGCGACCATCAGCTCGTACAGGTACAGGGGGTCGGCGCCCTGGTCGATGGGGGTCTCGTCGTCGACGATGGTGACCTTGACGCCGGTGCGCAGGGCGATCCGCCGGGTCTCCTCGACGTGCTCCTGCTGGTCGACGAGGACGATGGACGCGCCGACGTCCATCAGCGCGTACAGCACGCAGACGTAGCTCGCGGAGTTCCCGGCCTTCAGCATGACGCGGTCGCCGGGGCCGATCCCGTGTTCCTTGAGCACGTCGGCGACGCGGACGGCGTCCTGCTCGAAGTCGTCGACGGGTCGTACCGAGTCTGCTGCGAAGATCTTCGCGGTCATCGGTCGCACTTGTCCTTCCTCTGGGCCGAACGTGGCCGGTGCTGACGTGGTCCGCGCGGTGCCGACGGCGTGTCCGGACCCGTAGGGGGATCGCGGGGACGGGATGCGCGGGCCCGCACGACGGGGGTGCGGTCGGTCGGTCCCGTCCGGTGGACGCGGTTCTCCGCACCTCACGCTAGGGACCAGGGGACGGGGCGGGGTACCCCTGTTCCGCCCCCTAGGGCCCCTGCTTCGGCGCCGTGCGGTCGGGTTCCGGTCCGTGGAGCGAGATCAGCTGGTCGTGCACGAGGTTGACGACCTCGCGGCGGTGCGAGTCGAGGTAGCCGGGCGCGCCGGGGAAGACCTCCAGGTCGAACCGGCCCGCGGTGCAGCGCCGCCAGGCCCGTACGCCCGGCAGCGGCGCCTGAGGGTTGTGGTCCCCCGTCAGGGCGACGACACGGCAGCGCAGGGCGGGCGGGCCCAGGAAGCCGCGGTGACCGGGGCCCGGGCGGCCGGACACGAAGAGCGTCAGCGGCACGGTGCCGGTCTCCCGTTCCAGCCGCTGGGCGACCCCGTAGGCGAGTTCGGCGCCCAGACCGTGTCCGAACAGGGCCAGCGGGCGGTCGGTCCAGTCGCGCACCGCGTCGTAGATCTTGTCGGCGAGGCCGGGGCAGTTACCGGCCGGCCCGGCCTCCGCGGCGGCCGGCAGCGGGTACTGGACGATCAGTAACTCGACGGTGGGCAGCAACAGTTCCGACATGGCGAGGTAGCAGACCGAGGAGTTCCCCGCGTCGGGCAGGTCGGGGAAGCAGACCAGGCGGTACCTGCTCGGGACCGCCGGCTGCTGGATCCGGATGAGCACGACGTCGTCGAGCGCGACGTCCGCTACGGCGCGGGCGTGGCTGCTGCCCTCTTTGCTCATCCCCCGGTGGTCCCCGCCTCGGCCGCCCCGGGCGCGGAGCCCGTGCCTACCGGTTCGCCGTGGTCGTCGGCCGGGCCCACGCAGGCGGTGACGCCGAGTCCCCGGTCGTACAGCCACCGCAGGGCGTCGGACAGTCCGGGCCCGCTCCCGGCGGGGGACCGGGCCTCCGGCTCGGCGGGAGGGTCGGCTCGGGGCCCGGCTTGGTGACCGGCTTGGGGACCGGCGGCGGGCTGGGCTTGGGGCCCGGCGGCCTCCACGGCCGTGTGCAGGGCCGAGGTGAAGAAGTACACCTCCCAAGGGGGAGGGCCGGGGTTCCGGTCCGCCACGATCTGCGCGGCGGGCCGCCGGACCCGGAACTCCTCCAGGTGCGCGCCGATCCCGCCGGCCGGGAACCCGTCGCCCGCGCACAGCACGAAGTCGTCGTCGGCCAGCCATTCGCGCGCACTGCGGACGGCGCCGGCCACACCCGCCCGTCCCTGGTGCCCGGGCAGGTAGGTGATGCTGACGCCGAAGCGGGAGCCGTCCCCGGCCTCGGCCCTGACGCCGTCGTCCGGGCCGGCCACGACGACGCCCACGTCCACGACGCCCGCGTCGGCGATCCCCCGCAGGGCGTGCCGCAGGGCCGGTCCGTTCGCCGGCACCACGAGGGCCTTCACGGGGTCTCCCCGCCCGGGAGGAGCATGCGCAGGACGGCGGCGAAGGTCGCGCCGGGCACCGTCCGCGACGGCGATCCGGAAGCCGCGGAAAAACTCGCACGAGCACGACCCGCGGGAAATTCAATTCCCGCGATGCAATTCGGCGCGATCATGCGGCGATGCTAGAGGGATTCCCGACCGGGCCGCAACACGTCTTTCCCCAATGTTTGCCCACGCGGCCCGAAAAGCGTGCCGGGAACGAACGACCGTCCCCCTAATCACCCTTAGAATTCCCTGCCGCCCCCCTAGACCGACAAGAAATCGTTATCCGGCGAAACCCCTTCTGCTAGACAGGATCCGCACCACACCCATGCCCTATTCAGTCGGCGCTCGACGCGCGGCCGGTCACACGACATTCCCGTGCGAATCCCCGGACTGCCGTTGCCGCGTCCCGCACGATTCGTAGGCGTCAATGACAACACATCAGACCACGAATTCCGCCGTCGTGGTGGACGGGCTGGTCAAGAAATACCCGGGGCGCGACCGTCCCGCGGTGGACGGTTTGAGTTTCTCGGTGGGCCGGGGCGAGGTCTTCGGTTTCCTCGGACCGAACGGCGCGGGCAAGACGACGACGATCGGCGTCCTGACGACCCGGGTCGCCCCCACCTCGGGCCGGGCGTTCGTCCAGGGCGTCGACGTGACCGCCCACCCGGCCCGGGCGCGCCGCGCCTTCGCCGTCGTACCGCAGCGCAACAATCTGGACCGGTCCCTGAACCTGCGCCAGAACCTCGTCTTCCACGCCGGCTACCACGGCATGAGCCGCTCGGAGCGGAACCGGCTCGCCGACGAGTGCCTGGAGTGGGTCGGGCTCGCCGACCGCCGCAAGGCGCGCGGCGACGAACTGTCCGGGGGCCAGGCGCAGCGGGTGATGATCGCACGCGCCCTGATGCACCGCCCCGACGTGCTCTTCCTCGACGAGCCGTCCACCGGGCTCGACCCCCAGGCCCGCCTGTTCATCCACGAGCGCATCGCCGAGCTGAGCGCGCGGGGCGTGACCACCGTGCTCACCACCCACGACATGGACGAGGCCGCCAAGCTCTGCGACCGCGTCGGCATCGTCGACCACGGCCGGCTGCTCGCCCTCGACACCCCGCAGGCACTGCTGAAGAGCCTGAGCAGCACCGCGCTCACCCTCACCGTGCAGCCGGCGCAGCCGGGCCCGGAGGGCGTCGTTCGCCTGCTGGAGGGGATCGAGACCGTCGAACGGGTGGAGGTGGTGCAGCAGGAGGACACCGAGGAGCAGGCCGACGCGCAGGCCCTGGTGCGCCTGCGCCTCTACAGCGACGCGCCGTCCGGCTCGGTGCTGCCGACCGTCATCACCGCCCTGGCGGACGCCAGTTGCGACATCAAGGACCTGAGCGTGGGCACCGCCACCCTCGAGGACGTCTTCATCGATCTGACCGGCCGGGAGCTGCGATGACCACGACCACCGCCCCCGACCCCGTCGCCGGCTTCCCCGAGGAGCTGCGGCCCGCCCGCGCCGGCGTGCGCACGGCGACCCGCACGTTCTTCTTCATCCTGTGGCGGGACGTCTTCGTCACCGGCCGCGAACTGGGCATCTTCCTGGCCCAGGTGCTCGTGGAGCCGCTGTTCATCCTCTTCGTGTTCGGCAAGGTGCTGGGCGACCTGGGCTTCACCGCGGGCGGGTTCCAGCAGGTCCTGCTGCCCGGCGTCGTGGCGCTCAACAGCTTCCTGGTCAGCCTGCAGAACACGGCGCTGCCGCTGGTCATCGACTTCTCCTGGACCAAGGAGATCGAGGACCGGCTCCTCGCCCCGATCCCGACCACCCTGGTCGCCGTGGAGAAGCTGGTCTTCGGCGCGCTGCGCGGCGTCATCGCCTCGCTCGTGATGATCCCGATCGGCCTGCTCGTCCTGGACGACGTCTCCTGGCCCCTGGACACCTTCCTGCCGACGCTCGGTGTGCTCCTGATGGGCGCGCTCGCGGGCAGCACGGTGGGCCTGACCATCGGCACCCTCGCCCCGGCCCGGCACATCAGCGTGGTCTTCGCCGTGACGCTGACCCCGCTGATGTTCACCGGGTGCACCCAGTTCCCGTGGCGGGCCCTGTCCGACATGCGGTGGTTCCAGGTGCTGTGCACGGTCAACCCGCTGACGTACGTCAGCGAGGGCATCCGGGACCTGATGCTGCCGGCCGCGGGCCCGGCCTCGATCCCGCTGTGGGTGGACCTGCTCGCGCTCAGCGGGGCGATCGTGATCTTCGGGGCGATCGGCATCGCGGGCTTCCTGCGCAGGGCCCAGGACTGACGGCGCCCGGCGTCCCGGGTTCCCGGCTCCTCCCTCCCCTCTGCGTCCTCCGTACTTCCCAGGGCCTCGTGGACCGGGTCGCGCGCACCCCGCGCGCGACCGGGTGCACGGGGCCCTTTCCGACCCGCTCCCGACGTACTGCGACCATGACCGGGCAACCGGCCGGCGGCAAAGGCATCCACACCATGAGCAATTCCGAGCTGACCCCCGACACCGACAGCGGCGCCGCCGCCCGTCCGCCGCATTCCGGCGACGACGCTGGCCGGACCCGCACGGCGATCGTGTTCCCCGGCATGGGGCCCTCGTCCTTCCCCGAGATCGGCAAGTTCCTGCTGCTGGACCCCTACGCGCGTGAGCGGCTCGCCGAGGCCGACGAAGCGCTCGGCTACTCGCTGTTCGACCGGTTCCGTGCCGCGGACGACGACTACTCCGCCTACTCGCAGATCGCCTTCCTGATCGCCTCGATGGCCATGGCGGACCGGGCGGTGGACTCCCTGGGCGTCTCCCCCGACGTGTGCGCCGGGCCGAGCTTCGGCCAGAAGGCGGCCGCCGCCTTCGTCGGCTCGCTCTCCTTCGCCGAGGTCGTACGGCTCACCGAGGAGTGCGCCCGCTGCGAGGAGGACTACTTCGCCGGCTCCTACCAGGACGTCGTCACCCACTGCTTCGTCCGCGTGCCGCAGGAGCCGTTCGACGCGATCCTCGCGGACCTCGACGAACGCGGCGCCTGGTACGACGTCTCCGGGCGCCTCGACGCCGGCTTCCACATGCTGTCGGTGCAGGAGAAGGAACTCGACGGGCTGAAGGCCCTCATCAGCGCCGCGGGCGGCTACTCCATGTACTCCATGCGGCCCGCCGTCCACGCCGCGTCCTTCTCGGCGCTGCGCGGCAAGGCGGAGGCGGAGGTGTTCGGGGCGTACGAGCTCGCCGACCCCGCACTCCCCGTGGTCAACGACGTGGACGGGACCGTCGTCCGCGACGCCGCCGCGCTGCGCACGATGATGCTGGACACCTTCGACCGGCCGATCCACTGGCCGAACGTGGTGGCGGGCCTCAAGGGGCTCGGTGTCGGCACGGTCTGCGTCACCGGGCCCGACAACCTCTTCCACCGGCTGGACCTCACCAAGGACTCCTTCGAGGTCGTGACGGTGGGGCTGCCGAAGAAGCGCTCCCGGGAACGGGAACGGGAGCGCCCGCGGCGCGCCTGATGTGGAACGCCCGGAACGACGGCGGAGGGCCGGACCCCACCGGGAGTGGTGGGGTCCGGCCCTCGGTCGTTCCGGCCGGCGGCCGCCGTCACAGCGTGTCGGTCAGCCACTCCTCGACGGCCCGCGCGGTCGTCGCCGCGTGCCGCTCCATCATGGTGAAGTGGTCGCCCTCCACGTCCACGGCGGTGTGCCGCAGGTCCCAGTAGGAACGCCAGTCGCCGTCGGTGGGCCGGAACCAGTCGAAGAACCGCTCACCGGCCCGGACCAGCAGCGTCGGCGACGTCACGGCCGTCGGCTTCCAGCCCGCGAAGAGCCGGAAGTAGGCACCCATGGCCAGCAGTCGGGTGTCGTCGACGGGCACGTAGCTGTCCTGGCGCTCGGCGATGCCCTGGCCGAGGCCGGGCTGCAGGCCCACCAGCGCGTCGTCGTCGTGCGAGTAGATGTCGATCAGCACGACCGCCTCCGGGCGTGCGCCCTGGTCCTCCAGCCGCGCGGCGACCGCGTGGGCGAGCATGCCGCCCGACGAGTGACCGAGCAGCACGAGCGGCGCGCCGTCGGTGTGCCGCAGGACGGCCTCCGCCTGCGCGTCGATGACCGCCTCCACGCTCGTCGGCAGCTGCTCGCCCCGCAGGAAGCCCGGCACGCCCATCGCCCACACGTCCCGGCGCCCCCGGAACGCCGAGGCGAACCGGGCGTACTGGTGCGGGCCGGAGATCGACAGGATCGAGGGGAAGCAGACCACTCCGGGCCGCGTCTCGCCCCGGGAGAGCCGCACCAAGGCGGGTGCCTTCCGCAGCTCCGCGGGCGAGGAGAACGAGGGCCGGAACCGCGAGGCCTGCATGAGCATCTCCATGAACTGCCCCGAGGTGCCCTGCGCGCCGGCTTCGTGGAGCATCGCGCCGAACACCCCGCCGTCGCCCTCCTCCCCGGCGTTCCCGGCGTCTCCCGCGGCGGGCGACGCCGCGCCGCCGGCGGCCCCGGCGAGCTCGGAGCGCAGCAGTCCGGCGACCAGGACGGGGGTCGGGTAGTCGAAGAGCAGCGTGGGAGGCAGCCGCAGACCCGTCGCGGCGTTCAGCTGGTTGCGCAGCTCCACGGCGGTCAGCGAGTCCAGACCCAGCTCCAGGAACTCCTGGGACTCCCCCACCGCGTCGGGCGAGGGGTAGGCCAGCACGGCGGCCACCTGGGCGCGCACCACGTCGAGCAGCACCTTCTCCTGCTCCTCCTCCGGCAGCCCGGGCAGCTCCGCGAGCCGTCGCGCGGCGGCCGACGCCGCCGCCTCACCGGCACTGTGCCCGGCGGCCCTGCGCGGCCCACCGCGGACCAGGCCCCGGAAGACCGCCGGCAGGCCGCCGGTCTCCGCCCGGGCCCGCAGCGGCGCGGTGTCCAGGTGCATGGCGACCAGGACGCCGTTGTTGCCGGCCCCGTCCGCCGGTGTGTCCGCGGGTGTGTCCGTCCGCTCGTCCGTCGCGGCGAGGGCGCAGGCCGTGTCGAACAGGGCCAGGCCCTCCGCCGAGGTCAGCGGGGACAGTCCGGCGCGCGCCAGGCGCTGCACGTCGGCGGCCGTGAGCTCGGCGGTCATCCCGCTGGGCGTCTCCCACAGTCCCCACGCCATCGACACCGCGGGCAGCCCCGCCGCGCGCCGGTGCTGGGCCAGGGCGTCGAGACAGGCGTTCGCCGCCGCGTAGTTGGCCTGCCCGGGGTTGCCGAGCGTGCCGGCCACCGACGAGAACAGCACGAAGGCGGCGAGGTCCGCGTCCTGCGTCAGCTCGTGCAGGTGGAGTGCGGCGTCCACCTTCGGACGCAGGACGGTGTCGATCCGCTCGGGGGTCAGCGAGGGCACGAGGCCGTCGTCGAGACGCCCCGCGGCGTGGACGACCGCGGTGAGCGGGTGCTCGGCGGGTACGCCCGCCAGCAGCGCATCCAGGGCCTGCCGGTCGGACGCGTCGCAGGCGGCGACGGTCGCCTCGGCTCCCAGTGCGGTGAGGTCGGCCACGAGCTCCGCGGCGCCCTCGGCGTCGAGGCCGCGCCGGCTCGTCAGCAGCAGGCGCCGCACGCCCCGTTCGGTGACCAGGTGCCGGGCCAGGAGACCGCCCAGCACACCGGTGCCGCCGGTGATGAGAACGGTGCCGTCCGGGTCGAGCACGGGGAACCGCGCGTCCAGGGCGTCCTCTGCGGACTCGGACTCGGCGGGCTCGTCGCTCCCGGGTCGCGCCGCGGGCACCCGCGCCATCCGTGCGGCGTGCAGCGCTCCCCCGCGGACGGCGAGTTGCTGCTCGCCGGCCGACTGCGCGGCAGCGGCGGCCGCTAGGAGCGGGCCAAGCTTCGCCGGGGCGTCGCCGTCGTCGTCCTCCGCGTCGAGGTCGAGCAGCAGGAAGCGGCCGGGGTTCTCGGACTGCGCTGAGCGCACGAGGCCCCACACCGCCGCCCGGGCCACGTCCCGCACGCCCTCGCCGGGCCGGGCCTCGACCGCGCCGCGCGTCACGAACGCGAGGCGCGAAGCGGCGAGCGACTCCTCGGCCGACCACGCCTGCACGAGCCCGAGCGCGGAGTGCGCCGCGTGCCGGGCCTCCTCCGCGACCCGCGCCGCGCTCCCGGCGCCGGCCGGGGCGTACGACACCAGCACGGTGTCCGGCGACGGCTTGCCCGCCGCCACCACACCGGCCAGCGCGTCCACGTCCGCGTACACGTCGACCGCCGCACCCGCTGCCCGCAGCACCGCCTCCAGGCCGAGCGCGTCCGTGCCGACCACGGCCCAGGTCCCGCCCTCGGGGGCCCCGGCACCGACCACGGCGGGCCACTCCAGCCGGAACAGGGAGTCATGGAACGCCGGGCCGGCCGCGGCCCGCAGCCGGGCGGGGTCGAGTTCCCTCAGCAGCAGCGACTCGACCGACACGACCGGTTCGCCGCGCTCGTCGAAGGCCGCCAGCGACACCGCGCCGGAGCCGGCGGGGGCGAGCCGCACCCGCAGCGCGCCCGCGCCGACGGCGTGCAGGCCGACGCCGCCGAAGGAGAAGGGCAGCCGCATCCGGGGGCCCTCCTCACCCGGCTCCTCGTCGTCGGCGGTGAGGAACGAACCCAGCACGATGCCGTGGAGCCCCGCGTCCAGCAGCGCCGGGTGCACCCCGAACTGCGCCGCCTGGGCCAAGGTCTCCTCGGGCAGCAGCAGTTCGGCGAACAGCTCGTCACCGCGGCGCCAGGCCGCCCGCAGGTTGCGAAACGCCGGGCCGTACGCGAACCCGACGGCGGCGAAGCCGTCGTACAGTCCCGTCACGTCCAGGGGTTCGGCCCCGGCCGGCGGCCAGACCGCCGGATCCTGCGCCTGCGGCGGGGTCACCGCGGTCCCGGTGCCGAGCAGACCGCTCGCGTGCCGGGTCCACGGCACGTCCTGGGCGCTCTCGCCGCTCGCGGCCTCGGTGCGCGAGTGCACGTGCAGCGCGCGCCTGCCATTCGCGTCCGGCTCCGCCAGCGACAACCGCAGCTGGAGCGCGCCGCGTTCGGGCAGGACGAGCGGTGCCTCCAGGGTGAGTTCCTCCAGCAGCTCGGTGCCCGCCCGCCCGCCGACGTGCAGGGCCAGCTCGACGTACGCGGTCCCCGGCAGCAGCACGGCGCCGGAGACGGCGTGGTCGGCCAGCCACGGGTGGGCATCGAGCGAGAGGCGGCCGGTGAACAACAGGCCCTCGGAGTCCGGAAGTTCGACCGCCGCGCCCAGCAGCGGGTGATCCGCTCGCCCGAGACCGGCCGACGCCACGTCACCCACCTGCGCGACCGGCACGTCGATCCAGTACCGCTCCTGCTGGAACGCGTACGTCGGGACGTCCGCCAGGCGGGCACCGGTGCCGGCGAAGTACGCCTCCCAGTCCACCCGGCCACCCCGCGCCTGCACAAAGCCCAGGGCACCGTTCACCGTCTCGGCTTCCGGGCGGGCGGAGCGCAGGACGGGGGTGAAGGCGGCGCCTTCCCCGGTCACGCACTCCTGAGCCATGGCGGACAGGACGCCGTCGGGGCCGATCTCCACGTACGTGGTGACGCCTGCGGCCTCCAGGGCGCGGACGCCGTCGAGGAAGCGGACGGCGTCGCGGACGTGGCGGACCCAGAACTCGGGCGAAGACATCTCGTCCGTGACGAGGGCGCCGGTGAGGTTGGAGACGACCGGGATGCGCGGGGAGGCGTATGTCAGGCCCTCGGCGACCTCGCGGAAGGCGTCGAGCATGCCGTCCATGTGCGGGGAGTGGAAGGCATGGCTGACCGTCAGCCGCTTCGACCTGCGGTCCGGGAACAGCTCCACGACGGCCGCGGCCGTGTCCTCGTCACCCGCGATCACCACGGACTGGGGGCCGTTGACGGCGGCGATGCTCACGCGCTCGTCCAACAGCGGCAGGACCTCGTCCTCGGCCCCCTCCAGTGCGATCATCACGCCACCGGAGGGCAGCGCCTGCATCAGCCGTCCGCGAGCGGCGACAAGCGTGCAGGCGTCCTCCAGGGACAGCACCCCGGCGACATGCGCGGCGGCGATCTCACCGATGGAGTGACCGGACAGGAAGTCCGGCCCCACACCCCAGCTCTCCAGCAGCCGGAACAGCGCCACCTCGACCGCGAACAACGCCGGCTGGGTCCACTCCGTGCGATCCAGCGCCTCGGCGTCCTCGCCGAACAGCACATCCTTCAGCGGCACATCGAGCCGCGCGCAGACCGCGTCCAAGGCGTCCGCGAACACGGCGTGCGTGGCATACAGTTCGCGACCCATGCCGAGCCGCTGGCTGCCCTGCCCGGTGAAGAGGAACGCGAGCCTGCCAGTGCTTGCCGTCCCCCGCACCACCGATGCCGCCGGGCCGTCGGACTCCACGGCCGCGAGACCGCGCAGCAGCTCGTCCCGGCCGGCGGCCACGACCGCCGCACGGTGCTCGAAGGCCGCGCGCTTGGTGGCGAGCGTGTAGGCCACGTCGACGCTCCCCGTCTCCGGGGCGTCCTCGAGCTGCGACCGCAGGCGGGCCGCCTGATCGCGCAGCGCGTCAGCGGACTTCGCCGACAGCACGTAGGGCAGAACGGATTCTGCGCGTTCCGCGGATGGCGACGTCAAGCCCATCAGCAGCGCCGGATCGTCGGGGGCCTGCTCGATGATCGTGTGGGCGTTGGTGCCGCTGATGCCGAAGGACGAGATGCCGGCGCGGCGCGGGCGGCCCGTCTCCGGCCAGTCCCTCTGCTCGGTCAGCAGCGAGACGGCGCCCTCGGACCAGTCGACGTGCGGGGACGGCTCGTCCACGTGCAGCGTCCTGGGGAGCACGCCGTGGCGCATCGCCATCACCATCTTGATGATGCCCGCCACGCCTGCCGCCGCCTGCGTGTGACCGAAGTTGGACTTCACCGAGCCGAGCCACAGCGGCTGCTCGTCGCTGTGCTCCTGCCCGTAGGTGGCCAGCAGTGCCTGCGCCTCGATCGGGTCGCCCAGCGTCGTACCCGTGCCGTGCGCCTCCACGACGTCCACGTCCGCGGCGGTGAGCCGGGCATTGGCCAGGGCCTGCCGGATCACCCGCTGCTGGGACGGGCCGTTCGGCGCCGTCAGACCGTTGCTGGCACCGTCCTGGTTGATCGCCGAGCCCCGCAGCACCGCCAGCACCTGGTGGCCGTTGCGACGCGCGTCGGACAGCCGCTCCACGAGCAGCATGCCGACGCCCTCACCCCACGCGGTGCCGTCGGCGGCGGCCGCGAACGGCTTGCAGCGGCCGTCGGCCGACAGACCGCGCTGGATGCTGAACGCCACGAAGGTGCCCGGCGTCGCCATCACGGTCACACCGCCCGCCAGCGCCAGATCGCACTCGCCGTTGCGCAGCGCCTGGGCGGCGAGGTGGAGGGTGACGAGGGACGAGGAGCAGGCCGTGTCGACCGTGACGGCGGGGCCCTCCAGGCCGAAGGTGTAGGACACGCGACCGGACACGACACTGCCGGTGCTTGCGGTGCCCAAGTAGCCCTCGAGCCCCTCCGGCGCACGCTGCAGCAGCGTCCCGTAGTCGTTGTACATCACGCCCGCGAACACACCCGTACGGCTGCCGCGCACCGAGGCCGGGTCGATGCCGGCCCGCTCGAACGCCTCCCACGAGGTCTCCAGCAGCAGCCGCTGCTGCGGGTCGGTGGCCAGCGCCTCACGCGGCGAGATGCCGAAGAACGTCGGGTCGAAGTGGTGCGCGTCGTGCAGGAACCCGCCGTTCATGCTGTAGCTGGTGCCCGGCCGGTCGGAGTCGGGGTCGAACAGCTCGGCGATGTTCCAGCCGCGGTCGTCCGGCATCGCGGAGATGGCGTCCCTGCCCTCCGTCACCAGGTCCCACAGGTCCTCGGGCGTGCGCACGCCGCCGGGGAAGCGGCACGCCATCGCCACGATCGCGATCGGCTCGTCGTCACGTACCGCGACGGCCACCGGCGCGTCGATCGGCTCCTGTACGCCCAGCAGCTCGGAGCAGAGGTACTCGGCCAGCACAGCGGGGGTGGGGTAGTCGAAGACGAGGGTCGCGGGCAGCCGCACACCGGTCGCCGTGCCGAGCCGGTTCCGCAGCTCGACGGCGGTCAGCGAGTCGAAACCGACCTCGCTGAAGGCACGCGCCGGCTCGACCGCCTCCGGACCCGTGAACCCGAGCACCGCCGCCACCTGCGTTCGGACCAGCTCCAGCACGGACGCCTCCCGCTCCGCCACCGGCAGCGCGGCCAGCTGACGGGCCAGCTTGCCCGCCGAGGCCGAACCCGACCGCGCGGCACGCCGAGCGGGCATCCGGACGAGCCCGCCGAGCAGCGGCGGCAGCATCCCGCCGCCGGCGACCTGGGCGCGGAGCGCGGCCAGGTCCAGCTTCATGGGAACGAACGCAGCCGTCGGCGAGGCGGCCGCGTTGTCGAAGAGGGCCAGGCCCTCGTCCTCCGTCAGGGCGTTCACGCCACCGCGCCCGAGACGGGACACCTCTCCGGCCTCCAGCTCGCCGGCCATGCCGCCGTCCCACAGGCCCCAGGCAAGCGACGTCGCCGCAAGGCCCTGCGACCTGCGGTGCGCGGCGAGTGCGTCCAGGAAGACGTTGGCGGCCGCGTAGTTCGCCTGACCAGCGCCGCCGAAGACACCGGCGGCGGAGGAGAACAGGACGAAGGCCGCCAGGTCCATGTCCTGCGTCAGCTCGTGGAGGTTCCACGCCGCGTCCACCTTCGGACGCAGCACCGCCGACAGGCGCTCCTGGTCCAGGGACGCGATGACGCCGTCATCCAGGACACCGGCGGTGTGCACCACCGCCGCCAGCGGACGCTCCGCCGGAATGGCATCGAGCACCGCCGCCAGGCCGTCCCGGTCGGCCACATCGCACGCCGCCCACGCCACCGACGCACCCAGATCCGTGAGCTCCGCCGCCAGCTCCGCAGCGCCCGGCGCAGCCTCGCCGCGACGACTGACCAGCAGCAGATCCCGTACGCCGTACTCGGTCACCAGGTGACGCGCGAACAGCCCGCCCAGCGCACCACTGGCACCCGTCACCAACACTGTGCCATCCACCACCGGAGGTTCGGCGTCGGGATCCGCGACGGCCCGCGCCAGGCGCGGCGCCAGGAACCCCCCGTCCCGGACCGCGACTTCCGGCTCACCGGCGGCCAACACCGCCCCGACGACCTCCGGGGTGATCTCACCGTCGAGGTCGACCAGACCGAACCGGCCCGGATTCTCCGACTGCGCCGAACGGATCAGACCCCACACCGGGGCGTGCACCAGATCCGCCACCTCGTCGCCCGGCGCAGCGGCCACCGCACCCCGGGTCAGGAACACCAGACGCGACGCGGCGAACCGCTCGTCACCCAGCCACTCCTGCACCAGCGCCAGCACCCGCCCGGTCTCCGCATGCACCGCACCGGCCACGTCCGGCACCGGCTCGTCGGCCACACACGGCACCACCAGCACCCCCGGAACGGCACCGCCCTCGGCGGCCGCCGCACCCAGCGCCGCCAGATCCGCGAACGCCTGGGACCCGTCCCCCAGCGGCATCCAGTCGCCGACAGAGCCACCGGCCGGCACCGTCGACCACTCGACCCGGAACAGCGCGTCACCCCGACCGGCACCCGGCCCGGCGAACTGCTCGGGCGAGAACGCCCGCAGCGCCAGACCCCGCACCGACGCCACCGGCGCGCCCTCGGCGTCCGCCAGCTCCAGCGCCACCACGTCACGGCCCGCACGGGACAACCGCACCCGTACCTCGGACGCGCCCACCGCATACACGCTCACGCCCGACCACGAGAACGGCAGACGTCCCTGTCCCGTGTCCTCGACGAGACCGCCGAGGGTGATGGCGTGCAGGGCCGCGTCGAGCAGCGCCGGATGCAGACCGAACCGCTCCGCCCCGGCCGCCGTCTCGTCCCCGAGCCCGACCTCGGCGAACACGTCGTCACCGAGACGCCAGACCGACCGCAGGCCCTGGAAGACCGCTCCGTACTCGAACCCGGCCATGGCCAGGGCCTCGTACAGTCCGTCGACGGCGACCGGTTCCGCCCCTGCCGGCGGCCATGCCGCCAGGTCGAACACCGGCTCCGCCTCGTCCACGGCCAGCACACCGGAGGCATGCCGCACCCACGGCACCTCGTCCACCGCACGATCGGCGCGGGAGTGGAAGGCGACCGGCCGTCGTCCCGACGCGTCGGCAGCCCCGACGCTGATCTGCAACTGGAGCGCGCCGCGTTCGGGCAGGACGAGCGGCGCCTCCAGGGTGAGTTCCTCCAGCAGCCCGGTACCCGCCCGCCCACCGGCGTGCAGGGCCAGCTCGACGAACGCCGTCCCCGGCAGCAGCACCGCACCCGACACGGCGTGGTCGGCCAGCCACGGGTGCGACTCCAGCGACAACCGGGCCGTGAACAGCAACCCCTCCGAATCGGGCAGTTCCACCGCCGCACCCAGCAACGGATGCTCGGCCCGACCCAGACCCGCCGACGCCACATCACCCACCTGCGACACCGGCACGTCGATCCAGTACCGCTCCCGCTGGAACGCGTACGTCGGCAGATCCACCCGCCGCGCACCGGCGCCCGCGAAGTACGCCTCCCAGTCCACCCGGCCACCGCGCACCTGCACGAAGCCCAGGACACCGTTCACCGTCTCGGCCTCCGGCCGGGCGGAGCGAAGAGCAGGCACGAACGCCGCGGTGTCAGCGTCGACGCACTCCTGCGCCATCGCCGACAGCACGCCGTCCGGGCCGACCTCCACGTACGTGGTGACGCCCGCGGCCTCCAGGGCACGGACGCCGTCCAGAAAACGGACGGCCTCACGGACATGGCGCACCCAGAACTCGGGCGAGGTCATCTCGTCGGTGATGACGGCGCCGGTCAGGTTCGAGACGACCGGGATGCGCGGAGCCCCGAACGACAGCCCCTCGACCACCTCGCGGAAGGCGTCGAGCATGCCGTCCATGTGCGGGGAGTGGAACGCGTGGCTGACCGTCAGCCGCTTCGACTTCCGGTCCTCGAAGGACTCCACGATCGCCATCGCGGCGTCCTCGTCACCAGCGATCACCACGGCCTGCGGTCCGTTGACGGCGGCGATGCTCACCCGGTCGGTCAGCAGCGGCAGGACCTCGTCCTCGGACGCCTGCAGCACGATCATCACACCACCGGCGGGCAGGGCCTGCATCAACCGCCCACGCGCCTCCACCAGCGTGCACGCGTCCTCCAGGGACAGCACCCCGGCCACGTGCGCGGCGGCGATCTCACCAATTGAGTGGCCGGAGAGGAAGTCCGGCTTCACACCCCACGACTCCAGCAGCCGGAACAGCGCCACCTCCACCGCGAACAGCGCGGGCTGCGTGAACTCCGTGCGATCCAGCGCCTCTGCGTCCTCGCCGAACAGCACATCCTTCAACGGCACATCGAACCACGCGCACACCGCGTCCAGCGCCTGCGCGAACACCGGGTACGTGGCGTACAGCTCCCGGCCCATCCCCAGCCGCTGGCTGCCCTGCCCCGTGAACAGGAACGCCAGCTTCCCGGCGCTCACCGTCCCCCGCACCACCGGCCCCGCCGCGTCGTCCGCCTCCACGGCGGCCAGCCCGCGGAGCAGTTCGTCCCGGCCGGCGGCCACGACCGCCGCACGGTGGTCGAAGGCCGCACGCTTGGCGGCGAGCGTGTAGGCCACGTCGGTGGCGGCGAGGCCGGGCGCCGCTTCGAGGCGGGCCCGCAGACGGGCGGCCTGGTCGCGGAGGCCGTCCGGGGTCTTCGCCGAGAGGACGTAGGGCAGCACCGAGCCGTCGTCCTCGGCGGGAGCCAGCGCGACGCTGTCGCTCGGGGCGAGGTCGTCGGGGGCCTGCTCGATGATCGTGTGGGCGTTGGTGCCGCTGATGCCGAAGGACGACACGGCGGCGCGACGCGGGCGGCCCGTCTCCGGCCAGGCCATGCGCTCCGTCAGCAGCGAGACCGCGCCTTCGGACCAGTCCACGTGCGGGGACGGCTCGTCCACGTGCAGCGTCTGCGGCAGCACACCGTGCCGCATCGCCATCACCATCTTGATCACACCCGCGACACCGGCCGCGGCCTGCGTGTGACCAAAGTTGGACTTCACCGAGCCCAGCCACAGCGGCTGCTCGTCGCTGTGCTCCTGGCCGTAGGTCGCCAGCAGCGCCTGCGCCTCGATCGGGTCGCCCAGCGTCGTGCCCGTGCCGTGGGCCTCGACCGCGTCGATCTCGCCGGCCGACAGGCGGGCGCTCGCGAGAGCGGCGCGGATCACCCGCTGCTGGGACGGGCCGTTCGGCGCCGTCAGGCCGTTGCTGGCGCCGTCCTGGTTGATCGCCGAACCGCGCAGCACGGCCAGCACCGGGTGACCGTTGCGGCGCGCGTCGGACAGCCGCTCCACGAGCAGCATGCCGACGCCCTCGCCCCAGCCCGTGCCGTCGGCGGCGGCCGCGAACGGCTTGCAGCGGCCGTCGGCCGACAGCCCGCGCTGGATGCTGAACGCCACGAAGGTGCCCGGCGTCGCCATCACGGTCACACCGCCCGCCAGCGCCAGATCGCACTCGCCGTTGCGCAGCGCCTGGGCGGCGAGATGCAGTGACACCAGCGAGGACGAGCAGGCCGTGTCGACCGTGACCGCGGGGCCCTCCAGGCCGAAGGTGTACGACACCCGGCCCGAGGCGACGCTGCCCGAACTCGCCGTGCCGATGTAGCCCTCGAGCCCTTCCGGCGCGCGGTGCAGCAGCGTCCCGTAATCGTTGTACATCACGCCCGCGAAGACGCCCGTACGGCTGCCGCGCACCGCGGCCGGGTCGATACCTGCCCGCTCGAACGCCTCCCAGGAGGTCTCCAGCAGCAGCCGCTGCTGCGGGTCGGTCGCAAGGGCCTCACGCGGGGAGATGCCGAAGAACGTCGGGTCGAAGTGGTGCGCGTCGTAGAGGAACGCACCGTTCATGCTGTAGCTGGTGCCCGGCCGGTCGGAGTCGGGGTCGAACAGGTCCGTGAGGTTCCAGCCGCGGTCGTCCGGCATGTCGGAGATGGCGTCCTTGCCCTCCGACACCAGGTCCCACAGGTCCTCGGGCGTCTGGACGCCGCCAGGGAAGCGGCACGCCATCGCCACGATCGCGATCGGCTCGTCGTCGCGTACCGCGATCGCGGTGGGCGCGGCCGCCGCGTCCTGCCGGCCGAGCAGTTCGGCGCACAGATAACCGGCGAGGGCGGTGGGTGTCGGGTAGTCGAAGACGAGGGTCGCGGGCAGCCGCACACCGGTCGCCGTGCCGAGCCGGTTCCGCAGCTCGACAGCGGTCAGCGAGTCGAAGCCCACCTCGCTGAAGGCACGCCCCGGCTCGACCGCCTCCGGACCCGTGAACCCGAGCACCGCCGCCACCTGCGTACGCACCAGCTCCAGCACGGAAGCCTCCCGCTCCGCCACCGGCAGCGCGGCCAACTCCCGGGCCAGCTTGCCCGCCGAGGCCGAACCCGCCCGCGCGGCACGCCGAGCGGGCATGCGCACCAGTCCGCTGAGCAGCGGCGGCAGCATGCCCCCGCCGGCCACCTGGGCACGCAGCGCGGCGAGGTCCAGCTTCACCGGCACGAAGAGCGCGGTGCCGGAGGCACAGGCGGCATCGAAAAGGGCCAGGCCCTCCTGCTCGGACAGGGCGTTCACGCCACCGCGTCCGAGCCGCGACACGTCATCGGCCTCCAGCTCGCTCGCGAGGCCGCCGTCCCACAGGCCCCAGGCCAGGGACGTGGCGGCCAGGCCCTGTGCCCTGCGGTGTGCGGCAAGAGCGTCGAGGAAGGAGTTGGCCGCCGCGTAGTTCGCCTGGCCCGCGCCGCCGAAGACACCGGCAGCGGAGGAGAACAGGACGAACGCCGACAGGTCCATGTCCTGCGTGAGCTCGTGCAGGTTCCACGCCGCGTCCACCTTCGGACGCAGCACCGCCGACAGCCGCTCCTGGTCCAGCGACGCGATCACACCGTCGTCCAGGACACCGGCGGTGTGCACCACCGCCGACAGCGGACGCTCCGCCAGCACCGCGGACAGCGCATCGCGGTCGGCGACGTCGCACGCCGCCCACGACACCGACGCACCCAGCTCCGTGAGCTCCGCCGTCAGCTCCGCGGCGCCCGGCGCGTCCTCACCACGACGGCTCACCAGCAGCAGATCCCGCACCCCGTACGCGGACACCAGATGACGCGCGAACAAGCCGCCCAGCAGGCCGCTCGCACCCGTCACCAGCACCGTGCCCTCGAGGACCGGGAGCTCGGCCTCCGGCTCCACCGCCGCGCGGGTGAGCCTCGGCACCCGCACCACACCGTCGCGCACGGCTGCTTCCGGTTCGCCGGAGGCGAGCGCCGACGACAGTGCCCGCGCGTCGGCCTCGGCGTCGCCCTCAGCGTCGAGGTCGACCAGACCGAAGCGCCCGGGGTTCTCCGACTGCGCCGACCGGATCAGGCCCCACACCGGGGCGTGCACCAGGTCCTTCACGTCCTCGTCCGGCAGGGCGTCCACGGCGCCCCGGGTCCGGAACACCAGGCGCGAGCCGGCGAAGCGCTCGTCGGCGAGCCACTCCTGCACGAGGCCGAGCACGCGGCCGGTCGCCGCGTGCACCGCACCGGCCACGTCCCGCACCGGCTCGTCGGTCGCGCACGGCACGACCACCACCGAGGGGACGGTGCCGTCCTCCGCGAGGGCCGCGCCCAGCGCGGCGAGGTCGGCGTACGCCCCTTCGGGACCGAGGGTCGTCCAGTCCTCGGCGGCGACCGTCGTACCGCCGGACGGGAGGGGCGACCACTGGACCTGGAAGAGGGCGTCGCCCTGCCCGGTGCCCGGGCCGGCGAACTGCTCGGGCGAGAAGGTCCGCAGCGCGAGACCGCGCACGGTCGCCACCGGCGCGCCCTCGGCGTCCGCCACCTCCAGCGCCACCGTGTCACGGCCCGCGCGGGAGAGCCGCACCCTCAGCTCGGACGCCCCGATGGCGTGCACGGTCACGCCCGACCACGCGAACGGCAGACGTCCCTGCCCGGCGTCGTCGACGAGACCGCCGACGCCGATGGCGTGCAACGCGCCGTCCAGGAGTGCCGGGTGGAGGCCGAAGTGCTCGGCGCCCGGCTCCGCCTCTTCCCCGAGGGTCACCTCGGCGAAGACGTCCTCGCCCCGGCGCCAGACGCCCCGCAGCCCCTGGAAGAGCGCACCGTACTCGAACCCGGCCACCGCCAGGGCCTCGTACAGTCCGTCGATGGCGACGGGCTCGGCACCGGCCGGGGGCCAGGCGGCCCACTCGAACGCCGGCTCCTCCGCCCGCTCCGCCAGGACGGCGGTCGCGTGCCGCACCCACGGCTCGTCCTCGGCGGCGCGGTCGCCGCGGGAGTGGAAGGCGACCTGCCGCCGGCCCGACTCGTCGGGCGCCCCGACGCTGATCTGCAGTTCGACTCCGTCGCCCTCGGGCAGCACGAGCGGCGCTTCCAGGGTGACGTCCTCGACCAGGCCGCAGCCGACCTGGTCGCCGGCGCGCACCGCCAGTTCCACGAAGGCTGTGCCGGGGAGCAGGACCGTGCCGGAGACGGCGTGGTCGGCGAGCCACGGGTGCGTGTCGAGGGACAGCCGTCCCGTGAGCAGCAGGCCGTCGGCGTCCGCGAGGACCACGGACGTCGCGAGGAGCGGGTGGTCGGCGGAACGGAGGCCCGCCGAGGACATGTCCCAGCCGATGGTTCCGGCGTCGAGCCAGTAGTGCTCGCGCTGGAAGGCGTAGGTGGGCAGGTCCACGCGCTGCGCGCCGGTCCCGGCGAACACCGCCTGCCAGTCGACGGACGCGCCGTGCACGTAGGCCTCGCCCAGGGACAGCCAGAACCGCTCCAGACCGCCTTCATTGCGGCGCAGCGAACCCAGGACCGCGGCCTCACGGCCGGCGTCCTCGACGGTCTCCTGCAACCCGACGGTGAGGACCGGGTGGGGGCTGGACTCGACGAACACCCCGAAGCCCTGCTCCAGCAGGGTGCGTACCGCGTGCTCCAGCTCCACGGTCTGACGCAGGTTGCGGAACCAGTAGCCGCCGTCCAGCTCCGGGCCGGTCATCCACTCGCCGGTCACCGTCGACAGGAACGGCACCTGCGCCTCACCGGGGGTGATCGGCGCCAGCAGCTTCCCGAGTTCTTCTTCAAGCAGGTCGACCTGCGCCGAGTGCGAGGCGTAATCGACGGCGATCCGCCGCGCCCGGACGCCGTTCGCCTCACACGAGGCAAGCAGCTCGTCCAGCGCCTGCACTTCGCCGGAAACCACCACGGAGGAGGGGCCGTTGACCGCGGCAACGGAGATCCGCTCCTCGCCCCACGCTGCGATCCGCTCGCGCACCTGCTCCGCGGGCAGCGCCACCGACACCATCCCGCCGAGGCCTGCCAGCACCCGGCCGATCGCCTGACTGCGCAGCGCGACCACGCGAGCCGCGTCCTCCAGCGAGAGAATCCCGGCGACACAGGCCGCCGCGATCTCACCTTGCGAATGCCCGATCACCGCCGCCGGGCGCACCCCCGCGGCCTTCCAGACCTCCGCGAGGGAGACCATGACCGCGAACAGCGCAGGCTGGACCACGTCCACGCGCTCCAGCGACGGAGCACCCTCCACACCGCGCAGCACATCGACCAGCGACCAGCCGGTCAACGGCTCCAGCGCCTGAGCGCACTCCTCCACCCGGGCGGCGAACACCGGCGAGGAGTCGAGCAGCTCCCCCGCCATCCCCACCCACTGCGAACCCTGGCCCGGGAAGACGAACACCGTCTTGCCACCGAGGACGGCTCCCTGAACCACGTGGGACGACGGCTCGCCCGCCGCGAGAGCGGTGAGGGCCCGTACGTAGTCGGCGCGCTCGCGGCCGACCAGGACCGCGCGCCGTGCGTGTGCGGCGCGGGTGGTGGCCAGGGAGTGCCCGACGTCGACGGGCCGCAGGCCGGGGTGGGCGTCCAGATACGCGAGGAGGCGTTCGGCCTGGCCGCGGAGCGCGCTCTCGGTCTTGGCCGTCAGGGTCCAGGGCAGGGAGTGCGACGGGTCCGACGTGGACGGATCGTGGGTCGCCGCGACCAGGGCGGGCTGCGGCTCCGCCTCGGGAGTCACCTCGTCGCCGGCCACGCCCTCGCCCTCGGGCTCCGGGGCGTCGGGATCGGGGGCAGGGGCGGGGGCTTCCTCGATGATGATGTGCGCGTTCGTGCCGCTGACACCGAACGACGACACGGCGGCCCGGCGCGGGCGGCCGGTCTCCGGCCACGCGACCGGGTCGGCCAGCAGCGAGACCGCACCGGCCGACCAGTCGACGTTGGTCGAGGGCTTGTCGACGTGCAGGGTCCTGGGGAGCCTGCCGTTGCGGATCGCCATGACCATCTTGATGATGCCCGCGACACCGGCGGCGGCCTGCGTGTGACCGAGGTTCGACTTGATGGAACCCAGCCACAGCGGCTGCTCGTCGCTGTGCTCCTTGCCGTAGGTGGCCAGGAGGGCCTGTGCCTCGATCGGGTCGCCGAGCGTCGTGCCTGTGCCGTGCGCCTCGACGGCGTCGACGTCGGAGGGCGTGAGGCGCGCGTCGGCCAGGGCCGCGCGGATCACCCGCTGCTGGGACGGTCCGTTCGGGGCGGTGAGGCCGTTGCTCGCGCCGTCCTGGTTGACGGCGGAGCCGCGCACGACCGCCAGTACGGGGTGGCCGTTGCGCCGGGCGTCCGAGAGGCGCTCGACCAGCAGCATGCCGGCGCCCTCCGCCCAGCCGGTGCCGTCCGCGGCGTCGGCGAAGGACTTGCAGCGGCCGTCGAAGGACAGGCCGCGCTGCCTGCTGAACTCGGTGAAGGTGCCGGGCGTGGCCATCACGGTTGCGCCGCCGGCGAGGGCGAGGGAGCACTCGCCCTTGCGGAGCGACTGCATGGCGAGGTGCAGGGTGACGAGGGAGGAGGAGCAGGCCGTGTCGACGGTGAGCGCCGGTCCCTCCAGGCCGAAGGTGTACGACACACGGCCCGAGGCGACGCTGCTGGAGGCGCCCGTGACGAGGTACCCCTCCGCCTCCTCGGGGATGGCCCGCAGCCGCGCCGCGTAGTCGTGGTACATGACGCCCGCGAAGACACCGGTCCGGCTGCCGCGCAGGGTCGCCGGGTCGATGCCGGCCCGCTCGAACGCCTCCCACGAGGTCTCCAGCAGCAGCCGCTGCTGGGGGTCCATGGCCGCGGCCTCGCGGGGCGAGATCCCGAAGAAGGCGGGGTCGAACCAGTTCGCATCGTGCAGGAAACCGCCCTGCTGGACGTAGCTCGTGCCCTGCCCGTCGGGGTCCGCGTCGAACAGCCGCTCCATGTCCCAGCCCCGGTCGGTGGGGAACGGGGAGATGGCGTCGGTGCCCTCCGACACGAGCCGCCACAGGCCCTCGGGCGACTCGACGCCGCCCGGGAAACGGCAACTCATGCCGACGATCGCGATCGGTTCCGGCTCCGCCGACTCGACCTCTTGAAGGCGGCGGCGGGTCTCGTGGAGATCGGCCGTCACGCGCTTCAGGAAGTACCGAAGCTTTTCCTCGTTCATGCTTGCATCCCTCGTACGGAAGTCAGAAAGGCGGAGTCGTCGGGTGGGCGGGCCGGACCGTCGCGTCAGGAGATCCCGAATTCCTTGCCGATGAAGTCGAAGAGGTCGTCATCGGTGGCGGTCTCCAGCGTCTCGGCCACGTCGGCGCCGGCGGGTCCCGCCGGCTCTCCGGCCGCGCTCCAGGCCGCCAGCAGTGCCTGCAGCCGCTCGGTGATCCGGTTCCGGCCGTCGTCGTCCGGTACGGCTTCGACGAGCGTCCGCTCCAGGCGGTCCAGTTCGGCGAGCAGCGGGGGAACCGCCGCGGCGCCGCCCTGCCAGAGCTCGTCCCGCAGGAACTCCACGATGGCGTTCGGGGTCGGGTAGTCGAAGACGAGCGTGGCCGGCAGCCGCACTCCCGTGGCCGCGCCCAGGCGGTTGCGGAGCTCGACCGCGGTGAGGGAGTCGAAGCCGACGTCGCTGAACGACCGTGCGCCGTCGACCGCTTCGGGACCGGCGAAGCCGAGCACGCCCGCGACGTGACCGCGGACCAGCTCCAGCAGCGCCTCCTCCCGTCCCTCCTGCGACAGGCCGGCCAGGCGCTCCCGAAGGGCGGCGCCTCCCTGCGCACCGGCGTCGGCGGTACCCGCCGCGCGCCGACCGGGGACGCGGACCAGGCCGCTGAGCAGCGGCGGCAGCATGCCCCCGCCGGTGACCTGGGCGCGCAGGGCGGTCAGGTCGAGCTTGACGGGTACGAAGGCCGCTGTCGCCGAGGCGGCCGCGGTGTCGAAGAGGGCCAGGCCCTCCTGCTCGGACAGGGCGTTGACACCACCGCGTCCGAGGCGGGACACCTCGCCGGCCTCCAGCTCGCCGGCCATGCCGCCGTCCCACAGACCCCACGCCAGTGACGTGGCCGCCAGACCCTGCGCCCTGCGGTGCGCTGCGAGGGCGTCCAGGAAGGAGTTGGCGGCGGCGTAGTTCGCCTGGCCCGCGCCGCCGAAGACACCGGCGGCGGAGGAGAACAGGACGAACGCGGACAGGTCCATGTCCTGCGTGAGTTCGTGGAGGTTCCACGCCGCGTCCACCTTCGGACGCAGGACCCTCGACAGGCGCTCCTCGTCCAGGGACGCGATCACGCCGTCGTCCAGGACACCGGCGGTGTGGACTACCGCTGTCAGCGGACGCTCCGCCGGGATGCCGTCCAGCACCGCGGACAGCCCGTCCCGGTCGGCGACATCGCACGCCGCCCAGGCCACCGACGCACCCAGTTCCGCCAGTTCGTCGGTCAGGTCCGCAGCGCCCGGGGCGTCCTCGCCGCGGCGGCTGACCAGGAGGAGGTCCCGTACGCCGTACTCGGTCACCAGATGGCGGGCGAACAGGCCGCCCAGCGCACCACTGGCACCCGTCACCAGCACCGTGCCGTCCAGGGCGAGCGGCTCGGCGTCCGGTGCCACGACCGCCCGGACGAGGCGCGGCACGCGGACCGCGCCTTCCCGCACCGCGGCCTCCGGCTCGCCCGCGGCAAGCACGGCGGGCAGCGCCTGGTAGGAGGCTTCGGCGTCGTCGGTGTCGATCAGGAGGAAGCGGCCCGGGTTCTCCGACTGCGCCGACCGCACCAGGCCCCACACCGGGGCGCGTACCAGGTCCGCGACCTCGTCGTCCTCGACGGAGGCCACCGCGCCCCGCGTCAGGAAGGCCAGCCGCGCGTCGGCGAACCGCTCGTCGCCGAGCCACTCCTGCAGCAGTGCGAGCACCCGTCCGGTCTCGGCGTGCGCCGCACCCGGCAGGTCCTCGGACGCGGCGCCGGCCAGCGGCACCACGACGACCTCCGGCACGGCCTCGCCCTCGGCGCCGAGGGCGGTCAGGCCCGCGCACGTCTCGTAGCGGACGCCTGCGGCGTCGAGACCCGCGTGGCCGGAACCGTCGGCGGTGAGCAGTGCCACGGGGCGCTGCTGGGCGGCCGGCACCGGTGCGAGGGGCAGCGCCGTCCAGTCGACCTCGAAGAGCGACTCCATGCGCCCGCCGCGTGCCGCGGCGCCGATCTGCTCGGGCGAGACGGCCCGCAGCACCAGCGACTCCACCGAGGCGACGGGCGCCCCGGTCGCGTCGGCCAGGTGCAGGGACACCGTGTCGCGGCCGGCTGGCGCCAGCCGGACCCGTACCGCCGCCGCGCCGGTGGCGTGCAGGCGCACTCCGCCCCACGCGAACGGCAGACGTCCCTGCCCGGTGTCCTCCACGAGTCCGCCGAGGCCGGCGGCGTGCAGGGTGGCGTCGAGGAGGGCCGGGTGCAGACCGAACCACTCCGCCGTGGCTGCCGCGTCCTCGTCGAGGCTCACCTCCGCGTAGACCTCGTCACCGAGTCGCCAGGCCGCGCGCAGGCCCTGGAAGACCGGGCCGTAGTCGAATCCGGCGGCCGCCATGCCGTCGTACAGACCGTCGATGGCGACCGGCTCGGCGCCGGGCGGCGGCCAGGCCGCCAGGTCGGAAGCGGGGGCCGGGACCGCCGCCGCGGGGGCGAGCACACCGTCGGCGTGCCGCGTCCACGGCTCGTCGGCGGGCGCGTTCTCGCCGCGCGAGTGGAGCGCCACGGCCCGGCGGCCGTCGTCGTCCGCGCCGGCGACCGAGAGCCGCAGCTGCACACCGCCCGACTCCGGCAGCACCAGCGGCGCCTCCAGCGTCAGGTCGTCCAGTACCTCGCTGCCGACCTGCTCGCCGGCGCGCAGCGCCAGTTCGACGAAGGCGGTGCCCGGCAGGAGCACCGAGCCCATGACCGCGTGGTCCGCGAGCCACGGGTGGGTGGTCAGCGACAGGCGCCCGGTGAAGACGACCCCGTCCGAGTCGGGCAGCTCGACCGCCGCGCCGAGCAGCGGGTGGTCCGCCGCACCGAGTCCGGCCGAGGTGACGTCCCCGATGAGGTGGCCGCCCGACTCCAGCCAGTACCACTCGCGCTGGAAGGCGTAGGTGGGCAGTTCGACCTGCCGGCCGCCGGTCCGTGCGAAGTACGCCTCCCAGTCCACGGTCACTCCGGTGGCGTGGGCCTGGGCGAGTGCGGTGGTGACGGTCTCGGCCTCGGGCCGGCCGCCGCGCAGTGCCGGGGCGAAGGCCGCGCCTTCGGCGGTCAGGCAGTCCTGGGCCATGGCGGAGAGGACTCCGTCGGGGCCGAGTTCGAGGTACATGGTGACGCCCGCGGCCTCAAGGGCGCGTACGCCGTCGAGGAAGCGGACGGCCTCGCGGACGTGCCGGACCCAGAAGTCGGGCGACGTCACCTCGTCGGTGACCAGGGCGCCGGTGAGGTTGGAGACGAGGGGGATGCGGGGCGCGGTGTAGGACAGGCCCTCGGCGACCTTCCGGAAGTCCGCGAGCATGGCGTCCATGTGCGGGGAGTGGAACGCGTGGCTGACCGTCAGGCGCTTGGTCTTGCGGTCCGGGAACTCCGCGGCGATGGCCACCGCGGCGTCCTCGTCACCCGCGATGACGACCGAGCGCGGGCCGTTGACGGCGGCGATGCTCACCCGCTCGTTCAGCAGCGGCAGGACTTCGTCCTCGGCCGCTTCGAGGGCGATCATCACGCCGCCGGTGGGCAGTGCCTGCATGAGCCGTCCGCGCGCCTCGACCAGCGTGCACGCATCCGCCAGGGACAGCACCCCGGCGACATGCGCGGCGGCGATCTCGCCGATGGAGTGGCCGGAGAGGTAGTCCGGCTTCACGCCCCAGGACTCGACGAGTCGGTAGAGCGCCACTTCGACGGCGAAGAGCGCCGGCTGCGTGTTCGCGGTCTCGTTCAGCAGGTCACTGTCGTCGCCGAACAGCACGTCCTTCAGCGGCACATCGAGGTGCGCGCAGGCCGCGTCGAGCGCGTCGGCGAACACCGGGTAGGTGTCGTACAGCTCGCGGCCCATGCCGAGTCGCTGGCTGCCCTGCCCGGTGAAGAGGAAGGCGAGCTTTCCGGCGCCTGCCGTGCCCCGCACCACCGAGGCTGCCGGGCCGTCGGCCTCCACGGCCGCGAGACCGCGCAGCAGCTCGTCCCGGCCGGGAGCGACGACGACCGCACGGTGCTCGAAGGCGGCGCGCCGGGTGGCGAGGGTGAACGCCACATCGGCGGCGGCGACGCCGGGTGCCTCTTCCAGGTGGGCCCGCAGGCGGGCCGCCTGGTCGCGGAGGCCGTCCGGGGTCTTCGCCGACAGCACGTAAGCGCGGACGGAACCGTCGCCCTCGGCGGGAGCCTCGGCGGCGCTGTGGCTCGGGGCGAGGTCGTCGGGGGCCTGCTCGATGATCGTGTGGGCGTTGGTGCCGCTGATGCCGAAGGACGAGATGCCGGCGCGGCGCGGGCGTCCGGTCTCCGGCCAGTCCGTCTGCTCGGTCAGGAGGGATACCGCGCCCTCGGACCAGTCCACGTGCGGGGTCGGCTCGTCCACGTGCAGCGTCCGCGGCAGCACGCCGTGTCGCATCGCCATGATCATCTTGATGATGCCGGCCACGCCTGCCGCGGCCTGCGTGTGACCGATGTTGGACTTGACGGAGCCGAGCCACAGCGGCTGCTCGTCGGCGTGCTCCTGGCCGTAGGTGGCCAGCAGGGCCTGGGCCTCGATCGGGTCACCCAGCGTCGTGCCCGTGCCGTGCGCCTCGACCGCGTCGATCTCGGCGGCGGTGAGCCGGGCATTGGCCAGGGCCTGCCGGATCACGCGCTGCTGGGAGGGGCCGTTGGGGGCGGTGAGGCCGTTGCTGGCGCCGTCCTGGTTGATCGCCGAACCGCGGACCACCGCGAGGACCGGGTGGCCGTTGCGGCGGGCGTCCGACAGCCGCTCCACAAGCAGCATGCCCGCGCCCTCGGCCCAACTGGTGCCGTCGGCAGCGGCCGCGAAGGACTTGATCCGGCCGTCGGGGGCCAGGCCACGCTGACGGCTGAACTCGGTGAACGTGCCGGGTGACGCCATGACCGTCACACCACCGGCGAGCGCCATCGTGCACTCGCCGTTGCGCAGCGCCTGGATCGCCCAGTGCAGCGCCACCAGAGACGACGAGCACGCCGTGTCCACCGTGACCGCCGGACCCTCGAGCCCGAACGCGTACGACACACGACCCGACGCGATGCTCCCCGAATTACCGGTACCGAGGTACCCCTCGACCCCCTCGGGAACAGCCGTCAGACGACTCGAGTAGTCGTGGTACATCACACCGGCGAAGACACCGGTGTGGCTGCCGCGCATCGCGGCCGGGTCGATGCCCGCGCGCTCGAACGCCTCCCACGAGGTCTCCAGGAGCAGACGCTGCTGCGGGTCCATCGCAACGGCCTCACGCGGCGAGATCCCGAAGAACGCGGGGTCGAACCGGCCGGCGTCGTGCAGGAAGCCGCCGGACTGGGTGTAGGTGGTGCCTCGGCCGTCCGGGTCCGGGTCGAACAGCGCGTCCAGATCCCAGCCACGACCCTGCGGGAACGGCGAGATCGCATCGCCGCCACCCAGCACCAGCCGCCACAGATCCTCGGGGGTCTCCACCCCGCCCGGATACCGGCAGCTCATCCCCACGATCGCGATCGGCTCGTCGTCCAGCACCCCGGCCCGCACCGGTACCGACGCCGTACCGACCGGCTCGACCAGACCCAGGACCTCGCCCAGCAAGAACTCCGCGAGCGCCCCGGCCGTCGGGTAGTCGAAGACCAGCGTCGCCGGCAGCCGCACACCCGCCACCGAACCCAACCGGTTCCGCAGCTCGACCGCGGTCAGCGAATCGAAGCCCAACTCCTTGAACGCACGATCCGCGGGCACCTGGTCGACCGAACCATGACCCAGAACACCCGCCACCTCACCCCGCACCACATCGAGTACGGCCTCGGCCCGCTCATCCTGGGGCAGCGCTGCGAGCTGCCGGGCGAGCTTGCCCGCCGCGGCCGAACCGGCCTTCGCGGCGCGGCGAGTGGGAACGCGCACCAGGCCGCTCAGCAGCGGCGGCAGCATCCCGCTGCCCGCCTGGGCGCGGAGCGCGGCCAGGTCGAGCTTCATGGGCACGAGGACTGGGGCCTGGGTGGCGTGGGCGGTGTCGAAGAGGGCGAGGCCCTCGTCCTCCGTCAGAGCGTCTACGCCGCCCCGACCGGAACGCACCACCTCGTCTGCCATGCCGCCGTCCCACAGGCCCCAGGCCAGCGACGTCGCGGCCAAGCCCTGCTCCCGGCGGTGCGCGGCGAGTGCGTCGAGGAAGACGTTCGCGGCCGCGTAGTTCGCCTGACCGGCGCCACCGAAGACACCGGCGGCGGAGGAGAAGAGGACGAAGGCCGCCAGGTCCATGCCCTGCGTCAGCTCGTGCAGGTTCCACGCCGCGTCCACCTTCGGACGCAGCACCGCCGACAGGCGCTCCTGGTCCAGGGACGCGATGACACCGTCGTCCAGGACACCAGCGGTGTGCACCACCGCCGACAGCGGACGCTCCGCCGGAATGGCATCGAGCACCGCCGCCAGGCCGTCCCGGTCGGCCACATCGCACGCCGCCCACGCCACCGACGCACCCAGGCCCGCCAGTTCGGCGGACAGGTCCGCGGCGCCCGGAGCGTCCTCGCCGCGACGGCTGACCAGCAGCAGATCCCGCACCCCGTACTCGGACACCAGGTGACGCGCGAACAGCCCGCCCAGCGCACCACTGGCACCCGTCACCAACACTGTGCCATCCACCACCGGAGGTTCGGCGTCGGGATCCGCGACGGCCCGCGCCAGGCGCGGCGCCAGGAACGCGCCGTCCCGGACGGCGACTTCCGGCTCACCGGTGGCCAGCGCCGCCGCCACGATCTCCGGGGCGATCTCACCGTCGAGGTCGACCAGACCGAACCGGCCCGGATTCTCCGACTGCGCCGAACGGATCAGACCCCACACCGGGGCGTGCACCAGATCCGCGACCTCGTCGCCGGGTGCAGCGGCCACCGCGCCCCGGGTCAGGAACACCAGACGCGAGTCCGCGAACCGCTCGTCGCCCAGCCACTCCTGCACCAGGGCGAGCACCCGGCCGGTCTCCGCATGCACGGCACCGGCAACATCCGGCACCGACTCGTCGGCCACACACGGCACCACCAGCACCGCCGGAACCGCGCCGCTCTCAGCCTCGAAGGTCTCGAGTCCGGCACTCGCCAGCGTCCAGTCGTCGACCGAACCGCCGGCCGACACCGGCGACCACTCGACGCGGAACAGTGCATCGCCCTGACCGGCACCCGGCCCGGTGAACTGCTCCGGCGAGAAAGCCCGCAGCACGAGACCGGCCACGGACGCCACCGGGACACCCTCGGCGTCCGCCAGCTCCAGCGCGACGACATCACGGCCCGTACGCGCCAACCGCACCCGTACCTCGGACGCGCCGACGGCGTGCACGGTCACGCCCTGCCAGGAGAACGGCAGCTTCGCCTCACCGTCCGCGCTGTCGGTCCCGCTCACGCCCAACGCGTGCAGCGCCGCGTCGAGCAGCGCCGGATGCAGCCCGAAGGCAGCCGCCTCGACCTCCACCGACTCCGGCAGCCGCACCTCGGCGAACACATCGTCGCCGAGACGCCACACCGACCGCAGACCGCGGAACACCGGCCCGTAACCGAAGCCGGCATCCGCCAGGCCCTCGTACAGCCCGTCCATCGCGACCGGCTCAGCTCCGACCGGCGGCCACACCGCCAGATCGAAGCCCGGCACCGCGCCTCGCTCGGCCAGCACACCAGCGGCGTGCCGCACCCACGACGCATCCTCCGCCGCACCCTCGAACCGCGAATGCAGCACCAGCGCCCGCCGGCCCTCACCGTCACCGGCGCCCACCGACAGCCGCAGCTGCACACCACCGTGCTCCGGCAACACGAGCGGCGCCTCAAGCGTCAGATCCTCCAGGACCTCACACCCGACCAGCTCACCCGCACGCACCGCCAACTCGACGAAGGCGGTACCCGGCAGGAGCACCGAGCCCATGACCGCGTGATCGGCCAGCCACGGGTGCGTGCTCAGCGACAGACGACCGGTGAACACCACCCCATCCGAATCCGGCAGCTCGACCGCCGCACCCAGCAACGGATGATCCGCCGCACCGAGACCGAATCCTGTGGCATCGCCGGGGCCGGCCTGTGCGCCGCCCGACTCGAGCCAGAACCACTCGCGCTGGAAGGCGTAAGTTGGCAGTTCGACCTGTCGACCGCCGGTCGGCGCGAAGTACGCCTCCCAGTCCACGGTGACTCCGGCGGTGTAGGCCTGGGCCAGAGCAGCGGTCAGAGTGCCGACCTCAGGCCGGCCGCCGCGCAGTGCCGGGGCGAAGGTGGCTCCGTCCTCGGTCAGGCACTCCTGCGCCATCGCCGACAGGACACCGTCGGGGCCGAGTTCGAGATACGTGGTGACGCCCGCGGCCTCCAGGGCGCGGACACCGTCCAGGAAGCGCACAGCCTCACGCACGTGCCGCACCCAGAAGTCGGGCGAGGCCATCTCATCCGTGACGACCGCACCGGTGAGGTTGGAGACGACCGGAAGGCGCGGGGCCTCAAACGACAGCCCCTCGACCACCTCGCGGAACGCGTCCAGCATCCCGTCCATGTGCGGCGAGTGGAATGCATGACTGACCGTCAGGCGCTTCGACTTCCGATCCCCGAAGGACTCCACGATCGCGACCGCGGCATCCTCGTCACCCGCGATGACCACCGCCTGCGGGCCGTTGACAGCGCCGATGCTCACCCGCTCGTTCAGCAGCGGCAGGACCTCGTCCTCCGACGCCTGCAACGCGATCATCACACCACCCGAAGGCAGCGCCTGCATCAGCCTTCCCCGAGCCTCGACCAGCGTGCACGCGTCCTCAAGCGACAGCACCCCCGCCACATGCGCGGCAGCGATCTCACCCACGGAGTGACCGGACACGAAGTCCGGCTTCACACCCCACGACTCCAGCAGCCGGAAGAGAGCGACCTCCACCGCGAACAACGCCGGCTGCGCGAACTCCGTCCGGTCCAGCGCCTCGGCGTCATCACCGAACAGCACATCCAGACCCAGCCGCTCACGCACCGCGTCCAACGCCCGCGCGAACACCGGATAGGCGTCATACAACTCGCGACCCATCCCCAGCCGCTGACTCCCCTGCCCCGTGAACAGGAACGCCAGCTTGCCCGAGGTCGGGGACGCACCCCGCACCAGGCCCGCTGCAGCGTGTCCCTCGGCCAGGGCGGCCAGGCCGCTCAGCAGCTCGTCGCGGTCCGCTGCCACGACCGCCGCACGCTGCTGGAATGCGGCGCGCCTGGTGGCCAGGGAGTAGGCCACATCGGCGGTGCTGATCTCCGGGGCCTCTTCGAGGAGGTGCGTGTGCAGGCGGGCCGCCTGGTCGCGCACTGCCTCCTCGGTCTTCGCCGACAGCACGTAGGGCAGTGCGGTGGTTGCCGGCGCGGCGGGGGTCGGCCGAGCCTTCGTCATCGGAGCGAGGTCGTCGGGGGCCTGCTCGATGATCGTGTGGGCGTTGGTGCCGCTGATGCCGAAGGACGAGATGCCGGCGCGGCGCGGGCGGCCGGTCTCGGGCCACGGAACCGAGTCGGTCAGGAGGGAGACAGCGCCCTCGGACCAGTCGACGTGCGGGGTCGGCTCGTCCACGTGCAGGGTCTGCGGCAGCACGCCGTGGCGCATCGCCATGATCATCTTGATGATGCCCGCGACACCAGCCGCGGCCTGCGTGTGGCCCATGTTGGACTTGATGGAGCCGATCCAGAGCGGCTGCTCGTCGCTGTGCTCCTGGCCGTAGGTGGCCAGGAGGGCCTGGGCCTCGATCGGGTCGCCCAGGGTCGTGCCCGTGCCGTGGGCCTCGACCGCGTCGATCTCGTCACCCGACAGGCCCGCGCTCGCGAGCGCGGCGCGGATCACCCGCTGCTGCGACGGGCCGTTCGGCGCCGTCAGGCCGTTGCTCGCACCGTCCTGGTTGATCGCCGAACCCCGGACCACCGCCAGCACCGGGTGGCCGTTGCGGCGGGCGTCGGACAGCCGCTCCACGAGCAGCATGCCCGCGCCTTCGGCCCAGCTCGTACCGTCCGCCGCCGCAGCGAAGGACTTGATCCGGCCGTCGGGAGCCAGACCACGCTGCCGGCTGAACTCGGTGAAGGTGCCCGGCGTCGCCATGACCGTCACACCACCGGCGAGCGCCATGGTGCACTCGCCGTTGCGCAGTGCCTGGATCGCCCAGTGGAGCGCCACCAGCGACGACGAACACGCCGTGTCGACCGTGACCGCCGGGCCCTCGAGCCCGAACGCGTACGACACACGACCCGAGGCGATGCTCCCGGAGTTGCCCGTGCCGAGGTATCCCTCGACGCCGTCAGGCACGGAGGTGATCCGGGTGGCGTAGTCGTGGTACATGATGCCCGCGAAGACGCCGGTACGGCTGCCGCGCATCGCGGCCGGGTCGATGCCGGCCCGCTCGAACGCCTCCCACGAGGTCTCCAGGAGCAGACGCTGCTGCGGGTCCATCGCCACCGCCTCACGCGGCGAGATCCCGAAGAACGCGGGGTCGAAGCGACCGGCGTCGTGCAGGAACCCGCCCGACTGCGTGTAGCTCGTCCCCCGGCCGTCCGGGTCCGGATCGAACAACGCGTCCAGATCCCACCCACGACCCTGCGGGAACGGCGAGATGGCATCGCCGCCACCCAGCACCAGCCGCCACAGATCCTCGGGGGTCTCCACCCCACCCGGATACCGGCAGCTCATGCCGACGATCGCGATCGGCTCATCGTCCAGCACCCCGGCGCGCACCGGCACCGACGCCGCACCGGCCGGCTCGACCAGACCCAGCACCTCACCCAGCAAGAACTCCGCCAGCGCCCCGGCCGTCGGGTAGTCGAAGACCAGCGTCGCCGGCAGCCGCACACCCGCCACCGAACCCAACCTGTTCCGCAACTCCACCGCGGTCAGCGAATCGAAGCCCAACTCCTTGAACGCACGATCCGCCGGCACCTCATCAACCGAACCATGACCCAGAACACCCGCCACCTCACCCCGCACCACGTCCAGCAGCGCGGCGAGGCGCTCGTTCTCGGCGAGTCCGACCACCCGCTCACGCAACGCGGACGCGCCGGCCGCGGCACCGTGCGCGGCCGCCCGGCGGGCCGGGACGCGGACGAGCCCGCGCAGCAGGTCGGGAAGCATCCCGCTGCGCGCCTGGAGACGGAGGGCGGGCATGTCCAGCGGCAGCGGAACGAGCAGCGGCTCGGTCGTGCGCTGTGAGGCGTCGAAGAGAGCGAGGCCGGTCTCAGGGGCCAGGACGGTGATGCCGCCCCGGTTGATCCGTCCGCGATCGGTCTCCCCCAGGTCCCCGCCCATGCCGCCGTCCCACAGGCCCCAGGCCAGCGACGTGGCGGCCA
Source organism: Streptomyces sp. NPDC008238 (assembly GCF_042956445.1). Classification (NCBI taxonomy): domain Bacteria; kingdom Bacillati; phylum Actinomycetota; class Actinomycetes; order Kitasatosporales; family Streptomycetaceae; genus Streptomyces; species Streptomyces sp. NPDC008238. The sequence goes on along the minus strand of NZ_JBIBGK010000013.1, from coordinate 23,749 downwards.
GACCCTGTGCCCTGCGGTGCGCGGCGAGCGCGTCCAGGAAGACGTTCGCGGCGGCGTAGTTCGCCTGGCCGGCGCCGCCGAACACACCGGCGGCGGAAGAGAACAGGACGAAGGCAGCCAGATCCATGTCCCGTGTCAGCTCGTGCAGGTTCCACGCCGCGTCCACCTTCGGACGCAGCACCGCCGACAGACGCTCCGCCGTGAGCGATGCGACGACACCGTCGTCCAGGACACCCGCGGTATGCACCACAGCCGTGAGCGGACGCTCCGCCGGAATCGCCTCCAGCGCCCCGGCCAGCGCATCGCGCTCGGCGACGTCGCACGCCGCCCACGACACCGACGCACCCAGCTCGGCCAGTTCAGCGGTCAGGTCCGCAGCACCCGGGGCATCCTCGCCACGGCGGCTGACCAGCAGCAGGTTGCGCACCCCGTACTCGGACACGAGATGGCGGGCGAACAGGCCGCCCAGCTCACCACTGGCACCCGTCACCAACACCGTGCCCTGTGCGTCCAGCCCACGCACGATGTCGTCGCCCGCCACCGCGGCGGCCAGCCGCGGCACGCGGAGCGTGTCCCCGCGTACGGCGAGCTGGGCCTCGGCGGTCGCCAGCGCCTTGGACAGTACGTCCCCGGCGAGCGAGTCGTTGTCCTCGTCGACGTCGATCAGGCCGAACCGGCCCGGGTTCTCCGACTGCGCCGACCGCACCAGGCCCCACAGCGAGGCGTGCGCGAGGTCCGCCACGTCCTCACCCGGCAGGGCGGCGACGGCGCCCCGCGTCAGGAACACCAGACGCGAGTCGCCGAAGCGCTCGTCGCCCAGCCACTCCTGCACGAGGTCCAGCGCCCGCTGCGCGGCGCCGTGCGCGGAATCCGCGACGTCCCTCGCCGGCTCGTCCGTCTCGCACGGTACGACCAGCACCGCCGGGACGGTCCCACCCTCGGCGGCCACGCCGCGCAGCGCCGCCAGGTCGGCGAACGCCTGGGATCCGGCGCCCAGCAGCATCCAGTCGTCGGCCACGGAACCGGCGGCATCGGCGGTCCGGAGCTCGGGCCAGTCCAGGCGGAACAGGGCCTCGCGGGTGACGTCCTGGGCCGTGCTCAGCTGGTCGCGGCTCGCACCGCGCAGAGCGAGGCCGGCCACGGACGCCACCGGCGCACCGGTGGCGTCGGCGATCTGCAGGGCGGCCTCGTCGCCGTGGACGGAGGTGAACCTCACGCGCAGCGCGGACGCGCCGACGGCGTGCACGGTCACGCCCTGCCAGGAGAACGGCAGCTTCGCCTCACCGTCCGCGCTGTCGGTACCGCTCACGCCCAACGCGTGCAGCGCCGCGTCCAGCAGTGCGGGATGCACTCCGAACGCTCCCGCCTCGGCCTCCACCGACTCCGGCAGCCGCACCTCGGCGAACACGTCCTCACCCAGACGCCACACCGACCGCAGCCCACGGAACACCGGCCCATAACCGAAACCGGCATCCGCCAGGCCCTCGTACAGCCCGTCCATCGCGACCGGCTCGGCCCCGGCCGGCGGCCACACCGCCAGGTCGAAGCCCGGCACCGCGCCTCGCTCGGCCAGCACACCAGCGGCATGCCGCACCCACGACGCATCCTCCGCCGCACCCTCGAACCGCGAATGCAGCACCAGCGCCCGCCGGCCCTCACCGTCACCGGCGCCCACCGACAGCCGCAGCTGCACACCACCGTGCTCCGGCAGCACCAACGGCGCCTCAAGCGTCAGATCCTCCAGGACCTCACACCCGACCAGCTCACCCGCACGTACCGCCAACTCGACGAAGGCAGTACCCGGCAGCAACACCGAGCCCATGACCGCGTGATCGGCCAGCCACGAGTGCGTGCTCAGCGACAGACGACCGGTGAACACCACCCCGTCCGAATCCGGCAGCTCAACTGCCGCACCCAGCAACGGATGATCCGCCGCACCGAGACCGGCCGACGCGACGTCGCCCTGCGAGCGACCCGCGTCCAGCCAGTAGACCGAGCGCTGGAACGCGTAGGTCGGCAGGTCGACGCGCTGGGGGCGGTCGGGGACGAAGTACGTCTGCCAGTCGACGGGAACACCGCGCACGTGGGCGGTCGCGACCGCCGTGAGCAGCGTCTCGGCCTCCGGACGACCGTTCCTCAGAGCCGGGGCGAAGGCGGCGTTCTCGCCGGTCAGGCACTCCTGCGCCATGGCCGACAGGACGCCGTCCGGGCCGAGTTCGAGATACGTGGTGACGCCGGCGGCCTCCAGGGCCCGGACGCCGTTCAGGAAGCGCACGGCTTCACGCACGTGCCGCACCCAGAACTCGGGCGAGGCCATCTCGTCCGTGACGACGGCACCGGTCAGGTTCGAGACGACCGGAAGGCGCGGGGCCTCAAACGACAGCCCCTCGACCACCTCGCGGAACGCGTCCAGCATGCCGTCCATGTGCGGCGAGTGGAATGCATGACTGACCGTCAGCCGCTTCGACTTCCGGTCACCGCAGGACTCCACGATCGCGACCGCGGCATCCTCGTCACCCGCGATGACTACCGACCGCGGGCCATTGACGGCGGCGATGCTCACCCGCTCGTTCAGCAGCGGCAGAACCTCGTCCTCGGCCGCTTCGAGGGCGATCATCACACCACCCGAAGGCAGCGCCTGCATCAGCCTTCCGCGAGCCCCGACCAGCGTGCAGGCGTCCTCAAGTGACAGCGCCCCGGCGACGTGGGCGGCGGCGATCTCGCCGATGGAGTGACCGGACACGAAGTCCGGCTTCACACCCCAGGACTCCAGCAGCCGGAACAAGGCAACTTCCACCGCGAACAACGCCGGCTGCGCGAACTCCGTCCGGTCCAACGCCTCCGCGTCGTCACCGAACAGCACATCCAGCCCAAGCCGCTCACGCACCGCGTCCAACGCCTGCGCGAACACCGGATAGGCGTCGTACAGCTCACGACCCATCCCCAGCCGCTGACTCCCCTGCCCCGTGAACAGGAACGCCAGCTTCCCGGCACCGGCGGCGCCCCGCGTCACCATTCCCGACGGGCCGTCCGCCGCCAGCGCGGCCAGGCCGCGCAGCAGCTCGTCCCGGTCCGCTGCCACGACCGCCGCACGCTGGTCGAACAGGGCGCGGCTGGTGACGAGGGAGTGGCCGATGTCGGCGGGGCGGGCGTCGGGGTGGGCCTCGACGTGGGCGTGCAGTGCGCCGGCCTGGGCGCGCAGCGCTTCCGGCGTCCGGGCGGACAGGAGCCACGGGAGGGTGCGCGCGGCGGGCGCGTCCCCGGCCGGGACCGAGGCCGGGACCGTGTCGGGGGCCTGCTCGATGATGGCGTGGGCGTTGGTGCCGCTCATGCCGAACGAGGAGATGCCGGCGCGGCGCGGGCGGCCGGTGTTGGGCCAGTCCATCTGTTCGGTCAGCAGGGAGACCGCGCCTTCGGACCAGTCGACGTGAGGGCTGGGCGCGTCCACGTGCAGGGTCTCCGGCAGCACGCCGTGCTGCATCGCGAGGACCATCTTGATGATGCCCGCGACACCGGCCGCGGCCTGGGTGTGGCCGAAGTTGGACTTGATGGAGCCCAGCCACAGCGGCTGGTCATCGGTCTTGTCGCGGCCGTAGGTGGCCAGGAGCGCCTGGGCCTCGATCGGGTCGCCCAGGGTCGTGCCCGTGCCGTGCGCCTCGACCGCGTCGACGTCCGCGGCCGTCAGGCCGGCGTTCGCGAGCGCGGCGCGGATCACCCGCTGCTGGGACGGGCCGTTCGGGGCCGTGAGGCCGTTGCTGGCACCATCCTGGTTGACCGCCGAGCCGCGCACCACCGCCAGGACCGGGTGGCCGTTGCGGCGGGCGTCCGACAGCCGCTCCACGAGCAGCATGCCGGCGCCCTCGCCCCACGCGGTGCCGTCCGCGGCGGCCGCGAAGGGCTTGCAGCGGCCGTCGGCGGCGAGGCCGCGCTGGCGGCTGAACTCGGTGAAGACGTCGGGCGTGGTGATGATGGTGACGCCGCCCGCGAGGGCGATCGTGCACTCGCCGTTGCGCAGGGCCTGCGCGGCGAGATGCAGGGCGACCAGCGACGAGGAGCACGCGGTGTCGACGGTGACGGCCGGGCCCTCGAAGCCGAAGGTGTACGAGACGCGGCCGGAGGCGATGCTGCTGGAGCCGCCCGTGCCGAGGTAGCCCTCGACGCCTTCGGGGACCGTGTTCAGCCGCGAGACGTAGTCGTTGTGCATCTGGCCGACGAACACGCCGACCTGACGGCCGCGCAGGTCGCCCGGGTCGATGCCGGCCCGCTCGAACGCTTCCCAGGACGTCTCCAGCAGCAGCCGCTGCTGGGGGTCCATGGCCAGGGCCTCGCGCGGGTTGATCCCGAAGAACGCGGGGTCGAAGTGGTGGGCGTCGTAGAAGAAGCCGCCTTCGCGGGCGTAGGAGGTGCCGGGGCTGTCGGGGTCGGGGTTGTAGAGGCCGTCGAGGTCCCAGCCGCGGTCGGTGGGGAGGTGGCCGATGCCGTCGCGGCCGTCGGCGAGCAGGCTCCAGAGGTCCTCGGGGGTGCGGACGTCGCCGGGGAAGCGGCAGCTCATGGCGACGATCGCGATGGGGTCGTCGGCCTCGGCGGCGTTCGCGGCCCGGCCGGGGACGGCGGCGGCTGCTGCGGCCGCGGCCTGCGAGCCGAGGAGTTCGTCCTTGAGGTAGCCGGCGAGCACCGTCGGCGTCGGGTAGTCGAAGACGAGGGTGGCGGGCAGGCGGATGCCGGCGGTCGCGCCGAGCCGGTTGCGGAACTCGACGGCCGTCAGCGAGTCGAAGCCGAGGTCCTTGAAGGCGCGGGTGGGTTCGACGGCGTCCGGGGTGGCGTGGCCGAGGACGGCGGCGACCTGGCCGCGGACGAGGTCGAGCAGGAGGGCGTCTTGTTCGTCCTCGGGGAGGCGGACGAGCCGGTCGACGAGCGGCGTTCCGCCGCCGGCCGCGGGTGCACCGGCGGCGGCGCGGCGGGTCGTGGTGCGGACCAGGCCGCGCAGGAGGTGGGGCACCATGCTGGCGTCGGCCCGGCGCAGCGGGGCGAGGTCGAGGTGCATGGGGACGAGGAGGGCGTCGCCGGTGCCGCGGGCGGTGTCGAGGAGGGCCAGGCCCTCGTCGGAGGACAGGCCGAGGACCCCGGAGCGGGTCATGCGGTCCTTGTCGGCTGTGTCGAGTTCGCCGGTCATGCCGCTGGCCTCGGCCCACAGGCCCCACGCGAGGGAGGTCCCGGCGAGGCCGTGGGCCTGCCGGTGGCGGGCGAGGGCGTCGAGGAAGGCGTTGGCGGCGGCGTAGTTGGCCTGGCCGGCGCCGCCGAAGGTGCCGGCGGCGGAGGAGAAGAGGACGAAGTCGGCGAGGTCGAACCGGCGGGTGAGCTCGTGCAGGTGGAGCGCCGCGTCGACCTTCGGACGCAGGACGGTGTCGAGGCGCTGCGGGGTGAGGGAGTCGATGACGCCGTCGTCGAGGACGCCCGCGGTGTGCACGACGGCGGTCAGGGGGTGCTCGGCCGGTACGGAGTCGAGCAGGGCGGCCAGTGCGTCGCGGTCTGCGGTGTCGCAGGCGGCGACGGTGACCTCGGCGCCCAGGGCGCGCAGTTCGTCCGCGAGTTCGCGGGCGCCGGCGGCGGATGCGCCGCGGCGGCTGGTGAGCAGCAGGTGGCGGGCGCCGCGCGCGGTGACGGCGTGCCGGGCGACGAGCGCGCCGAGGGTGCCGGTGCCGCCGGTGATGAGGACGGTGCCCTCGGGGTCCCAGGCGGTGGGCAGGGTCAGCACGATCTTGCCGACGTGGCGTGCCTGGCTGAGGTAGCGGAAGGCCTCGGGGGCCTGGCGCAGGTCCCAGGCGGAGACCGGGACCGGCCGCAGGGCGCCCGCGTCGAAGAGGGCCAGCAGTTCGGTGAGCATCTCCTGGATGCGGTCGAGGCCGGCCTCGGTCAGGTCGAAGGCCTGATAGGTGACGCCGGGGTGAGCGGCGGCGACGTCCTCGGGCGAGCGGACGTCGGTCTTGCCCATCTCCACGAAGCGTCCGCCGCGCGGCAGCAGCCGCAGCGAAGCATCCACGAACTCCCGCGCCAGGGAGTCCAGGACGACATCGACACCGCGTCCGCCGGTGGCGGTGCGGAAGGCGTCCTCGAAGTCGAGGGTGCGGGAGGAGGCGATGCGGTCGTCGGCCAGGCCGAGTCCGCGCAGGGTGTCCCACTTGCCGGGGCTCGCGGTGGCATACACCTCGGCGCCCCAGTGGCGGGCCAGCTGGACGGCGGCCATACCGACGCCACCCGCCGCCGCCTGGATGAGAACGGACTCGCCACCGCGCAGTCCCGCGAGGTCGTGCAGCGCGTAGTACGCCGTCATGAAGACGATCGGCACCGACGCCGCCTCGGCGAAGGTCCAGCCGTCCGGCATCGGGGCGACCATCCGCCGGTCGACGACGGCCAACGGACCGAACGCGCCGGGCAGCATGCCCATGACGCGGTCGCCGGGGGCGAGATCGGTGACGCCGGGGCCGGTCTCCACGACGAGGCCGGCGCCCTCGCTTCCCATGAGGCCCGGGTCGCCCGGGTACATGCCGAGGGCGTTGAGGACGTCACGGAAGTTCAGGCCGGCCGCTCGGACGGCGACCCGCACCTCTCCCGGCGCCAGCGGCGCCTCGGACTCGGGGCTGGGCAGCAGGGTGAGGTTGTCCAGGGTGCCCTTGTCCTGGATGTCCATGCGCCAGGCGGTGGTGTCCGCGGGCGGGGTCAGCGGTGTCGTGGCGGGGACCCGGGCGAGGCGGGGCGCGTGGACGGTGCCGCGGCGGACGGCGAGTTGGGGTTCGCCGGTGGCGAGGGCAGCGGACAGCGCCTGCGCGGAGGCGGGGTCGCCGTCGAGGTCGACGAGGACGAACCGGTCGGGGTTCTCGGACTGCGCGGTGCGGACCAGGCCCCACACGGCCGCGTGGGCCAGGTCGGCGACGTCCCAGTCGCTCTGGGTGGCGACGGCGCCCCGGGTGACGAGCACCAGGCGCAAAGCGGCGAGGCGGTCGTCGGCGAGCCAGCTCTTCACCAGGACCAGCACCTCGTGTGCGGCAGCGTGCACGGAGTCCGCAAGGGCGTCGGGGGCCGCGGCGCGGACGAGGTGGGCGAGAACGTACGCGGGCGCGGGGGCGCCGGCCGCCTCGATGGTGGCGGTGAGGGCGTCCAGGCCGCTGTGGGCGGTGGTGTCGACGCCGGGGACGTCCAGCGCCACGGGCCCGACGCAGGCCCACGGCGCGCCGGCGGCGGGGGCGTCGGCGGGCAGGGGCAGGGTGGCCCAGTCGACGCGGTACAGGGACTCGTGGTGGGCGGAACGCGCGCTGCCGATCCGGTCCGCGGAGACGGGCCGCACCATGAGGCTGCCGACGGTGGCGACGGGCGCGCCGGTGGTGTCGGCGATGCGCAGGGAGAGGGTGTCCTCGCCGCCGCTGGTGAGGTGGACGCGCAGTGCGGAGGCGCCGGCGGCGTGCAGGGACACCTGGCGCCAGGAGAAGGGCAGCCGGCCGGGGCGTTCGCCGTCGGGGGCGGGCTGGACGAAGGTGCCGTGCAGGGCGGCGTCGAGCAGTGCCGGGTGCAGGCCGAAGCGGGCGGCTGCGCCCTGCTGGTCGTCGGGCAGGGCGACTTCGGCGTAGACGTCGTCGCCGGACACCCACGCGGCGCGCAGACCCTGGAAGAGCGGGCCGTAGGCGAAGCCGCCCTGGCCGAGGTGGTCGTACAGCCCGTCCACGCCGACGGCTTCGGCGCCCGGTGGCGGCCAGGCGGTGAGGTCGAAGGCGGGGACGGGTGCTCCGGTGGTGAGCACGCCGGTGGCGTGCCGGGTCCACGGCTCGTCGGCGGGGGCGTCGTGGTCGGTGGACCAGATGTCCAGGGCGCGGCGGCCGGTCGTGTCGGGGGCGCCGACGGCGAGCTGCATGCGGACGACGGCGCCGGGCGCGAGGACGAGGGGGGCTTCGAGGGTGAGTTCCTCCAGCAGGTCGCAGCCGGCCTGGTCGCCCGCGCGGACGGCGAGTTCGACGAAGGCGGTGCCGGGCAGGAGGACGGAGCCCATGACGGCGTGGTCGGCGAGCCAGGGGTGGGTGTCGAGGGAGAGGCGGCCCGTCAGCAGGAACCCTTCGCCGTCGGCGAGGGCGACGGCGGCGCCGAGCAGCGGGTGGTGGGCGGCGCCCAGGCCGGCGGACTCGACGTCGCCGACGAATCCGGCCGGCGTCTCCAGCCAGAACCGTTCCCGCTGGAAGGCGTACGTGGGCAGGTCCACGCGCTGCGCGCCCGTCCCGGCGAAGTACGCCTGCCAGTCGATCGCGATGCCCCGGGTGTGGGCGGCGGCCAGCGCCTCGGTCAGAGCGTCGGCCTCGCCGCGGTCGCGGCGCAGGGCGGCCAGGAAGACGGGGGCGTCGGCGGGGTCGGCGGTCTCGGGGAGGCAGTCGCGGCCGAGGCCGGACAGCACGCCCTGGGGGCCGAGTTCGAGGTAGGTGGTGACGTGTTCGGCGTCCAGGGTGCGGATGCCGTCGAGGAAGCGGACGGCCTCCCGGACGTGCGCGACCCAGTGGCCGGCGGTGCGCAGTTCGTCGCCGGCGAGCCGCCCGGTGAGGTTGGTGACGACGGGGACGGTCGCCCGATGGTAGGTGATCGACTCGGCGACCTCGCGGAAGTCGTCGAGCATGCCGTCCATCAGCGGGGAGTGGAAGGCGTGGCTGACGGTCAGGCGCCGGGTGCGGCGGCCGCGGCGCTCGAACTCGGCGGCGATCTCCACGGCGAGGGTCTCCTCGCCGGAGATGACGACGGCGTCGGCGGCGTTGACGGCGGCGATGCCGATCCGGTCCTCGTGGCCGGCCAGCAGCGGCAGCACCTCGTCCTCGGCGGCCGCCAGGGCGATCATCGCGCCGCCCTCGGGGAGGGCCTGCATGAGCCGCCCGCGGGCGGCGACGAGCCGGGCCGCGTCGGGGAGCGTGAGGACACCGGCGACGTGGGCCGCGGTGATCTCGCCGATGGAGTGGCCGGAGACGTAGTCGGGGCGGACGCCCCAGGACTCGACGAGCCGGTAGAGCGCGGTCTCCAGCGCGAACAGAGCGGGCTGGGTGTACGCGGTGCGGTCGAGTTCGTCGCCGTCGGACGCGAACAGCACGTCCTTCAGGGGGCGTTCGAGGTACGGGGCGAACTCCTCGCACACCGCGTCCATCGCGGCGGCGAACACGGCGTACGTGTCGTACAGTTCGCGGCCCATGCCGGGGCGCTGGCTGCCCTGTCCGGTGAACAGAATCGCGGTCCTGCCGTCGGCGGCGGTGTGGCGGACGACGTGGGCGCCGTCCTGGTCGTCGGCGAGCGCGGCGAGGCCGGCGAGCAGCCCGTCGCGGTCGTGGGCGACGACGGCGGCCCGGCGGTCCAGGGCGGTGCGGGTGGTGGCCAGCGACAGCGCCACGTCGGCGGGAGCGGCGTCGGGCCGCTCGGCGAGGTGGGCGGTCAGGCGGGCGGCCTGGGCGCGCAGCGCGGCGGGGGTGCGGCCGGACAGCACGAAGGGCAGCGGGGCGGTCGCGGGGACGGCCGCCGGGGCGAGCGCGGTGACGTCGGCGGCGTCGGCCGGGGGCTCCTCGATGATGACGTGCGCGTTGGTGCCGCTGACGCCGAAGGAGGAGATGCCCGCGCGGCGGGGGCGGTCCGCCGCCGGCCAGGGCTCGGCCTCCGTCAGCAGGGAGACGGCGCCGGCGGACCAGTCGATGTGCGGGGACGGCTCGCCGATGTGCAGGGACTGCGGCAGGACGCCGTGCCGCATCGCGAGGACCATCTTGATGATGCCGGCGGCGCCTGCGGCGGCCTGGGTGTGGCCGATGTTGGACTTGATGGAGCCCAGGCGCAGCGGCTGGTCCGCGGCGCGGCCCTGGCCGTAGGTGGCGAGCAGCGCCTGCGCCTCGATGGGGTCGCCGAGCGTGGTGCCGGTGCCGTGCGCCTCGACGGCGTCGACGTCGGCGGTCGTCAGGCCCGCGCCGGCCAGGGCGGCGCGGATGACGCGCTGCTGGGAGGGGCCGTTGGGCGCGGTGAGGCCGTTGCTGGCGCCGTCCTGGTTGACGGCGGTGCCGCGGACGACGGCGAGGACGCGGTGGCCGTTGCGGCGGGCGTCGGAGAGCCGTTCGAGGAGGAGCATGCCGGCGCCCTCGGCCCAGCCGGTGCCGTCGGCGTCGGCGGAGAAGGACTTGCAGCGGCCGTTGGTGGACAGGCCGCGCTGGCGGCTGAAGTCGATGAAGGTGTCGGGGGTCGACATGACCGTGACGCCGCCGGCGAGGGCCATGTCGCACTCGCCGCTGCGCAGCGCCTGGACGGCCAGGTGCAGGGCGACCAGCGAGGAGGAGCACGCGGTGTCGACGGTGACCGCAGGGCCCTCCAGGCCGAGGGTGTACGAGACGCGGCCGGAGGCGACGCTGCCCGCGGTGCCGGTGCCGAGGTAGCCCTCCAGGCCCTCGGGCAGGGCGGCCAGCCGGGTCAGGTAGTCGTGGTACATCACGCCGGCGTAGACGCCGGTGCGGCTGCCGCGCATCGAGGTGGGGTCGATGCCGGCGCGTTCGAAGGCCTCCCAGGACGTCTCCAGCAGCAGCCGCTGGTGCGGGTCCATGGCGAGGGCTTCGCGCGGGTTGATGCCGAAGAAGTCCGGGTCGAAGTCGGCGGCGTCGTGGAGGAATCCGCCCTCGCGGGTGTAGCTGGTGCCCGCGCGTCCGGGGTCGGCGTCGTAGAGCGCGGCGAGGTTCCAGCCGCGGTCGGTGGGGAACGGGGTGATGGCGTCGACCGAGCCGGCGACGAGCTGCCACAGCTCGTCGGGGGTGGTGACGCCGCCCGGGTAGCGGCAGCTCATGCCGACGATGGCGATCGGCTCGTCGTCGGTCGCGGTGACGGCGGTGACGGCCTTGACCGGGGCGGAGTCGACGTCGTCGCCGAGGAGTTCGGTGCGCAGGAACGCGACGAGCGCGTTCGGGGTCGGGTAGTCGAAGACGAGGGTGGCGGGCAGGCGCACCCCGGTCGCCGAGCCGAGGCGGTTGCGCAGCTCGACGGCGGTCAGCGAGTCGAAGCCGAGTTCCTTGAAGGCGCGTGCCGGGTCGACGGCCTCGGGGCCGGGGAAGCCGAGGACGGCGGCGACCTGGACGCGGACGGTGTCCAGCAGGAGGCGGTCGCGTTCGGCGGGGGTCAGCGGCAGGAGCCGGCCGGCGAGCCCGCCGGCCGGGGCGGCCTCGGCGGTGTCGGCGGCGCGGCGGGCCGCGGGGCGGACCAGTGCGCGCAGCAGTGCGGGCACCATGCTCGCGTCGGCCTGGCGCAGGGACGCCAGGTCCAGGTGCATGGGGACGGCGGTGGGCTCGCCGACGGCGCGGGCGGTGTCGAGCAGCGCCAGGCCCTGCTCGGAGGAGAGCGCGGCCACGCCGGCGCGGGAGATCCGCTCCAGGTCGGTGTCGGCGAGGTCGGCGGTCATGCCGCTGCGTTCGGCCCACAGGCCCCAGGCGAGCGCGGTGGCGGGCAGCCCCTCGGCGTGGCGGCGGTGGGCGAGCGCGTCGAGGAAGGCGTTGGCGGCGGCGTAGTTGGCCTGGCCGGGGCCGCCGAGGGTGCCGGCGGCGGCGGAGAACAGGACGAACGCGGCGAGGTCGTTGTCGCGGGTCAGCTCGTGCAGGTGCACGGCGGCGTCGACCTTGGCGGGCAGGACGCGGTCGACGCGCTCGGGGGTGAGCGCTTCGAGGATGCCGTCGTCGAGGACGCCCGCGGTGTGCACGACGGCGGTCAGCGGACGGTCGGCGGGCACGGTCGCCAGCAGCGCGGCCAGCGCGTCGCGGTCGGCGGTGTCGCAGGCGGCGAGGGTGACCTCGGCGCCCAGCTCGCGCAGGTCGGCGAGGAGTTCGGCGGCGCCGGGGGCGGCCTCGCCGCGGCGGCTGGTCAGCAGCAGCCGGCGTATGCCGTGCCGGGTGACGAGGTCGCGGGCGACGAGCCCGCCGAGGGTGCCGGTGGCGCCGGTGACGAGGGCGGTGCCGTCGGGGTCGAGGGCGGGCGCCTGCTGCTCGGGCGTCGCGGCGACCCGCGTCAGACGCGGGACGAGGACCTTGCCTTCGCGGACGGCGAGTTGGGGTTCCGCGCCGGCGAGGGCGAGCGCGCCGGGCAGGGCGCGCAGGGACTCCTCGCGTCCGTCCAGGTCGGCCAGGACGAAGCGGTCGGGGTGCTCGGACTGGGCGGAGCGCAGCATGCCCCACAGCGGGGCGTGGGCGAGGTCGGCGACGTCGGCCCCGGCCGTGGTGGCGACGGCGCCGCGGGTGACGAACACCAGGCGGGAGGCGGCGAATCGGTCGTCGGCGAGCCAGGCCTGGGCGAGCGCGAGGGCGTCGTGCAGGGCGGTGCGGACCGCGCCCGGCAGGTCGGCGTCGAGGGAGGTCTCCCCTCCGTCGCCGAAGGGCACGACGACGGCCTGCGGGACGGGACCGCCGGCCGCCAGGGCGGCACCGAGCGCGTCCAGGCCGGCATGGACGGCCGCGGTGGGCAGGGCGCCGGTGAACGCGCCGCCCGCCTCGCCCAGCACGGCCCACTGGCCGGCGGCGACGGTGGTCGCGGCGGGCGCCGGGACGCCCGTCCACTCGACGCGGAACAGCGACTCGTGGAAGGCCGTGCGCGCGGCGTGCACCTGCTCGGGCGAGACCGGCCGCAGCAGCAGCCCGTCCACGGAGGCGACGGGGGCGCCGGTCTCGTCGGCGAGGGTGACCGAGACGGTGTCGTTGCCCGCGGGCGCGAGCCGGACCCGCAGGGCGCGGGCGCCGACGGCGTGGAGGGCGACACCGCTCCAGGAGAACGGGAGCCTGCCGTGCTCGGTGTCCTCCAGCAGCGAGCCGATGCCGACGGCGTGCAGGGCCGCGTCCAACAGCGCGGGGTGGACGCCGAACAGGCCGGCCTCGGCGTGCGCCTGCTGCGGCAGGCGGACCTCGGCGAACACCTCGTCGCCTCGCTGCCAGGCGGCGGTCAGGCCCTGGAAGACGGGGCCGTAGGCGAAGCCGGACTCCGTCAGGTAGTCGTACAGGCCGTCGACGACGACCTCGTCGGCGCCCGCGGGCGGCCACTCGGCGAGGTCGCCGGCGGACGGGGTGGCGCCCGGCGCGGCGGGGGCGAGGACACCGGTGGCGTGGCGGGTCCAGGCGCCCTCGCCCCAGGTGTCGTCGGCCGCGTCCTCGGGACGCGAGTGCAGGGTCAGCGCGCGGCGGCCCTCGGCGTCGGGCGCGCCGACGGCGAGCTGGATCTGCACGCCGCCGTGCGGGGGCAGCGCCAGCGGCGCCTCGAGGGTGAGTTCGTCCAGCAGGGGGCAGCCGGTGTGGTCGCCGGCCTGGAGGGCGAGTTCCACCATGGCGGTGCCGGGCAGCAGCACGGTGTCCATCACCGTGTGGTCGGCGAGCCAAGGGTGGGTAGCGAGCGAGAGCCGGCCGGTGAAGAGGTGGCCGTCGCCGCCGGCCAGAGCGATGGCGGCGCCCAGCAGCGGGTGGTCGGCGGAGCCGATACCGACGGCGGTGACGTCGCCCGCCCAGGCGGTGGGCTGCTCGGGCCAGAACAGCTCGCGCTGGAAGGCGTACGTGGGCAGGTCCACGCGGCCGGCGCTACGGCCAGCGAACACGGCCCGCCAGTCGACGGCGACACCGTGGACGTGGGCCTGCGCGACCGCGCCGGCCAGGGCGGCCGGTTCGGCGCGGTCGGCGCGCAGCACGGGCACGAAGAGGGCGTCCGGGTCGTCGACGCACTCCTGGGCGAGGGCGGTCAGCACCCCCCCGGGTCCCACCTCGACGAAGGCGGTGACGCCCTGGGCGGCCAGCCGGCGCACGCCGTCGTGGAAGCGGACGGCCTCGCGAACGTGGCGGACCCAGTAGTCGGCGGTGCCGATCTCGTCGGCGGTGACGGAGGCGCCGGTGAGGTTGGAGACGATCGGGATGACCGGCGGCCGGTAGTCAATGGTCCCGGCGATGTCGCGGAACGCCTCCAGCATGCCGTCCATCAGCGGGGAGTGGAAGGCATGGCTGACCGTCAGGCGCTTGGTCCTGCGGCCCTGGGCGCGCAGCTGCGCGGCGACCGCCTCGGCGGCGTCCTCCTCGCCGGAGACGACGACGGAGCGCGGGCCGTTGACGGCGGCGATGCCCACCCGGCCGGTGAGCAGCGGCGTCACTTCCTCCTCGGCGGCCTCGACGGCGATCATGGCGCCGCCGGTGGGCAGCGCCTGCATCAGCCGGCCGCGGGCGGCGACCAGGCGGGCCGCGTCGGGCAGGGTGAGGACGCCGGAGACGTGGGCGGCGGTCAGTTCGCCGATGGAGTGGCCGATGAGGAAGTCGGGGGCCACGCCCCACTGTTCGAGCTGCCGGAAGAGGGCGACCTCGACCGCGAACAGCGCGGTCTGGGCGTGGGCGGTCTGGTCCAGCAGGGCGGCGCGCGGGCTGTCCTGCGGCGCGAACAGCACGTCGTACAGCGGGGTGTCGAGGTGCCGGTCGAGTGCGTCGCGGACCTCGTCCAGGGCGCGGGCGAAGCCGGGGTGGGTCGCGTACAGGTCGCGGCCCATGCCGGGGCGCTGGCTGCCCTGTCCGGTGAAGAGGAACGCGGTCTTGCCCTCGCCCGCCGTGCCGAGGACGGCCTCCGCGGGCTCCTCGGCACGGTCGGCGTCCGCGAGCAGGTCGAGGCCGGCGAGCAGGGCGTCGCGGTCGGCGGAGAACAGCACGGCCCGGCGGTCCAGGGCCGCGCGGCTCGTGGCGAGCGAGAAGCCGAGGTCGGTCAGGCCCGCGGCGTCGGCGGCCAGTTCGGGGTGGGTGCGCAGGTGTGCGGCGAGGCGCTCCGCCTGCGCGCGCAGGGCGGTCCCACCGTGGCCGGACAGCAGCAGCGGCACCGGGCCGTCGGCGCCCTGCACGGCCTCGGCCGCGGGGGCGGCGTCCTCGGCGGAGGGCTCCTGCGGCTCGTCGGCGCTCGGGGCCTCCTCGATGACGGTGTGGGCGTTGGTGCCGCTGACGCCGAAGGAGGAGATGCCGGCGCGGCGCGGCTGCCCGGTCGCGGGCCACGGCACCGACTCGGTGAGCAGGGCGACGTCGCCGGAGGTCCAGTCGACGTTGGTGGAGGGCGCGTCGATGTGGAGCGACTTGGGCAGGACGCCGTGCCGGATCGCTTGCACCATCTTGATGATGCCCGCGACACCGGCGGCGGCCTGCGTGTGGCCGATGTTCGACTTGACCGAGCCCAGCCACAGCGGGCGCCCGTCGGGACGGTTCTGGCCGTAGGTGGCGAGGATCGCCTGCGCCTCGATGGGGTCGCCGAGGGTGGTGCCGGTGCCGTGCGCCTCGACGACGTCGACCTGCGCGGGGCTGAGCCCGGCGTTGGTCAGCGCCTGGCGGATGACGCGCTGCTGGGACGGGCCGTTGGGGGCGGTGAGGCCGTTGCTGGCGCCGTCCTGGTTGATGGCGGAGCCGCGGACGATCGCCAGCACGGGGTGGCCGTTGCGGCGGGCGTCGGAGAGCCGCTCGACGAGCAGCATGCCGACGCCCTCGCCCCAGCCCGTGCCGTCGGCGCCGTCGGCGAACGGCTTGCAGCGGCCGTCGGGGGCGAGGCCGCGCTGCCGGCTGAACTGGATGAAGGCGCGCGGGCTCGACATGACGGTGACGCCGCCCGCGAGGGCGATCGTGCACTCCTCGTTGCGCAGCGCCTGGACCGCCAGGTGCAGGGCGACGAGCGAGGCGGAGCAGGCGGTGTCGACGGTGACCGCCGGGCCCTCAAGGCCGAAGGTGTACGACAGGCGGCCGGAGATGACGCTGGCCGCGTTGCCGGTCATCAGGTATCCCTCGACGCCCTTGGGGACGTCGTGCAGCATTTCGGGATAGTCCTGGCCGTTGGTGCCGATGAACACACCGGCCTTGCTGCCGCGCAGGGTGCCCGGGTCGACCCCGGCCCGCTCGAAGGTCTCCCAGGCGGTCTCCAGCAGCAGGCGCTGCTGGGGGTCCATGCCGAGGGTCTCGCGAGGGCTGATCCCGAAGAACGCGGCGTCGAACTCCCCTACGCCGTTGAGGAATCCGCCCTCGCGGGTGTAGCTGGTGCCTTCCTGGTCGGGGTCGGCGTCGTACAGCGAGTCGATGTCCCAGCCGCGGTCGGACGGGAAGTCGGTGATGGCGTCGCGGCCCTGGGCGACCAGGTCCCATAGGCCCTCCGGCGACGTGATGCCGCCGGGAAACCGGCAGCTCATGCCGACGATCGCGATCGGCTCCGGTTCCGCCGACTCGACCTCGCGGAGCCGTTGCCGGGTCTGGTGCAGATCGGCCGTCACCCGCTTCAGGTAGCCGAGGATCTTGTCCTGATCTGCCATTGGAACCTCACCCATGCTTCTCGTCACACCTTCGCGCTGCTGCTGCCTGCTGCGTGCTGCCTGCTGTCGGCCTGCTTAAATCCCGAGCTCCTTGTCGATGAAGGCGAAGAGCTCGTCGGGCGTGGCCTCTTGGAGCTTTTCTGTGACGGCCTCGCCACGGGAATCGGTGTGCGGTTCACCCCACTTCGCCAGGAGGGCCTGCAGACGCAGCGCGATGTCGGTACGGGTCGGGGTGTCCGCGGCGTCCGGGTCGAGCACGGACAGCGCGGACTCGAGCTTGTCGAGTTCCGCCAAGCCGGGGGCGGCGCCGGGGCCGCCGTCCGGGACGATCTCGCCGAGCAGGAAGTCGGCCAGGACGGCCGGGTTCGGGTGGTCGAAGACGAGGGTGGCCGGGAGCCGCAGCCCGGTCGCGGCGTTCAGCCGGTTGCGCAGTTCCAGCGCGATGAGGGAGTCGAAGCCGAGCTCCTTGAACGCGCGCTGCGCGCCGACCTCGTCGGTGGTCGGGTGGCCGAGGGCCGCGGCCGCGTGGGTACGGACCAGCTCGGCGACGGCCAGGCCCTGTTCGGCCCGGGGCATGACCGCCAGGCGGCGGCGCAGGGCCTCCGCCGGGGAGAGCCCGGCACCGGCCGGATCGCCGTCCGCCCCGCCGGAACGGGCCGCCTCCGCCAGCCGCCGCACCGCGGGCAGGTCGGCCAGGAACGGGCTCGGCCGCACAGCTGTGTGGCCGGGCGCGAACCGCTCCCACTGGATGTCGGCGACCGCGACGGTCACGTCGCCCAGGTCGAGGGCCTGCTGGAGCGCGCGGATCGCGGAACCGGGCGCCATCGCCGGCACGCCGCCGCGGTCGAGGCGTTCGCCGATCGCGCCGCCCGCCGCCAGTCCGCTGTCGCCCCACCGGCCCCATGCCACGGAGGTTGCGGCCAGTCCTTCGGCGTGCCGCTGCTCCGCGAGGGCGTCCAGATAGGCGTTGGCCGCCGCGTAGTTGCCCTGCCCGCCGTCGCCGAGCGTGCCGGCGACCCCGGAGAAGAGCACGAACGCGGACAGGTCCAGGTCGCGGGTGAGCTCGTGCAAGGCGAGCGCCGCCTCCGCCTTGGGGGCGAGGACGGTCGCGAACCGCTGGGGCGTGAGGGCGTCGATGACACCGTCGTCGAGCACACCGGCGGTGTGGACGACGGCGGTCAGGGGACGGTTCACGGGGACGGCGCCAAGGAGCGCGGCCAGGGCGTCGCGGTCGGCCACGTCGCAGGCGGCGACGGTCACCTCGGCGCCCAGCGCGGTCAGTTCGTCGCGCAGCTCGGCGGCACCGGGGGCGTCGATGCCCCGGCGGCTGGTCAGTACGAGGTGCTCGGCACCGTTCTTCGCGAGCCAGCGGGCGACGTGAGCGCCGAGCGCACCCGTGCCACCGGTCACCAGCACCGTGCCGTGCGGGCTCCAGGCCTTTCCGGCGGGCACGTCGGCGGCGGGCGCGTGGGCGAGCCGGCGCGCGAAGACGCCGGAGGCCCGGACCGCGACCTCGTCCTCCGCGCCGTCCCCGGCCAGCAGGCCCGCGAGGCGGGTGAGCGTACGGTCGTCCGCGGTGTCCGTGCCGGGCAGGTCGACGAGACCGCCCCAGCGGTCGGGGTACTCCAGGGCGGCCGTCCGGCCGAAGCCCCAGATGAGTGCCTGGGCGGGATCGGTCACCTGCTCGGAGCGGCCGGTGGCGATCGCGCCGCGGGTCACGCACCACAGGGGCGCGGTGACCTCGGCGTCGCCGAGTGCCTGGACCAGGGCGGCAGTCGCCAGCAGTCCGGCGTGCTCGCGCAGCGGGGCGCTGTCGCCGCCAAGGGCGAGGAGGGAGAGGACACCGCTGGGCGCGGTGCCGTCGAGTGCGGCATTCACGGTCGCTGTCAGCTGCTCGCGGTCGGCCGTGCCGTGGTCGACCCGCACGGTGCGCACCTGCGCTCCGCGGTCGGTGAGCGTGCGCTCGACGGCGGCCGCCCACTCCTCGTCCGCGCCGGTGAGCGTGCCGGGGACGGCGAGCAGCCAGGTCCCGGTGAGGCGGGCGGAGGCGGGCTCGGACACCGGCTTCCACGTCACCCGGTAACGCCAGCCGTCGACGGTGGACTGCTCACGGCTCTGCCGGCGCCACGACGACAGCGCCGGGAGCAGCGCGGTCAGCGGCTGGTCGGCCTCGATGGCGAGTTCAGAGGTGATCGTGTCGAGGTCCTCGCGTTCGACGGCCGCCCAGAAGCGCGCGTCGATCTCGCTCTCCACCGGCGCCTCGAACGCGGGCGCGGGCGCGATCTCGGGCCAGAACCGCTGCGCCTGGAAGGCGTAGGTGGGCAGGTCCACGCGCAGCGCGCCGGTCCCCGCGAACACCGCCTGCCAGTCCACGGACGCGCCGTGGACGTAGGCCTCACCCAGGGAGAGCCAGAACCGCTCCAAGCCGCCTTCGTTGCGGCGCAGGGAGCCGAGGACGGCGGCCTCACGGCCCGCGTCCTCGACGGTCTCCTGCAACCCGACGGTGAGGACGGGGTGCGGGCTGGACTCGACGAACACTCCGAAGCCCTGCTCCAGCAGCGTCCGGACCGCCTGCTCCAGCTCGACGGTCTTCCGCAGGTTCCGGAACCAGTAACGGCCGTCTAGCTCCGGCCCGGTCATCCACTCGCCGGTCACCGTCGACAGGAACGGCACCTGCGCGTCACCCGGGGTGATCGGAGCCAGAAGCTCGGCCAGCTCGTCCCGCAGGAGGTCGACCTGAGCGGAGTGCGAGGCGTAGTCCACCGCGATCCGCCGCGCCCGCACGCCGTCCGCCTCGCAGGAGGCCAGCAGCTCGTCCAGCGCCTGCACTTCGCCGGAAACCACCACGGAGGACGGGCCGTTCACCGCGGCAACGGAGATCCGCTCCTCGCCCCAGGCCGCGATCCGCTCCCGGACCTGCGCGGCCGGCAGCGCCACCGACACCATGCCACCGAGACCGGCCAGCACCCGGCCGATCGCCTGACTGCGCAGAGCCACGACGCGGGCCGCGTCCTCCAGCGAGAGGATCCCGGCGACACAGGCCGCCGCGATCTCGCCCTGCGAGTGCCCGATCACCGCGGCCGGACGCACGCCGGCCGCCTTCCAGACCTCCGCCAGCGACACCATCACCGCGAACAGCGCAGGCTGCACCACGTCCACGCGCTCCAGCGACGGAGCGCCCTCCACACCACGCAGCACATCGAGCAGCGACCAGCCGGTCAACGGCTCCAGCGCCTGAGCGCACTCCTCCATCCGGGCAGCGAACACCGCTGAAGCGTCCAACAGCCCTTCCGCCATGCCTACCCATTGCGACCCCTGTCCGGGGAAGACGAACACGGTCCTTCCCCCGATCGCGGACCCCTGCACCAGGACCGGTGAGGTCTCCCCGGCGGCCAGGGCGGTCAGGGCAGTGACGACGTCGGCGCGCTCGCGGGCGACGAGGACCGCGCGCTGGTCCAGAGCGCCGCGGGTCGTGGCCAGGGAACCGGCCACGTCGACAAGTCGCAGGTCAGGGTGGGTGGCGAGGTGGTTCAGCAGGCGTTCGGCCTGACCCCGCAGGGCCTTCGGAGTCCGCGCGCTGAGGGTCCACGGCAGGGCGGTGGACGGGCCCGACGGGGAACCGTCAGGGGTCACCCCGGTCAGTAGGGGTGTCCGCTCCGGTTCCGGGGTCGTGTCCTGCGCGGACCCCTGAGCGGCGTCGGGGGCCTGCTCGATGATGGCATGCGCGTTGGTCCCGCTGAAGCCGAACGACGAGACTCCCGCGCGCCAGGGGCGTCCGGTCTCGGGCCACGGCCGTGCCTCGGTCAGCAGGTCGACCTCGCCCGCGGTCCAGTCGACGTGCGGGGTGGGCTCGGCGATGTGGAGGCTGCGCGGCAGCTCGCCGTGTTCCATGGCGAGCACGATCTTCATGACGCCCGCGACACCGGCGGCGGCCTGGGCGTGGCCGATGTTCGACTTGATCGAGCCGAGGAGCAGGGGCCGGCCCTCGGGGCGGTCCTGGCCGTAGGTGGCGAGCAGCGCCTGCGCCTCGATGGGGTCGCCGAGGGTGGTGCCGGTGCCGTGCGCCTCGACGACGTCGACGTCGGAGGGTGTGAGGCGCGCGTTGGCGAGGGCCTGGCGGATGACGCGCTGCTGGGACGGGCCGTTGGGGGCGGTGAGGCCGTTGCTGGCGCCGTCCTGGTTGATGGCGGAGCCGCGGACGACCGCGAGCACCGGGTGGCCGTTGCGCCGCGCGTCCGACAGCCGCTCCACGAGCAGCATGCCGACGCCCTCGGCGGGGCTGAAGCCGTCGGCGTCGGAGGAGAACGCCTTGCAGCGGCCGTCCGTGGACAGTCCCCGCTGGCGGCTGAACTCGATGAAGGTGCCGGGCGTCGACATGACCGTCACGCCGCCCGCCAGGGCCACCGAGCACTCGCCCGCCCGCAGCGCCTGGACGGCGAGGTGCAGGGCGACGAGCGAGGCGGAGCAGGCGGTGTCGACGGTGACCGCCGGGCCTTCGAGACCGAAGGTGTACGAGATGCGGCCGGAGACGACGCTGCCGGCGCTGCCGGTGGCGAGGTGCCCTTCGAGGCCTTCGGTCGCGGTGCGGGCGAGCTCGGCGTAGTCCGAGCCGTTCGTACCGACGAAGACGCCGGCCTGGCTGCCGCGCAGCGTCTGCGGGTCGATGCCCGCCCGCTCGAACGCCTCCCAGGACGTCTCCAGCAGCAGCCGCTGCTGCGGGTCCATCGCCAGCGCCTCACGCGGCGAGATCCCGAAGAACCCGGGGTCGAACTCAGCCGCGCCGGACAAGAACCCGCCCTCGCGGGTGTACGAGGTGCCCTGCGCGTCGGGGTCGGGGTCGTACAGCGCCTCGATGTCCCAGCCGCGGTCGGCGGGGAACTGGGAGAGGGCATCGCCGTCGGAGACCAGCAGCTGCCACAGCTCCTCGGGGGTGCGCACCCCGCCGGGGAAGCGGCACGCCATCGCGACGATCGCCACGGGCTCGGCGTCGAGGACAGCGGCGCTCGGCGTCACGACGGCGGACGCCCTGTCCCCGTCCCGGCCGAACATCTCCTCGCGCAGGTACCGGGCGAGGACGGTGGCCGTCGGGTAGTCGAAGACGAGGGTGGGCGGGAGCTTGAGACCGCTGGCGGCGACCAGGCGGTTGCGGAGCTCGACGGAGGTCAGCGAGTCGAAGCCGAGCTCCTTGAACGCGCGCCCCGCCTCGACCGCTTCGGGGCCGGCGTATCCGAGCACGGCGGCGACGGCGGTGCGGACGAGGTCGAGGAGCAGCCGCTCCTGCTCGGCCGCGGGCTGACCGGCGATCCGCAGGGAGAACTCACCGGCGTCGCCCGCGCCCTCGGTGGCGTCGGCACGGATGCTCTCGACGGCGGCGCGCGCCTCGGGCAGGTCGTGCAGCAGCGGCCGGGACCGGCCGGAGGTGAAGGCGAGGACGAAGCGCTTCCACTCCATGTCGGCGACGGTCAGCGTCGTCTCGTCCCGGTCCAGGGCGTGCTGGAGCGCGGAGACGGCCCGCTCCGGGTCCATCTCGATGACGCCGTGGCGGCGCATGCGGTCGCCTACCGCGCCCTCCGCCATTCCGCCGTCGCCCCAGGGGCCCCAGGCGATCGCGGTCGCGGGCAGACCGGCCGCCCGGCGGTACTCGGCGAACGCGTCGAGGAAGGCGTTGCCCGGCGCGTAGTTGCCCTGCCCGGGCGCGCCGAAGGTCGCGGCGAAGGACGAGAACAGCACGAAGGCGGACAGGTCCAGGTCACGGGTCAGTTCGTGCAGGTGCAGGGTCGCGTCGACCTTGACGCGCAGTACCGCCTCCACCTGCTCGGGGGTCAGCGCCTCGATGACACCGTCGTCGAGGACGGCGGCGGTGTGGACGACGGCGGTGAGGGGGCGGTCGGCGGGGACGGCCCCGATGAGCGCGGCGAGGGCGTCGCGGTCGGCGACGTCGCACGCGGCAACGGTCACCTCGGCACCGAGCGCGGTCAGTTCGTCACGCAGCTCCGCGGCGCCGGGGGCGTCGATGCCCCGGCGGCTGGTCAGCACGAGGTGCTTGGCGCCGTTGGACGCGAGCCAGCGAGCGACGTGCGCGCCGAGCGCGCCCGTACCGCCGGTGACCAGCACCGTGCCCTGCGGTCGCCACTCGCGGACGGTGCTGGTCTCCGCGAGCCGCGCACGCACCAGACGCCGCGCGAACAGGCCGCCCGGGCGTACCGCGACCTGGTCCTCGGCCGCGTCGCCCGCCAGGACGCCGGCAAGCCGGGCGAGCGCCCGGTCGTCCACGTCGTCCGTGCCGGGGAGGTCCACCAGGCCGCCCCAGCGCTCGCCGTGCTCCAGCGCGGTCACGCGGCCGAGACCCCAGATCAGTGCCTGCGTCGGGTGCTCCAGCCGCTCGGAGCGGCCGGCGGCGACGGCGCCGCGGGTCACGCACCACAGCGGCGCGGTCACCTCGGTGTCACCGAGCGCCTGGACGACGGCGAGCGTGGTCACGACAGTGCCTGCCGCGGTGCCCGAGGGCGTCGACAGGCAGACGACACCGGACACGGCGGGCCCGTCGGCGAGCGCCTCTCGTATGCGTACGGCGAGTTCGGCGCGCGTGTCGTCGCTCTGGACGACGGCGATTCGCCGCACGTCAGCGCCGCGGTCGATGAGCGTGCGCTCGACGGCGGCCGCCCACTCCTCGTCGGTGCCGGTGAGCGTCTCGGGGACGGTGAGCAGCCAGGTGCCGGTCAGGCGAGGGGAGGCGGGCTCGGGCAGGGGCTTCCACGTGACGCGGTAGCGCCAGCCGTCGACGGTGGACTGCTCACGGCTCTGCCGACGCCACGAGGACAGCGCCGGAAGCAGCGCGGTCAGCGCCTGGTCGCCGTCCACGTCCAACTCGGCCGTCAGGGCGGCCACATCGTTGCGTTCGACGGCCTCCCAGAAGCGTGCCTCCACGCTGTCGGCGGGGGCGGCGGCCCCAACAGCCTCGGGGGTTCCGCTCTCCAGCCAGTAGTACTCGCGCTGGAAGGCGTAGGTGGGGAGGTCGACGTGGCGCGCGCCGGTCCCGGCGAAGACCGCCTGCCAGTCCACGGACGCGCCGTGCACGTAGGCCTCACCCAGCGACAGCCAGAACCGCTCCAGACCGCCTTCATTGCGGCGCAGCGAACCCAGGACCGCGGCCTCACGACCGGAGCCCTCCACGGTCTCCTGCAGCCCGACGGTGAGGACAGGGTGGGGGCTGGACTCGATGAACACGCCGAAGCCCTGCTCCAGCAGGGTGCGTACCGCCTGCTCCAGCTCCACCGTCTGGCGAAGGTTCCGGAACCAGTAGCCGCCGTCCATCTCCGGGCCGGTCATCCACTCGCCGGTCACCGTCGACAGGAACGGCACCTGCGCCTCACCCGGCACGATCGGCGCCAGCAACTTCCCGAGCTCTTCCTCCAGCAGGTCGACCTGTGCCGA
>NZ_JBIBGK010000012.1:141921-229108 GCF_042956445.1 Streptomyces sp. NPDC008238 | reverse complement strand
CCTGCGACGGCGACGCACACTGGACCGTCGAGTCCGTCCGGGAGTGGTGGCGCGAGCGCGGCCGGATCACCTCATACCTGTCGGCTGGGGAACGCTGCTGGGAAGAGGCGGACTGGGCCGGACAGGGCCTTGCCGCCGCCGTCGTCGACTACGCGGCGTACATCGAGGACGGGCTCGCGGCGGACCTGCGGGCCCTCCTCCACTGGCTGGAGGAGGGGATCTCGCCCACTCTCGGTGACCGGCTGCCGCGGCTCTAGGCGGCCGCGCAGCCGGCGAGCGGAGCAACGTGGGGCAGCGGTGCGAGCTGGGGCAACCCCCGTAAGGCACCCGCCATGTCTCCTCCGGCAGTCGAGGCGCACGACAGTCGGACGCGGTGCGAAGGCGGTCCGGGGTTGCCGCGCGTGCCTATCTGACCCCCCACCGGCCGTTGTGCGCCCATACAACGGGAGGGGGTGTGTCGGGGTGCGCCCGGAAACGACGAGCGGCGGACGCGGTGCCGAATGATGTGGACGCAAACCGCGAGCGTTCTGGGGGTCCCCCCGGCCGAAGGTTGGGGGAGTGCGCCGGCGCGGCGCCGACCCCCGACGAACTTGCGCAGGCCCGCACCAATCGCGCCGGGCAATCGGGCGGGAGGGCGGGTGGACGCCCGCCGCAGGCGCAAACAGCCCGCACCCGACAACCGAGCCGCACCCGACAACCCGGGCACACAACCCCGGGCACACAACTCAGTGGACGTCGGTGACCAGTACGTCGAGCCGCCCCGGCGCAGCCACCTCCACCGTGAAGCCCAGGTCCCGCAGCGCCACGACCAGCGCGCCCGGGTCCTTGGGGCGGGCCCCGGACTCGAGCAGGGCCCGCACGATCCGCCCCTTCGTCGCCTTGTTGAAGTGGCTGACGACCTTCCGCGTCTCCGCCTGCACCACCCGCACCGTCGCCGTCCGCCCCGCCAGCGCACTGCGCGGCGCCGGCTTCCACGCCGCCCCGTACGCCGACGACCGCAGGTCGAGCAGCAGGCCGCCGCCGGCGGCGTCCGCGGCGTCCGGGAGGGCCTCGGCGAGGTGCGTGCGCCAGTACGTCGCGAGGGCCCCGAGCGCCGGCAGTCGCACGCCCATCGAGCAGCGGTACGCCGGGATCGCGTCCCGGATGCCGACCGCGCCCCACAGCCCGGAGAAGACCAGCAGGGACCGGGCGGCGCGGCGCCGGGCGGCGGCGCCCAGGGTGTCCAGGCCGAGCGCGTCGTAGAGCACGCCGGTGTAGATCTCGCCGGCCGGCCGGGTCCGTGCGTCGCGCAGCCCCGCGTTGCGGGCGATCTCGCCGCGCAGCCCGGGGCTGAGCCCGAGGACTTCCGCGGCCTTGTCCTCGTCGCCGCCCGCGCAGAGGCCGACCAGTTCGTCCAGCACCGTCGCGCGGGCCGTGGTGAGCCCGGGCAGGGAGAGGGAGCCCAGGTCGACGGCGGGGCCGGTGCCGTCGGTGGCCTTGCCCTCGGACGGCGGTAGCAGGACGAGCACAGTTGTTCTCCTTCACGTTTCCCCGGTGCAGTGCAGCCTACGACCGTGCGACTTAGGCTCGCCCCATGCCTCGTCGTCCCCTGCGCGTCACCACCGCCGACGGAGTCCAGCTGCGGTCCGCGCTGGACGCGCTCCGCGCCGACCTGCACGTGCGGCGGGACTTCCCGGCGGCGGTGCTCTCGGAGGCCGCGGAGGCCGCGCGCGATCCGCGGCTGCCCGCGTACGACGCCACCGATGTGCCGTTCTTCACCGTCGACCCGCCCGGGTCGCTCGACCTGGACCAGGCGATGCACATCGCCGCCCGGGAGGGCGGTCGCGGCTACCGGGTGTCGTACGCGATCGCTGACGCCGCCGCCTTCGTCGCGCCCGGCGGGGCGCTGGACGCCGAGGCGCACCGGCGGGTGCAGACCCTCTACTACCCCGACGTCCGGGTGCCGCTGCACCCGCCCGTGCTCGGTGAGGGGGCGGCCAGTCTGCTGGCCGGGCAGGACCGGCCCGCCGTGCTGTGGCGGATCGACCTCGACGCCGACGGCACGGTGACCGACGTCGACGTGCGCCGCGCGCTCGTCCGCAGCCGCGCCCGGCTCGACTACGCGGGCGTGCAGCACGCGATCGACGCCGGCACCGCGGAGGAGCCCGTGGCGCTGCTGCGCACCGTGGGACGGCTGCGCGAGGAGCAGGAGCGGGCCCGCGGCGGCATCTCCCTCAACGTGCCCGAGCAGGAGGTCGTGGAGCTCGACGGGGGTTATGCGCTGCGGTACCGGGCGCCGCTGCCCGTCGACGCCTGGAACGCCCAGATCTCGCTGCTGACGGGCATGGTCGCGGCCGGCGTGATGCTGCGCTCCGGCACGGGCATCCTCCGTACGCTCCCGGTCGCTCCGCAGGGGGAGGTGGCGCGGCTGCGCAGGGTCGCGGCGGCGCTGCGCATCGACTGGCCGCACATGACCTCGTACGCGGAGCTCGTCCGCACCCTGGACCCGGAGCGCACCACCCATGCGGCCTTCCTGCACGAGGCCACCAGCCTGTTCCGCGGCGCCGACTACACGCCCTTCTGGCCCGGCCACCCCGCCGAGCCGGCCGTGCACGCCGCCGTGGCGGACGCGTACACGCACTGCACCGCGCCCCTGCGGCGGCTCGTCGACCGCTACGCCGCCGAGTTCTGCCTCGCCGCGGTGGCCGGCCAGGAGCCGCCGGAGTGGGTCGAGGCGGCCTTCCGCGACCTGCCCCGCGACATGCGCGGCGGTTCGCACCTCGCGGGCACCCTCGAGAGCGCCTCCGTAGACCTGGTCGAGGCCGCCCTGCTCAAGGACCGGGTCGGCGAGGTCTTCGAGGCCTACGTCATCGACGTCAAGGATGCCGACCCGACCGCCGGCACCGTGCACCTGCGCGACCCGGCCGTCGTCGGCCGCGTCCGCGGCGGCACCGCTCCCCTCCCGCTCGGCGAACCGCTCCCCGTCCGCCTCACCCAGGCCGACCCGGGCCGCCACACGGTGCTCTTCACCCCGGCGTAGCTCCGTGTGCCACGATCGGGTGAGAAGCCTCCGTACGGATCTGCGACCACCCCCCGGATCCCTACGCTCGCTGCCGGACCAGGAAGGGGCGCGATGACCGCCATGCCGCACGAGCCGCTGTCACAGGAGGAACTTCTCCTGGAGGGCTTCCTGGCGCTGGAGACCCCGGAGGGTTTCCGGGCCGAGCTGATCGAGGGGGAAATCGTCGTGAGTCCGCCGCCGTCCCCGCGGCACGAGAGGAACATCAGCCGGTTCGTCCGGCAGGTGATGCACAAGTCGGCGACCGAGATGGACTTCGCCGGCAATTGCGGCCTGGAGGTCCCACGGGGTGGCCTGTGCCCGCGCAACCACCTCATTCCGGACGTGACGTTCGCGCCGCTGGACCTCGACCTCTTCGACGACGACAGCACGTGGATGCCTTGCGAAGGCGTGGCCATGGTCGTGGAGGTCACCTCGGGCAGGCCCGAGCGGGACCGGGGGACCAAGCGCCACTGCTACGCCAAGGGGGCCATTCCGCTCTACCTGCTGATCGACCGTGAGAACGGCGCCGTGACGCTGTTCGCCGAGCCGGTGGACGACGACTACCTGCAGCACTGCCGGGTGCCCGTGGGCAAGTCGATCGCGCTCCCCGCGCCGTTCTCCTTCGAGCTCGACACCTCGGAGTTCGGCTGACCTTCCCGTCGACTACGATGGTCGGCACGGCAGACGAGCCGAGCGGGCGGCCGCGTCAGGACCCTGGTCCTGCCGAGGAACGTCCGGGCTCCACAGGGCAGGGTGGTGGGTAACGCCCACCCGGGGTGACCCGCGGGACAGTGCCACAGAAAACAGACCGCCGGGGCCGCGAGGCTCCCGGTAAGGGTGAAACGGTGGTGTAAGAGACCACCAGTGCCCAGGGTGACCTGGGCAGCTAGGTAAACCCCACCCGGAGCAAGGTCAAGAGGGGCCGTCGCGAGACGGTCCTGCGCGGACGTTCGAGGGCTGCCCGCCCGAGTCCGCGGGTAGACCGCACGAGGCCGGCGGCAACGCCGGCCCTAGATGGATGGCCGTCGCCCGGCCGGCCGCGAGGCCGACCGGGGACAGAACCCGGCGTACAGCTCGACTCGTCTGCCTCACCCCACCGCGCCGGCCTCCGCCAGGAGGGCCGCGCACTCCCCGGCCAGCCGGGCCATCCCGTACTCCTCCGCGACCGCGCGGGCCGGGCGCAGCATGCGCCGGGCCTCGGCGGCGGCCTCCGGGCGGCCGGAGGCGCGCAGGGCGCGGGCCTGCCAGAGGCGGAGGCGGGCGAGCTGCGGGGCGGAGGTACGGGCCGGGGTGGCCGCCAGGCGGAAGTGCGCGAGGGCGGCGTCCGGTTCCCCGGCGGCCAGGGCGAGCACACCGCAGGCCTGGGCCGTGGGCGTCACCAGCACCGTGGGCCAGCCGGCGAGGGCGATGCCGGTGCCGTTGTGCGGGGCCAGCCGTTCGCGCAGCCGGGTCACCAGGGGCCGCAGTCCGGCGTGGTCGCCGATCGCGGCGCAGGCCTCGGCGAGCAGGGCGAGCGTGGGCACCGCCCAGCCGTGCGGTGGCAGGGCGCGGAAGCCGTCGGTGTCGTCGGCGAAGGCCTGCAGCTGGTCGGCGGCCTGGTCCAGGGCGCCGGTCTCGCACAGCGCGAGGACGAGCCCGGCCCGCCAGACCGGGAAGTAGCCGTGCTCCTGGACGTCGTCGGCGAGGCCGCCCGCGAACAGCTCGTGCATCCGGCCCTGCTCGCGCAGCAGCCAGTACGCCTGTCCCATCCGGGTCTGCCGGAAGTTGCCGGCCGGTACGTCGAGGTCGGCGGCGAGCCGGTCGGCGTACTCGGCGGACTCCCGCAGGATCCAGTCGGCCGCGGCCGCGAACCGGCCGCGCCACAGGTCGAGCGTGGTGTCGAGGGTGCGCTGCTGCCAGCGGGCCAGTTCGCTGCGGCTCGCGGCGGCGTGCCGGCGCTGCTCCTGGGCCGTGGACAGCGCCGGGTAGACCCGGCCCATGCGCAGCTGGTCGACGGCCAGCGCCATCAGCGCCTCGCCCCGGAAGTGCGCGGAGCCCTGGCGCACGGCGGCGTCGCGCAGCCGCTCCGACAGCGTGAGGGAGGCGGCGGCGGGCGCGAAGTCGTACAGGCCCCAGCGGCACTCGGTCAGCACCTCGCAGCGCACCTCCTCACTGACACCGCCGGTGCCCGCGGAGTCCGCCCGGTCCAGGCCGTGCAGGGTGTGCCGGGCCAGGGCCGCGCCGCTGTCCGGGCCCGCCCGGGCCACCGCGGTGTCGGCGCTGACCGCCATCGAGAGCTTCTTCGCCCGGTGGGCGTTGAGCTGCAGGCGCAGTGCCCCGGCCTCGAGAGCGGGGTCGTCGCGCAGGGCGGCCAGGCTGTCGCCGATCAGGTGCAGCAGCTCCCGGTCGACCTGGCCCGGGTCGGACCAGCGGCGGCAGATCCGCACCACGGCCAGGGCCTGGGCGCGCGGCTGCCCGTCGGCCAGCCGGTGCGCCTCCCGGTAGCAGCGGTCCGCCTCGCGCATCCGGCCCGCGGCGTGCCGCAGGTCTCCGCGCCGGACCAGCCGGTCGAACTCCTCGCCGTACCCGGAGGCCGGGGCGGGGGCGTCGGGTGGCGCGGCGGCGGTGCGGTCGACCAGCTTGGACGCCGTACGGGCCGGGCCGCGGACTCCGTCGCGCTCCTTGCTGCCGCCCCGGGGCCCGCGGGCCGGCCGCGGCACGGGGCGAGGCTGAGGAGTTCACCCCCGGCCTGGAGGAAGTCGTCGCACCTCTCGGCCAGTTCGTACGTCGGGCGGCGCTGGCCGTTCTCGACCCGGCTCAGGAAGCTGCGGCTGCACGGTACGCGTTCCGCCAGCTCGCCCAGCGACCTCCCGGCCGCCTGGCGCCTGCGGCGCAACTCCTGCCCGAAGCCGTTCTGTTGCGCCTGCAAGGGCCGCCTCCGTCGTCCGTCGCCCGGTGCCTGCCCGGCCACTGTTGCCAAATATGCCCTGGCAACACCCGGGCCCTCCGGATAACTACGGAATTGGGGGAGCCTGTCAGGTGCGGGGCGGGTACGGACGGCCCTCGACCGGGGGGAGTTGACCGATGAGCGGTTTCGGGACGCCAGGGGCGGCGGCCAGGCCGAAGGTGGTGGCGGCCGTCGACTTCGGCACGCACGGCACCGGCTTCGCCTGGTCGGTGGTGACCCCGCTGAACGACGATCCGCAGTCCCGGCGGATCACCTTCTACAGCCGGTTCCCCGAGCACCGTGTGGACTACCCGAAGAACCTGACCGCGCTGCTGGTCGACGCGGAGGGCACCACGGTGGCCTGGGGCCACAAGGCCCGCAAGCAGTGGTCGGAGGCCTCCGACGCGGGCCGCACGGACGGCCTGGGTTACGCCTACGCGTTCAAGATGGCGCTCAAGGACGACGGCGGCCCGGTGGACATGCCGACCACCGGCGGCATCGTCGACCTCGGCGACCGCGGCCGGGTGCGCGAGCTGATCACGGCCTACCTGCGGGAGATCAGGGAACTGGCCGTCGCCCAGGTCAAGGACGCGGGTTACGCCGAGCGGGAGATCCGCTGGTGCATCACCGTCCCGGCGATCTGGGACGACGAGGACCGGGCCGCGATGCGGCGCGCCGCGGTGGAGGCAGGCTTCCCCGACGACCCTGAGCGGCTGCTGCCGTCCATCGAGCCGGAGGCCGCGGCGCTCTACTGCTACCTGCGGATGGCCGACCTGACCGACGGCACGGGCCTGCGCGACCGGCTGCAGCTGAACGTGGACGGCTTCCGCTTCATGGTCGTCGACTGCGGCGGCGGCACCGTGGACATCACGGCGTACGAGACCTCCAGCGACGCCGCGGAGCTCATCGCGCTCCGCGAGATCGGCGTGGCCACCGGCGGCCGGCTGGGCTCGGAGTACGTCAACCAGGCCTTCCGCGAGCAGGCCCTCGGCAAGCGGCTGGGTCCCGAGCTGCTCAAGCGGCTGGAGCGGGAGCACTCGGGGGACCTGCTGGAGCTGTCCGAGCAGTGGGAGCGGGCCCAGACCACCGCGGAGGTGGAGTGGGACGAGGACGGCACCCCGCACATCATGGACACCGTCCGGATCGACCTGCCCGTCACCGTGTGGCAGCTGCTGGAAGAGGGGACCAGGGCCCGGCTGACGGAGGAGGCGGGCGGCCGTCCGCAGCGGCTGGTGCTGGCGCCGGAGGAGGTGGAGGTCCTCCTGGACAGCGTGGTCGAGGGCATCCTCGACAAGGTCGAGGAGCAGCTCGCCGCCATCCGCCGCACCAGCG
Organism: Streptomyces sp. NPDC008238; assembly: GCF_042956445.1. NCBI lineage: Bacteria > Bacillati > Actinomycetota > Actinomycetes > Kitasatosporales > Streptomycetaceae > Streptomyces > Streptomyces sp. NPDC008238. The sequence continues at coordinate 221,810 of NZ_JBIBGK010000012.1, read as the reverse complement.
GGGAGGCCGCGGGCGCGGGCGCCACGGGGTCGGAGACGCTGGTCCTGGTCGGCGGGTTCGCCAAGTCCCAGTGGCTGCGGGAGCGCATGCACCGGCACTTCGGGTCCCGGCACCGCATCCTGGTGCCGCCGGACCCGGCGCTGGCGGTGCTGGAGGGCGCCACGCACTTCGCCTACAACCCGCGGGTGTTCCTGTCGCGGCAGGCCAAGTACACCTACGGCTTCGAGACCTCGAAACTGTTCGAGGAGAGCGTCGACTCCCCGATGCGGATGTTCCGCGACGACGACGGCGACATCCTCTGCGTGGGCCGCTTCGCGGTGGCCGTGCGGCGGCTGGACAGCGTGCGGGTGAAGGACGCGTTCCCGTTCACCATCCTCCCCACCCGGGAGGACCAGACCCAGATCGAGCTGCGGATCCACCGCACCGTCAAGGCCGAGCCCCGTTACGTGGACGAGGACGGCTGCGAGGAGATCGGCCGGCTCACCGTCGACATCGGGGAGACCGTGGGGCGGCCGCTGCGGGAGCGGCCGATCCGGCTGCTGTTCTACTTCGGCCGCTCCGAGATCGAGGTGGAGGCCTTCGACCCGGCGACCGGCGGCAGCCACAAGGTCCGTGTCGACTTCGACCGCATGTAGGGACGACGGCAGATGAGCGGTGCGGACGACAGCGAGGAACGCGCCGAGGAGGAGGGGGACAGCATGCGCGGTTGGTTCCGGAAGCCGGAGCCGGCGACACCCGCCGGCGACCGTGGGGACGGCGAGGACGCCGGCGCCGGGCACGGCGGTGGTGGCCGTGACAGCGGTGCCGGTACGGCGGAGCGGCGGACCCTGCCGAGGACGCCACCACGGCAGGACCAGGGGCCGGACCACGAACAGGACCGGAGGCAGGGGCAGGGGCAGGGGCAGGGACAAGGACAAGGACAGGGGCAGCGGCAGCCGCTGCCGCAGCGGCAGGTGGCGGGCTCCGGGACGGCACCCGCCAGGACCCCCGCGACGGTGGCGGTGCCGCGCGCCGACTGGGAGCGGCTGTCCGCACTGCTGGACCGGATCGCCGAACTCGACAAGCTGGAGGTCCGGCTGACCGCGCTGGAGCAGGACACCACCCGCCGCGAGGCCCGCCTCGGGGCCCGGATCGGCGCCCTGACGGGGCTCCCCGCCCGCGCCGAGGCCGCCGAGGCCGCACTGGAGGAGCTGGCCGGGCGCGTGGAGTCGGCGCTCAGCCGGATCGACGGGCTGTCGCGCCTGCACGACTCCCTCTCCGCACGCATCGGGGCCGGCGAGGCGGCGGCCGAGGCAGCGGCGCGCAGGCTCGCCGAGCACGACGAGGTGCTGGACCTCATGCGGGCCGGCCAGGTCAGCGAGCGCACCGACCTGACCGACGAACGGGCCCTGAGCCACTACGCGTTCGCCGACCGGCTCAAGGCGCTGTTCACCCAGCGCCTCCCCGAGGTGATCGGCCCGCGCACCGCCGCCGACGGCGGCGACGACGTGGTGCTGCGGGAGGCCGAACTGGTACGGCAGATGTGCGGCGCGCTCTTCGGCACCGGCGAGCCGGACCTGGCGGAGCTGAACCGGATCGTCACCGACGGCGGCCGGATCGAGCCGGACCGGCGCGGCCGCAGGCTGCTGGACCGGGTCGGGCAGGAGGCGGGCGACCTGCTGCGGGCCATGGCCGCCACCGGCCACCCCGTCGAGTTCGTCTTCGACCTGCCCGCCGGCACCACGGCCGACCCCGACCACCACATCCTGTGGCCCACCTGCGAACCGGGGCGGCCCGTGGCGTTCGTGGTGTGCCCCGCGTACCGGGCGGCCGGACTGCGCGTCCTGGAACCCACGGTGTTCGCCCTGCGCGGCGGAAAGGGCTGATCCGCCGTGCGCGACGTCGACCTGCGGGAACTGCGCAGGCGCATCCCGATCGCGGGCAACCGGGCACTGGCCGAGATCGTCGACGGCCTGGAGACGGCCGAGAACCTGACCGCGGCCCGGGTCGAGCACGGCTTCTTCAGCCGGGTCATCCTGGGCTGGAACCGCAAGGACCGGCAGCGCGCCCTGGAGTCGCAGGCCGCGCTCGCCCTCACCCAGCGCCGGATGGTGGCCTGGGCCCAGGAGACCGCCCGGCACCTCGCGTTCACCGACCTCACGGTGGGCCTGCTCGCCATGGAGGTAGAGCAGTTGCAGGACAGCGTGCTGGAACTGCGCGAGGCCAACCGCCAGGCGTTCCGGGAGATCCGCGAACTGGCCGCCGTGCTGGCCGAGTTCATCGACGCCGTGGACCGCAGGTTCGCCGAGATCGACGAACGCCTCGACGGCCACGAGCGGATCCTGGACACCCACGCCCGCGCCCTGCTGGAGCTGGACCGGCGGGTGCTCGCCACCGAACTGTGGCAGTCCGCCTGGGCCGACGGCGACACGGCGGTACGGCGCTGGCGCCACCAGGGCGCCTACGCCGGGCTGCCGTGGCCGTGCCAGGTGCTGCTGCTGGCCCGGGAGTGCGCGACCGGGCGGCAGGGGCTGCACGAGTTCGTCACGGGCGACGAGGGCTGGCGCGAGCGCCTGGCCGACGACATCCTCGCCGACCCCCGCGCGGCGGCGGGGGCGGAGGCGTACTGGCCGGCCAGGCCCGTGGCGGATCCCGGGCCGCCCACGCCCCCGGCGCCGGCCTACCGGGTGGCGGAGGAGACCGCACGCGGCGCCCGGGGCCCACGGCCGGCCCCCGGCGGCCGCACCCCGGCCGCCGATCCGCTCCCCGTGCCGCACCGCAGGCCGGTGCGGTCCCTGCTGGAGCGGATCATCGCCGACATGCCGGACCCCGACGAGCGGCGGATGGTCGCCGAGGTCGCCGGCATCGGCCTGTCCGCCCGGCTCCGGCCGCCGCACCGGCCGATCGGCTACGCCGTCGCCCGCGCGCTGGACCTGTCCACCCGGCCGCCCGCGCGCCGTCCGGACGACCCGGCCCGGGCGGCCGTCGAGGACGCCCGGCGCGACTGCGGCCACGTACCGGCGGTGACCCACGAGGAGTTCGTCCGCGGCGTCGTCCACGAACAGGCCGACGCCGCCCGCCAGGCGCGCGCCGCGCTGCGCACCGAGACCGAGAAGCGACGGGGGACGGGGGAAGGGGGAGGGCCCGATGCCTGAGCACCAGGGGGAGGTCCGGGGGGTGGGGGGCACCGGGCCCGCCGGACCCGGTCCGGGCATCGGGCCCCACGACGGGGGCGGTCCGCGGCCGGACCGCTTCGGGGACCTGCGGCGCCGTGCCGCGGGCATCGGGTCCGCGCCGCTGCCGGAGTACGGCACGGCGGCGGGCCCGGGCACGGGGGTGGTACCGGCGCCGGACCGGTGGGAGACCGCACAGGGGACGGCCTCGCACCGGTTCGGGCTGGTACTGGCGGGCGGCGCCGCCAAGGGCGCCTACCAGGTGGGCGCGGTCGAGTGCCTGGCCCACCACGGCGCGCGGATCACCGCCATCGCCGGGACCAGCATCGGCGCGCTCAACGGGGTCGCGCTGGCCGGCGCGCCGTCCCTGCGGGAGGGGGCGGCGCGGCTGGCGGCACTCTGGCGGGACTTCACCTCCCGCATGGGCGACGCCCCGTTCGGCTCCGCCGCCGGCCCGGACGGGCCCGTCCCCGAGTCGCTGCTGCAGAGGTTCGGCAACCTCGCGCCCCGGGTGGCGCGCCTCCTCGGCGCCCACGGCGACCTGGAACGGCTCGCCGACGACGCCATCGACGCGGCCGCGCTGCGGCACCCCGCGGCCGTCACGATGCGGGTCGCGGCGTACCCCGTCCTGGCCCCGCACCCGCTGCCGCACCTGCGGGCCGGCCAGATGGCCGCCGAGTGGCTGGCCGGCCTCCTCGGCAGCCGTTCGCGCATCCTGCACCTCAACGGCCTGGAGCACGCGGAGATCAAGGAGGCCGTGCTGGGCAGCGCCGCGCTGCCGTTCCTGTTCGCGCCGCGCCAGGTCGCGGGGGAGTACTACCGCGACGGCATGCTCGGCCGGGACAACACGCCGATCCGGGCGCTGGCCGACCTCGACCGCTGCGACATCGTCATCGTCGTGCAGCTCGCCCCGGGCGAGACGGTCCGGCAGATCGAGCACCCCGGGCTGACCCTGTTGCGCGTCCGCCCGTCCCGCCCGCTCACCCCGGAGGGGGCCCTGGGCACCCCCAGCGGGCTGCTGGACTTCTCACCCGCGACCTTCGAACGGCTGCGGGCCCGCGGCTACGAGGACACCGAACGCCTCCTCGCCAGGACCGCCGGCCTGCTCGGCGCGGCCCACGAGGTGCGCGCGGCCGAGGAGTTCATGGTGGACGCCGTCCAGCGCGTCATCGACAAGGGCCGCCGGCTGCGCGGCGGCCGGTGAGGCGCGGGGTCACGGGAGGCCCTGCCGCAGGCGCCGCGGTGGGTGCCCGGAAGCCGGGGGCAAGCGGTCACCGGGCGGTGGACGCCGTCGGCGACGTGCGCAGGCCGGTCCGGGCGCCGGGGCCGGGGCGGGCGCCGTTCGCCGCCGATCCGGCGCCGGACGCGCGAGAACACTGCCGGGAACGGGCAATGCCCGCGCCCCGCCGGTCTGCCAGCCTCGTCGTGCAGTGGTCCCGGGGAGAGGAGCCCACATGGCGGGCGGCGGTGACGGCGGCGGGTTCTTCCTGCTGGTGTGGGGGCTCGGAGCGAGCGGCCTCGGCTGGATCGTCGCGACCGACTTCCGGGGTGCGGCGCGTCGCTTCCACGCGATGTCCGCACGCTCCTTGCCGTTCGGCGGGAGCCGGCCGCCGGCCGTGGGGGTCGGGTTCCTCCGACTCGTCGCCGGGGTGTTCGCCCTCGCCGGGCCGGTGGCCCTGGTGTCCGGCCTGCTCATGTTCGTACGGGACCCGGCGGCGCCGGAGCCGATGCCCCGGCCGCCCCTCCCCGTGGCCTTGTTCGGCGTCCTCGCCGGCGGGTTGGCGCTGTGGACGTTCTGGCGGCGGTCGGGCCTGCTCCGCGTCGAGTGGGCGCGGGGCGGCGGCGTCCGGCGGACGGCGGTGGTCGTGCTCATGGGAGCGCTCGTCGCCTTCGCGGCCCTCTTCGCGTTCGGCCGGACGACGCCGATGCTCCTCGTCTGGCTGCTCGGGGGCCTGGCGGGCGGGGTCCTGCTGTTCGGCGGGAGGGACCGGACGCCGCCCGGTCCCGGTGCGGACGACGTCCGGGCGCCGGGGTGACTCAGCGGGCCCCGGCGGCGCGGCCGCGGGCGCGCCGGCCGCGCCTGCCACCACGCTTTCCGCCGCGCTTCCCGGCGCCCGCCGGCCACAGGCGCGCGCGGCGCCGGGAGGCGAGGTCCTCGGTCCAGCCGACCAGGACGACGGCCGCGCCGATGAGCGGCCAGACGACGAGGAACTGGAACCAGGTCGCGTCCAGCGGGAGATGGGCCTCGAAGAAGGGCACGTCCCACATCAGGTCGATCAATGGGACGCTGGCGAACAGCGCGACCTCGTGCCACAGGTAGACGGTGACGGCGCGGGCGTTGAGCAGTCCGACCGCCCCGTCGGCGCCGGGCACCCGGCTCATCCGGCGCGGCCGGAAGCGCAGCAGCAGGAGGACGAAACCGGCCGACCACAGTGCCTGGGCCAGCGGGATCTCACCGAGGTCGATGCCCTCGTCGGTGGGGTGGGCGTACGCGAACCAGCCGCCCGCGAGGAGGCAGAGCGCGGCCGCGGCGACCACCGTGCGGGCCCGCAGGGCGTCCAGCAGGCCGTCCCGGTGCGCGAAGCCCAGCAGCCAGCAGGCGGCGAAGGTGACGAGGTCGACCACCGGGGTGAGGGCCGGTTCGGCGATCGGCAGCCGGTCGTACTGGGCGAGGACGACCAGTGCGCCGCACGCCGCGAGGCAGGAGCGCGGCGCCGCGCGGAAGGCCTTGAGCAGCCACGGGGACAGCAGCACGAGCCACAGGTAGGTGCGGATGTACCAGAGCGGCGCGATGATCTGCTCGGCCCAGGCGGTGCCGGGCGGGTCCGCCAGCGGCAGGATCCACAGCAGCATCCGGTGCCAGGAGTGCGGCCGCCAGCCGTGCAGCAGCATCAGGGCGGTCACGGCCGCGGCGAACAGCCAGAACGGCACCAGCAGCCGCCGCAGCCGGCCGCGCACCACGGACAGCGCGGGCCGCTGCAGCGAGTGCGCCGCCAGGGACCCGGCCAGGGCGAACATGATGCCGATGGAGGGGAAGAGCAGGGTCAGCCAGGCCCAGCCGAAGGTGTGGTAGACGACCACCCGCACCAGGGCGAGGGCGCGGAGCAGGTCGAGGTAGCGGTCCCGGCCCCCGCCGCCGCCCCCTGTGGGGGCGGCGGCGGGAGCGGCGGAGGCGGAGCCGCGCGGACCCGGTACGTGCGTCCCGGTGCCGGTGCCGGTGCCGGTGCCGTTGCCGGCATCGGCACCGGCCGCCGGCCGCGGCGGGGCCGCGGGGGCTCCCGCCTCGCGTGCGTCGGCCATGGGGCAACTCCTCCGGGGGATACGGGTGTTCAGGCGCGGCCGGCGGTGCCGCTGCCGACGGTGGGCGCGCCGACCTCGCCGGTACGGCGCAGCTTGTGCCAGCCCAGCCGGCCGCCGTTGACGGCCGTCACGCAGGACTGCAGCAGCACCAGGTACATCAACTGCCGGTACAGCACCTGCTGGAGCGGCAGCGGCCACAGGTCCCGCAGCGGCTCGCCGTCCAGCCGGAAGGCGTACGCCGCGCACGCGGCCTGCACAGCGAGCACGCCCGCCCACGCGAGCGCGGTGCGAAACGGGTCCATGAACACCAGCCCGTAGATCGCGAACACGTCGATGAGCGGCGCCAGCAGCGGCGCGAGCACCTGGAAGAGGACGACCAGCGGCAGCCCGACCCGGCCGAAGCGCCCGGAGTGCCCGCGGTCCAGGACGGCACCCCGGTGCTTCCACATCGCCTGCATGGTGCCGTAGCTCCAGCGGTACCGCTGCTTCCACAACTGCCGCACCGAGGACGGCGCCTCGGTCCAGGCGCGGGCCCGCTCCGCGTACACCACGTGCCAGCCGGCCCGGTGCATCGCCATCGTGACGTCGGTGTCCTCGGCGAGGGTCTCGTCGCTCATGCCGCCGACGTCGCGCAGCGCGTCCCGCCGGAAGGCGCCGCACGCGCCGGGGATGGTGGGCATGCAGCGCAGCAGGTCGTACATGCGGCGGTCGAGGTTGAAGCCCATCACGTACTCGATGTGCTGCCAACGGCCGATCATCCGGGTGCGGTTGCCGACCTTGGCGTTGCCGGCGACCGCGCCGACCCGCGGGTCGCCGAAGGGCTGCACCAGTTCGCGGACGGTGGCGGGCTCGAAGACGGTGTCGCCGTCCATCATCACGATCAGGTCGTTCCGGGCGTGCGCCACACCGTTGTTGAGGGCCGCGGGCTTGCCGCTGTTGGGCTGCCGAACGACGGTGACGCCCGGCAGGTCCAGGGCCTCCACGATGTCGGCGGTGCCGTCGGTCGAGCCGTCGTCGACGACCACGATCTCCACCGGGTGGTCGCTCGCGGCGAGGGACTGCACGGTGTGGGTGATGCACTCCTTCTCGTTGTACGCGGGCACGATGACGCTCACCGGCTCGGTGACCTGCGGTCCCCAGGTGAAGCCCGGTGCCCGGCGCTGCCGGGAGTGCCGGCGGGCCAGCACCAGCATGGCGGCGAACCGGGCCAGCACCAGCAGGCCCACCGCGGCGAGCAGGACGGCGAGCGCCGGGACCGCGGCCTCGGAGAGCTCCACCGCGGCGACGAAGATCCGCCCCTTCCACAGCTCCGAGCCGCCGACCCTGTTGTTGGTGGACGTGGCGCCGACCGCCCCGCCCACCGTGTCGAAGCGGTAGCCGCGCTCCTTGAGCTGCGGGATCAGCCGGTCCAGCGCGGCCACGGTCTGCGAACGGTCGCCGCCGGCGTCGTGCAGGAGCACGATCGCGCCCCGGCCCGGCTCGTCCGGCACGGAGGCGTCCACGATGGCCTGCACGCCGGGCCGCCGCCAGTCCTCGGCGTCGCGGTCGATGAAGGCGGTCACGTAGCCCTGCCTGCCGACCCGCTGGACGACGGGCCAGGACAGGTCGTCCAGCGCGTCGGCGGTGGAGGAGTAGGGCGGCCGGAACAGGGAGGTGTGGATGCCGGCGGCCCCCGCGAGCGCCAGCTGGGTCTGCGACAGCTCCCGGTCGATCCGCCCCGGGGACTGGTAGACCAGGTCGGGGTGGGAGAAGGTGTGCACGCCGATCTCGTGGCCCTCGGCGACCATCCGCCGGATCAGCCCGGGGTGCCGGGCGGCCATGCCGCCGGTCACGAAGAAGGTGGCCCGTACGTGCTGCCGCGCGAGCACGTCGAGCACCTTCGGCGTCCAGACCGGGTCGGGTCCGTCGTCGAAGGTGAGGGCGACGGTGCGGTCCGGGGTGCGGTACGAGCGGGGCCTGTCACCGGTGGCGTCCACCACCGGCCCGCCCTCCAGCACCGCCTCCGGCACCTTGTCCGTCGCGACCGGCGGGTGGACCCGGTGGTCGGCCTCGAAGTCGCCGCGCACGTAGCCGCCGAGCAGCAGGACGCAGACGAGCACCACGAGGGCGAGCAGGGGTATGACGAGGCGGGGGCGCAGGGCGATCACTGACCGGCCTGCGGCTGCTCGACGGGGGCGTCGGAGGCACCCGGCGCGGGGGACGCGGAACCGCTGGGCAGGCCCGAGGGCGAGCCGGACGGCGCGGGTTCCGACGGGGTCGTGCCGACGGACGGGGACGTGGCGGCCGGGCTGCCCGCGGTCGCCCGCGGGGTACCGGGGGCGCCGCCGCCCTTGGCCGGGCGCTTGGTCGGGGAGGCGCTGGGGGTGGGGGAGGACGCGGGGCGGGCCGTACCGGACGGGGACGGCGCGGCGGCCGCCCCCGCCCGGATGAAGCCCGCCGTCGCCGGGGGTGCGGCCTGGTCGGCCGGTTCGTCGACTTCCCCCGTCCCCGAGGAGCCCGCGTCGTCCGGCGCTGTGCTCGGCACCCCCGGCAGCGGCAGCAGCGTCTTCGGCGCGATCGGCGTCGCGCCGGAGAGGCTGAGTGCCAGCGCCGCCGTGTAGACGGAGCATGCCGCGCCGATGGCCCAGCCGGCCCTGCGTACCGCGCGGGCCCGTCTCCCGCTGGAATCGACGAACACGGGGCCGGGCAGCGCTATCAGCTCGGTCTCCGGCTCGGGGGTCCCGGCCTCGGACCCGGCTTCTTCTGCGGGCGGTTCTGACCATACGTCGCGGTGGTGCTTGGAGAGCATGCCGCAACGTAACGCGACGCAAGCGGTCCTATGGGACGTATTTCGGACTTGACCATTTCCGGGGGTTAAGTGGTCGAATCCGGCCGCGGGTGGCTGTGGCCCGGACCGCGGGCCCGAGGGATCCGCGGCGGTGCTCCCGGCGGCGTCCCGGCGTGTCCTCGGCCGCGTCCTCAGCCGCGGCCGATGTACGGCATCGTCGTCGCCATCACCGTCGCGAACTGCACGTTCGCCTCCAGCGGCAGCGAGGCCATGTGCGCGACGGTACGGGCCACGTGGGTGACGTCCATCAGCGGCTCGGTCGTCAGCCGCCCGTCCGCCTGCAGCGTCCCGGCGGCCATCCGCTCCGTCATCTCCGTGGCCGCGTTGCCGATGTCGATCTGGCCGCAGGCGATCCGGTACGGACGGCCGTCCAGCGACAGGGACTTCGTCAGCCCGGTGACGGCGTGCTTGGTCGCCGTGTACGGCACGCTCAGCGGCCGCGGCGTGTGCGCGGAGATCGACCCGTTGTTGATGATCCGCCCGCCCTGCGGCCGCTGCGCGCGCATCGAGCGGAAGGCGGCCTGCGCGCACAGGAACGCCCCGGTGAGGTTGACGTCGACGACGGCACGCCACTGCTCGTACGTCACCTCGTCCAGGGACACGGCGGGCGCGCCCGTCCCCGCGTTGTTGAACAGCAGGTCGACGCGGCCGAAGCGGGCGCCGACGGCGGCGAACAGCGCGTCCACCGCGTCCGGGCGGGTGACGTCCGTCGGGATGACCGCCACCGTCGCCTCGGGCAGCCCGCCGGCGGTGGCGCGCAGCGCCTCCTCCCGCCGACCGGCCAGCGCCACGGCCCATCCCGAGGCCACCAGTTCGCGCGCGACCGCCCGGCCGATGCCGGACCCGGCCCCGGTCACCACCGCGACCCGGAGCGCCGCACCCGTCCCATTTCCCGCGATCTCAGTCATGGCTCCGCAGGGTATGCGGTGCCACGATGAAACCATGTCACCCTACGCCGAGCCCCTGTCGCACAAGGAGATCGAGGACCGCCTCGCCGAGCTGCCCGGCTGGTCCCTCTCGGAGGACGGCGCGAGCCTGCAGCGCACGTACCGGCTGCCGCACATCCCCGCGGCGGTCCTCGTGATGCACATCGCGCAGATCCAGGACGAGCTGAACCACCACAGCGATCTGACGCTGGGTTACCAGACGGTCGCCGTCACCATCACCACGCACGCGGCGGGCGGCCGGCTCACGGAACGGGACTTCGGCCTGGCCCGCCGCATCGAGGACATCGCCCCGGCCCACGGGGCCGCGTAGCCCCGCGGCCGACGTGGTGTGCGCCGGCCGGCGGTTGGTGTGCGGCCGACGCCGGTGATGTGGGGGTGCCCGTGCTTGGGGCCCGCCGGGGTGGCTCCGCCCGTCCCTCACGAATGCGGTGGGGGTGCGGGCGGGTCTGCGTCGCCGGCCGGCAGGCGGTGTGCGGCTGACGCCGGTGGGGCGAGGACCCGTGGTGTCGCGGGGTCCGTTGTGGATGATTCCGCTCGCCCTCACGGGTGTGGTGAGTCTTGTCGGTGTGGGGTCGCGGGCCGCTGAGGGTCCGCCGTGCGGTCCGCCGCAGCAGGCTTCGCCCGGTTGTCCGGGCCCGCCCCGTCGAGGGCGTCGCCCCGGCCCACGGGGCCGCGTAGCCTCGCGGCCGACGTGGTGGGTGTCCGCCGGCCGGCGGTTGGTGTGCGGCTGACGCCGGTGATGTGGGGGTGCCGTTCGGGCGGCTCCGCCCGCCTTCCGCAGGTGCGGTGAGGGTGCCGGTGGGGTCGCGGGCCGCTGAGTCGCCCGCCGTCCGGCCCGTCCCGTCGAGCCCGCCGACGCCGGTGTGGCGGGGGCGGTAGGCGTGCGTACGCGGGTCGCGGGGTGCCTCGCCGGTACGAGGGCAAGACGTTCGTCTCTCCCGTTAGCCGCCCCCGGCCCGTGGGCTCGTTCGGAGCAGCCGCCCCGATGTCCCGCACCGTCCAGAAGTCGTGACGCATCGTCACCCCTCGCCACCAGCGCCGCACCGACGTGCATCCGGACTCCCCGCACCCGTACGGGCCCACGTACTCACTCATATGACGTGCCGTCATGTCAGTCCCCCTGACGCGTGACCGGCGGAGTCCGGTGTCGCCGGTCAGGGTGATCTTGGCGGCGGGCGCCCCGGCCGGTGCGGTGCGCGGGGGCTCCCCGGACGGGGGGCTTCGCGTCGCGGGGGTGCGCAGGCGCGGTTAGGGTGGCCGTTCCGGGTCGCGGAAGTGACGCGGCGTCAACAGCGAGGCGGCGGCGCCGTGGGCCGAACGGGGGGTTCCGGGAACCGGTGCGCGCGTCGACGTAATGGCGTGTACGCGTCAACGTAGGCTCCCCCTGGCCACGCGACCGGGGCCACGAACCCACCGCCGGGGAGGGACACGTGACGCACCCGCAGGCCCACGGCCGCCACGACCGCACGCTGCGCGCCGCCGCCGCCCTCTTCGACCGCCGCCGCTTCCTGACCGTCACGGGGGCCGCCGCGGCTCTCGCGTTCAGCACGAACCTGCCCGTCGCCGGTGCCGCGCAGGCGGCCGAGGCGGTGCCCGGGGCGATCACCGAGGACCCGTTCACCCTGGGCGTCGCCTCGGGGGACCCCACGCCAACGGGGGTCGTGCTGTGGACCCGGCTCGCGCCGCGCCCGTACGAGCCGGCGCCGGCCAACGGGATGCCCGACGCGCGGGTGCCCGTCCAGTGGGAGATCGCCCGGGACGAGAGGTTCGCCGGTGTCGTCAGCCGCGGCACCGCCACGGCGCACCCGGAGTTCAACCACACCGTGCACGTCGACGTCCGGGGCCTCGCGCCGGACCGGGTGTACTACTACCGCTTCCGCACCGGTTCCTGGACCAGCCCCCCGGGCCGGACCCGCACCGCCCCCGCGCCGGGCTCGCTCCCGTACGAGATGCGGCTGGCCGCGGTGAGCTGCCAGGCCTACCACGACGGCTACTTCACCGCGTTCCGCCACCTCGCGGACGAGGACGTCGACGCCGTCTTCCACCTCGGCGACTACCTCTACGAGTACGCCGTCGGCGCCACCGGCGGCGCCCGCGCCTACACCGACCGGACCCTGCCGCCCTGGTTCGCCAAGGAGACGGTCACGCTGGAGGACTACCGCCTGCGGTACGCCCTCTACAAGTCCGACCCCGACCTCCAGGCCGCGCACGCCGCCTTCCCCTGGTTCGTCACCTGGGACGACCACGAGACCGAGAACAACTACGCGGGCGGCTCCGACGAGAACGGCGGCCCGGGCGAGGAGTTCCTGGTCCGCCGCGCCGCCGCCTACCGCGCCTACTGGGAGAACCAGCCGCTGCGCCTCCCGCAGCTCCCGCAGGGCCCGGACATGACGCTCTACCGGCGCTTCCACTACGGACGGCTCGCGCAGTTCGACATCCTCGACACCCGCCAGTACCGCAGCGACCAGGCGCACCGGGGCCGCTGGCACCTCCCCGGGCCCGAGTCGCAGGACCCGGCGCGCACCATCATGGGGGCGAGCCAGGAGCGCTGGCTGCTGGACGGCTTCCGCGGCTCGCACGCCACCTGGAACGTGGTCCCGCAGCAGGTCGTGCTGTCCCGCCGGAAGAGCACCACCGCGGTCGCCTCGCCGCTCAGCATGGACACCTGGGACGGCTACCCGGCCTGCCGGGACCGGGTGCTGACCGGGGCGGCGGCCGCGGGCGTGGAGAACCTGCTGGTGCTCACCGGGGACGTGCACGTCCACTTCGCGATGGACATCAAGGCGGACTGGGACGACCCCACCTCGCGCACGATCGGCACGGAGCTGGTCACCAGCTCGATCAGCAGCGGCCGCGACGGCTCCCCGCGCCCGTCCAACTGGTCGGAGCTCATGACCGCCAACCCGCACCTGCGGTTCTACGACGGCCGCCGGGGCTACCTGACCGTCCGGCTGGACGCCGAGGAGGCGCGGGCCGACTTCAAGACGGTCGACTCCGTGACCACCCCGGGCGCCGGCCTGACCACCGCCGCGTCCTTCGTGACCGAGGCCGGCGACCCCGGTCTGCGGGAGACCTGAGGCGCTCAGTCCTCGCCGGGGTAGCGGACGCCGATGCGGTCCCGGACCGTGTCGAGCGTGCGCATGACGGCGAGGCTGCCCTCCAGCGGCACCAGCGGGGACTCGCGCTCGCCCGCGCGCAGGCACCGCATGACCTCGGCCGCCTCGTGCTGCAGCCCGCGCAGTCCGTCGTCCGGGGCGCCGAACTCCTCCGGCTCGCGGCCCTCGCGGTGCAGCACGAAGCGGTCCGGGTGGAAGAAGCTCGCCGGGACCTCGATCCGCCCCTTGGAGCCGGTGACCACCGCGGTCTGGGCGGTGTCCGCGGTGAGGGAGCAGCTGAGCACCGCCATGGCGCCGCTGTCGTAGCCGAGCAGCATGCCGGTGTTGTCGTCCACGCCCTGCTCGGTGAGGTGGGCCCAGGCCTGGACCTCGTCGGGCTCGCCGAGCAGCAGGTGGGCGAAGGAGACCGGGTAGACGCCCAGGTCCAGCAGGGCGCCGCCGCCGAGCGCCGGGTCGAGCAGCCGGTGGCCGGGCTCGAAGGGGCCACCGAGCCCGAAGTCCGCGTGCACGCTGCGGACCTCGCCTACCGCCCCGTCCGCGACCAGTTCGGTCAGCCGCCGCACCACGGGGTTGCAGTAGGTCCACATCGCCTCCATCAGGAAGCGTCCGTGGGCCCGGGCGAGGTCGGCCAGCTCGCGTGCCTCGACCGCGTTGACGGTGAAGGGCTTCTCGCAGAGCACCGACCGTCCGGCCCGCAGGCACAGTCCGGCCGCGACGCGGTGCGCCGAGTGCGGGGTGGCGACGTACACCACGTCCACGCCGTCGTCGTCGGCGAGTTCGGTCCAGCTGCCGTACGCGCGCGGGATGCCGAAGCGGTCCGCGAACGCGCGCGCGGATTCGATCCGGCGCGAGCCGACCGCCACGATCTCGGCGTCGTCCTTGAGTTCGCGCAGGTCCTCCGCGAAGGACGCGGCGATGCCGCCGGTGGCGAGGATGCCCCAGCGCACTTTCCTACCGGAACCGACCGATTCCGTCATGAATCTGCCCCCACCTGGCCTCGACCACCTCGTGATTGCTGAGAGCATAGAGAACGATTCACACACCACGGAGAGAGACCCATGCCGGAAGCCGGCGCGACCCCGCCCGACCAGATATCCACACCGGGGCCGTCAACCCCGGTACGACGCGCCGGAGAGATCCCAGGAGCCGCCACCAGCCTGATGGTGACGTTCCTCCTCGGCGCACTCAGCGCGCTCCCCGCGCTCTCCATGGACATGTACCTGCCGGCCCTGCCGCAGGTCACCGAGGATCTGCGCAGCCCCGCCGTCACGGTGCAGCTCACGCTCACCGCGTGCCTGCTCGGACTCGCCCTCGGCCAGCTGATCGTCGGCCCCATGAGCGACCGCTGGGGCCGCCGCCGCCCGCTGCTCGCGGGGATGGTGCTCTACGTCCTGGCCACCGCCGTCTGCGCCTTCGCCTCCACCACGGAACTGCTGATCGGCTTCCGGCTGCTGCAGGGCCTCAGCGGCGCGGCCGGCATCGTGATCGCCCGCGCGATCGTCCGCGACCTCTACGACGGCGTCGCGATGGCCCGCTTCTTCTCCACCCTGATGCTGATCTCCGGGGTCGCGCCGATCGTCGCGCCGCTCATCGGCGGTCAGGTGCTGCGGATCACGGACTGGCGCGGGGTCTTCGTCGTGCTGACCGTGGTGGGGGTGCTCCTCACCCTCGTGGTGTGGCGCTGCCTGCCCGAGACGCTGAGCCCCGCCGACCGGCACGGCGGCGGGCTGGGCTCCACGATGCGGGCGATGCGCGGGCTGCTCGTGGACCGCGCCTTCACCGGCTACATGCTCACCGGCGGCTTCACCTTCGCCGCGCTGTTCGCCTACGTCTCGGCGTCCTCCTTCGTCGTCCAGGAGATCTACGGCGCCTCGCCGCAGACCTACAGCCTGCTGTTCGGCCTCAACTCGGTGGGCCTGGTGGCGCTCGGGCAGGTCAACGGGAAGCTCCTGGTCGGGCGGGTCAGCATGGACCGGGTGACGGGGATCGGGCTCGCGGTGATCACCGTGGCCGCGGCCGTGCTGCTGGCGCTGACCGCGGGGTGGTTCGGTCCTGTGGGGCTGCTGCCGGTCGCCGCGGGGCTCTTCGTGCTGATGGCGGCGATGAGCCTGGTGCTGCCGAACACCAACGCCCTCGCGCTGATGCGCACCCGGCACGCCGCCGGTTCCGCCTCCGCGCTGCTGGGCACGACCTCCTTCCTGGTGGGCGCCGTCGCCTCGCCGCTCGTCGGGATCGCGGGCGAGCACACGGCGGTCCCGATGGCCGTGGTGCAGCTGGGCAGCGCCCTGGCGGCCTGGGTCTGCTTCGCCGGGCTGTGCCGACCGTGGCGGCGTACTGTGGATGCACGGTGAGCCGTGCCGTCATTGCCGCGCCGAGTCAGGAGGCAGCGATGTCCGAGCCGATCGACGAGAGCAGGTGGGCCTGGAAGACTGCGGACAGTTGTCTGCACACCGGGTCCGAACACATGATCGATCCGGAGGACCTGGTCATGGCCTCCGGCCGCGAGCCGACGCCGGCCCTCCTGGAGAAGGCCCGCAAGTTGCTGGAGGAGCATGGCCCCGCAGCTGTCGAGAGGTACCTCCCGTGAGGCGGAGCTGCGCGGCGACGAGCTGAGCCGGCTCGTCACTGAGATCACCCCGTATCTGGAGCCCGTGCCCCCCTCCGCCCACCCCTGGTGCGCGGGGGCCGTGGTGCTCGCGGGCCGCGGCAAGACGGTCGCCCTCCACGAGGCCGTGGGATGGGCGGAGCGGTACGCCGCCTACGACGAGGACGCCGACCGCGGCGTGGAACTGCCCCGCGAGCAGTGGGTGCCGATGCGGCCGGACACCGTCTTCGACCTGGCCTCGCTGACCAAGCTGTGCACGGCCGTCGTCGCGGCGGGCCGGCTGGAACTCGGCCGGGAGGTCGCGGCCTACGTGCCGGAGTTCGCCGCGGCGGGCAAGCAGCGCATCACCGTCCGGCAGCTGCTCGACCACACCTCGGGGCTCCGTCCCGAGCTCCCCTTCCACGACCACGCCGACGCCGAGGCGCGGGCCCGGCTCCTCTGGGAGGAGGCCCCGGTCGCGGCGCCGGGCACCGAGCGGATCTACTCCGACCTCAACCTGATCGCGCTCCAGCACGTCCTGGAGCGGACCACCGGGGAGGCCCTCGACGCCCTCGTGCGGGAGGACGTCACCGACCCGTTCGGGATGTACGACACCCGCTACAACCCGCCCGCCTCCTGGCTGCCGCGGATCGCCGCCACCGAGGACCAGCGCAGGCCCTGGGCCCGGCTCGACCGCGGCCCGCTCCGCGGGACCGTCCACGACGAGAACGCCCACGTCATGGGCGGGGTCGCCGGTCACGCGGGCCTGTTCTCCACCGCCTGGGACCTCGCCCTGTTCTGCCGCGCGCTGCTGGACCGCGGCGGCCCCTACCCCGGTTTCGAGGTGGACCGGCCCTGGTTCATGGGCGCCCTCGCCGGGCGCGGCGCGGCCGGTCACACCGGGTTCACCGGCACCAGCCTGGTGATCGACCCCGAAACCGACGGCTTCCTGGTGCTGCTCGCCAACTCCGTGCACCCCTGCCGTACGTGGCGCGACGGGAGCGCGCCCCGGGCGGCGGCGGGCACCCGGTTCGCGAGGGCACTCGGCGTGGTGTGAGCCCCTCGGTACGCGCCGGGCGGGCGGGGCCGGGCCTCCGGGCGGCGGCAGGACGGCGGGGGGCGTGCCCGAAAGGTGCCCCATGCGGTTCATCGGGTAGTTTGGCAGCTGACGTGGGGTGGGGATCCGCCCGGCAGCCGCGTCGGCCCGCGGCGGCCCCCACGGCTGGAACGGAGGCGCAGCAGGCGATGGTCCCCGAGGTCAGGACGCCACCGGGCCCGGCATCCGCCGGGGGGCGGTGAGGGCATGCCGCCGGAGCTCGCCGGTCTCGTCGCCGCGGACCCCGGTCCGGCGCTGCTGGACTCCCCGCTGAGCCAGGTGGTGCGCGACACGGGCGCCTCCATGGGCCTGGTCTACCTGATGACCCCCGAGCGCGACCTGCTGCGGCTGACCGTGGTCGTCGGCGTCTCCCGCAAGATCGACACCATCTGGGGGAAGGTCGTGCCCAGCGCCTCCAGCCCGGTCGCCGACGCGGTCCGCGAACGGCGCATGGTGCTGCTCGGCGGCCACGAGGACACCGCCCGGTCCTACCCGAGGCTCGCCCTCGTCCTGCCGTACGACTTCCCGCTCGCCGCGGCCCCGATCACCAGCGGCCCCACCGTCTGGGGCGCGCTGTGCCTGGTGTGGCCGGGCGGCCACCCGGGGCGGATCACCCGGCGCGCCCGCGAG
This sequence comes from Streptomyces sp. NPDC008238, assembly GCF_042956445.1. Lineage (NCBI taxonomy): Bacteria > Bacillati > Actinomycetota > Actinomycetes > Kitasatosporales > Streptomycetaceae > Streptomyces > Streptomyces sp. NPDC008238. The sequence continues at coordinate 204,158 of NZ_JBIBGK010000012.1, read as the reverse complement.
GCGTACCGCGGGGCCTGCGACCGCATGGGGCGGCTGCTGCGCAGGGCGGCCGAGGACGGCAGGCCGGTGCTGCCTCCCGGCGAGCCGCGGGTGCTGCCCGCGCTCCGCACCCGCAGCCACGGCCCGGACGAGGCGATCGCCGCGGCCGACCTCGTCGAACGGCTCCCGGAGGGCGCCTTCGCGCTGGACCTGGAGGGCCGGATCACCTTCGTCACCCAGACCGCCGCCGCCCTGCTCGGCGCGGAGGTGTCCGACCTCCTGGGCACCGAACCCTGGGAGTTGCTGCCCTGGCTGGACGACCCGGTCTTCGAGGACCGCTTCCGCGGCGCGATGATCAGCCGCCGGTCCGGCACGGCCACCGCGCTGCGCCCACCCGACCGGTGGCTCACCTTCGGGCTCTACCCGGACGGCACCGGCGTGAGCGTCCGTGTCACCCCCGCCCCGACGCCCGAGGCCGCCGAGACCCCCGCGGCGCAGCTTCCCGAGGGCCCCACGCCGGACCGGGCCATCGCCCTCTACCACCTGCTGCACATGGCCGCCACGCTCACCGAGGCCGTCGGCGCGCAGGACGTCATCGACCTCGTCGTCGAGCAGATGCTGTCGGTCTTCGGCGTGCAGGCCGTGGCGCTGCTGACCGCCGAGGAGGGACGCATGCGCGTCATCGGGCACCGCGGCTACCACGAGGACTTCATGGAGTCCGTCGACGCCCTGCCGATGGACGCCGACAACCCGGGCGTGCGCATCCTCAAGACCGGCGTCCCGAGCTTCTTCGCCAACGTCGACGAGCTGCTGCGGATCTACCCGAGCATGGTCGTCCGGGACCGCAAGGCCGCCTGGGCGTTCCTGCCCCTGATCACCTCGGGCCGGCCGGTCGGCTCCATGGCCCTCGCCTACGACCGGCCGCACCGCTTCTCCTCGGGCGAGCGCAGCGTCCTCATCTCGATCGCCGGCCTGGTCGCGCAGGCGCTGGACCGGGCGCGACTGTACGACGTCGAGCACAGCCTCGCCATCAGCCTGCAGGCGCGGCTGCTGCCCCGGGCGCTGCCGGAGGTCCCCGGCCTGGAGGTGGCCGCCCGCTACATGCCGGCCACCCGCGGCATCGACATCGGCGGCGACTTCTACGACGTGATCCGGCTCGACACGACCACCTGCGGCGTGGCGATCGGCGACGTCCAGGGCCACAACGTGAACGCCGCGGCGCTCATGGGGGAGGTCCGCACCGCCGTCCGCGCCACCGCGGGCGCCTCCCCGAGCGAGGTGCTGACCCGTTCCAACCGGCTGCTCGTCGACCTCGACCCCGGCCTGCTCGCCAGCTGCCTGTACGCCCAGCTCGACCTGGAACGGCACACCGCCTGCATCGCGACCGCCGGCCACCCGCCGCCGGTCCTGCGGCACCCGGACGGCACCACCGAGGTGCTTCCGCTGCCGCCCGGCCCGCTGCTGGGCGTCGACCCCGACGCGCGCTACCCGACGACGGAGATCGCGCTGCCACCCGGCGCGGTGCTCGCGCTGTACACCGACGGCCTGGTGGAGACCCCGGGCGTCGACATCGACGTCTCCGCCGCCGACCTCGCCGCACAGCTCGCCCGGGCCGGACCGGACGCCTCGATGGACGCGCTGGCCGACAGCCTCCTCGGGCACGCCCAGCGGTCCGGCCCGCGCAACGACGACATCGCCCTGTTGCTCACCCATGTGACGGGACGGCCCGCCCGGCCCCCGGAGTGACGCCTTTCGTGTGACGGCCCCTCAGGAAGCCGACCCGCCCCACACGGGGGCCGTGTCCTGCCATGATGTGATGCGCACGAATGTCGCATTGCTGGGGGACCACGTGACGCTGACCATCGGTGGCGCGCTGCGCGAGCTGCGCACGGCCCAGAAGTCCGCCAAGGGCGTGTCGCTGTACTCGCGCCACGTCAACCGTCCGGCCGGCCGGGTGCTCGCCGCCGGCGCCTACCGCGCCGGGCTGACGCCCAACCAGGTCACCCTGGTCAGCGCCGTTTTCAGCCTGGCCGCCGTGGCGGCCCTGGCCCTGGCCCGGCCCTCCTGGCCGCTGGCACTGACCGTGTACCTCGGGCTCGTCGTCGGCTTCGCCTTCGACTCCGCGGACGGACAGCTCGCCCGCCTGCTCGGGAGGGGCAGCCCGGCGGGGGAGTGGCTGGACCACGTGGTGGACGCCGGGAAGATCACCGCGATCCACGCGGCCGTCCTGATCTCCTTCCACCGCTTCTTCGACCTGCCCTCCGAGGGCTGGCTGCTGCTGCCGCTCGGCTTCCAGTTCGTCGCCGTACTGACCTTCAGCGGCGGCCTGCTGGCGGACAAGCTCAAGCCGAAGCCCCCCGCGGCCGGGCAGGCGGCCCCGGCCGCCGCGCCGTCACGGCTGCGCGCGGTCGCGTTGCTGCCCGTCGACTACGGGGTGTTCTGCCTGGTGTTCCTCACCCTCGGGGCGCCGCGGGTCTTCCTCGCCGCGTACACCGCGCTGTTCGCGGTGCACACGCTCTTCCTCGTCGCCTTCCTCGCGAAATGGTTCCGCGAGCTGAGCGCGTCCGCTGCTAGCATCGAGGCATGATCGCGAACCCGTACCACCGGCGAATGACGGCCCCCACCCGGGGCCGCTGACACCGGACGCGTCCGCGTCTTCCGAGGCCCCCTTCCGGGGCCTCGATCCTTTTGCGCGTCGGAGCCCCGCCCCCGTTACTCCCGGAGGTTCCGATGACCGCACCCCAGACGTCCCGTTTCTACGTCACCACCACGATCCCGTACGTCAACGCCCGCCCCCACCTGGGCTTCGCGCTCGAACTGGTCCAGGCGGACGTGCTCGCCCGGCACCACCGCAAGCGCGGCGAACCGGTGCGCTTCCTCAGCGGCACGGACGACAACTCGCTGAAGAACGTGCTGGCCGCCGAGGCAGAGGGCATCCCCGTCCAGGACCTGGTGGACCGCAACGCGGCCGCGTTCGCCGCGCTGGACGCACCGCTCGCGCTCTCCCTGGACGACTTCATCCGCACCAGCCGCGACCCCCGCCACCGTGCCGGCGTGGAGCGCCTGTGGCGGCGCTGCGCCGCGGCGGGCGACCTCTACCGGGAGCACTACGAGGGGCTGTACTGCGTGGGCTGCGAGCAGTTCTACACCCCGGACGACCTGGTCGGCGGGTGCTGCGCCGAGCACGGCACCGAGCCGCAGACCGTCGCTGAGGAGAACTGGTTCTTCCGGCTCTCCCGCCACACCGACGCGCTGCGTGCGCTGATCGAGGACGGCCGGCTGCGCATCGAACCGGCCGCGCGCCGCAACGAGGTGCTCGCCCTGCTCGCGCGCGGACTGCGCGACTTCTCCGTCTCCCGCTCCCAGAGCCGGGCCCGCGGCTGGGGCATCCCGGTGCCCGGCGACCCGGGGCAGGTGATCTACGTCTGGTGGGACGCGCTCGGCAACTACGTCACCAGCCTCGGCTACGGCGGCCCCGAGGGGGAGGGCGACGGCGCGTACGACCGGTGGTGGGCGGGCGACGGGCGCCGCGTGCACCTGGTGGGCAAGGGCGTACTGCGCTTCCACGCCGTGTACTGGCCCGCGATGCTCCTGTCGGCCGGGCTGCCGCTGCCCACGGACATCCTCGTCCACGACTACCTGACGGTGGAGGGGCGCAAGATCAGCAAGTCGGCAGGCCCGGCCGTCGACCCGGAGGAACTCGCCGCCGAGCACGGCACCGACGCCGTGCGCTGGTGGCTGCTGCGCGAGGTGCCGCGGGTCGGCGACGCCGACTTCACCCGCGAACGACTGGTCGCCCGCGCCGACGCGGACCTGGCCGGAGGGCTCGGCAACCTGGTGCACCGGGTGGTGACCATGGTCCACCGGTTCCGTGACGGCGTCGTCCCCACGGCGGACGGGCCCGGCGAGCCCGGCACGGAAGGCGTGGTGACGGTGTGTCAGGAGGTGCCGGAGGCGGTCGCGGCGGCGCTGCACGACGTGGACTTCCGGCGTGCCGCGGCCGCCGTGTGGCGGATCGTCGACGAGGCCAACCGCTGCATCGACGAGACCCGGCCCTGGGAACTGGCCCGCGCCGAGCGCCGCCACCGCAGCGCCTCCGCCGGACACCGCCTCGACGCGGTCCTGGCCGCCCTCGTGCACGCCTGCCGCACCCTCGCCGGCGAGCTGGAACCCTTCCTCCCGGACGCCGCGGCCCTGATCGCCCGCCGCTGCGCCCCCGGCTCCGACGGCCGCCTCCCGTCCCCCGCCCCGCTGTTCCCCCACTCCACCCACCGGCACCCCGCCCCGACGCCGGGGCCGTGAGGCGGGCACGCCCGCGCGGGGCGGCGGACGGGTGGCCCGGCTTCAGGCGCCGGAGCGGGTCTCCTCTCCGGCGGTTCGGTCTCGTCGCCGTCCGCGGGTGCTTCGGGGTGCTGCCCGGGGAGTGAGACCGGGCTCTGTTTCGCTGTCCGTACCGGTGAAAGCGGGCCCGATCTCGCCCGGACTGCCCTGCAGCACCTCGAAGCAGCCGCAGACGCAGGTAACGGCGGGCGCGCCCACCGCCGGGAGTAGGCGTGGTCACCGGCCATCTGCACCCGCGGGAGGCGACGAGACCCGAGGCCGATGGAAAGGTGACCCGCTCCGGCGCCTGAACGCCCGCCACGTGCCTAGCCGCGCACAGCAGACAAGGTGATGCCCCACCCTCCCGTCCGCAGCCCGCGTCGGTGCGAGCGGAGGGAGCGAGACGGGACCCGTCACCCGCCACGGAACGGGGCCGGAGCCCCGGCGGGCGCTACGCGGGGGCCGGTTCGGGGCGGGTTTCGGGGTCGTCCGCCGGGGCGGCCTCGCGGCGGACGACGGCGATGCGGGCCCAGAGGACCAGGGCCTTGAGGGCCGAGCCGAGGGCGAGGCCCCAGGCGGCGCCGAGGACCCCGCCGAGGGCGTAGCCGCCGATCATGAAGGCGACCGAGGCGAGGGAGAAGACCACCTGGATCGGCAGGGTGGCCTTCGGGCGCAGGACGCGGAGGGTGAGCAGGGCGCTGGTGCCGGCGGCGATGGCGGCGTACTGCGTGCCCGTGGCGGGCAGCAGGCGGGACGCCGCCGACCAGGTCTCGCCGAGGAGTTCACGGCCGGCGCGGTCCGGCAGCGCCATGAGGACGGCCGTCCAGCCGGCGGCGACGCCCGCGAGGACGCCGGCGAGGACGGCGGTGGCCCGGACCTGGCCGCGCATGCCCGGGACCCGGTTGAGAAGCGGGGGCCCGAAGGCGGTGGCGGAGTTGAAGAGGACGTTCATCGGGCCGAAGAGCGTCGTCGTACCGCGCAGCGCGCCCACCGCGAGCGGGCTGGCGAACACGCCGAGGCCGACCACCGCGAGCTGGCTGGAGGCGTTGCCCACGCCGTACTCGACGACGAAGCGCTGCCCGAGGTGGCCGCGGCGCACGAAGCGCCGCAGGTCGGCCCGGGTGCCGCGCAGCCGGGGGGCCAGCAGGGCCGCGCCGGCGAGCAGCGCGGGAACCGCGGACAGCCCCCACACCGCCACCAGCCGGGCGGGCCCGGCGCCGTGCGGCTGCAGGGCGAGCGCGGGGAGCGCGACGGCCAGCCGCAGCACGTCGCTGGTGAGGGCGAGGTGGGGCAGTCGCAGGGCCGAGAAGCAGTAGCGCAGCCCGTCCTGGGTGAGGACCAGCGGGAGCACCATGCCGAGCACGGCCAGCGCCCACGCCGTCTGCCCGGGGACGAAGGCGAGCACCGCCGCCATGGCCGCCCCGGCCACCGTGGACGCCACCGCGACGAAGGACGCCGCCGAACGGCAGGCGGCGGCCACCGAGGCCGGCCCGCCCCGCTCCAGCACCAGGGCCTGGCCGACGTACGACACGCTCACGCCCAGCAGCACGGAGAAGACGGTGTAGACCATCGAGAAGACCGAGAACCCCGCGGCGCTGGACAGCCGGGCGGCGACCACGAGCACCAGGATGTTCGTGAGCGCCGCCACGCCCTGGTCGAGCACGGAGCAGACGATCGCGGTCTTCGCGCCCGGCGCCGGGCGCACCGTCACCGGGTCACCGTGCGCAGCGGGATGGTGTCGGTGGTCGGCGCCGGGGTGTCGCCCGCGGAGGGGAGGGACGTCCTGGCCGTGGAGGTCGCCGCGACGCTCACGCCGCTGTCCGCGGAGGACGCGGTCCCGGCGGCCGGGACGGCGGCGGCCTCGGACCGCGCGGCGGCGGCGTTCCGCTTGCGCGCCGCCCTCCGCGCCCGCCGGGCCCACCAGCCGCGGCCGGGCGAAGTGTGCAGGACGGCACCCAGTACGGTGCTGCCGGCGCCGCTGATCAACTGGCGCACCCGGTCGAGGTCGGCGCGGTGCACCGCGTGCGGGTCGGCGACGACCAGGACGCCGTCGATGCGGTCGGCCAGCGCGAGCGCGTCGGCGTAGGTGAGGACGGCGGGGGCCAGCACGATCACCGCGGCGCCCGGGGCGTCCGCCTCCGCGAACAGCCGGCTGGTCGCCGACGAGGTCAGCGCCCGGGCCACGTTGCGCACCCGGCGTCCCGGCACGAGGTCGAAGGAGCCGGACTCGCCCGCGTCGATGGGTACTTGGAGGCCGGCCGGCCAGCCGCCCTCGCTCAGGTGCGGGGAGCGGGCCCAGCCGGGCCGGGAGCCGTCGGCCGAGCGCAGCCGCGCCGACAGCCCGGGGGTGCGCAGGTCGGCCTCGACCAGCAGCACCTCCATGCCCATCTCGGCGAAGGACGCGGACAGGTTGACGGCGACGGAGGCGGCCGCGTCGCCGGTGCCGCGCGGGGCGACCACCAGCAGCCGGCGGTGCTCGGCGAACCGCTGGTCGTACGCGAGCCGGAAGGCGACCGAGCGGAACTCCTCGGCGAGCCGGGGGTCGGCGTTGTCGACGGCGAGCAGCGGGCCGCCCTTGCCGCGCGGCAGGGTGCCCAGCACCGGTGCGCGCAGCGCCCGCACCACGTCGCCCTCGGAGCGCGCGGTGGGGTCGAAGACCAGCCGTACCCAGGCGGCCAGCAGGCCGATGGCGACACCGACGAGCGCGCCGAGGCCGAGCATCATGGGCAGCCCGGGCCCGGAGGCCGCCGCCGGCGGGGAGGCGACCCGGATCCACTTGCCGGGCGTGGTGTCGAGGGTCTGCAACCGGGTGATGTTGGTGCTGAGTTCGGAGATGCGGCCGACGAGGGTGGCCTGCACGGTGGTGGCCGCGTCGAGGGTGGGGCCCTCGCCCAGCCGCAGGATCTGCTCGTCGAGCTCCTTGCGCTGCTTGACCACCGGGTCGAGCTGCTTGCGCAGGTTGTGGACGGTGTTCTTGATCGTGTTCTCGGTGGCCTCCCGGCGCGCGTCCATGAACGCCTGGGTGAGCGCGTTGGCGCGGCGGGCCGCCTGGTCCGGGTCGCTGTAGGTGTACGCGAAGCGCAGCACCAGTGTGTTGGGCGGGTTGGTGACCTGGAGGTCGGACTGGAGTGCGGAGACGGAACGTTGCGGCAGGTGCAGCTTCTTGGCGGCGCGCTTGGCGATCTCGTTGCTCATCGCCGTCTGCCGTTCGGTGCCGATGTTGATCGCCTTGTCGGGCGCCGTGCCGCCGGCCGCGAACTCGTCGACGGTGGCGGCCCTCAGCACGACCTCGCTGGTCGCCACATAGGTGTCCTTGCCGGAGACGGCCAGGTATCCGCCGCCGAGCAGCCCGATCAGCACACCGACCACCAGCAGCGCGCGGTAGCGGACGAGCTGGCGGAACTGGTCGCGCAGGAGGTCCGGTTCGTCGTGGGCCTCGGACATCTGCGATGCGTGCGGTTGATCACTCACGTGCGTGGAACCCCCCATACGTCCGACCCCTCAGGATCGACAGCTTCTGCGGCCGTGTCCAGTGCCTCCGCGAGGAGCGCGCTGATCCGTGACAGTCCGGCCTCGCGACTCAGGTGCGCCGTCACGTACGCGGGCCCCCGGGCCCCGAGTTCGGCGGCGGCCTCCGGGTCCTGGGCGAGGGCGCGCACGGCCTTCAGGAACGCCCCCGGGTCCTCCGGTTCCACCAGCAGTCCGGCCTCGGATCGCAGCACCTCCTGCGCGGTGCCGCCCTCCGCGGCGACGGAGGCGACCACCGGCCGCCCGGTGGCGAAGTAGGAGGTCAGCTTGGACGGGATGCTCATGTCCAGCACCGAGGCGCGCTGGGTGACCGCCAGGACGTCGGCGGCGGCCAGCACGTCGGGGAAGTCCGCGTCGTCGGCGGGCGGCGCGAACTCCAGGTTCGGCACGTCCGCCGCGAGGTCCCGCAGGTGCTCGCGCTGGTTGCCGTCGCCCATCAGGACGATCCGCACCGAGGGGTCGAGACGGGCCGCCTCGACCAGCACCTCCAGGCCCTGCTTGAGCCCCATGTTGCCGGAGTGCAGCACGACCGTCTGCTCCCGGCCCCAGCCCAGCCGGGCCCTGGTCTCCTCGCGCGGCCGCGAGGGGCGCGCCACGTGCGACCAGTTGGGGACCAGCCGGATGCGCCCGCGGTCCACCCCCATCGCGGCGACCTTGTCCACGAAGCTCTCGTGGATCACCCCGACCAGGGTGGCCCGCTTCAGCGCGTACGCCTCCACGGCCCCGGCGGCGGCCGCCGCCCGGTCACCGCCGCGGATGCCGCTCTGCGCGGCGGCGGCGCCCATCAGGTCCTGGACGATCGGCACGTACGGCACCTTGTGCCGGGCGGCGATGCGCGCGCCGACCACACCCCCGGCCAGGCTCGGCATCTGCGCCACCACCGCGTCCGGCCGGACGCGGGGTGCCGCGACGAGCCCGTGGGCGAGGACCGAGGCCTCGAACAGGGCGCGTGTGAGGGCCGTTTGACGCGGTGGCACGGTGTGCCGCCTGCGGTGCACGCGCACCCCGGCGCGCCGCTCCTCGATCCGCCAGACGCCTTTGTACGCCGGGTCGAGCCGCCACGACGGGTAGTGCGGCATGCCGGCCAGGACGTGGACCTCGGCGCCTCCGCCGTCCGCGGCCGCCCAGTGCTCGGCGATCTGCGTGGCGTACGGGCCGATGCCGGTGTGCTCGGGCGCGTAGTTGGTGGAGACGAGTAGCAGAGTGCGGCCCTTGAACTCGGGCACGGAAGGACCCCTTCCCCCCAGAAGTGACCAGATGCTCACCTTATCCGTTCACCAGAGAAACACACTGGCTTCACGCTAATGTCTGAGACTCCGCAACTCGCGGAACGGTTGTATTCCTGTGGGGGGATTCGCAACATGCACCGTGTGGGGTATGCACCTGGTGTCTACGACCTGTTCCACGTCGGCCACCTGAACATCCTGCGGCACGCCCGCAGTCAGTGCGACTACCTCGTCGCGGGAGTGGTCTCCGACGAGATGGCCGCGTTCGCCAAGGGGCGTACGCCGGTCGTACCGCTCGTCGAGCGGCTGGAGATCGTCCGCAGCGTGCGCTTCGTGGACGCGGCGTTCGTCGAGACCGTCCCGAACAAGCTGGAGACCTGGGAGCAGGTCCGGTTCGACGTCATCTTCAAGGGCGACGACTGGCGCGGCACCGAGAAGGGGGCCAGGCTCGAGCGCGACTTCGCCACGGTCGGCGTCGAGGTCGTCTACTTCCCGTACACGGTGCACACCTCCAGCACGCAACTGCGCCGCGCGCTCGACGCCCTGACCACCCCGGCGGCGGGCGCGGCCGGGCGCTGACCCGCCGCGCACGGCCCGAACGGCCCCCTCAGCGCAGCTGCTTGCGCTCGTCCGAGCGCAGGGTCGTGACGAGGGCGAAGCAGATCAGGGCGACCCCGATGCGGCCCGAGGCCTGGAGCAGCGGGCCGCGCAGGAGGATGAAGGAGTAGCCCGCGACGAGCGGGATGACGATCGCCATCACATTGCCCGGGCGCGGGTCCACCGAGGTGCGCAGGGCGTAGCGGCGGTCGCCGCGGGCGGCGAGGTAGCCGAGGGCGACGAAGCCCACGACCACGCCACCGGCCCCGAAGTCGATCCAGACCTCGGCCCACATGGGGGAGGAGAGGTTGACGTTCTTCATCCCCATCCACTGGCCGATCATGACGCCGGTGTCGCGGGGCTTGCCCTGCCAGACCGACCGCGGCACGAAGAAGAACGCGGAGCCGGCGAGCTGGCGGCCGTAGAAGTGGCCGGGGCCGGAGTCCGAGAAGGTGATGGTGTTGGCGAACATGCCGATCTGGTCGTAGTCCTTGATCGCCAGCGGTTCGAAGACGGACGTGGTCTGCACCGGCTTGTAGCCGTCGTCGTCGTAGCGGAAGCGGTCGGCGAACGGGAAGACGACCAGCGCCGCCAGCACGCCCAGCGCCAGGGCCGTCCGGTACATCGTGGGGCTCTTGGGGAAGGCCGTGAACAGGAACGAGAAGAGCACTGTCAGGAACCAGTAACGCGGGTTGCTGATGGGATTGTTGACGACGCCGTTGAGCAGCACCAGGGCACCCCAGGTGGCGATCACCAGCGGCCTGCGGCGGGCCCGCCGCGAGGTCACCAGCCAGCGGGTGAAGACCAGCAGCGCCAGCAGCGCGGGGACGGTGCCGAAGCCGCGCAGGAAGGCGGAACCGACGTTGGACTCCGCGGAGGCCGCGCCGTCCGCCCGGATCGTGTCGGTGATGGCCTGGCGGCTGCTGAAGAACACCGCGGGGCCGCCCAGTTTGGCCACCAGCAGCGCACTGCCGACGAAGGCGATCGCCACCAGCAGGAACACCCGCCTGCGGTGGAAGGAGGCGGAGCGGTCCCTGCGCCGGGCCCGGCGGATCGGCCGGTGCCGCGAGAGCAGGGCGCCGACGTCGAAGGCCGCGCAGCCGATCAGCACCAGCGCCACCGCGACCAGCAGGTCCGCCCGGGTGCCGACGACCGGCGTCGGCGTCTGGTCGAGGACGTCCTGCACGAGCGGGGCGACGCCCATCGCCACGTACACGAAGAGCCAGAACGAGCCCTGGATCAGCTTGCGGTGGGCCGTCAGCGCCATCACCGCCAGCCGGATGCCGGAGTAGCAGGTGAGCACCATCTGCAGCCAGAAGACGCCGTCGCGCACGCCCGGACCCGGTTGCACGGCGACCACCGCGGGCAGGAACAGGCCCAGCCCCAGGATCAGCGGTACGGCCAGCGCGCGGGAGAGCAGCGCCCGTGGCGAGACCGCCGGGACCTCGACGCCCCCCGCCGCCGCGCCCGTACCCGCCCGGCCCCCCGGCCCCGTCGGACCCCCCGGACCGCCGGGCCCGCGCGACGGGATTCCGCGCGGCTGGATTTCGTGTGCCTGAACGGCCATGCAACAGCCCCCCAACGATTCCCCTCGCGCAGTCTATAGATCCTGCCTCCCCGGAAGCGTGTCCACGGATAATCTGTGCGAACGGTGCCGGGGAGGGCACACGGGACGGGGGTTCTTGGGGGTGCGTCCGTGACGGCACGTGATCTGTCGGCCTTCACACTGGCCGGGTACGACAAGGGACGGGGCAAGGCCGTCCAGGCGCTGTGGTTCGCGGTGATGAACACCGTGTTCTCCGCCTGGTTCTGCCCGGCCCGGCTGCGGGTGGCCATCCTGCGGGCCTTCGGCGCCACCATCGGCGAGGGGGTGCTGATCCGGCACCGCGTCCGGGTGCTGTGGCCCTGGAAGCTGACGGTCGGCGACCGTGCGTGGATCGGCGAGGGCGCCTGGCTGCTCAACCTGGAACCCATCACGATCGGCAGCGACGTGTGCGTCTCCCAGGAGGCGCTGCTGTGCACCGGCAGCCACGACCACCGCACCGTCGACTTCCGTTACCGCAACGCGCCGATCACGGTGGAGGACGGCGCCTGGGTCGCCGCCCGCGCCGTCGTGCTCGCCGGGGTGACCGTGGGCCGCCACGCCGTCGTCGGCGCCGGCACCGTCCTGTCGAAGGACCTGCCCGAACTCACCCTGTACACCGCCGACGGCACCCGGACGCTCAAGGAGCCCCAGCCGTGAAGCAGCCGAAGCCGTGAAGCAGCCGAAGCCGTGAAGCAGCGCCAACCGTGAAGCAGCGCCAACCGTGAAGCAGCGCCAACCGTGAAGCAGCGCCAACCGTGAAGAACCGCAGCCGTGAAGGAGCGCCAGCCGTGAAGGTGCTGCACGTCGTCACCCTGCACACGCCCACCAACGCCTTCGGCGGCCCCACCCGGGTCGCCCTCAACCTCGCCCGGGGGCTGCGCGGCCGCGGTGTCGACGCCGAACTCGTCACCCTGGGCGACGGTTTCCCCGAGGGCGCGCTGCCGGAAGAGGTGGAGGGGGTGCCCGCGCGGATCTACCGGGCCCGGCACGTGCTGCCCCGCTTCGAGGTCTCCGGGATCACCTCGCCGTCCCTGCTCGCCGGTGCCACGCGGCTGGTGCGCTCGGCGGACGTCGTCCACGTCCACCTCATGCGCGACCTGATCACCCTGCCGGTCGCGATGGCCGCGCTGCGGTGCGGGCGGCCGCTGGTGCTGCAGACCCACGGGATGGTCGACCCCAGCGACAAGCCGCTGGCCAAGGTGCTCGACGCGCTCGCCACCAAGCGGCTGCTGCGCCGGGCCGACGCCGTGCTGCACCTGACGGAGTGGGAGCGCAGCGACCTGGAGGCGGTCGTGGGCGCGGGCAACCTGGCCCGTCCCGTACGGATGCCCAACGGCACCGCGCTGCACCAGCCGAGGGTCCGCAGCGGCCCGCCGACCGTGCTCTACCTGGCCCGCTTCCAGACCCGCAAGCGCCCCCGGGCCTTCGCGGAGGCGATCCCCGAGGTGCTGGAGCAGTACCCGGACGCCCGCTTCGTCCTCGCCGGACCGGACTCCGGCGAGCTGGCCGGCACCCTGGAGACCGTGCGCACGCTGGGCGTGGAGAAGTCCGTGCGGCACGTCGGCCCGCTCAGCCACGCCGAGGCGCTGGAGGCCTTCCGCGCGGCCGACGTCTACGTCCTGCCGTCCGTGGACGAGCCGTTCGCGATGTCGCTGCTGGAGTCGATGTCGGTGGGCACGCCCGTCGTCGTGCGGGAGTCCAACGGCCTCGCCCCCGACATCGAACGGGCCGGCGCCGGACGGGTCGTGCACCGCCCCGAGGACATCGGGAAGGCGGTCCTGGAACTGCTCGGGACGGAGGCGAACCAGACGGCCGCGCGGGCCGCCTGGCGCCTCATCCGGGACGAGCTCTCGCTCGACGCCGTCCTCGACGTCCTCCAGGAGGTGTACGGGACGGCTACGAAGGAACGTCCTCCCGCGTCTTCACCCCGATCTGCCAGCGGTAGAAGCTGAGCGCGAGGGCGTAGTCGAAGCCGGCGCGGCCGTCGAGGAAGCCGCGCCGGGCGAGGTAGGTGTAGCCGAAGAAGAGCAGCGGCTTGAACGGCACCTTCTGGAAGATCCGTCCCTGCCGCGTCTTCAGCCCCCGCACCTGCTCCTTGGCGCCCGGGTGGTGCTCCAGCCAGGCCTCCCAGTCCGAGTAGCGGTTGTGCCGGTCGAACCAGGTGCGCACGGGGTCCAGGTCGCGGTGCTCGATCCGGCCCCTGAGCTGCCCCACCGGCCCGTCCGCGCGCGGCTGGTAGTGGCCCTCCTGCTCGCCCATGCCGGGCGCGCCCAGGTCGTCGACCTCCGGGTACGCCACCCGGGTGCGGTCCAGCAGCGACCGCTTGACCACGGTGTGGCCGCGCCGCAGCGGCCGCCCGGCGAACCAGTACAGCAGCGGGATGTCGAAGGCCGCCGGCAGGACGGGCTGCCGTGCGAAGACCTCGCGGAGCTCGTCGATCAGCTCCGGCGTGGGCACCTCGTCCCCGTCGAGGAACAGCAGCCAGGGGATGTCCGGGTGGACGTTGTCCAGGCACCACTGCTTCTTCTTGGGGTACTTGCCGTCCCAGGTGTAGGGGACGACCTGGGCGCCCAGCGACTCGGCGATGGCGCGGGTGTCGTCGGTGCTGTCGGAGTCGACGACCACCACGGCCTCGAAGTGGTCGATGACCGAGCCCACCGTGGTGGCGATGTTCTCCGCCTCGTTCTTGGTGGGGATCGCCACCACGACCGGCAGCCTGCTCACGAGCTCCGTCATCGGCCCTCCCGTGCCCAGGCGAAACAGCCTCGCGAGTCGAAGGTCCTCGTGGCCGCGGTGATGGTGACCTTGTGGGTCGTGCCGGTTTTCGTCCCGGCCGTCCACGTGCAGTCCTTGGTGGGGGTCAGGGCGCGGTAGGTGCCGGGCACGACGACGCTGCCCGCCTTCGCCCTGGCGCCCACGGTGTAGGAGCCGTCGGCGAAGCCGGTCTCGGCGGCCGCCAGGACGTCGCGCTGGTCCGGGCACAGGTGCGTGACGGCGCCCTTGGCGCCGCCGATCTGCCCGGTGATGATGCCGCCGATCGCGGCGTCCTCGTCGACCTCGGCGACCCGGGCGATGCGGTCGCAGGTCTCCTGGCCCAGCTGCAGCACGGCCGCGGGGTCGGTGCCCTTGGGCACCCGGCCCGACAGGTAGCCCTTCTCCTTCTTGGTGAAGGAGCCGGTGGCCGGGGTCAGTTCGTCCTGGGGGAGCTTGGGCCCGCTCGGGACGGCGTCGGAGGCGGGGTCGGTGGGTGTGGTCGGTTCGGCGGAGATCGAGGCGGCGGCGGTCGGCGCGGGGGTGGGCGCGGCCGCGGCGTCCTTGCCGTCCGAACCGCCGGAGCAGCCGGTGAGCAGCACCGCCGCCGCCGTCACGAGGACGGCGGCGGCGGCGGTGGCGACCCGGCGGGGCGGGTGGGTCATCCGTTCTTCCCCAGGTTGTAGTGCTGGGCGATCTGCGACGCCGACAGCACGCTCGGGTAGATCGCGGTCTCGTCGATGGAGCCGGCGAAGTAGTTGCTCGTCGGGCGGCTGGTCCAGCCCGAGAGGTTGTCGCCGCCGACGTGCCAGTAGCCCACGTAGTCGTTGCCGCCGGTGATCAGGAAGTTCGACGCCTGGAGCGAGCCGTCGACGTACAGCCGCATGCCGTTCGAGCCCTGGGTGGCGACGACGTGGTGCCACTCGCCGTCGTTGTAGGCCCCGGAGCTGGTGATGGTGCGGTTGCTGCCGCTGCGCACCCCGAAGACCAGCCGGCCCGCGTTGGTCATGTAGACGTGCTTGTCGGTGGTGGCGCTGGCCTCCGTCGTCCGGTCGCCGAAGCCGACGATCTTGCCGCCGGTGGTGGTCGTCGTCCGGAACCAGGTCTCGATGCTGTACGCGGACGGCCGGTTGCGCTTGGCGTCGCTGTACGACCACTGCGTGGTGCCGTTGTAGGTCACGGCGGTGCTGGTGTTGCCGGCGAGCGCGCCGGGGCTGACGCCGCGGGTCGGGCCGCCGACGTGGTTGCCGCCGTCGTCGGCGGGCGAGTTGTCGGCGACGAAGGTGTTGGCGGTCTCGTTGTAGCGCCAGTACAGCGTGGCACCGTCGGCGAGCACCTGGGTCGGGTACGCCTCGGGGGTGGTCGCCGCGGTGACCGTCTGGGTCGGCGACTTGACGGTGGTGTTGGTGCCGTCGCTCGCGGTGACCCGGTAGGTGTAGGTGGCGCCCGCCGTCACGTCGGTGTCGGTCCAGGTCAGCTGCGGCCGCACCCATGGCAGCGAGGAGGCCGTCGTGGTGTACACGGGCGTGGCGGCGCCGTTCTTGTACGCGCGGTAGGTCAGCGAGCTGTCGTCCAGGTCCAGGCTGGTCTGGATGCGGACCTTGACCGAGCCCGGGGTGACGCTGGAGGCGTTGACGTTCGGGGTGGTCGGCACGCCGGTGTCCGGACCCGAGGAGAAGCGGGTCAGGCCCTGCTGGGCCACGCCGTTGACGGTGGTGAACTCGCCGCCGACCCACAGGTAGTCGGTGCCGCCGGACGAGGAGAGGGACATGGCGCGCGGGCCGATGCCCTCGCCCAGGCCGTCGTTGGTGTCGGGGAACCATCCCAGCTTCGCGGGGTTGTCGACGGACTCGGCGAGCAGGTGCTTGCGGCGCTGGTTCGGGTACTCGTTCATGGTGCTGCAGTCGTGCGCGTGCGAGCCGCTGTACAGCACGGACTTGTAGACCTCGACGGACTGGGTGGCGCCGAGGCAGGTGTCGCGCCAGCGCTGGTTGAAGTCGCTGAGGTTGAGCGCGATGCGGCCGTCGAAGACACCGCCGCCGGTGCCCTCGTTGCCCGTGTAGACCCCGGTGGCGTCGGTCGTGATGTCCTTGACGACCGACGTCGACGGGATGAAGGAGGACCCGTAGCCCTTCACCACGGCGCCGGTCGTCGCGTCGACCACGGCCAGGGCGTGCGAGGAGGTGCCGTTGACGCGGTCGAAGTCGCCGCCGATGACGACGTTCGCCCCGTCCGGGGTGATCTCCAGCGCACGGCCCGGCGCGTCGGCGTTGGCGGTGAAGGAGGTGACGTCGCCGGTGGTGGTGACGGCGGCGAAGTCGTCGTGCGGCTGGCCGTCGACGGAGCTGAAGTCGCCGCCCAGGTAGACGGTGTCGGCGGTGGCGGCCAGCGCCCGGACGGTGGCGTTGACCGCGACCGCGAAGTCCGTCCTGACGGTGCAGGTGGCGATGTCGATCGCGGCGAGGCTGCTGACCGGTGTGCCGTTGACCGCGCCGAAGAAGCCGCCCGCGTACAGCGTGGCCCCGTCCGGCGACACGGCGAGCGCCCGCACGGTCGCCGTGCCGGAGCCGACGGTGAAGGACAGCCTGCAGTCGGTGGGCGCGCCGGTCGCCGCGTCGAAGGCGGCGAAGTTGACCGCCTCCCGCTCGTTCGGACCGCCCGCCGCCTCTCCGGACGGGCGGACCGAGGAGAAGGTGCCGCCGGTGAAGACGGTGCCGTTCGCCTGCGCCATGGCGAAGACGATGCCGTTGGTCTGCCAGGTCGGCAGGCTGTCGGCCGTCAGCGCCACCGGCGGCGTCAGCGCCACCGCCGGCTGTGGCGCGACGGCCCCCGCCGCCAAAGACCCCGCCGCCATGGTCAAGGCGGCGGAGATGGATCTGAGCTTGCGCATGTGCCCCCCAAGGCCCCAATGCCCCCGAGCGTCCCACTTGGCCGCCCGTGCACCGCAGGGTATGGGTTGACATACGGCTGATGGACGGTGTTTGAAGAAAATGTGAGCACTAAGGTGCGCCGAATGTCAGTACGAGAACGGGGTGGTTGGCCGCCCCCGCCGCCTCGCTCGACCACAGCCACAGCGCGTCGGTGCCCGTGCTGGTCACCGCGAGGTCGTAGGAGCTGCCCAGCGCCCCGGCGAGCGCGCCGGCGTCCAGTGCCGTCTCGTACGTGCTCTGGGCCGCCGTGGCCCCGGTGAGCGTGCCGAGCGCCGAGGAGGACAGCGCGGGCCGGTTGGCGTACGTCACGCCGGTCTCCGTCCAGCTCCCGGTGACCGGGACGACGCTCGCGCTGTCGGCCGTCCCCGCGCTCGCGTCGGAGTTGGTGTGCACCCGCAGCCGCGCGCTCTTCAGCACCGTCCCGGCGGGTGCGGAGGGCAGGGCGAAACGCAGGTAGGTCAGGTACGCCGAGCTGCCGCGCACCGCCAGCGAGCCCGAGGTGCCGTAGTTGGACGACGGGGCGCCCGCGTTGACGTACGAGTCCTCGTTCGCCTCGACGGTGACCTCGGACTCCGGGGGAGTGCCGCCGCCCTCGGTACCCAGCGCGTGGTGGTCGGCGACCTGGGCGGCCGTCAGCACCGACGGGTAGACGGCCGTCTCGTCCAGTTGCCCGGCGAAGTAGTTGCTGGTGGGGCGGTTGGGCCAGCTGCTGAGGTTGTCGCCGCCGACCCTCCAGAAGCCCGAGTAGTTCTGGCTGGTGGTGGTCGGATCGGTGCCGGCGAGGGCGCCGTCCACGTACAGCCGCATGCCGCCGCTGCCCTGGGTGGCGACGACGTGGTGCCAGCCGCCGTCGTTGTAGGTGCCGGTGGTGGTGATGGTGCGGGCGCCGTTGTTGTACACCCCGAAGGCCAGGCGCCCGTTGTTGGTCATGTAGACGTGCTTGTCGTAGCTGCCGCTCAGGTTGTCGTCGACGTTGCGGTCGCCGAAGCCGATGAGCTTGCCGCCGGCCGTGGTCGTGGTCCGGAACCAGGTCTCGACGCTGTACGCGGCCGGGCGGCCGTGGCGGGCGTCGCTGTAGGCGTAGTCGTTGGTGCCGTTGAAGCCCATGGCGGTGCTTCCGGCGACGGCGCCCGGGGTCTGCCGGTACGACGGTCCGTTGAGGTAGACCGCGTTGTCGTCGCCGGGGGAGGAGTCGGCGCCGAACTGGCCGGAGGCCTCGTCGTAGCGCCAGTACAGCGTGGCACCGTCTGCGAGCACCCGGGCCGGGTACGCCTGGGCCGACGAGGCGGCGGTCACCGACTGGGCGGGGGACAGGGCGCTGGTGTTGGTGCCGTCGCTCGCGGTGACCCGGTACGAGTAGGTGCTGCCCGCGGTGACCGAGGTGTCGGTGAAGGTCAGCTGCGGGCGGGCCCACGGCAGGGAGGAACCGGTGGCCGTGTGGATCGGCGTGGTGGAGCCGTTGCGGTAGACGCGGTAGGTCAGCGGCCCGTCGTCCAGGTCGAGGCTGGTCCGCCAGCGCACGGAGACCTGGCCCGGCCGGATGCTCGCCACGTTCACCTCGGGCACGCTCGGCGCCCCGGTGTCCGGGCCGGAGGCGAAGCGGGTCAGGCCCTGCTGGGCGGCGCCGGCGACGGTGGTGAACTCCCCGCCCACCCACAGGTAGTCGGTGCCCCCGGAGGAGGCCACGGTCATCACCCGCGGGCCGAGGCCCTCGCCGATGCCGTCGTTGGTGTCCGGGAACCACGGCAGCAGCGTCGGGTCGTCCACCGACTGCGCGAGCAGGTGCTTGCGCCGCTGGTTGGGGAAGGCCCCCATGCTGCTGCAGTCGTGGGCGTGCGAACCGCTGTACAGCACGGTCCGGTAGACCTCGACGGACTGTGTGGCGCCAAGGCAGTTGTCCCGCCAGCGCTGCCCGAAGTCAGCGGTGTTCAGGGCGATGCGGCCGTCGAAGACACCGCCGCCGGTGCCCTCGTTGGCGGTGAAGACCGCGGTGGCGTCCGCGGTGAGGTCCTTGACCACCGACGTGGCCGGGATGAAGCCCACCGGGTAGGCCCTGGTCAGGGCGCCGGTGTCGGTGTCGACCACGGCCAGGGCGTGCGAGCCGGTGCCGCCGACGGTGTCGAAGTCACCGCCGATCACCGCGTGCGCGCCGTCCGGGCTCAGCTGGACGGCCCGGCCCGGCTTGTCCGCGCCCGGGTTCCAGGCGCGCAGCGCGCCGGCCGTCGACAGCGCCGCGAACCGCTGCCGGGACTGGCCCGCCACCGAGGTGAAGTCACCGCCCACGTACACGGTGTCGTCGCTGACGTCGATCGCCCGTACGGTCGCCGAGAAGGAGGGCCGGAAGGAGGCGATGGGCGTGCAGCTCGCGATGTCGATCGCGGCGAGGCTGCTGACGGCCACGCCGTTGACGGCGTTGAACCAGCCGCCCGCGTACAGCGTCCGCCCGTCCGGCGAGACCTCGAGAGCGCGTACGGTGGCGCTGCCCGAGCCGATGGTGAAGGAGAGCCGGCAACCGGTCGGGGCGCCGGTGGCGGCGTTGAACGCCGCGAAGTTCACGGCGGACTGCGTGGTGCCGCCGGAGCCGGAGGACCTGACGGTGGAGAAGGTCCCGCCCGCGAAGACCGTGCTCCCCTGGTGGGCCATCGCCCACACCACGCCGTTGGTCTGCCAGGTCGGCAGCGGGTCGGCGGTGATGGCCACGGGCGGTGTGAGCGCCCCGGCGGTCGGTGCCACCGCCACCCCGGCGCCCGCCAGCGATGCCGATGTCAGAACGAGTGCAGCGGAAAGTCTTCCCCAAGTGCGCATGAGCCCCCCAGCCCTTGCCGCCCCCGGCGGTGCGGGAACGGACCGCCTGCCCCGGCAGCGTACGCCGGGACAGGCGGTCCGGAGGAGACCCCGGCGGCCACTTTCGGCCTCCGGCGGTGTACGCGGGCGGCCCCCGGGGAGACGCGATCGAGGTGATCCGTCCCCGCCGGGGGCCGCACGTCGGGCAGGACGCCGTTATGAACCGAAGGTGAGCACCAGCCGCGGCCCGTT
Source organism: Streptomyces sp. NPDC008238 (assembly GCF_042956445.1). Taxonomy (NCBI): domain Bacteria; kingdom Bacillati; phylum Actinomycetota; class Actinomycetes; order Kitasatosporales; family Streptomycetaceae; genus Streptomyces; species Streptomyces sp. NPDC008238. Next base: position 184,206 of record NZ_JBIBGK010000012.1, on the reverse strand, counting down.
CGCCTGCGACGCCGCCTGACGCGACCAGAGCCACATGGCGTCGGTGCCCGTACTGGTCAGCGCCAGGGCGTAGGAGCCGCCCAGGGAGCCGCCGAGCTGGGAGACGTCCAGCGGCACCGTGTACGACGTCGACACCGTCGTCGCACCGCTCAGCGTGCCCAGCACGGTCGAGGACAGTGCCGGCCGGCTGTTGTACGCGACCCCGGTCTCCGTCCACGCGCCCGTGACGGGCACGACGGAGACGGTGTCGTTGGTGCCCGCCGTCGGGTCGCTGCTGGTCATGACCCGCAGCACGGCGCTCTTCAGGGTCTGGCCGGCCGGGGCCGGCGGCAGGCTGAAGCGCAGGTACGTCAGGTACGCCGAGCTGCCGCGGACGGCCAGCGAGCCCGAGGTGCCGTAGTTGGCGGAGGGGGCTCCGGCGTTGACGTAGGTGTCCTCGGCCGGGGTGAGCGTGGTGACGGTGTCGGCCGGGGCGCTCGCCAGGGCGAAGTGGTGGGCGACCTGGGTGGCCGTCAACACGGACGGGTAGACGGCGGTCTCGTCGATCTGCCCGCTGAAGTAGCCGCTGGAGGGCTGGTCCGGCCAGCCGTTGAGGTTGTCGCCGCCCGCTCGCCAGTAACCGGTGTAGTTCTCGTTGGAGGTCTGCGGGTTGCTGCCGGCGAGGGTGCCGTCGACGTACATCTTCATGCCGTCGGCGCCCTGGGTGGCCACCACGTGGTGCCAGGCGCCGTCGTTGTAGGCGGTGCCGCTCGTGATGGTGTTGGTGGCGCCGGTGTAGACGCCGAAGACCAGCCGCCCGTTGTTGGTCATGTAGACGTGCTTGTCGTACTGGCTGCTGGTGTCCGTGGTGGCGTTGCCGAAGCCGACGATCTTGCCGCCCGAGGTCGTGGTGGTCCTGAACCACGACTCCACGCTGAAGGCCGCCGGACGCGGGTGGCTGCGGTCGCTGTAGACCCACTGGCTGGAGCCGTTGAAGCCGATCGCCGTGCTGGAACCGCTGACCGCGCCCGGGCTCTGCCGGTACGACGGGCCGCCGACGTAGTCGCCGTTGTCGTCCGCGGGGGAGGCGTCGGCGGCGAAGGTGCCGCCGCTCTCGTCGTAGCGCCAGTACAGGTTGGCGCCGTCGGAGAGCACCGCCGCGGCGTAGCTGTTGCTGCCGCTCGCCACGGTGGCCGTGGCGGTGGAGGACAGCGGGCTGGTGTTGGTGCCGTCGCTCGCGCTGACCCGGTAGCTGTGGGTGGAGCCCACGGTCAGCCCGGTGTCGGTGAAGCTGAGCTGCGGCCGCACCCAGGGCAGCGAGTTGCCGGAGGTGGTGTACACCGGGGTGGCGGAGCCGTCCCGGTAGACCCTGTACGACAGCGCGCTGTCGTCGTCGTCCAGGCTCGCCTGCCAGCTCACCTTGACCTGCCCGGCCGCCAGGCTCGCCGCGCTCGCCTCCGGCGTCGTCGGGTTGCCGGTGTCGGGACCGTCGGAGAAGCGGGTCAGGCCCTGCTGCGGGGCGCCCTGGACGGTGGTGAACTCGCCGCCCACCCAGAGGTAGTCCCTGCCGCCCGTGGACGACACGGACATCACCCGCGGCCCGATGCTCTCCCCGAGGCCGTCGTTGGTGTCGGGGAACCAGCCGAGCAGCTTCGGGTCGTCCACCGACTGCGCCAGCAGGTGCTTGCGCCGCTGGTTGGGGAACTCGCCCATGCTGCTGCAGTCGTGCGCGTGCGAACCGCTGTACAGCACCGTCCGGTAGACCGCGAGCGACTGCGTCGCGCCGAGGCAGGTGTCGCGCCAGCGCTGGTCGAAGTCGCTGAGGTCGAAGGCGGTGCGGCCGTCGAAGACACCGCCGCCGGTGCCCTCGTTGGCCACGTACAGGCCCGTCGCGTCGTCCGTGATGTCCTTGACGACCGAGGTGGCCGGGAAGAAGCCCACCGGGTACGCCTTCGTCAGCGCGCCGGTTCCGGTGTCGACGACCGCCAGGGCGTGCGAGTTGCTGCCGCCGACGGTGTCGAAGTCACCGCCGATCATCACGTGGGAGCCGTCCCGGGCGGCCTGGACGGCCCGCCCGGGCTCGTCGCCCTGCGGGTCCCAGGGCTTGAGGGCCCCCGCGGTGGTCAGCGCCGCGAAGTACCGCCGGGACTGGCCGGCGACGGTGGTGAAGTCGCCGCCCATGTAGACGCTGTCCGCTGTCACGTCCAGCGCCCGTACGGTCGCGGAGATCCCCGGGTGGAAGGAGGCGACCGGCGTGCACGTCGCGATGTCGATGGCGGCCAGGCTGTTGACCTGGACGCCGTTGACGGCGCTGAAGTATCCACCCGCGTAGAGGGTGCCGCCGTCCGGCGAGACGGCCAGGGCGCGCACGGTGGCCGTGCTGCCCGGGCCGATCGTGAACGACAGCCGGCAGTCGGTCGGTGCGCCGGTCGCGGCGTCGAACGCCGCGAAGTTCACCGCGGACTGCTCGTTGGTGCCCGCGCCGCTGCCGGGCGGGCGGACGGTGGAGAAGGTGCCGCCGGCGAAGACGACCCCCTCCGACTGGGCCATCGCCCAGACGATGCCGTTGGTCTGCCAGGTCGGCAGTTCGTCCGCGGTCATCGCGACCGGCGGGGTGAGTGCGGTCGCGGCCGGAGCCGCGGCCACCCCCACCCCTGCCAGTGCCCCCGCCACCAGTGTCCCGGCGGCGGTCATCGCCCCAAGTCTTCGCATGTGCCCCCCAAGGCCTCACTCGTGCACAAGCGGCCCATTCGCCCGCCTGTGGACGGCAGCGTAGGGGTCTGTGAAGCTCCTCGCGTGAAAGTTTGACGAAATTGTGTTCACTCTTGGCTCGGCGGGACGTTGCCATGGCTTAACGCGACGTACCCCGGGCCGTGTTCAGCGGTCGATGCGCACGGTCACCCCGGCGAGCTGGTCCTCGACCTGCTTGCGGTCGGCGTCGACCATGATCCGGGCCAGTTCGTCGACCCGTACCGAGGGCTTCCAGCCGAGGAGTTCCTCCGCCTTGCTCGCGTCGCCGATCAGCGCGTCGACCTCGCTGGGGCGCTCGTACTTGGGGTCGTAGCGGACGTACTCCGCCCAGTCGAGGTCCACGTGCGCGAACGCGGTCTCCACGAACTGCCGCACCGTGGCGGCCTCGCCGGTGGCGACCACGTAGTCGTCCGGCTGGTCGCGCTGGAGCATCCGCCACATCGCGTCGACGTACTCGGGGGCGTAGCCCCAGTCCCGGACGGCGTCGAGGTTGCCCAGGTAGAGCCGGTCCTGCAGACCGGCCTTGATGCGGGCGACGGCACGGGTGATCTTGCGGGTCACGAAGGTCTCGCCGCGGCGCGGGGACTCGTGGTTGAAGAGGATGCCGTTGACCGCGAACATGTCGTACGCCTCGCGGTAGTTGACCGTCGCCCAGTAGCCGTAGACCTTGGCGCAGCCGTACGGGCTGCGGGGGTGGAAGGGCGTCCGCTCGTTCTGCGGCGGCGGGGTGGCGCCGAACATCTCGGAGGACGAGGCCTGGTAGATCCGGGTCTCCACGCCGCTGGCCCGCACCGCCTCCAGCAGCCGCATCGAGCCGAGACCGGTGACGTCCCCGGTGTAGAGCGGGGCGTCGAAGGACACGCGCACATGGGACTGGGCGCCCAGGTTGTAGACCTCGTCGGGCCGCAGGTCGCGCAGGAGGTTCACCAGGGCCACGCCGTCGGCGAGGTCGGCGTGGTGCAGCACGAAGGACCGGTTCGCCTCCTGCGGCCCCTGGTAGATGTGGTCGATCCGCTCGGTGTTGAAGCTGGACGACCGTCTGACGAGGCCGTGCACCGTGTAGCCCTTGTCCAGCAGCAGCTCCGCGAGGTAGGAGCCGTCCTGGCCGGTCACACCGGTGATCAGGGCGCTCTTGCCCATGCGATCTCCCCCCTTGGGTCGGTTATGTTTCTTTTGCGTACTGATGTTTGGAATCACCCCCGGTGGGGTGAACCCTGCTGGCAGAATCCGCTTCCATGAGCGAAGCGAACGCACTCCTGCCCGACCGCGCCCGGATCTTCGTCGCGGGCCACCGTGGTCTGGTCGGATCGGCGGTGACCCGGCGGCTGACCGCGGACGGGCACGAGGTGATCACCCGTGGCCGCGGCGAACTCGACCTGCGCGACGCGGCGCGCACCGAGGCGTTCCTGAAGGAGCGGCGTCCCGACGCGGTGGTGCTGGCGGCCGCCAAGGTCGGCGGCATCATGGCCAACAGCACCTACCCGGTGCAGTTCCTCGAGGACAACCTGCGCATCCAGCTGAGCGTGATCGCGGGGGCGCACGCGGCCGGGGTGGGCCGGCTGCTCTTCCTCGGCTCCTCGTGCATCTACCCCAAGCACGCGCCGCAGCCGATCTCCGAGGACGCCCTGCTCACCGGCCCCCTGGAGCCGACCAACGAGGCGTACGCGCTCGCCAAGATCGCCGGCATCGTCCAGGTGCAGTCCTACCGGCGGCAGTACGGCGCCTCGTTCGTCTCCGCGATGCCCACCAACCTGTACGGCCCCGGCGACAACTTCGACCTCGAGACCTCGCACGTGCTGCCCGCGCTCATCCGCCGCTTCCACGAGGCGCGACGCGACGGCGCCCCCGAGGTGGTGCTCTGGGGGTCGGGCAGTCCGCGCCGGGAGTTCCTGCACGTCGACGACCTCGCCGCCGCCTGCGCGGTGCTGCTGCGCTCGTACGACGGCGAGGAGCCGGTCAACATCGGCTGCGGCGACGACCTGACGATCCGTGAACTGGCCGAGACCGTACGGGAGGTCACCGGCTACGAGGGTGCCGTCGCCTGGGACACCTCCAAGCCCGACGGCACCCCGCGCAAACTGCTGGACGTCTCCCGCCTCACCGCCCTCGGCTGGAAGCCGGAGATCCCGCTGCGGGACGGGATCGCCGCCACGTACCGCTGGTGGAGGGACGATTTCGCGGTCTGACATTCAGTACGCCCCGCGGCCGTCCACGACGGCCCGGAAGGTGCGGGCCATCACGTCGACGTCGCTGGTGAAGGTCCAGTTGTCGACGTAGCGCAGGTCCAGCTGAAGCGTTTCGTCCCAGGAGAGGTCCGAGCGCCCGCTGACCTGCCACAGGCCGGTCAGGCCGGGCTTCACCGACAGCCGGCGCAGCGCGACCTCGTCGTAGCGGGCGACCTCCTCCGGCAGCGGGGGACGTGGGCCGACCAGCGACATCTCGCCGCGCAACACGTTGATCAGCTGCGGGAGTTCGTCCAGCGAGCAGCGGCGCAGGATCCGCCCGACCCGTGTGACGCGCGGGTCGCGGCGCATCTTGAACATCAGACCGTCGTTCTCGTTGGCGGTGGCGAGCTCGGGCTTGCGGTCGTCGGCGTCCGTCACCATCGTGCGGAACTTCCACATGGTGAAGGGCACGCAGTCCAGCCCGTGCCGGATCTGCTGGTAGAACACCGGCCCCTTGGAACCGAGCCGGATGGCCGCGGCGATGAGGCCGAACAGCGGCGAGAGCAGCAGCAGTCCGGCGGCGGCGCCGGCGCGGTCCAGCACCTCCTTCAGGCCCACCTGGACCCCGCGCCGCAGCGGCGGGCTGATGTGCAGCAGGGTGAGCCCGGCGGCGGAGGTCAGCTCCACCCTCCGCACCGCTACGTCGGTGAGGCCCGGCAGCACGGCCAGCGGGATGCCGGCGTCGTGCACGGACCACGACAACTGCCGCAGCCGCTCGCCCGCCATCCGCGGGCCGGGCGCGACCAGCACCAGGTCGGCGCCGAGTTCCCGCGCCGCGGTCAGCACCGCGCCGGAATCGGCGCCCGGCCGCGCCGGCGCCAGCGACTCCAGCCGGGCGGCCACGGGCGCGCCGCACTCCAGGTTGGCCAGGCCGACCGGGATGGTGCCGACCACGACGTACTCGTGGTCGGTGCGCGCGGCCAGCTGGTCGACGACGTAGTCGGCCGCGCTCGGCTCGCCGATCACCAGGACCCGGCGCACCGCCTGAGCCTCGCGCCGGGAGGCCAGGAGGTGACGGTACGTCAGCTTGCGGCAGGCGGTGGTCAGCAGCAGGCCCGGGGTGAGCGCGAGCAGTGCCACGGACGGTTCGGAGTGCTCGCCGAGCAGCGCGCGGACCACCGCGAGCACGCCGAGCAGGACCAGCCAGTCGTAGAGCACGGACAGCCCGCTGCGCGACTCGCCGAGCGTGCGCCGGGCGTACCTGCGGCGGGCGGTCTGGACGGCCGGCCAGGCCACCGCGACGGTCGCGGCGCACAGCACCGGGTGCGGCTGGAACGTGGCGTCGAAGACGACCAGGACCGGGAGCGCGACCCCCACCGCGTCCGTGACGAGCGCCGCCGGCAGATACCAGCGCGCCTTGTCGCTCAGCCCGCGCGGGGCGGCCGTCCGGCCGCGCGCGGGAGACGTATCCGTCGGGCCTGAATTGGGTATACCGACACGCCGCATGGACCCCCCTGGCACAACGCGACAAATGTGGGCGCACTCGCTACTTCCCCAAGCAGCAGTGCGCCGTAGTAACCCGGAACGCTATGCCAAACAGTTGTGCGTTCGCTGCGGTTTACGAAATTTCGGAGGCCAGTTGTCCTGAAGTTCACATTCGGCTTGATCTGTCCGCCGGCGGGCCCTGTGGTGCGGTAAGGCGCCGTCCGCGGACCGTTCCTGACCGTACGGGGTCGAGGGCCACTTGTCCGCGCTCGTGACGCGCTCCGGCGTGCGGTTCGTGCGCCCCCGGGTGGGGGCGTGCCGCGAACGGCCGTTCCGTATACGGTTCCGGCCGGCCGGAACGGCGCGTTCCGGAGCGGGAGGGAGGGTGACGGAGCGGGCGGACCCGGTCAGTATGGTGTGACCATGCCAGGAAGCCGCATCGCGCCCACCCCGAGACACATCGGCAGTCCGGTCCGGTTCCTGTGGTGGCTGGTCGTCAGCCAGCGCCGCCGGGTCGCCTTCGGCGCGCTGCTGGGCAGCACGTGGACGGTGAGCCTGGCCCTCTCCCCGTATCTGCTGTCGCGCGCCGTCGACGACGGCCTGCGCGCCCACGACCACGGCGCCCTCGCCGGCTGGTCCGGGGCGCTCCTCGCCGGCAGCGCGGGCACGGCGTGGCTGGGCATCGCCCGGCACCGGACCATGACCAAGGTCCGGATGGACGCCTCCTTCCGCACCGTCCGGGTCACCGTGGCGCACGCGACGCGCCTCGGCGCCACCCTGCCGCGCCGGGTCACCGCGGGCGAGGTCGTCGCCATCGGCATGAGCGACGTCCAGGCCATCGCCCAGTCGCTCACCGTGACCGGCCCCGGGGTCGGCGCCGTCGTCGCGTACGTCGTCGTCGCGCTGCTCCTGCTCTCCATATCCCCGCTGCTCGCCGCCGTGGTGCTGGCCGGGGTGCCGCTGCTCGCCGTGACCGTCGGGCCGCTGCTGCACCGGCTGCAGGGCGTCGGCGCCGGATACCGTGAGCAACAGGGCGCGCTGACGGCGCGGTTGGTGGACATGGTGACCGGACTGCGGGTGCTGAGCGGCCTCGGCGGCAAGGAGGCGTACGCCGCGCGCTACCGCCGCGACTCCGCGGACCTGCGCGAGCAGGGGTACCGGGTCGGCGCCGTGACCAGCTGGGTCGGCGCCCTCGGCAACGGGCTCCCCGCGCTCTTCCTGGCGGTCGTGACCTGGCTGGCCGCACGGATGGCCGCGCAGGGCACGATCAGCGTCGGCGAACTCGTGGCCGTCTACGGCTACGTCGCCGTGCTGGTGGTGCCCGTGGCGTTCTTCATCGAGGGCGGCGCCGACCTCGCCCGGGCCCTCGTCGCCGCCCGGCGGGTCATCCGCTTCCTCGCCCTGCGGCCCGAACACGCCGACGACCCGGGGCGGCCCACCGCCCCCGCCCCGGACGCGCCCGCCGCCCTGCGCGACCCCGACTCCGGCGTCGAGGTCCGCCCCGGGCTGCTGACCGCGCTCGCCGCCACCCGGCCCGAGGACGCCGTCGCCGTCGTGGACCGGCTCGGCCGCTTCGCCCCCTCCGACGTGACCTGGGGCGACGTCCGGCTGGACGCCGTCCCCGTCGGGCCGGTCCGCGAGCGCGTGCTCGTCGCGGACAACGAGGCCGACCTCTTCGCGGGCACCGTCCGCGAGGTCGTCGCCGGACGCCGCGAACCCGCCGACGACGCCGTCCGCGCGGCCGTCCACGCCGCCGTCGCCGACGACGTCGTCGACGCGCTTCCCGACGGCCTCGGGTCCGCCGTCGCCGCGCAGGGCCGCAACCTCTCCGGCGGCCAGCGCCAGCGCCTGCGGCTCGCCCGCGCCCTGCACGCCGCCCCGGACACCCTGCTCGCCGTCGAACCCACCTCCGCCGTCGACGCCCACACCGAGGCTGCGATGGCGGCGCGGCTGCGCGCCGCGCGGCGGGGCCGTACGACCCTGGTCACCACGACGTCCCCGCTCGTGCTCGAACAGGCCGACGTCGTCGTGTTCCTCGTCGACGGCAAGACGGCCGCCACCGGAACGCACCACGACCTGCTGCGTGACGAGGCCGGCTACCGGGCGCTGGTGGCGCGCGGCTCCGGCGGGGAGGCGCGATGACGACGGGGGTGCTGCCGGTCGCCGACCGAGCACGGGTACGTCGCGCCGCCTTCGCCGAACTCCGCGCCGACCGGCGGGCGTTCGCCGGCGTGCTCGGCCTCAACGCACTGGCCGCGGCCGCCGGGCTCGCCGGACCCCGGCTGCTCGGCGGCATCGTGGACACCGTCAAGGACGCGCCGGGCCGCGCCGCCCTCGCCACCGTGGACCGGCTGGCCCTCGCCATCGCCGCCTGCACGGTGCTGCAGGTCCTGCTGTCCCGCCAGGCCCTCAGGGCGGGCGCGCGCTTCGGCGAGCGCGCCGCGGCCCGGATCCGCGAACGCTTCCTCGACCGTACGCTCGCACTCCCCGCCGCCACCGTCGAACGCGTCCCCACCGGCGACCTGGCCGCCCGGGGCACCGGCGACGTCACCGCCGTCGCCGTCACACTGCGCGACGCGGTGCCCGAGGTCCTCATCTCCTGCGTCCAGGTGCTGTTCGTCCTCGGCGCCGTCGTCCTGCTCGACCCGCTGCTCGGGCTGTGCGGGGCGGCGGGCATGACGGTGATGGGGGTCGCCCTGCGCTGGTACCTGCGCCGGGCCCGCGCCGCCTACCTCGCCGAGGGCGAGGCCAACTCGGCGCTCGCCGAGGAGCTCGCGGCCACGGCGGGCGGCGCCCGCACCGTCGAGGCCCTCGGACTGCAGGAGCGCCGCGTCGCCACGGCCGAGGCGGCCGTCGCCGAGGCCCGCCGCACCCGGCTGCGCACCCTGTGGCTGCGCACCGTCCTCTTCCCGGCCGTGGACGTCTCCTACACGCTGCCGGTCGTGTGCGTGCTGCTCGCCGGCGGCGCGCTCCACGCCCGGGGGGCCGTCTCCCTCGGCACCGTGATCGCCTCCGCGATCTACCTGCGGCAGATGGTGGGGCCGCTGGACAACCTGCTGATGTGGGTCGAGCACCTGCAGGGCAGCGCCGCGTCGTACGCACGCGTCGAGGGCCTGGCCATGGTCCCCGCCGCCGGCCCGCCCACCACGGCCGTGCCCGCCGACGGCCGCATCGAGGTGACCGGCGTCCGGTACGCCTACGGCCACGGCGGCGACGTGCTGCACGGCGTCCACCTGGACGTACGGCCCGGCGAACGGCTCGCCGTGGTCGGCCCGTCCGGGGCCGGGAAGTCCACCCTCGGCCGCCTGCTCGCGGGCGTCGACCGGCCCCGCGTCGGCGCCGTCACCGTCGGCGGCGTGCCGCTCGCCGACCTCGCCCCGGACGAACTGCGCCGCCAGGTCGTCCTGGTCACCCAGGAGCACCACGTCTTCCAGGGCACGCTCCGCGACAACCTGCTCATCGCCGGACCGTCCGCCACCGACGACGCGCTGCGTGCCGCGCTCGCCGCCGTCGACGCCCGCTGGGCCGGTGACCTGCCGGACGGCCTCGACACCGAGCTCGGCGGCGGCGCCCACCACCTCGGCGGCGCCCAGGCACAGCAACTCGCCCTCGCCCGGGTCGTCCTGGCCGACCCGCACACCCTGGTGCTGGACGAGGCCACCGCCCTCCTGGACCCGACGACGGCGCGCGACACCGAGCGCGCCCTCGCCGCCGTCCTGCGCGGCCGCACGGTCATCGCCATCGCCCACCGGCTGCAGACCGCCCACGACGCGGACCGCGTCGCCGTGATGGACCGCGGCGTGGTCACCGAACTCGGCACGCACCACGAGCTGGTGGCCGGCGGCGGCGCCTACGCCGCCCTCTGGCGCTCCTGGCACGGCACGACGGGCACATCGGGGTCGCCGGGCACGCCGCGCCCCGGCACCCGGGACGCCGCACCGGTGGGCGCGCCCGACGAGGGGTGACCGGGGTCAGCGGAGCGCCTGCGCGCCGATCGCGGACAGGAGCCGCAGCCTGTCGTGGCTCTCGGACCCAGGGACCGCGGTGTAGACGAGCAGGTGGTGCGACTGCTCCGGGTCGAGCAGCGTCTGGCAGTTCAGCTCCATCTCGCCGACCTCGGGATGGACGAAGCGTTTGACCTGGCCGGGGCGGACGCCGACCTCGTGGTCGTCCCAGAGGCGCCGGAACTCCTCGCTCCGCGCGAGGAGCAGGTCGACGTAGTCCGCGGCGCGCGACCCGGGACCGCGCAGCGTGGCCATCTCCCGCAGGCCGGAGGCGAACATCCGGGAGATCAGCGGGTGGTCCGAGGGCGCGTACAGCGCGCGGCCGGCGGGGTCGGTGAACCAGCGGTAGACGATGCTGCGTGCCGGTCCGGTGTGGCGGGTCGTGTCGCCGGTGAGGGCGACACCGAGCGGGGTCTGGCGCAGCGTCTCGCCGAGTTCGGTGACGATCTCCGCGGGGGTGTCGCCGAGGCGGTCGAGGATGCGCAGCAGCCCGGGGCTGATGTGCGCACCGGCCGCGCCCCGGTCGGGCGGGACGTGTCCGGCGAGGCGGAACAGGTGGTCGCGCTCGTGGAGCGACAGGTGCAGGCCCTGGGCGATCGAGGCGACCATCTGCTCGGACGGCTGGGGGCCGCGCTCCCGTTCCAGCCGGGCGTAGTAGTCGGTCGACATGTGGCAGAGGACGGCGACCTCCTCGCGGCGCAACCCGCTGGTCCTGCGGCGTTGTCCGCGCGGGAGGCCGACGTCCTCGGGCTGCAGCAGCTCCCGGTGCCGGCGCAGAAATGCCGCCAGCCCCGACCGGTCGATCTCCATGCGTCTCCTCCCTCGGCGCTGCCTCCTTTCTACCGGCCGCCCCCGCGCGCAGCCACGGATCGGCGATCCCCCTCTGCGGCAGCGCCGCACGTGGCACCGCCCCACCGCGGCAGCCTCGCCCCGCGGATCAGTGGATCGACGGTCCCTGAACAACTCCCGCCGTTCCCCCCAGGGTTGGGGTCAACGACGACATCAGGGAGTGAGCACATGCCACGCACAGCCATCGACATCACCGTTCCCGACCTGTCCGGGAAGCGGGCCGTGGTCACCGGAGCCAGCGACGGTCTGGGGCTCGGCATCGCGACGCGCCTCGCCGCCGCCGGCGCGGAGGTCGTCATGCCCGTCCGCAACCCGGGCAAGGGCGAGACGGCCCTCGCCGCCATCCGCCGGCAGGTCCCCGGCGCCGACGTGTCGCTGCGCGCGCTCGACCTGTCCTCGCTCGCCTCCGTCGCGGCGCTGGGCGAGACCCTGCTGGGCGAGGACCGGCCCATCCACATCCTCGTCAACAACGCCGGGGTGATGACCCCGCCCGACCGGCAGACCACCGCCGACGGGTTCGAGCTGCAGTTCGGCACCAACCACCTCGGGCACTTCGCCCTCGCCGCCCGTCTGCTGCCCCTCCTGCGGGCCGGCCGCGCGCGGGTGACCTCGCAGATCAGCGTCGCGGCGAACAGCAACGGCATCAACTGGGACGACCCGAACTGGGAACGGTCGTACGACGGCATGCGCGCCTACAGCCAGTCGAAGATCGCGCTCGGGCTCTTCGGCCTCGAACTCGACCGGCGCAGCGAGGCCGGCGGCTGGGGCATCACGAGCAACCTGTCCCACCCCGGGGTCGCGCCGACGAGCCTGCTCGCCGCCCGCCCCGAGGTCGGCCGCGACGAGGACACCAGGAGCGTGCGCCTGATCCGCGCCCTGTCCGCGCGCGGCATCCTCGTGGGGACGGTACGGACCGCGCGGCTCCCCGCGCTCTACGCCGCCACCCACCCCGACGCCGAGCGGGGCGCGTTCTACGGGCCCCGCGGCCTCGCGCACATGGGCGGCGCTCCCGGACGGCAGCGGCTGTACGGCCGGCTGTGCGGCGCCGACGACGCCCGGCGCATCTGGGACGTCTCGGAGGAACTGGTGGACGTCCCCTTCCGGGGAGGACGCGGTGCGTGACGGGCGCTCCCGGCCGGCTAGGGCCTATTTCGAAAGTAGCGTCGGCCGCCCGGAGGGCGGGTCCCGCGGCGTCTGGTGCGGTGCATCGCAAGGCGGAGAGTCGTCCTCGTAGTGGGCTACTCGGACGATTCGACAACGCAGCGAGGTGCCGTGCCAGGCGTCGCGGGACAGGCGGGACTTTCGAAACAGGCCCTAGCCGATCAGGCGCTTGCGCCAGTCCAGCGGGGTGACCGTGATGACGCTGTCCGGCTCCCCGTCCCACTCCCACGGCAGCCCGGCCGCCGTGAGCGCCGCGACGACCTCCCGGCCGATCGCCGCCGTCGTCCCGGACGAGCCGTCGAACCCGCCGTAGAACAGGGGCAGTCCGCGTCCGGCGGCCGCGGCGTCGGTGCACCCGGGGTGGAAGTGGACGAACCCGCGGACGCCGGGCGCACCCGCCGCGCCGGTCCTGGCGCCGCCGGACGGGAGGGGGCCGGTGACGTGCTCCCGCGCGGAGACGCCCGCCGCCTCCAGCGCCGCGAACGCGGCGGTGAGTCGTTCCGGGTCGGTCTCGCCCGTCCAGTGCGCCTGTTCGGCCACGCGCTCCAGCCACATCCGGTCGGCGAGTTCGCGCGCCTGCTCGTGGGAGACCGGCCGTCGCCTCCCCGGGACGGGGAACTTCTCGGCGACCTCGGCCAGTTCGGCCCGGGTGGCGTACCCGCCGACCAGCACCTCGCGGACCCGTGCCTCCAGCATCGCGCGCTCGTGGTCGTCGAGCTTGAGCGGGCGGGCCCGTTTGGGCGCCCGCCGCTTCAGACGGGTCCAGGCGAGCCCGGCGTCCCAGCCCTTCTCGCCGAGGGCCCAGCCGGTCATCGCGGCCACCACGTCCGCCACGGGGTCGGGGGTGTCCACGAACACCACGTAGTGACGGTCGTACCCGCCGTCGCAGTGTTCCAGCTGGTAGTGGTCGTCCCCGGCGATGTGCCACACCTGGAGGAAGTGGTCCGGCAGGTCCGGTATCCGCTGGACGATCAGGAACAGGCCGTCACCGCCCCCGATCCCGCCCACCAGTTCCGCCAGCTCGTTCGCGGAGACCCGGACGTGCCGCCGCCCGTCCTCCCTGCACACGGTGATGGGAAGCATGCGGCCACCCTGGCACGGACCGCCGCCCGGGGCCACGGTCCGCGCACGCAGGGAACGCACCGCACGCACCGCACGCGAGCACCTTCCGTACCGCGAATCCCGGTTGACCCGGGCGCCGGCGTCCGGATACTGGCTGTCGTCCGGACCGGACCTGTGGAGGGCCCTCGACCGTGCACGACGACCTCATGGACGTGACGACCGGAACCGTCGCGGCCCTGATCCGGGAACAGTTCCCGCAGTGGAGCGGCGAGGGGATCCGGCGCGTCCCGTCGACCGGGACGGTCAACGCCGTGTTCCGCATCGGGAACGACCTCTCGGCGCGCTTCCCGCTGCGTCCGGCCGACGCCGCCGAGGCGCTGGCGGTCCTGGAACGGGAAGCCAGGGCGGGCGCGGAGCTGGCACGGGTGTCGCGGTTCCCCGTTCCGGAACCCGTCGCCCTGGGAAGGCCCGGAGCGGGCTACCCCATGCCGTGGTCGGTCCAGACGTGGCTGCCGGGAACGGTCGCCTTCGACGCGGACCCGAGTGGTTCGGAGGCCTTCGCCGAGGACCTCGCGGCCTTCATCGCGGCCCTGCGGGACGCCGGGACGCGTGGGCGGCCGTTCGGCGGGGACGGCCGTGGCGGCGTCCTCGCCCACCACGACGACTGGATGGCGAAGTGCTTCGAGGAGAGCCGGGGGATGCTCGACGTGCCGCGGCTGCGCCGACTGTGGTCCCGCTTCAGGGAGTTGCCGCGCAGGGGTGCCGACGTGATGAGCCACGGTGATCTGATCCCCGGCAACGTCCTGGTCGAGGGGGACCGGCTCCGCGGCGTACTCGACACCGGCGGCTTCGGCCCGGCGGACCCCGCGCTGGACCTGGTCGGTGCCTGGCACCTGTTGCAGCCGGGCCCGCGGAACGTGCTCCGGCGGACACTGGGCTGTGACGACCTGGAGTGGGAGCGCGGAAAGGCATGGGCGTTCGAGCAGGCGATGGGGGTCGTCTGGTACTACGTCGAGAGCAATCCGACGATGAGCAGGATGGGGCGCCGGACGCTCGACCGCATTCTGGGGTCGACGGACTGACGCCGTCCCGGGCACGGGGCATCAATGGGGTCCGCCGGAGCCCGACGGGACGGGACGCTCCTCCCCCGACTCCGCCGGCCCGGGATCCGCGGCCCCCGGCGGCAGCGCACGCCACGGCAGGAGCAGGGCGCTGCCCAGGCACAGCACACCCGCCACGACGATCGCCACCCGGACGCCCCCCACGGCGGCGACGGCACCGCCGGCCAGCATCGCCAGGGGCTGGGCCGTCCTGGACCCCACCGACCACGCGGTGACCACCCGGGTCATGACGGCGTCGTCCGTCGCCGCCATGCGGTACGTCGCGAAGGACGGGTTGAAGACCCCGGCGGCCACCAGCAGGAAGGTGTCGGCGGTGATCAGGACGACGGTCCCGAGGGGGCCGGGGGGCGCCCAGGCGAGCAGCAGGAGCCAGGGCGTGCGCAGGACCCCGGACAGCAGCAGCACCCGGTGCGGGCCGAGCCGGCCGGTCAGCGGCGCGGTGAGGCGGGAGCCCAGCACGCCCCCGAGGCAGGGCAGCCCCAGCGCCAGACCGTACTGCCAGGGGGCGAAGTGCAGTTCGCGGAGCATCAGGACGGTCAGCAGCGGACTGCTCATCATGACGGCCCCGCCGAAGAGCAGGGCGTTCCAGAAAAGCGGTCGCAGTCCGCGGTGCCCCAGGACGTAGGCCCAGCCGGCCAGGAGGTCCCGGCCGCCGCCGGTCGAGCCGGCCCGCGCCGGGGGCTCCGGCTCCGGGCGGCCGATCCGGCGGACGCCCAGCGCGGACAGCAGGAAGGAGAACGCGTCCACGCCCAGGGTGACGGTCGTCCCGAGGGCGGTGACGAGCAGCCCGCCGATCGGCGGCCCCGCGCTCTGGCTGAGCCAGGTGGTGGTCTCCAGCCGCGACACGGCCCGCAGCCGGTCACCCGGTGGGACGAGGCCCTTGAGGTGCGCGGTGCTCGCCGCGCCGGACACGATGGCCGCGGCCGCCTGCACGATGCCCACCAGGCACAACTGCGCGAAGGTGAGCGCACCGAGGGCCGCCGCGACCGGGACGGAGAGCAGCACGAGGCAGCGGAGCAGATCGGCGGTGATCATGACGGGCCGTTTGCGGCGCCGCTCGACACGGCCGCCCAGGGGGAGGGTGAGCGCGGC
This sequence comes from Streptomyces sp. NPDC008238, assembly GCF_042956445.1. NCBI lineage: Bacteria > Bacillati > Actinomycetota > Actinomycetes > Kitasatosporales > Streptomycetaceae > Streptomyces > Streptomyces sp. NPDC008238. The sequence goes on along the minus strand of NZ_JBIBGK010000012.1, from coordinate 168,537 downwards.
GCCCACGAGCGCCGACAGCGCCGCGAGGAGGGACACCTGGAAAGTGGTGGCGCCCAGCGCGAGGACGGCCACCAGCGGCAGGGCCCCGGAGCCGACCGCGCTCCCCGCCGCGCTCACCGCGTAGGCTCCCCACAACCGCCCGAAGTCCCGCCGCACACCGTCCGATTGCCATCCCGACGAGGTCATGACGCGCGAGCCTAGGCCGTCCCGCCGACAGCCGCCCCGGCGGCGGGCGGGTGCCGGCCGGCCCGGACGGGGTGCCGACTCTTCCCGGTCGGGGGTGGGGCGAGGGCGAGTCACGACGGGCCCCGGTCCGGGCCTGCCGCCCGGGGGTCAGCTGCCGGTGCCTCCTGGTGCCGGCGGGCCCGTACGTGGTGGGCCGGACGACACGCCAATTCGCGCCGATCGGGGGCGGGGTGAGGGCGTGTGGCGACGGGCCCCGGTCAGGCCCCGCCGCCCGGGGGTCAGCTGCTGGTGCCTCCAGCGCCCGGCGGGGTGGGCTGCCCGAATGGGGTGCCGACTCTTCCCGGTCGAGGGTGCGCAGAGGCCGCGTGCGACGGGCCCCTGCCAAGCGCTGCCGGCGGCTTGGACTGCCCGGTCGTCCGCGGGGGATGCCTTCACCACGTTGGGGGGAGTGCTTCGACGGGTGCGGCGCTGATCGGGCCGGGGCGGGACCCTCGACGAGGGCCCGCCCCGTGAGCGCCGCGGGTCACTCGCGGGCCCGGCCCGGGCAGCACGCGGCAGGCCGTCGCAGGAGCCGTCCCCGTCCGTGCCGGCGCCGGCCGCGTACACGACGTCCTTGCCGCGCACGACCCGCACCCCCCCCGCACGACGCACCAGGCGCCCGGGCCCCGCACCTCCGGTGCACCCTGCCCGCGGCGGTCCCGGCGGGCCTTACCCTTGATCCTTGTGTCCTCCCTGCAATCCGCCCTCGCCGGTCTCCTCGACGGGCTTCCGCCCGGCCGTGCCACCCAGGCCGTCGACCGGCTGATCGCCACCTACCGGGGGCGCACCACCAGCAGCACCCCGATCCTCCGCGACCGCTCCGACGTCGCCGCCTACGCGGCGTACCGCATGCCCGCCACCCACGCCGCGGTCGGCGCGGCGCTGGCGGAGTTCCGGGCCCGGGCGGGGGAGTGGGCGCCCGCGAGCCACCTGGACGTGGGCGGCGGGACCGGCGCCGCGACCTGGGCGGTGGCCGACGCCTGGGAGGACGGGACGCACACCAGCACCGTCCTCGACTGGTCGGACGCGGCGCTCTCGCTCGGACGTGAGCTGGCCGCGGCGTCCGAGCACCCGGCGGTGCGGGACGCGCGCTGGCAGAAGACGCCGCTGGGCGGCGGGGCCCGGCTGCCGGAGGCGGACCTGGTCACGCTGTCGTACGTCATCGGCGAACTGACGGGCCCCGACCGCGACGCGGTCGTCGCCGAGGCCGCCAGGGCGGCGCGCGGCGCCGTGCTCGTCGTCGAGCCGGGCACCCCCGACGGGTACGCGCGGGTCCTCGCGGCACGCGAGAGGCTCGTCGCGGACGGTTTCCACGTCCTCGCCCCCTGCCCGCACGACGGCACCTGCCCGGTGACGGCCCCGGACTGGTGCCACTTCGCCGCGCGGGTCGCCCGTACCTCGCTGCACCGGCAGGTCAAGGGGGGCTCCCTGCCGTACGAGGACGAGAAGTTCAGCTACGTCGCCGCGGCGCGCTTCCCCGCCGCCGGGACCGGCGCACCGGACCGCGTGGTGCGGCACCCGCAGATCCGCAAGGGGCAGGTCCTCATCGACCTGTGCACGGTCGAGGACGGCCTGCGCCGCGACACCGTCACCAAGCGGCACGGCCGGCTGTACCGCGCGGCCCGCGACGTCGCCTGGGGCGACGCGTGGCCGCCCGCGGCCGAGCACGAGCAGGAGTAGCGCCCGGCGTCAGGTGTCAGCCGCCCAGCACCGCCATGGCCGCGTTGTGCCCCGGGACTCCGCTGACCCCGCCGCCGCGCACCGCGCCCGCCCCGCACAGCAGCACGTTCGCGTGCGCGGTCCCCACGCCCCAGGCGCCGCCGCCCGACTCCGCGTACGGGAAGGCCAGGTCCCGGTGGAAGATGTGGCCGCCGGGCAGGCCGACCTCCCGCTCCAGGTCGAGCGGCGACTTCGCCTCGACGCACGGCCGCCCGTCCGCGTCCACCGCCAGGCAGTCAGCCAGCGGCTCCGCGAGCACCGCGTCCAGCTGCGCCAGGGTGGCCTTGAGGAGGGTCTCCTTCGCCTGCGCCGGGTTGTCGGCGAACAGCCGCGCCGGGGCGTGCAGCCCGAACAGGGTGAGGGTGTGCACGCCCTGGGCGGCCAGCTCGGAGGAGAGGATCGAGGGGTCCGTCAGCGAGTGGCAGTAGATCTCCGACGGCGGCGCCGTGGGCACCGTGCCCGCGGCCGCCTCGCGGTAGGCCCGCTCCAGCCCGGTGTACGACTCGGCGATGTGGAAGGTGCCGGCGAAGGCGTCGCGCGGGTCCACCGAGGTGTCGCGCAGCCGGGGCAGCCGCCGCAGCAGCATGTTGACCTTGAGCTGGGCGCCCTCCGGCCGCGGCGGGGCGGCCTCGCCCAGCAGCCCGGCCAGCGCGTACGGGGAGGCGTTGACCAGCACGTGGCCGGCGCCGACGACGCCGCCCTCGAAGGACACCTCGGCCCGGGTGCCGTCGGTCTCGACCGCCGTCACCTCGGTGCCGGTGACGATCTCCGCCCCGGCCGCGCGCGCCGCGTCCGCCAGGGCGTCGGTGAGGGCGCCCATGCCGCCGACGGGGACGTCCCAGTCGCCCGTGCCGCCGCCGATGACGTGGTAGAGGAAGCAGCGGTTCTGCAGCAGGGAGGGGTCGTGGGCATGGGTGAAGGTGCCGATCAGGGCGTCGGTCAGCACCACGCCGCGCACCACGTCGTCCTCGAAGAGCGACTCGACGGTCTCGCCCAGCGGCCGTTCGAACAGCGCCGACCACGCATCCGGGTCGTCCACGGTCCGTTCCAGACCGGCCCGGGAGGGCAGCGGCCCGGTCAGCGTCGGGAAGACCCGCTCGGCGACCCGCTGCGTCATGCCGTAGAAGCGCCGCCAGGCCTCGAAGTCGCGGTCGGAGCCGGTCAGCCGGACGAAGCTCTCGCGGGTCGCGGACGGCGACTCGGCGTCGACGAGGAGCCCGCCGTCGCCGTGCGGGGTGTACGAGGAGATGCGCCGGCGCCGCACCGCGAAGCGCAGCCCCAGGTCGTCGACGATCTTCCGGGGCAGCAGGCTCACCAGGTACGAGTACCGGGACAGCCGTGCGTCCAGACCGGTGAACGCCCGGGTGGAGACCGCGGCCCCGCCGGTGCCCGGCAGCCGCTCCAGCAGCAGCACGGAACGGCCCGCGCGGGCGAGGTACGCGGCGGCGACCAGGCCGTTGTGGCCGCCGCCGACGATCACGGCGTCGTACGAGGTGCGGAGGGGCAGCTGCTGCGACATGCGCCCCTTCGTATCACGCTCAGTCGCGCAGCTCCATGGTGCAGCACTTCACGCTGCCGCCGGCCTTGTGCAGTTCGGACATGTCCACCGGCACCGGCTCGTAGCCGCGCTCCCGCAGCCGCCGCAGCAGCCCGGTGGCCCCGGCGGGGACCAGGACGTTCAGGCCGTCGCTGACGCAGTTGAGGCCGAAGGCCGTGGCGTCCTGGCGGGTGGCGGTCAGCGCGTCGGGGAAGAGCCGGCGCAGCACCGCCCGGCTGCCGGGGGAGAAGGCGTCCGGGTAGTACATGATCTCGTCGCCGGACAGCACGCACAGCGCGGTGTCCAGGTGGTAGAAGTGCGGGTCGGTGAGCTCCAGGCCGATGACGGGGCGGCCGAAGAACTCCTGGAGCTCGGCGTGCGACAGGGGGCTGCTGCGGAAGCCCTTCCCGGCCAGCAGCCAGCTCTCGGTGACGGCGAAGTCCCCCTCGCCCTCGTTGACGTGGTCCGGGTCGTGCACCTCGCCGTAGCCGCTGTTCAGGAACCACTCGCGGTGCGCGGGCGCCTCCGCTGCCCGCTCGGGGTTGGCGAAGCGGGCGCCGAAGACCCGGCCGTCGACCACGGTGGCGCCGTTGGCGGCGAAGACCATGTCGGGCAGGCCCGTCAGCGGCTGCAGGATCTCGACGGTGTGGCCCAGCGAGCGGTAGCGGTCGCGGAGGTCCTCCCACTGCAGCAGGGCGAGCGCGGGGTCGACCGGCTTCGTGGGGTCCATCCAGGGGTTGATGGAGTACGTGACGCGGAAGTACGTGGGAGGACACATCAGATACCGGCGGTACGAGGCGGTGCGCGCTGCGCTCAATGAAGGCTCCTCGCGGTGTGGTTGAGGCCCGTGTGACCCGTAGTGACATGGTGGACCCACAGCGGACGCCGCGCACCGGATTGCGGACGCAAACACCCCCCGGCACAGCGGTCCCAGAAGCACCGGGAGGCCCCGTGCCGGGTTGACCCAAGTTCCTCTTATGATTCATGGGTGTTCGATTCCAGGCACATCAAGACGTTCCACACCGTGGTCACGGCCGGCTCCTACTCGGCCGCGGCCGTGGCGCTGGGTTACACCCAGCCCGCGGTGACCCAGCAGATGAAGGCGCTGGAGCGTTCGGTGGGCACCGCGCTCTTCGTCCGCGTGGGGCGGCGCATGCGCCTGACGGAGGCCGGCGAGGCGCTGGCCCGGCACGCGGAGGCCATCCTCGACAGCATGTCCGTGGCCTGGGAGCAGATAGGGGCGGTGACCCGGCTGGAGACCGGCCGGGTGAGGCTGTGCGCCTTCCCCAGCGCCAACGCCACCCTGATCCCCGAGGCGCTGGCCCTGCTCGCGGCCGAGCACCCCGGGATACGGGTCGAGCTGCTGGGCGACGAACCGCCCGACTCGCTGGAGCGGGTCACCCGCGGCGAGTGCGACATCACGCTGGCCTTCACCTACCCGGGGCTGCACGAGGCGGTGCCGGACGACCTGGTCGAGATCCCGCTGCTGGAGGACCAGCTCATGGTCCTGATGCCGGCCGGGCACCGGCTGGCCGGGTCCCGCTCGGTCAGGCTCGGCGACCTGGCCGGCGAGCGCTGGATCGCCGGCTGCATGCGCTGCCGGGTCAACTTCCTCCACGAGTGCGCCGAGCTGGGCTTCGCCCCCGACATCGCCTTCGCCACCGACGACAACCTCGTGGTGCAGTCACTGGTCGCCGAGGGCCTGGGGGTCGCGATGATGCCGGGACTGGTGCTGTCGTTCATGCGGCTGGACCGGGTCACCGGCCGGCCGCTCGACCCCGTCTCCCGCCGCCGCGTGGCGGCGTACGTGCCGCGGGACCACCTGCGGATCCCGGCCGCCGCCCTGGTGCTCGACGCGCTCCGGACGGTCGCCGGGCGGCGCAGCGGCTGCTGACCGCCGGAGCGCCGCACCGCCGTCCGCCCCGTCCGTCGCCCCATCCATAAGGAGGGGCACAGCGGAGTGAAGGAACTGTCAGTGGACGCGCGGGCCCGCGCGCACGGACGCTGCGAGCATGACCTCCGCGACCGTTCCGGCGCTCTCCGCGCCCACCGCCCGGCTGGCCCGCCTCGTCGACGAGGTGCGCGAGACCGTCGGCCGCGGCCTGCCGCCCGGCCCGACGGCGCACCTGGTGGGCGAACGGCTCGCCCCGCACCTCGGCGCCCCCGACCTGCTGGCCCGGCGGCACACCGAGGGCGACCCGGACCGCTACCGCCAGCACGTCCTGCACGCCGAGGAGGACGGCAGCTTCTCGATCGTCGCCCTGGTCTGGCTTCCGGGGCAGCGCACCTCCATCCACGACCACGTGTCGTGGTGCGTCACGGGCGTGCACCTGGGCCGGGAGCACGAGCGCCGCTACCGGCTGGTGCCCGACGGCGCCGGCTCCCGCCTGGTCCCCACCCAGGACGTGGTCAACGCCCAGGGCGAGGTCTGCGGCTTCGCGCCGCCGGGCGACATCCACGAGGTGTGGAACGGCGGCACGGGCAAGGCGATATCGCTGCACATCTACGGCGCCGACATCTCCCGCCTGGGCTCCAGCGTGCGGCGTGTCTACCGGCTGCCGGTCGGCGAACGGTGAACCTCCGCACCCCGACGCGCAGCCCCCTGACGCACACGCGCCCGGCCGCGCCCGCGACCGCCCCCGCCGGGGCGACCCCGGCCGCCCGTCCCGCCGGAAGCGGCGCGGGCCGCCGCCGGGCCGTCGTGGCCGTGCTGCCCGGCCTGCTGCTCGCCGTCCTCGGCGCCGCCCTGGCCACCGCGCTGCACCTGCTGCTGCCCGCGGTGCCGGTGCCCACCACCGCCGTCGTCCTCGGCATCGCCGCCGCCAACCTGCCCGGCCTGCGCACGACCCTGCGCGGCCGCGCCCGCCCCGGGCTGACCTTCGCCGGGAAACGGCTGATGCGGGTCGGCATCGTCGTGCTCGGGCTGCAGCTCGGCCTGGACGACGTGCTCGGCCTCGGCTGGGCCACGGCCGGGATGGTGGTCGGCGTCGTGGCCGCCACCTTCTGGGGCACGCTCTGGCTCGGCCGCCGCATGGGGCTGCGCGGCGACCAGCCGCTGCTGATCGCCACCGGCTACTCCATCTGCGGTGCCTCCGCCATCGGCGCGGTCAGCCAGGTCTCCGGCAGCGACGAGGAGGACGTCGCCGCCTCCGTCGCCCTGGTCACGCTCTGCGGCACCCTCGCCATCGGCGTGCTCCCGCTGCTGCACCACCCGCTCGGCCTGGACGACGTCCAGTTCGGCCGCTGGACCGGGGCCGGCGTGCACGACGTGGGCCAGGTCGTCGCGACCGCGCAGACCGCGGGCCCCGCGGCGCTCGGCGAGGCGGTGCTCGTCAAGCTGATGCGGGTCGCGCTCCTGGCGCCGCTGGTGGCCGCCGTCGCCTACGGCCTGCGCCGGCGGCGCGCCGTCTCCGGTGCCGAGGGTCCGGACGCCGCGGCCTCCGCGCGACGCACCCCGCTGCTGCCGCTGTTCGTCGTCGGCTTCCTCGTCATGATCGGCGTCCGCAGCACGGGGCTGCTGCCGGCCGGCGTTCTCGACGGCGCGCAGCAGGTGCAGCAACTCCTGCTGGCCATGGCCATGGTGGGACTCGGCAGCATGGTGAACCTGCCCGTCCTGGCGCGTACGGGGCCGCGGGTGGCGGCGGTCGGGCTGATCTCCTGGACGCTCATCGCCACCGTGTCCTACGCGGGTGTGCTCCTGACCGGCTGACGCCCGGCCGGTACGCGCACCGCACCCCGGGGTGGCCGCGGGAACCCGCTTGACGGCAGCGCCTAGGGTGAGTTCATGCCGACACCGCAGACCGAGCCCGACGACGCCCTGCTCCCCGACACCCGCCGGGCGCTGCTGCACCGCGTCGCGGTCGCCCAGTCCCACAGCCGCACCCCCTCCCTCGTGGCGGCCGTCGTACGGGACGGCGAGGCCGTGTGGACCGGGGCCCGCTCCTGCGTGGACGGGCACGCCCCGGACGGGGACACCCAGTACCGGATCGGCTCCCTCACGAAGACCTTCGTGGCCGTCCTGGTGATGCGGCTGCGCGACGCGGGGCGCCTCGGGCTGGACGACCCCGTCGAGAAGCACATCGGCGGCACCCCCGCCGACGGGGTCACGGTGCGCCAACTCCTCACGCACACCGCCGGGCTGGCCGCGGAGACCCCCGGCCCCTGGTGGGAGCGCACGCCCGGTGAACTGCGCCCGGAGACCGCCGACCTCCTCGGCGCGACGCCGCGGCTGCACCCCGCCGGCGAACGCCACCACTACTCCAACCCCGGGTTCGCCCTCCTCGGCGCCGTCGTCGAGGCGCTCCACGACGGCACGCCCTGGGACGAGGTGCTCACCTCCGACGTCCTGGAACCGCTGGGGATGACCCGCACGACGCGCCGCCCGCGGGCCCCGCACGCCGGCGGCTGGGCCGTCCACCCGTACGCCGACCTGATGATGGCCGAGGCCGTGCAGGACACCGGACGGATGTCCCCCGCGGGCGAACTGTGGTCGACCGCCGACGACCTGTGCCGCTGGGCCGCCTTCCTCGCCGCGGGCGACGAGCGGGTGCTGGCGCCCGCGACGCTGGAGGAGATGCGCCGGCCGGCCGCACCGGGCGGCGACCAGGGCCTCGGCGTACAGCTGGTGAAGGCCCCGGGCGACCGGGTGCTGGTCGGTCACGGCGGCTCGATGCCCGGTTTCGTGGCCGGGCTGTGGTGCGACGTCGCCGAGGGCCTCGGCGCGGTCGTCCTCGCCAACTCGACCACCGGCGCCCCGGCCACGTCGATCGCCGCCGACCTGCTGCGCCTCGTCGCCGAACGCGAGCCCCGCATCCCCGAGCCCTGGCGGCCCGTCTCCGACCCCGACCCGGACCTGCTCGCGCTCACCGGCCCCTGGTACTGGGGCACCGCCCCGCACGTACTGCGCCTGCGCGCCGGCCGCGACCTGGAGCTCGCCGCCCTCTCCGGCACCGCACGCGGCGCCCGCTTCCGCGCGCGGCCGGACGGCACCTGGACCGGCCTGGACGGCTACTACGACGGCGAGACCCTCCGCGTCGTGCGCACCCCCGACGGCGCCGTCAGCCACCTCGACCTCGGCTCCTTCGTCTTCACCCGCACCCCCTACGACCCGGCGGCCCCCGTCCCGGGCGGCGTCGACCCCGCCGGCTGGACCGCCCCCGTCGACTAGCGTCAGGCCGTCAGGGGGAACTCGCGGCCGAGCGCCGCGAAGACGGCCGAGTTGTGGGCGAAGGCCCGCCGGCACTCGTCCACGACGCGTTGCTTCTCGAGCTCGTCGACCGGCAGGGCGTCCAGCAGGCTCCGGTACTCGCGCTTGAACGCCGCGGGGTTGCCGATCGCCTCGAAGACGTAGAAGCGCACGCCGTCGCCCTTGCGGGCGAAGCCCCAGGTCCGCTCCGCGATGCCGCGGATGACCTGGCCGCCCGAGAGGTCGCCGAGGTAGCGGGTGTAGTGGTGGGCGACGTAGCCCGCCGGCCACACGCGGGCGGTCCCGGCGATGCGGCCGGTGTAGGCGAGGGTCTCGGGCAGCGCGGCGGCGTACTCGCGCCAGCCGGGCGCGAGCAGGTGGTCCAGGTCGCGTTCCAGGGCGGCGACGCGGGACAGCTCGGGGCGCAGGAAGGGGCCGGCCACGGGGTCGCCGGCGAGTTCCGCCGCGGCGTCCTCCAGGGCCCGGTAGACGAACCAGAGCTGCTCGGTGTAGCGCGCGTACGCGGCGACGCCCAGGCGTCCGCCGAGCAGGTCGCCGAGGAAGGCCGAGTTCTCCGCCTCGCTGTGCCGGTCGTGGCTCGCGGAGCGGATGACGGCCGAGAACGGTGCGGAAACGGAGCCGTGGGCTGGCGTCAAGGGAATCCTCCTGCGTCGGGCCTGCAGGAATCGTCGCAACTTAGGAGACCCTAAGTCAATGAGTTGCCGACATGCTGTCGGAAAACCAGGCTAGCGCGGATCCGCCCCCCGGGGCGGTCGGCGCGTCGGCCCGCGGGTGACGGTGCTCACGGACCCGCAGCCCTGGCAGGCCGTCGTGGCGCGCCCCGCGAGCAGCGGTGACCAGGAAATCATTCCCTTATGCCCGTGAAATCCCTCATGGGTGGCCCCGTCGTGTTTCGCCCCGGTACGGCAGGGCGTACGACATCACCCCTTCAGGGGGACCCCGCGTGACACCGGAATGCGGACGGGGAGCAGGATGGTTTCCACCATCCGTGGATTCCGCCTACGGCCTTTCCCTCGTTACGTAGGGTGGAGCAAGGGTTCACGGGGCGAGGAAAGAGGCTCGATGGTCACCAAGGGCAGGTTGTCCGACTGGCTGCGCCGCAAGGCGGGGGAGCGTGGTGCCGGGATGGACGGGGCCGCGGTCCGTGCGGCCGCCGGTGGCCGGAACGGGGACGACCTGCGCCGGGACGAACTCCTGCTGGAGGCCGCGGGTTCGGGCCTGCCGCTGGCGCCCGCCGCCCATCCCTCGCCGGTCTCCGGCTACCGCTGTTCCTGCGACCGGATCGGCTGTCCCACCCCGGGCACGCACCCCGTCTCCTTCGCCTGGCAGACGCAGGCCACCACCGACCCCGAGCAGGTCAGGCGCTGGCTGCGCGCGCACCCGCTGGCCAACTTCATCACGGCCACCGGCATCGCCCACGACGTCCTGGACGTACCCGCGGAGGCGGGCCGCATGGCCCTGGAGCGGCTGGCCGCCGAGGGCTCCGCGGCCGGACCCGTCGCGGTCTCCGACGGGCGGATGCTGTTCTTCACCGCCACCCGCGCCACGGCCGACGAGGACGAGTGGTGGCCGTGCGAGCTGGACTGCCATCCCGAGACCCTCGACGAGCACCCGGGCCTGCGCTGGCACTGCCGCGCCAGCTACGTGCTGCTGCCGCCCTCCCGGCTGCCCTCCGGCGCCACGGTCGCCTGGGTCGCCGGCCACGGTCCGGACCGCCCGCTGCCGGACCCGCTGCCGCTGCTCGCGGTACTGACCGACGCCGGCGCCCAGGTCGAGCCCGAGCCCGAGACGGTCGGCTGGCTGCACTGACCCCCGCGGCACGGCCCCCCGCGGGTCACTCCCCGCGCGCGGCGACCAGGCCCACGGTGCGGGTGAGGAAGACGACCTGACCGCCGCCGTCCTTCGCCGCCGGGACGAGCACGGCCTGGCGGGCGATCCGGCCCAGCGTGACCGACTTCTTCGGGGTGCCGGTCATCAGCGCCTCGGTGTACGCGTCCACCTGCGGCGTGACGCCCGCCCGCAGCATGGTGACCTTCGCCGTGTGGTGCGTGGCGAAGAAGACCAGCGCGCCGCCGTCCTCGGTGCGCAGCCCCAGCGGCGCGAAGTCCCCCTCCGTGGCGGGCTGGTCGGCGAACTGGGTGGCCGAGCGGGCGGTACGGGCGGTCTTGGCCCGGCTGGTGATCAGTTCCGAGGTGGACGAGCCCGGGGCGAACACGGACACGTCCTTCGCGTCGCCCTCGGCCAGGTAACCGGTGTAGGCACCGCCCAGCTCGCCCGGGTCCACGACCAGTCCGGAGCGCTCGGCCGCCACCGGCTCCACGTGCCCCTGCCCGTCGCGGGCGAACTCCGGTACGGCGGAGGCCCGGACGGAGGCGACGTACGAAACGCGCCACGCCTCGCGCGCGCCGCCCCGCTCGAAGACCATCAGCCACCGGTTCGTGCCGGGGCCGGAGCCGTCCGAGTCCGGCGCGACGTCGGCCACGAACCACTTGGGCCAGCCCACCTGGCGGGGTATCAGGAAGCGCGGGTCGCGAAGGCTCAGCGCCTTGAAGTCCTGGTCGCCGTCCGGGTCGACGCTGTGCCGGGCGCGCAGACCGGCCCCGTCGACGGCGCCGAGGGGGCCGGACTCGACGGAGGAGATCAGCTTCGCGTCGAGCTTCCGGTTCGCCTCGTTGTTGACCTCGGTGAAGCGGTCCAGTGCCTCGGTGGCCTCAGCCTTCGTCACCGACGGGATGAGCGCCCGTTCCCCGTGCACCGTCACGCACCCGGTCAGCGGTGCCGCCGTCAACGTCAACAGGGCGAGCGCTGGCAGGAATCGCGGCCTGCGGGTCATCGGACGTCGGCTCCTTCGGGGCTGCGGCGGACGGCTCAACGGCCGGCGCGGTAACCCTACCGGGGCGCAGGAAGAGGAACATCGTGGGCGCGAGATACAGCGCCCAGACCGTGACCTGCAGCCAGGTCGGGTCCGGCTGGAAGTTGAACACGCCCTTCAGCAGCGTCCCGTACCAGGAGTCGGGGGGCACTACGTCGCTGATGTCGAAGGCCCTCGCCGTCAGCCCCGGCAGCCAGCCCGCCTCCTGCAGGTCGTGGAAGCCGTAGGCGAGCACGCCCGCCGCGACGACGACCAGCATCGCGCCCGTCCAGGTGAAGAACCTGGCGAGGTTGATGCGCACCGCGCCCCGGTAGAACAGCCACCCCAGCACCACCGAGGTCAGCAGGCCCAGGACCGCGCCGACCAGCGGGCGCACGCCGTCGTCGGTGGCCTGCACCGCGGTCCAGATGAACAGCGAGGTCTCCAGCCCCTCACGCCCGACGGCGAGGAAGGAGGTGACGACCAGCGCGCCGGTGCCCATGGCGATCGCGGCGTCCAGCTTCCCGTGGAGTTCGGCCTTCAGGTGCCGCGCGGTGCGCCGCATCCAGAAGACCATCCAGGTCACCAGGCCGACCGCGACGACCGACAGCGAACCGCCCAGCGCCTCCTGCGCCTCGAAGGTGAGCGTGGAGGAACCGAACTGCAGGGCGGCACCGAAGGCCATGCTCACCAGGACCGCCGCGCCGACGCCCAGCCAGACCGGCGGCAGCTTCTCCTTGCGGCCGGTCTTCACCAGGTACGCGACCAGGATGCAGACGACCAGGCTGGCCTCCAGCCCCTCCCGGAGCCCGATCAGGTAGTTGGCGAACACCGCCGGTCACTTCCTCTCAGTCGTTCTGGAAGAGCTCGCGGCCCCACCAGTCGTCCTCGTCGCGGACGCCCGGCGGTACGGCGTAGACGGCCGAACCCACGTGCTGGATGTACTCGTTGAGCGAGTCGAGCTTCGCCAGCCGCATCTGCAGCGGCACGAAGCCGTCCCGGACGTCGCGCTGGTAGGCGATGAAGAACAGCCCGGCGTCCAGGCGGCCGAGGCCGTCGGTGCCGTCCGTGAAGGAGTAGCCGCGGCGCAGGATCGTCACACCGCTGTTGTCCGGGTGCGCCAGCCGGACGTGCGCGTCCGGGAGCATCGCCTTGAAGTCCGGGGTGTCGTGCTCGCGCTGCCTGCCGATCGGGGCGCCCTCGCCCTTCGTCCGGCCGAAGATCTGCTCCTGCTCGCGCAGCGGGGTGCGGTCCCAGGTCTCGATGTGCATGCGGATGCGGCGGGCGACCAGGTACGAGCCGCCGGCCATCCAGGAGGGGCCGTCCTTCGCGGCGACCCACACGTGCTCGTCCTGCGCGGCCCGGTCGGAGCCCGCGACGTTGTGCGTGCCGTCCTTGAAGCCCATCAGGTTGCGCGGGGTCTGCTCCTCGGGCGTGGTCGAGGAGGTCTTGCCGAAGCCGAGCTGCGACCAGCGCATCGCGACCTTGCCGAAGCCGATCCGGGCCAGGTTGCGGATGGCGTGCACCGCCACCTGCGGGTCGTCCGCGCAGGCCTGGACGCACAGGTCGCCGCCGCTGCGGTTCGGGTCGAGGGCGTCGCCGGGGAACTTGGGCAGGTCCACCAGCGCCGCGGGGCGGTGCGCCTTGAGGCCGAAGCGGTCCCCGCCGTCCTTCGTGGTGAACAGCGAGGGCCCGAAGCCGACGGTGAGGGTGAGCCGCGAGGCCTGCAGGCCCAGCGCCTCGCCGGTGTCGTCCGGCGGGGCCTCGGCGAGGCCGCCGACCGCGCCCTCGCCGACCGGCCGGCCCTGCGTCAGCTTGCGGGCGGCGTCGGTCCATTCCTTCAGGAGCGCGACCAGTTCCTCGCGGTCCTCGGTCTTGACGTCGAAGGAAGCGAAGTGGAGCCGGTCCTGCACCGGGGTCGTGATGCCGGCCTGGTTCTCGCCGTGGAAGGCGATCGCGCTGCCCGCCGCGCCGGCGGGTCGTACGTCGTCCCCGGCGCGGACGGCGGCCACGGCGCCGCCCGCCGCGGCGGCCGCGACGACGACGCCCGCTCCGGTCCAGCCGAGCACCTTGCGGCGCGACGTGACGGTCTCCTCGGACATGGTCCGGTGCCCCCTCGGGTTACTTGGCGACGGCCGCGGCGAGCTTCGACAGGGGCTCGGCGAGCGCGTTGACGGCGTCCGAGAGCTCCTTGCGCTGGTCCTTGCCGACGGTCTCGTAGGAGACGAACTCCGTGGTGCTGCCGCCCTTGCGGTACTTGTCGAGCAGCGCCGTCAGGGCCGGGAACTGCTTGTCGAGGTCGGCGGCCAGGGCCGCGTCGTTCTCGGCGGCGACCGGCTTCAGCAGTTCGTAGGCCTTCATCGCGCCCTCGACGTTGGCCTGGAAGTCCGACAGGTCGGTGTGGGAGTAGCGGTCCTCCTCACCGGTGATCTTGCCGGTGGCGACCTCGTCCAGCAGTTCCTTGGCACCGTTGGCCATGCTGGTGGCGGTGATGTCGGCCTTGCCGACGCGGGTCTGCCAGTCCTTCAGGTCGGTGACGAGCTGGTCGGCGAGGGCGCCCTCCTCGGCGCCGGCCTTCTTCTCCTGCCACAGGGACTTCTCCAGCCGGTGCCAGCCGGTCCACTTCTGGCCGTCCTCCAGGCCGTCCTCGCGGGTGTCGGTCAGCGGGTCGATGTCGCCGAAGGACTCCGCCACCGGCTCGGTGCGCTCCCAGCCGACGCGGGAGGGCGCGAAGAGGGACTTGGCCTTCTCCACGTCGCCCGCCTTGACGGCGTCGGCGAACTGCTGGACCACCGGGATGGTCTGGTCGGCCTGCTCCTGCGCGTACTTGCGGTACGCGGCCACCGCGGCGTCCAGCCGCGGGTCGCCCTTGGCGGCGCCCTTGCCGGTGACGGTGATCTTCTGCCGGATGCCGTCGCCCTGCATGCCGGGCTTGCAGGCGATCTCGTACGTGCCGGCCTTGATCTCGGCGGTGATGGTGGCCTTGGTGCCGGGGCCGATGTTCTCCCGCTCGGTCACGATCTGGTCGCTGGGCGTGTAGACGTAGACCTCGGTGACCTTGGAGCCCTTGTTCTCGACGGCCAGCTGCACGTGCCCGGCCGGGAAACTGGTCCTGGAGACCTCGCACTTGCTGTCCGTCGCGGTCACCGTGATCGCGTCGGAGGCCTTGCCGTCCGCTTTCTCCGCGCATCCGGTGACGGCGGTGACGGCGACCACTATGCCGGCGGCGGCGACGGCGGACATGCGGACGGCGGACATGCGATCTCCAGGCGGCTCAGGGAAAACACGTTAGGCAAGCCTTTCCTGTGAAAGGCTTGCCTAACCTATCCGAGGCTCCCTGCGCCTTCTTCTGCTTTTCGTAAAGGAAGGGCAATGGAAAGGTCAAGGGAGTGTCAGTACCTCCGCGCCTGTGTCCGTCACCACAAGGGTGTGCTCGAACTGCGCGGTGCGCTTGCGGTCCTTCGTGACGACCGTCCAGCCGTCGTCCCAGATCTCGTACTCGTGGGTGCCCAGGGTCAGCATCGGCTCGATGGTGAAGGTCATCCCCGGCTTCATGACGGTGGTGGCGCGGGGGTCGTCGTAGTGCGGGACGATCAGGCCGGAGTGGAAGGCGGTGTTGATGCCGTGGCCGGTGAAGTCGCGCACGACACCGTAATCGAATCGTTTGGCATAGGACTCGATGACCCTGCCGATCACATTGATCTGCCGTCCCGGCTTCACCGCTTTGATGGCGCGATTCAGGGATTCCCGCGTGCGTTCCACCAACAGCCTTGATTCCTCGGCGACTTCACCGACGAAGTAGGTGGCGTTGGTGTCCCCGTGCACCCCGTGGATGTAGGCCGTGACGTCCAGGTTGACGATGTCGCCGTCGCGCAGCTCGGTGGAGTCGGGGATGCCGTGGCAGATGACCTCGTTGATGGAGGAGCACAGCGACTTGGGGAAGCCCCGGTACCCGAGGTCCGAGGGGTAGGCCTGGTGGTCGCACATGTACGTGTGCGCGATCCGGTCCAGCTCGTCGGTGGCGACGCCGGGCGCGATCGCCTTCGCCGCCTCCTCCATGGCCCGCGCGGCGATCCGCGAGGCGATCCGCATCTTCTCGATCGTCTCCGCGGACTGCACCTCGGGGCCGTCGTAGGGCCGCGGCGCCGGCCGGCCCACGTACTCCGGACGCGGGATCGAGGCGGGCACGGGACGGATGGGGGAGAGCTTGCCGGGAACCAGGACAGACATGTCAGCGAGTGTATCGGCGGCCGGTCGGGCAGCATGGCGGCAGGACGTCGTACGAGGAGGGACGATGGCGCTGTTCAGGCGAGTCCGCAAGCCCGCGGGGAAGCCCGGCGAGTGGTTCTACTGCATCGAGCACCACAAGGTCGAGGAGGGGCCGGAGTGCCCCGCCAAGGACCGCATGGGGCCGTACCCGAGCCGCGCGGACGCGGAGCGGGCGATGGAGACGGCCGCCGAGCGGAACCTGCAGTGGGAGAACGACCCGCGCTGGAAGGACCGTGCGCGGGAGGACGAGGAGGGCTGACCGGGCCGCGGGGGCCGGGTGCACGATGGAAGGGTGAAGCTGGGACTGGCCGGCGACACCATGCTCGGCCGCACGGTCGCCGCGCGGCTGGCCGAGGCCCCCGCGGAGGCGCTGTTCTCCGAGGAGGTCGTGGCCGCCGCGCGGGAGGCGGACCTCTTCGTCCTCAACCTGGAGTGCGCGATCTCCGACCGCGGCGAGCCCTGGCCCGACCCCTTCAAGCCCTTCTTCTTCCGCGCCCCGCCGGTCGCCGTGCGCGCCCTGACGCACCTGGGCGTCAGCTGCGTCAACCTGGCCAACAACCACGCCCTGGACTACGGCCGGACGGCGCTGCTGGACACCCTGGAGCACCTGGCCGGCGCCGGGATCGCGGCCGTCGGGGCCGGACCGGACGAGGCCGCGGCGCGCGCACCGGTGGTGCTGGGCGGCGTCGGGGGCTCCCCGGCCCTCGGCGTCCTCGGCGTCACCGACCATCCGCCGGAGTACGCCGCGGGGCCGAACCGCCCCGGGGTGGCCTACGCCGACCTGGCCGGGGGCGTCCCGCGCTGGCTCACCGACGGCGTCGCGGGCCTGCGCGCGCGGGCCCCGGCGGTACTCGTCACCCCGCACTGGGGGCCCAACATGACCACCCGTCCGGCCCGCTACATCCGCGACGCCGCATCGGCCCTGCGCACGGCGGGCGCCACGCTCGTGGCGGGCACCTCCGCGCACGTCTTCCACGGCGTGACGGACGGGGTGCTCTACGACCTCGGGGACCTCGTCGACGACTACGCGACCGACCCGCGGCTGCGCAACGACCGAGGTCTGCTCTTCCTCGTCACCTTCGACCCCGCCGGGCGGCGCCCCGTCCGGCTGGAGGCGGTGCCGATCGCCCTCGACCTCTGCTTCACCCGACTGGCCGACCGCGGTGAACGGGCCTGGATCGCACGGCGGTTCCGACGCGCCTGCGCCGCGTTCGGGCACGAGGTCACGGAGGAGGGCGGACGGCTGGTGGTCCGCTGGGACGCCGAGGCTACCCGCCCGTAGCACACGCACCCCCTTCCTGTCCGAGATTCCGAACGGATTGAGGTCCAGACCAGCCGCGCTCCGTTTCCCAGGGCACGTGGACCGGAACCGACCGACGGCCGGTCGGAGGAAAGGGGCCCCATGTCCAGGAAGCGCACGATGAGCACCAAGCAGAAGATCGCGCTCGCGACCGGGGCGGCGACCCTGGCCGGCGGCTTCGCCGTGGTGACGATGAGCATGGGACACGCCTCGGTGGTGTGCGACGGGCTCGACCAGGCACTGCGCAACAACGAGAACTTCATCGCGGGGCAACGCGCCAACCCCGACTCCCAGTCGGCGGCGCGGATCGCCAACCGCGAGGCCGTGATCCAGCAGATCAACGTGCAGCGGGCGGCCTCCGGCTGCGGAGCCGCCCAGGCGGCGCCCGCGGCACCGGCCGCCCCCGCCGGACAGGGCCAGAACCAGCAGGGCCAGAACCAGCAGAACCAGGGGCAGGGCCAGAGCCAGGGCCAGAACCAGGGCCAGGCCGCGCCGCCGGCCGACGGCGGCCAGGTCGTCTGCGCGGGATCGACGGTCACCCTCTCCGGCGAGGCCGGTGCGCCCGCCGCCTCCAGCAACCAGTTCCCGCTGGGCACCAGGCTCAAGGTGACCAACCTGGACAACAACAAGTCGACCACGGTGTCGGTGACTTCGACCTCCGGGAGCTGCGCGCTGCTGAACAACGCGGCCTTCGAGCAGGTCCGGGAGCCCGGGAAGTTCCTCATCAGGAAGGCGCGCATCGAACGCGTCGGCTGACCGGGACACCGCGGCCGGTCCGGGCCACTGCCGAACCAGGAAGCGGCGGTGGCCCGGACCTCTTGACGGGAGCACGACAGTTCGCTTCAATCCGCGATGACAGGTCCAGACCAACGGTCCAGACCACTCGCACAGCGCAGCCCCCCGCCCCCCACAGGGAGGTCACGTGCTCTTCCGTCGTCATGTCCCCCGCCCGGGATCACGCAGGTCCCGCATCCTCGCCGGCCTCACCGCCGCCTTCCTCGCCGCCGCGGGCAGCCTGATCGCCCTGCCCGGCACCGCCCACGCCGCCAACCTCGTCACCAACCCCGGTTTCGAGAGCGGCAGCCTCTCCGGCTGGTCCTGCTCCGGCGGATCGGTCGTCGGCAGCCCCGTGCACGGCGGCACCAAGGCACTCGCCGGCGCCGTCAGCAGCAGCGACACCGCCCAGTGCACCCAGACGGTCTCCGTGCAGCCGAACACCGCGTACACGCTCTCCGGTTGGGTGCGCGGCGCGTACGTCTACCTCGGCGTGACCGGCGGCGCGTCCACCTGGACCCCGTCCGCCGCCTCCTACACCCAACTGACCGTCCCCTTCACCACCGGCGCCGCGCAGACCAGCGTCCAGATCTACGTGCACGGCTGGTACGCCCAGGGCGCCTACAACGCCGACGACATCAGCCTCGACGGCCCCGGCGGCGGGGGCGGCGGTGACACGCAGGCGCCCACCGCGCCCAGCGGCCTCACCTCCACCGGCAAGACCGCCTCCAGCGTCTCGCTGTCCTGGAACGCCTCCTCCGACAACACCGGCGTCACCAGCTACGACGTCTACCGCGGCAGCACCCTCGCCACCACCGTCACCGGCACCTCCGCCACCGTCACCGGACTGGCCGCGAGCACCGCCTACACCTTCACCGTCAAGGCGCGCGACGCCGCGGGCAACACCTCGGCCGCCTCCAACGCGGTGAGCGTCACCACCAACGCCGGCGGCGGCGGGGGCACCGGCTTCAAGCAGGCCGCGCCCTACCTCTACCTCGGCTGGGGCGACCCGCCCAGCCCGGCCACGGTGATGAGCGCCACCGGCATCAAGTGGTTCACCATGGCCTTCATCCTCTCCTCCGGCGGCTGCAACCCCGCCTGGGACGGCTCCCGTCCGCTGACCGGCGGCACCGACCAGTCCACCATCAACGCGATCCGCGCCGCGGGCGGCGACATCGTCCCGTCCATCGGCGGCTGGAGCGGCAACAAGCTCGGGCCCAACTGCTCCACGCCCGCCGCGCTCGCCGGTGCCTACCAGAAGGTGATCGACGCCTACGGCCTCAAGGCGATCGACGTCGACATCGAGAACACCGACGAGTTCGAGAGCGAGGTCGTCCAGGACCGCGTGCTCAACGCCCTGAAGATCGTCAAGCAGAACAACCCCGGCATCCGCACGATCATCACCTTCGGCACGTCGACGACCGGCCCGAGCTACTGGGGCAACCGTCTCGTCGAGCGGGCCAACGCGCTCGGCGCCGACATCGACGTCTTCACGATCATGCCGTTCGACTTCGGCGGCGGCGCCGACATGTACGGCAACACCGTGAACGCCGCCGAGGGCCTGAAGGCCAAGCTGAAGTCCACCTTCGGCTGGGACGACGCCACCGCCTACGCCCACCTGGGCATCTCCGGCATGAACGGGCTGAGCGACCAGCAGGAGACCACCACCCCGGCCATCTGGACCCAGATCCGGGACTGGGCCAACTCCCACCACATCGCCCGGCTCGCCTACTGGGCCGTCAACCGGGACCGCCCGTGCCCCGGTGGCGGCGTGACCAGCAACTGCTCCGGCATCAACCAGAGCACCTGGCAGTTCACCTCGATCACCGCCGGCTTCACCGGCTGATCGCACCCCCGCCCCCCACGGGTCAGGCGGCGGAGGACACGGCGTCCTCCGCCGCCTTCCGCATGCTCACGGCGTGCTCGTTGGTCCGGGCGTCGTACGCCATCAGCGTCGGCAGGCAGGCGGCCAGCGCCCCGACCGCCGCCACGCAGGCCAGCCCGCCCGTCCACACCGAGGTGCGCAGGCCCAGCAGCGCCGCCGAGCCGCCGGCCCGCACCTGGCCGAACTGCGGGCCGACGGTGAAGGAGAGCAGTTCGATGCCGGCCAGCCGGCCGCGCAGCGAGTCGGGGATGGTCTGGTTCCAGATCGTGGCCCGGAACACCCCGCTGACCATGTCGAACGCCCCCGCCAGCGCCAGGAAGCCCAGCACCGCCCACACGTCGCGGGACCAGCCGGCCGCCGCCATGCACAGCCCGAAGGCCGCCGCGGCCAGCACGACGGCCCGCCCGTGCCGGTGCACCCGCGACGACCAGCCGCCGGTGAGGCTCATCAGCAGCGCACCGGCGGGCAGGGCCGCGTACATCAGGCCCAGCGACCAGGGCGCGCCCAGGTCGTCCGCCATGAAGGGGAACACGGCGATCGGGAAGGCCAGTCCGGTCGCGGCGATGTCCACCACATAGGTGCCCAGCAGCTCCTTGCGGCTCCACGCGTAGCGCGCGCCCTCCGCGATCGAGCTCAGCGACGGGCGCTTCGCGTCGTGGGAGGGCGGCGAGGGCCGCAGCCCGAGGCCCAGGACGACGGAGACGGCGAAGGTGAGGGCGTCGATGGCGTACGCCCACCGCAGACCGGCGTACGCGATCAGCACGCCCGCCAGGGAGGGCGCCGCGATCGCGCCTATCTGCCAGCGCAGCGCGTTCAGCGAGGCGGCCGCGGTCAGTTGCCCGTGCGGGACGATGCGCTGCACGATCGCGTCCAGGGCCGGCCGCTGCAGCCCGCCCAGTGCGCTGGTCAGCGCGGCCACCACGTACAGCGGCCAGAGCACCGGCCGCGGCAGCAGGGCGTTGACCAGCAGCACGGCCGACAGCACCCCGAGGGCCGCCTCCGTCCACAGGATGAGCTTGCGCCGGTCCAGGGCGTCCGCGAGCGCACCGCCGTAGAGGCCGCAGACGATCAGCGGCACCAGTTCGACGGCGCCGAGGGCGCCGACCGCGAGGGTGGAGCCGGTCAGCTCCTTGACCTGGACCGGGACGGCCACGAAGGTCAGGAAGCTGCCGAAGGTCGTGATCAGGCCCGCGCACCACATCAGGCGGAAGTCGCGCGAGGTCCGCCACGGTGCGAGGTCGGGAAGGAGTCTGGACACGAG
Organism: Streptomyces sp. NPDC008238; assembly: GCF_042956445.1. NCBI lineage: Bacteria > Bacillati > Actinomycetota > Actinomycetes > Kitasatosporales > Streptomycetaceae > Streptomyces > Streptomyces sp. NPDC008238. The sequence continues at coordinate 147,510 of NZ_JBIBGK010000012.1, read as the reverse complement.
GTCGCATGCTCCGCGCGCGGGCCCGCCGGCGCAACCGGGTTTTCCGGCCCGTGCGCCGGTGACGGCACGGCCCGTTCACATCCGGGCGCCGCTCGGGCCGCCTCGGGATCAATTGCGCACCGGTGGCCGGGGGCGTCGCCGTCAGCGCATCAGGCCCGCGGCCGCCAGACGTTGCCGGACCACGGCGACGGCGGTGTCGTCCAGCGGGACCTGCGGGGGAGCCGTCGCCGCGCAGCCGATGACGCCGCGCAGCCGCAGCGCCGCCTTGAAGCCGCCCAGAGCGGAGGAGACCGGGCCCATCGGCGTGGAGTCCGCGCCCGCGTCGACGATGGCGTAGAGCTGCGCGAGCCGGTCCTGCTCCGCCGCGGCCTCGCGCCAGCGTCCCTCGACGGCGTACGCGTGGAGCCGTACGTAGCCGTGCGGGTCCACGTTGCCGAGCCCCGGGACGACCCCGTGCGCGCCCGCCAGGAGGGCGCCGTCCACGGCCAGTTCGGAACCGGTCAGCAGGGCGAAGGAGGAGTCCAGGCCGCGGCGGCGCAGCTCCGTCAGCAACCGGCGCATGGGGCCGTCCGCGCCGCTGCTGTCCTTCAGCCCGGCCAGCGTGCCCTCCTCCGCCAGGGCCAGCACGGTCGCCGCGGGCAGCTTGGTGTGCACCGCGGACGGGATGTCGTACGCGAACAACGGCACCCCGCCGGCCCCGTCCCGCACCCGGCGGAAGTGGTCGGCGATCTCCACCGGATGCGTCGCCGCGTAGAAGGGGGCGGTCGCCACCAGCGCGTCGGCGCCCGCCGCGACGGCGGCGCGCGCGTGCTCCAGGACACGCGGGGTGGTCATGTCGACGACACCGGCCAGCACGGGCACCCGGCCGCCGACCGCCTCCACGACCGTCGTCAGCGCGGTGCGCCGCTGCGCGTCCGTGAGGAAGGCCGTCTCGCCGCTGGACCCCAGGACGAAGACCCCGTGCACCCCCGCCGAGAGCACGTGCCCGACCAGGGCGCGCAGCCCCGCGGTGTCGACGTCCCCCGTCTCCGTGAACGGGGTGCACAGAGGTGGTACGACCCCGCGCAGCGGGCGGAGCGGATCGGTCCCGGTTGCCGTCATGGACCGCTTCTACCAGCTCGCCGGCGGCGGCGACACCAACTGCTCGGCGAGCCGCGAGAGCCGCGGCAGCCGGTCCCGCAGCCGCACCCGGCGCCCGGCCGCCGCGCTGACCAGGTGCTGCAGTACGTCCATGCCGACCTCGGAGGGCTCCGGCGGCACGGTGAGCGCGTCGTGCGCCAGCCCGCGCAGCTCCGGGTCGCCGGCGTCCATCGCCAGCACCGTGGCGCCCGAGCGCCGCGCGTCGTCCACTCGCTGCAGCAGCCCGGCCTCGGCCCGTTCGGGCGTGACCACCAGCACCGTCTCGCCCCTGCGCGCCGCCTCCAGACGGGCCGTGCCGACCGCCAGATGCGGCGGCGCGCCCGGCGGAACCCGGTGCCGCACCAGCGTCGGGGACAGCTCCGGCAGCCCGTTCCAGGCCGCCTCGTCGTCCAGATGCGCTGCCATGTGCCAGGGCTCGTAATCCCCGCTGCCGACGAGCAGCAGCCCACCGGCGGGCCCCCGGCGGACGGCCCCGCGCAGCGAGCCGGCGAAGGACCGGGTCAGCTCCGGCCACTCGCTCCCGGCGAGCAGTTCACGGACGACCTCGACCCGTACGGCATCCATCCCCGCATCCTCGCGGACCGCGCCCCCGCCCGGCCCCGCTTCGCGCCCCGCTCACCCGAAGGGGTCAGCCGGTCGTGTCCGCGGGCAGCGCCCGGGACACCCGCTCCCGCACGTCCGTGAAGTGCCGGCGCATGGCGGCCCTGGCCGCGCCCGCGTCCCCGGTGCGCAGCGCGCCGACGACGGCGCGGTGGTTGGCGACGACCCGCTCGACCGGGTCGTCCGCGGGCACCAGGGCGGCGCCGACCTCGTGGTAGGCGCTCCAGAACAGGTCGAGGAGCTGCAGCACGAGTTCGTTGCCGCAGGAGGAGTAGAGCAGCGCGTGGAAGGCCCGGTCCGCGTCCGGGTCGACGACCATCCGGGCGGCGAGCGCGTCGAGTTCGTCCAGCCGGTTGTCCGGTATCGTCCCGGCGACCTCGCCTATCAGGCCGACCTCCAGCAGCTCGCGCACCGCGACGAGGTCGGCCAGCGCCCGTACCCGGGACCGCAGCTGGAAGGTGAGCGAGGGCATCATCACCCGCAGCGGCGCCTCGCCGACGAAGGTGCCCGTGCCGTGCCGGATCTCCACGATGCCCAGTGCCTGCAGCGCGCGCACCGCCTCGCGCACGCTGTTGCGGCTCGCACCGAGCAGGTCCATCAACTGCGGTTCGGTCGGCAGGGTGGCGCCCGGGGCGAGCCGCTGTTCGTGGATCAGCTCGACGATGCGGTCCTGGAGTCCCGGGCCGCGGCCCTTGCCGGCGGTTCTGGTCACGGGTGGCCGCCTTTCCCTGTGCTGTCGCGCACCTTTGACGTTCCGTCAGTGCCTCCTCCGGGCCCCGCGGGACGAGGGACGTCCTGCGTCCGCCCCGCGGCCGCGGATCAGGAGGCAACACCGATGTCATACCTCACATCCGTCGTCCGCCGAGCCAATTCCGGTGCGGACGGGGGCTTTCCCGCACCGCGGGGCATCGGTCGGCGCGGGGCGCGTCACAGCGTCCGTGCGGGCCGGGCACCGTCCCCACCTGGCAGGATCGCGGTATGACTGTTGACAGTGGCAATGAGACCCCCGCCCCCAAGGCGCCGGCGAAGGACCCCTGGGAGCTGCCCGACGTGTCCGGCCTCGTCGTCGGCGTCCTCGGCGGCACCGGCCCGCAGGGCCGCGGCCTGGCGTACCGGCTCGCCAAGGCCGGGCAGCAGGTGATCATCGGCTCGCGCGCCGCGGAACGCGCCCAGGCCACGGCCGACCGGATCGGCCTCGGCGTACGGGGCGCCGACAACACGGAGACCGCCCGCAGCAGCGACGTGGTCATCGTCGCCGTCCCGTGGGACGGCCACGGCGAGACCCTGGAGTCCCTGCGCGAGGAGCTCGCCGGCAAGCTCGTCGTCGACTGCGTCAACCCGCTGGGCTTCGACAAGCAGGGCGCCTACGCCCTCGAGCCGGAGGAGGGCAGCGCCGCCCAGCAGGCCGCCGCGCTGCTCCCGGAGTCCCGGGTCACCGCCGCCTTCCACCACCTTTCCGCGGTCACGCTCGAGGACCCGGAGGTCGACTCGATCGACACCGACGTCCTCGTCCTCGGGGACAGCCGGGCCGACACCGACCTGGTCCAGGCACTGGCCGCGCGCATCCCCGGCATCCGCGGCGTCTTCGCCGGCCGGCTGCGCAACGCGCACCAGGTGGAGTCGCTGGTCGCCAACCTGATCTCGGTCAACCGCCGCTACAAGGCCCACGCCGGTCTGCGCCTGACCGACGTCTAGGGCCGCGGGGGCATGGGGGACAATGGGCGGGTTCGCGACCGACCCGACAGGAGCCGCCCCCCATGCCCCGCCTCGCCCTCTACGCGCTCGTCCTGTGCGCGCTCGCCGTGGCCGCCGCCGTCGTCTCCTTCGTGGAGGGCAGCTGGCTCGGCGTCCTCTGGATCCTGATCGCCGGCCTCACCAGCAACATGTGCTGGTACTACCTGCGCAAGGCCAAGGCGGAGCGGGAGGCCGGCGAGCCGGGGACGGCCAACTGAGCGTCGCTACTTCCAGAACTGGAAGTAGGCGTAACCAAGGCGCGACAGGTCGCCCGGGACCCCGAAGGCCGCCGTCACGGAGTCGATGAAGCCGAAGAACGCGGCGTTGACCTCGGGGATCCACAACACACCGAAGACTGCCAGCAGCCCGAACTGGCCGAACGGCTCCAACTGGCGCCGCGTCCGGTACGACAGCCAGGGCTCGATCACGCCGTAGCCGTCCAGACCAGGCACCGGCAGCAGGTTCAGGATCGAGGCCGTGACCTGCAGCATCGCCAGGAACGCCAGCGCGGACGCGAAGGGCGTCTGCGCCGGGTCGCGGTAGTCGACCACATCCAGCGTGAAGGGCAGCAGCAGGGCGATCGCGCACACCACGTTGGTCAGCGGGCCCGCCGCCGAGATGAGGCTGTGCTTCCAGCGGCCGCGGATCCTGCCCCGCTCGATGAAGACGGCGCCGCCGGGAAGGCCGATCCCGCCCAGGATCACGAAGATCACCGGCAGCACGATGCTCAGCAGCGCGTGCGTGTACTTCAGCGGGTTCAGGGTCAGGTAGCCCTTGGCGCCGATCGAGATGTCGCCGCCGTGCAGCGCGGTGCGGGCGTGCGCGTACTCGTGCAGGCACAGGGACACGACCCAGCCGGACACGACGAAGAGGAACACGGCGAAGCCGGTGCTGGTGGAGAAGTCCGTCCACACCGCCCAGCCCGAGACGGCCATGATCGCGACCAGGCCCAGGAAGATCGGGCTGATCCGCCGTTCACTGCGGGTTGCTGCGGTCGTCATCGTTCGGGGCTCCTGCGGAGGCGGTGCGTCATCGGTCGTGGTCCTGGCCGCCCGATCATGCCATCCGGCTGCCGCGGGGCAAACCCACGGCGGGACAACGCTCCGCCAACGCCGTACGTTCCTGCGCCCGCGTTGCGATCCGCCATCGATCGGGCCCGGACCGGTTCCCCGCGTACGGGGTACGGGGGCACGCTGGGGGTGTCCGGCGGGGCCGGGGGGAGCGGGGGAAGCCATGACGCGGACGGGGGTCGTCGTGCCGGCACTGGTCGGCATCGCGGCCGTGCTCGGCACACTGACCGGGTGCGGCGTTCCACCGGCGGGGGTCACCGGCATCGCCGTGAGCGAGGACGGCAGGCCGCTGGGGGTGATGCTGGTGTGCCACGACCACATCGACGGGGCCACGCTCTACGACTCCGATTCCGACTCCGACTCCGACGCGGACGAGTCGTCGGACCACCTCGGCAGGTGGAGCCGGGGGAGGCCGGTGACGGGGTTCACGGTGTGGTCGCTGGAGGGCGGCGGCAGGGGGTGGCGCACCGAGGTGCCGGCGTCCCTGCCCTTTGCGGCGCACCGCACGTACAGCCTGTACGGCTGGACTCGGGACAACTCGTGGTCGACGCAGCACGTGGACTTCACGGCGGAGCAGTTCGAGGGCCTGGAGCCGGGGGAGGTCCGCTGGTACGGGGGCGAGGGGGCGCCCGGGGCGGACCGGGACGGATTCGTCACGGCGCGGCTTGCGGGGTTCCGTGCGAGTGCCTGCGGCGGCTTTTGACCGGGGTCTGTGGTTGCGGCCGGTTGTTGTGTGCGGGTCCGTTGCGCCTGCGGCGGGCTGTTCCCCCACCCTCCCTCCCGATTGCCCGGCGCGATTGGTGCGGGTCCCGCAGCTCGTTGTGGGGTCGGCGCCGCGCCGGCGCACGTCCTCAACGCTCGCGGTTTACCTCAACATCCTTGGGCACCGCGTGCGCCGCTCGTCGTTTCCGGGCGCACCCCGACACACCCCCTCCTCTCGTATGGGCGCACAACGGCCGGTGGGGGTGTGAGGGCAGTCCGGGGTTGCCCCGAACGGCTCACTGACCCCGCGGCCCCGCGGTTCAGGCCCGCATCATTCGGTACC
>NZ_JBIBGK010000012.1:59324-141827 GCF_042956445.1 Streptomyces sp. NPDC008238 | reverse complement strand
GGTACCGGGTCCGCCCGCTCCTCTGTCCCGGCCTTCGGCGAGGGGGAGCACCCCGACGCGCCCCCTCTGGCGGGTGTGGGCGCAGGACGGCCGGTGGGGGGGGTATGGAGGTAGTCCGGGGTTGCCCTGAACCGCTCGCTGACCCCGCGGCCCCAGGGGTCCAGCCTGCATCATTCGGTACCGGGTCCGCCCGCTCCTCTGTCCCGGCCTTCGGCGAGGGGGAGCACCCCGACGCGCCCCCTCTGGCGGGTGTGGGCGCAGGACGGCCGGTGGGGGGTGTGAGGGCAGTTCGGGGTTGCCCTGAACCGCTCGCTGACCCTGCGGCCCCGCGGTTCAGGCCCGCATCGTTCGGCGCCGGGTCTGCCGCCCGTCTGCCCCAGCCTTCGGTTAGTGGGAGCACCCTGCCCCCCTTCCACGTGTTGGGGCGCGGTTAGTCAGGCAACGGGGGTGACCCGGACCGCCTTCGCACCCCCACCGGCCGTTGGTCGCCCCACCCTCTCGGAGGGGGTGTGTCGGGGTGCGCCCGGAAACGACGAGCGGCGAACGCGGTGCCCAAGGATGTGGACGTAAACCGCGAGCGTTGAGGACGTGCGCCGGCGCGGCGCCGACCCCACGACGAACCGCGCGAGGCGGTGACCAATCGCGCCGGGCAATCGGGCGGGCGGGCGGGGGAACCCCGCAACAGAAACCACAGCGCACCCGCACACAACAACCGGGCCGCACACAACGGACCGGGCGGCACGGCGCAGCCGCCCTCGGACAGAATGGGGGCGTGCGTTACGGCATCCTCGGGACGACCCAGGCCCACCGCGAAGACGGCACCGTCGTGCCGCTGTCCGGCACGCGCCTGAGGGCGCTGCTCGCCGCGCTGGCGCTGCGCCCCGGCCGGGTGCGCACCAGCGAGGCGCTGATCGGCGAGGTGTGGGAGGACGAGCCGCCCGCCGACGCCACGGGCGCGCTGCAGGCGCTGGTGGCCCGGTTGCGCCGGGCGGTGGGGCACGAGGCGGTCGGCTCGGCGGACGGCGGCTACCGCCTGGTCGCCACGCCGGACGCCGTGGACCTGTACCGCTTCGAGCGGCTCGTGGAGGACGGCGGCCGGGCGCTCGCCGACGGCAACGCCGCCAAGGCGGCCGAGGCCCTGGACTCCGCGCTGGCGCTGTGGCGCGGTCCGGTGCTGGCCGACCTGCCGGACCGGGTGGCCGTCGCGCCCCGCTACGACGCGTTGCGGCTGGACGCCCGGCGGTTGCGGATCACCGCCGAGGTGGGGCTCGGCCGCGCCGAGCAGGTGCTGCCGGAGGCCGTGGAGCTGGCGGTGGCCCATCCGCTGAACGAGGCCGTGCAGGTGCTGCGGCTGCGCGTGCTGCGCGAGGCGGGCCGGGGTGCCGACGCGCTGGTGGCGTACGAGGGGGTGCGGCGCGAACTCGCCGAGACGCTGGGCACCGATCCCGGCCCGGAGTTGCGCGCCCTTCACGCCGAGCTGCTGAATCCTTCCGCCCCCGTACACACCCCCGCCCCCGCCCCACCCCCCACGACCGCACCGCGCCTCGGCAACGCGCGCGCCCGCCTGACCAGCTTCGTGGGCCGGGAGGCCGACCTGTCCGCGATCGCGGCGGACCTGTCGGCCGCCCGGCTGGTCACCGTCACCGGCCCCGGCGGCACCGGGAAGACCCGGCTGTCGCAGGAGGCCGGGGACCTGGTCGCGGGGGACTGGCCGGACGGCGTGTGGTTCGCCGAACTGGCCCCCGTCGAGGACCCCCGCACCGTGGCCGTCGCCGTGGTGAACGCGCTGGGTCTGCGCGAGACGCTGCTGCACCCCGCCTCGGCGACCGAGGCGGCGCTGTCGGCGGAGGCGAAGGGGGCCGCGGCCAAGGACCCGCTGCTGCAGCTCACCGAGTACTGCGCGGAGCGCCGCATGCTGCTGGTGCTGGACAACTGCGAGCACGTGATCGGCGCCGCCGCCGAGCTCGCGGAGCGGCTGCTCGCGCAGTGCCCGGGCGTGGCGGTGCTGGCCACGAGCCGTGAGCCGCTGGGTGTCCCGGGGGAGCTGATCCGGCCGCTGGACCCGCTGCCGCGGACCCCCGCCCTGCGGCTGCTGGCCGACCGGGGTGCGGCGGCCCGCCCCGGCTTCACGCCGGACGAGGACCCGGAGGCCTGCGCCGAGTTGTGCCGCCGGCTCGACGGGCTGCCGCTCGCCATCGAGCTGGCCGCGGCCCGGCTGCGGATGATGACGCCCCGTCAGCTCGCGGACCGGCTCGACGACCGCTTCCGCATCCTCACCGCGGGCAGCCGCACCGTGCTGCCCCGCCAGCAGACGCTGCGCGCGGTGGTCGACTGGAGCTGGGGCCTGCTCAGCGAGGCCGAACGGGTCGTGCTGCGCCGCTTCGCGGTGTTCGCCGGCGGCTGGGACCTGACCGCCGCCGAGGCGGTGTGCGGTGAGGACGGCGGCGTCGTGGACGCCCGTGACGTCGCCTCCGTCCTGGCCTCGCTCGTCGACAAGTCGCTGGTCGTCGTCGACCTCGCCGAGGACGGCGCCCGCTACCGCATGCTGGAGACCATCGGCGAGTACGCGGCCGAACGCCTCGCGGAGGCCGGTGAGCGCGACGCCGTGGGGCGCCGCCACACCGCGTACTTCCGCGAGTACGTCCGCACCGCCGATCCCGAGCTGCGCGGCCCGGGCCAACTGCGCTGCCTGGACCGGCTGGAGCGCGAGCACGAGAACCTGCGGGCCGCCATCCGCCGGGCGGTGGACACCGGGGACGAGCAGGAGGCGCTCTGCCTGGTGCTGGCCTGCGGCTGGTTCTGGGAGATGCGCAACTACCGCAGCGAGATGGGGTACTGGCCCACCGTGGTGGCCGCGATGAGCCCGGTGGACGCCTTCGCCGAGCCGCTGCGGCTACCGCCGCTGGACCGCGCGCCGCTGGAGGACCCGCTGCCGATGACCCCGCTGCAGCTCACCGAGGCGCGGCGCTGGGTGCGTACCGCCGAGGTGTTCGCGTTCATGGGCGAGCACGACGTGTGGAACGACCCGCGGCTGGTCGGGCTGGGCGAGGCGATCATCGAGGCCTACCCGCCGGAACTGCCGCAGTCCAGCCTCCGGCCCGGGCTGTTCCGTGTGCTCGGCGCCATGCTGACCGGGCGCTTCGACCGCATGCCCGAGCTCATGGACGACGCGGTGGCGAGCTGCCGGCTGCACGGCCGGGTGTGGGAGCTGGCGTTCGCGCTGCAGTTCCGCGCCAAGGTGATGAACGACGTGGAGGACCGGCTGGAGGCCTCCATGGACGACATCCGCGAGGCCCGGGAGCTGTTCGGCAGGGTCGGCGACGACTGGGGCATGGCCGAGGCGCTGGCGGCGGAGGCCGAGGCGAGCTCCAACGCCGGCGACTGGGCCCGCGCGGCGGAGAGCTGCCGCGAGGCCATCGAACTCGCCCGCAAGCTCGGCGCGTACCAGCACGTCCCGATCATGAAGGTCCGGCTCGGGGACGCCCTCGCCAACGCCGGCGACCTCGAGCAGGGGGAGCGGCTGATCCGCGAGGGGGTGGCGGAGGCCGAGGCCTTCCGGCCGGTGGGCGACGACGCGGGCTACTACGGCAAGGTGCTGCTGATCGCCCTGCTCTCGCGGCGCGGTGAACTGGACGAGGCCTTCGCGCTGCTCGACGTCCTGCAGGCCGCCCCGCCGCGCGGGATGCCCTCGTTCATCGTCGGGCTCCTCGCCGCCGTCCGCGGCTGGCTCACCGGCATGGCCGGCGACCCGTACGGCGGGCTGCCCCATCTCGCCGAGTCCGTCGCCTACATGGAGGGGCACCCGCTCAGTCCCGTCATCGGGCCGCGCCTGGGGGTGCTCCTGTTCCCGCCGGGCGTCGCGCTCTTCACCGGCATCGCCGGTCTGCGCGACGGCGAGGACGTCCGCGGCCCGGCGCGCCGCGCCGCGGTGGTGCTGGGCGCCCACGACGCCCTGCGGCAGACCGCCTGCACCCCGTGGGAGCGGGCGAGCCTGGACGAGGACGCGGTGCGGCTGCGCGGGTACCTGGGCGAGGAGGGCTTCGCGGCGGCCTACCGCGAGGGCGAGGGGCTCGTCTTCGCCGAGGCGGTCGAGTTGCTGCGCGCGCCCGTCTGACCCCTCCGGCCGCCTCAGCCGGCCTTCTTGCGGGGCGCCGCCTTCTTCGCCGTGGACTTCTTGGCCGCCGTCTTCTTCGCGGGGGCCTTCTTGGCGGCGGCCTTCTTCGCCGGGGCCTTGCCGGCGGCGGTCTTCTTCGCGCCGGCCTTCTCCCCGCCGCGGGCGTCGATGCTGGCCTGGAGCGCCGCCATCAGGTCCACCACGTTGTCGGGGGCGCTGGTGACCTCGGCCATCTCGGGGACGGGCTCGCCCTCCAGCCGGGCGGCGACCAGTTCGTCCAGCGCGTGCTGGTACTCGTCGTGCATCGACTCCAGGTCGAAGTCCTCGGAAAGGGTCTCCATCAGGCTCTGCGCCATCTTCAGCTCCTGCGGCCGCACGGTGACCTTCTCCGGCGGCGCCAGCCCCTCCGCGGCGCGGACCTCGTCGGGCCAGTACATGGTGTGCAGGACCAGCACGTCCTCGTGGACGCGCAGCAGCGCCAGCGACTCGCGGGTGCGCAGCGCGATCTTGGTGACGGCGGCCTTGCCGCTGCTGCTCAGGGCCTCGCGGAGCAGGACGTACGGCTTGGCCGCGGCGGTCTCGGCGCCGACGTAGTAGGCCCGGGACAGGGACAGCGGGTCGATCTCGTCGGCGTCGACGAAGGCGAGCACGTCGATCAGCTTCTTGCTGGGCAGGGGGAGGGCGGCCAGGTCCTCGTCGGTGAGCACCACCGTGCGGCCGGTCTCGTCCTCGTACCCCTTGGCGATCTCCGCGTAGGGGACCTCCTTGCCCTCCTTCTCGCAGAACCGCTTCATGCGGATGCGGCCGCCGTCCTCGGCGTGCACCTGGTGCAGGGAGACGCCGTGCTCCTCGGTGGCCGCGTAGAGCTTGACGGGAATGGAGACCAGCCCGAAGCCGATCGCACCTTTCCACATGGATCGCATACTTTCGTCCCTTTCCGGGGACTTTCCAGACTATGCCCGCCCCGTCAGCCTCGCCCGACCGGCAGACGGTCGAGGTGGACGGCCGCCGCGTCGTCCTCACCCACCTGGACAAGATCGTCTTCCCGGTCACCGGCCACACCAAGGCGCAGCTGCTGCAGTACTACGCGAGCATCGCCCCGGTGCTGGTGCCGCACGCCGCCGGGCGCCTCGCCTCCTTCGTGCGGGCCCCCGAGGGCCCGCACGCCCAGCGCTGGTTCGCCAAACGCCCGCCCGCCGGCACGCCCGACTGGGTGACCACCGCCGGGGAGGCCGACGAGCCGCACGTCGTCGTCGACTCCGTCCCGGCCCTGGTCGCCATGGCCAACCTCGGCGGCTGGGAGCTCCACGTCCCGCAGTGGACCACGGCGGGCGGCCGCGACGCCCACGACCGGCTCGTCCTCGACCTCGACCCCGGCGAGGGCGCCGACCTCGTCCTGTGCTGCCGGGTCGCCGAACGCCTGCGGCAGATGATGGAGGACGACGGGCTCACCGCCCTCCCCGTCACCTCCGGCAGCAAGGGGCTGCACCTCTACGCGCCGCTGCGGCCCGCCGCCGAGGCCGCCGCCACCGGCTACGCCAAGGCGCTCGCCGCCCGCATGCGCGACGAGCACCCCGGCCTCGTCGTGTTCTCCATGACCCGCAGCCTGCGCGCCGGGAAGATCTTCATCGACTGGTCCCAGAACGCCTCCGCGAAGACCACCGCCTGCCCCTACACCCTGCGGCTGCGCGACCGGCCCGGCGTCGCCGCCCCCGTCACCTGGGACGAGGTCGCCTCCTGCCGGACGGCGGAGGACCTCGCCTTCACCCCCGAGGAGGTCCTGCGGCGCGTCGCCGACCACGGCGACCTGCTCGCCGCCCTGGACGACGCCGCCGGACGCGGCACCCTGCCGTGACGGGCGCCCCCCGGTGAGCGACCCCCTCCCGCTCCCGGTCCGCGTCGCCCTGGCCCGCCGCGTCGACACCGTCCCCGCGGCCGACGCCCTCCCCGGCGGGTGCGCCTACGAGCCCAAGTTCGACGGTCACCGGATGGTCGTCCTCACCGGTCCCGTGCGCCTGCAGACCCGCTCCGGCCGGCTCGTGACCGCCACCTTCCCCGAGATCGCCGAGGCCGCCGCGGCGCTGCCGGACGGCACCGTCCTCGACGGCGAGGTCGTCATCTGGCGGGACGGCCGGGTCGACTTCGCCGCCCTGCAGCGCCGTGCCCTGCGCGGCTCCCCCCGCGGCCCCGTCCTCCCCGCCAACTACGCGGCCTTCGACCTGCTCGCCGCCGGCGGCACCGACCTGCGCGGCCGGCCGTACCACGAGCGCCGCGCAGCCCTCGTCGCCCTGCTCTCGCCCCTCGGGCCGCCGCTGCAGGCCGTGCCCATGACGACCGACCGCGACGAGGCCGTCGACTGGTACGCCTCGCTCGCCCCGGCCGGCATCGAGGGCCTGGTCGTCAAGGGCCTCGGCCAGCGCTACCGCCCCGACCGCCGCGACTGGCTCAAGCTGCGGCACGCCGTCCCGCAGGACGCCGAGGCCATCGGCTTCACGGGCACCCCCCGCGCCCCCCGCGCCCTCGTCCTCGACCTCGGCGACGGCCCCTACGCCTCCGCGCCCCTCGACGCCTCCCTCCGCGGCCGGCTCGCCGCGCTCCTCGCCCCGCCGGTCCCGCCCGCCGCGACCCTCGACGACGGCACCCCCTACCATCCGCTGCCCGCCCCGCTCCCCGTCGAGATCCTCCAGGGCGAGGGCCGCCATGCCCTCACCACGGTGCTCCGCCTGCGCCCCGACGACTGACCCGGCGAGGCGTTCACCGCCCCGCCCCCGAAAGGCCGTTGAGCAGCGGAGGGCGCCGGAATACGATGGCGCGTCGCCGGCCGGTCGGTCGCGTGCGACCCCCCGGTTCCGAGGAGACCCCTTCCGGCATGCGCGCGTACCTCCAGGCCTCTCGGCTGCTCGTCCTGCTGCTCGGCTTCTACGTCATGACCGTCGGTCTGCTCGCCGCGATCGTGGCCGCCGACGTCGTCCTCACCGACGTCGCGCTGCGGCAGGGCTATGTGACGTTCCTGTTCCTCGGCATCAGCGTCGCCTTCGCCTCACCGCTGGTGTCGGGCCTGGTCGCCTCCGTGCGCGGCGTCAACCGCCACCGGCCCGACGGGATCCGGGTGAGCGCGCAGGAGCAACCGCAGCTGTGGGCGCGGGTGCTGCGGGTCGCCGAGGCCATGGGGACCGCGGCCCCCGTCGAACTCTGGCTCGTGGCGGAGCCCGTGGCGGCCGTCTGGCAGGGTTCCTGGGTACTCGGTCTGGTCCCCGGGCCCCGGCGGATGGTGCTGGGCGTCCCGTACCTCACCGGCCTGACGGAACGTCAGATCGACGCGGTCATCGCCCACGAACTCGGCCACTTCGCCCGGCGCGACACCCTCCTGGCGGGGCTGGCCGCCCGCAACCGCGCCGGCCTGACGCGGGTCCTGGAGCGCTACTCGGAGGACGGCAACGGCATCGGCCACGCCATGGGCTCGATGTTCGCCGGTTACGCCCGCTTCTGCCTGCGGACGACGCAGGCCCAGGCCCGCCTCGGCGAACTCGCCGCGGACCGCGCCGCCGCACGGATCGCCGGGCGGGACACCACCGCCGCCGCCCTGCGCCGCATCCCGCTGCTCGACGCCGCGCACACCCGCTACGTCCGGGAGTACGCCGGCATCGGCACCACGCTCGACCTGCTCCCCCCGGCGCAGGAGGTGCACTCCGGCTTCGGGGCGTTCCTGGACAGCGCCACCTGGCGGGAGGAGGAGCGGGGACTGATCGCCGACCCGCCCCGGGAGAAGACCTCGCCCTACGACTCCCACCCCCCGATGCGCGAACGGGTCGCGGCGGTCGAGGCGCTGCCCGCGGACGCCGCCGGAGCACCAGCCGGAACGGCGGCGCCCGGGCCCTCACCCGCGGCGACCGGCCTCGTACGGGACCTCGCGGCGACCGGCGCCCGCACCGTGCTGGCGCTCCCCGGTGCCGCCGGGCTGCGGCAACTGCCGTGGCGGGAACTGGCCGCCGCGGCCGGGGCCGCGGAACTCGGCACCGAGACGACACCGGTGCTCCGGGCCGCCCGTGCCGTCCTGCGCAGGCCCGCGGACCTCGCGATGCTGCTGGACGCGATTGACGCCGGGCGGTGGGCGGAGGTCGTCGACTGCATGCCGCGCCCCGGCCACGGGGGCCACATGCTGCTCGACGACTCCCTGCGGGCGCGCGTCCGGGCCGATGCCGCGGACGGGCTGTACTCCCTGGCGCTGACGGCCCTGGTCGAGGACGGCCGGGCCCGCTGGGAACTGGACTGGGAACGCGGCAGGCACCTGGAGTTCGACGTGGGCGTCCACGCCGCGCTCGACCGGGCCGTGGACGCCGCCGTGGCCCCCGGGGAGGGGGCCGGACCCGACACCAAGGGTCTGCGCGACCTCCTCGCGCTGCCCGCCGACCGGGCAACGGCTCAGCCCTGAGCCGCCGCCGCGGGCACCTCGCGGGTGCGGGTCCAGCGCAGCAGGGTGTCCGCGTCCCAGGTGTTGACCACCCGCTCCGGGGGGACGCCGCACTCCTCGGCGCGGGCGCAGCCGAAGATCTGCCAGTCCAGCTGGCCCGGGGCGTGGGCGTCGCTGTCGATGCTGAAGAGCACCCCGGCCTCCACGGCCTTGCGCAGCAGCCGGCGCGGCGGGTCGAGGCGGTCCGGGCGGCTGTTGATCTCCACGGCCACCCCGAAGCGCTCGCAGGCGGCGAAGACCAGGTCCGCGTCGAACTCCGACTCCGGGCGCAGCTTCCCGGACACCAGCCGCCCCGTGCAGTGGCCCAGCACGTCCACCAGCGGATTGCTGATCGCCGAGACCATGCGCCGGGTCATCTCGTCCCGGCCCATGCGCAGTTTGGAGTGGACGGAGGCGACGACCACGTCCAGCCGGTCCAGCAGCTCCGCGTTCTGGTCGAGGGCGCCGTCGGCGAGGATGTCGCACTCGATGCCGGTCAGCAGCCGGAAGGGGGCGGGGAGGCGGGTCCCGACCTCGGCCACCACCTCCAGCTGGGCCCGCAGCCGCTCGGCGGTCAGCCCGCGGGCGACGGTCAGCCGGGGGGAGTGGTCGGTGAGCGCCGCCCACTCGTGCCCCAGCTCCCACGCGGTGCGGGCCATCGTCTCGATGGGGCTGCCCCCGTCGGACCAGTCGGAGTGCAGATGGCAGTCGCCGCGCAGCGCGGCCCGCATCCGGCTGCCCGCGTCGCCGCCGGGCCGCCGGAGCGTGTCCGCGGTGCCCTCCTCCAGCCGGGTGAGGTAGGCGGGCCGCCGGCCCGCCAGCGCCTCCCGGACGACGGCGGCGGTCTTCGGACCGAGCCCCTTGAGCTCCTCCAGCCCGCCCGGCTGGTCCGCGCGCCGCCCGAGCTCCTCCGGCGGCAGCGCGGCGACCCCGGCCGAGGCACCCCGGAAGGCACGGACCCGGTACGTCGGGGCGCCGTCCCGCTCCAGCAGGAACGCGATCCGGTCCAGCGCCTCGACGGGGTCCATGCCTCCAGGATCAGGTCTTGTTGCGGAACCTCGCCACCGCCAGCGGCGCGCTGATCACCGTGATGCCCACGGCCCACATCACCGTCATCATCGCCGAGTGCGCGACGGCGCCGCCGTTGATCAGGTTGCGGGAGGCGTCGGCGAGGTTGGACAGCGGGTTGTAGCGGGTGAAGGCCTCCAGCCAGCCCGGCATGGTGGTCGGCTTGGCGAAGATCGAGCTCCCGAACTGCAGCGGCAGGACGACGATCATGGCGAGCCCCTGGACGGACTGGGGGGTCCGGGCGACCAGACCCAGGAGGATGAACACCCACATCAGCGAGGCACCGAAGGCCAGCGACAGCACCACCGCGCCCAGCAGCCCGAACACCCCGTTGTCCACGTGCAGCCCGAGGATGAAGCCCATGATCAGCAGGATCACCGTGGCGACCAGCGCACGGCCGATCTCGACGACGATCTTCGCGATCAGCACGGAGGAGCGGGCGATCGGCATCGTCCGGAAGCGGTCCATCACCCCGGTCTTGAAGTCCGAGTTGACGCCCGTGCCGACGGCCATGGCGATGTTCATGCCCATCATGGCCATCAGGCCGGGCACCATGTAGTTGACGTACTTCTCCTGGCTGCCCTCGAGCGCGCCGCCGAAGACGTACACGAACAGCAGCGTGAAGACGATCGGCATCAGCAGCGCGTCGAACATCGACTCCGGGTCCTGCCGGATCTGCAGGACGTTGCGCCGCACGAGCGCGCCGATGTGGCGCAGGTTGGCGCGCAGCCCGATCCGCGGATCGGCGGTCACGGCCTTGGCGTTCCCCGCGGGGACGGTGACGGCGGTCATGCCGCGAGCTCCTCTCGGTCCCGGGTGCCGCTGCCGTGCGTGACGGCCAGGAACACCTCGTCCAGGCTGGGCAGGTGGGTGTCGATGCCGGCGATGGCGAAGCCGTGCGCGCCGAGCGCGGCCACGACGTCGGTCAGCTGCTCGTCGCTGAGGATCGGCACGTTGAGCACGCCGACGGCGTGGTCCACCACGGCCCGCGCGCCCGCGCCGAGCGCCGCCGCCATCGCGTCCAGCACGCCCGGGTCCACCGGCCGCACCTGCAGCGTCCGGCCGCCGACCTTCGCCTTCAGCTCCTCGACCCGGCCCCCGGCGATCACCCGGCCGCGGTCGATGACCGTCAGCTCGTGCGCGAGCTTCTCGGCCTCCTCCATGTACTGCGTGGTCAGCAGCACGGTCGTGCCGTCCGCCACCATGTTCTGCACCTCGTCCCACACCTCGTTGCGGGTGCGGGGGTCCAGGCCGGTGGTCGGCTCGTCCAGGTACAGCACCGCCGGGCGTCCGATCATCGACGCCGCCAGGTCCAGGCGGCGGCGCATGCCGCCGGAGTACTCCTTGGCGGGCTTGCGGGCGGCGTCCGTCAGCGAGAACCGCTCCAGCAGCTCGTCCGCCCTGCCGCGGGCGTCGCGCCGGGACAGGTCCAGCAGCCGGCCGATCATGTAGAGGTTCTCGCGGCCCGACAGCGACTCGTCGACCGAGGCGTACTGCCCGGTCAGCCCGATCACCCGGCGCAGCTGCCGGGGCTGGTCGACCACGTCGTAACCGGCCACCGTCGCGGTACCGGCGTCCGGCCGGATCAGCGTGGACAGGATCCGCACCAGCGTCGTCTTGCCGGCGCCGTTCGGCCCCAGCACACCGAGCACGGTCCCCTGCCGCACGTCCAGGTCCACCCCGTCGAGGGCCTTCGTCTCCCCGTAGCGCTTCACGAGCCCCCGCACCCTGACGGCGGCGTCCGCGCTCTTGGCATCTCGTTGTGTCATGCCGCCACGGTCGCGCGCCCCACCGACACGGCGCCGACATATCGCTGACAGCCTCACCGACACGCCCCCGACACGGGCCGCCGCCGCCCGGAACCGGGCCGTTTCGGCCCCGCGGAGGCCGCCGCCCGGCCAGGTGCGGCGCCTGACGTCGGCCCGCCGCACCGCGTTCCACCGGGGAAAGCCGAGGGGGGACGCGCATCGCGCGTCCCCCCTCCGGCATCGGGCCCGCAGGGCCTACGTGGTGACCGACACCAGCCGCTGGCCCTGGGACGTGACGACGTCGAAGCGGGAGATGTCGTCCGGCTGCATGCCCGCCGACCCGTCCAGCGTGAGCGGGTTGGGCTGGTCGGAGGTGCCGTAGCCGGCCGTCGGGACGCTCCAGGTGCCGACCGTCTGCTGGGAGCCGTCCTTCCCGACGACGACCAGCCGGCAGGTCAGCGGGCCCTGGACCCCGGCGAGGGTGAGGCCGACCTCGCTGCCCCACTTCTTCTCGTTGACCCCGACCGTCGCCTTGACGCCGGTGGAGTTGTCGGTGCCCTTGAACTGCTCGGCGTACACCCTGGCCTGCACGTCGTCCGAGCCGCCGGAGGCCAGCACCGCGGCGGTCGGGGCCGCCACGATCAGCGCCACCGAGGCCGCGAGCGCGAACATCCTGCGCCGGGCGCGGGTCTTGCGCTCGTCGGACACCTTGCCGAGGAGGCGTCCGAGCACCTTGTCGCCGCTGGGCGGGAGGGGCGCGCCCGCACCGGCCGGGGCGAGTTCGGCGAGCACCGGCACGAGGCCGCTCAACTCGTCGAGCTGCTGCCCGCACTGGTGGCAGACGGCGAGGTGCTCCTCGAAGCGCGCCATGTCGGCGTCATCGAGCACGCCGAGGACGTAGGCCCCGACGTCGACGTGCGGGTCGTGGGGGGTACCTGCCCCGGAGCCGTAACCGTAGACCGTCACGAGGTGGTCACACCCCTTTCCTCAAGAGCGATTTTCAGGGAGCGGAGGGCGTAGAAGACGCGGGAGCGCACGGTGCCGGGCGGTACCCCCAGCGCCGCCGCGGCCTCGTTGACCGTCCGGCCCTTGAAGTACGTTTCGATCAGCACCTGGCGGTGGGCCTCGGTGAGATCTTCCAGTGCGTCGGAGATCGTCATCAGCCTCAGGGAGCGTTCGAGTTCGTCCTCGGCCGGGAGCTGGTCGAGGGCGGCCGGGGAGGCCTCCGGGGGCCGTGCCTGACGGCTGCGGTGGCCGTCGATCACGATCCGCCGTGCGACCGTCACCAACCACGGCCGCAGGGAACGGGCCCCGGGGTCGAGGCGGGACGCGCTCTTCCACGCGCGCAGGAGGGTCTCCTGCACGACGTCCTCGGCCAGGTAGCGGTCACCGCCGACCAGCCGAAGGACGTATGCGAAGAGCGCGCCCGCGTGTTCGCGGTAGAGCGCTCGCATGAGGTCCTCTTCGGGGACCCCACCAGAGCGATGGTCGGCCACGAGCGCATCCTGCCCTACTGATCGACGGGGGTCGAGTCCTCTCAATGCCTGCTGTCCCATCAGTACTGGTCTGACCCGTTCTCGGAGGAGGCGCTCTTCGGCTGCGCGGTCGTTCCCGCCTTCGCGCCGTCCGGGGTCGCCGCGTACCAGGAGCTGTCGGCGCCCTGGCCCTTGGTGTCGCCGGGGTTCTCGTCGCCGGTGAAGTGGTAGAGCGGCATTCCGTTGAGCGTGAGCTGCAGGGTGCCGTCCGGGCGCTTGACGCT
The DNA here is from genome assembly GCF_042956445.1 of Streptomyces sp. NPDC008238. Classification (NCBI taxonomy): domain Bacteria; kingdom Bacillati; phylum Actinomycetota; class Actinomycetes; order Kitasatosporales; family Streptomycetaceae; genus Streptomyces; species Streptomyces sp. NPDC008238. The sequence continues at coordinate 128,688 of NZ_JBIBGK010000012.1, read as the reverse complement.
GCCGACCAGGTTCTGGTCGACGCCCTGCACCTGGGTGTCCGAGACCGCGGCGGCCGGCTGCCACCGGGCCGCGCACTCGTCGGCGCAGTTGGACGTCGGCGGGTTGGGCTTGTCCTTCTCGAAGCGGTACAGCACCCAGCCCTTCTCGTCGGTGACCAGCCTGCCGAGCTGGGCGTTGTCGACGGTCCGGAGGCCGGGGGCCGGTGCCGGCTGCGAGGCCTGGATCGCGCCCACCGGGGGACTGGCGGCGTCGACGCCCGCGTTGCAGGCGGTGGCGACGATCAGCGCGGCCGAGGCGAATGCCCCCGCCCCCACTGATCGGCGCAACTTCGGAACGTTCATGCCACGGCCCCCGGCACTGTGTCGTCGGTGCTCCGCCCCTGGTGGGCGGTTGCCAACTCATACGGGGGCGGCGGCCGGTGTGCTCAACGTCCCCAGAAAAAACTTCCGCCCCGGGGAGGGGGTTCCCGGGGCGGAAGCCGGCGGTGGGTCGCACCGCCGGGGGGGAGGTCGCGCGTGGCGCCGCGACAGGTCGTGGGGAGGTCAGTGGAAGCTGTGCTCCGGGGCCGGGTAGGCGCCGCCCACGACGTCCTCGGCGAAGGCCTTCGCCGCGCCGCCGAGGGTCTCGCGCAGCGCCGCGTACTGCTTGACGAAGCGCGGCACCCGGCCGCCGGTCATCCCGGCGAAGTCCGTCCAGACCAGCACCTGGGCGTCGCACTCCACGCCCGCGCCGATGCCGACCGTCGGGATGTGCAGGATGCGGGTGACCTCCGCGGCCAGCTCGGCGGGGACCAGCTCCAGCACGACGGCGAAGGCGCCGGCGTTCTGCACCGCCTTGGCGTCGCGCAGCAGCTGCTGCGCGGCCTCCTCGCCGCGGCCCTGGACGGGGTAGCCGCCGAAGGCGTTGACCGACTGCGGGGTGAGGCCGATGTGGGCCATCACGGGGATGCCGGCCTGGACGAGCAGCTCGATCTGCTGGGCGGAGCGCTCCCCGCCCTCCAGCTTCACGGCGCCCACCCCGGCCTCCTTGACCAGCCGGGTGGCGCTGCGCAGCGCCTGCGTCGGGCCCTCCTGGTAGGAGCCGAACGGCAGGTCGCCGATGACCATCGCGCGCTTGGTGCCGCGCACGACGGCGGCGGACAGCATCGTCATCTCGTCCAGGGTGACCGGGACGGTGCTGTCGTAGCCGAGGTGACAGTTGCCCATCGAGTCGCCGACCAGCAGCACGGGGATGCCGGACTCGTCGAAGACGGAGGCGGTCATGGCGTCGTAGGCGGTGAGCATGGGCCACTTCTCGCCGCGCTCCTTGGCGGCGGCGATGTCACGGACGGTGATCCGCCGTGTCCCCTTGCCGCCGTACAGCGCCTTGCTGCTGTCGGGAGCGGAGGGAGCGGACGGGGCGGGCGTCTGGGCAGCCGGAACGGCGTGCGTCATTGCAACTGCTCCTTGTGTCATCTCGAGGCGCCCTGACGGCGTCCCCGGACCGCTTCCATGCTGACACGCTCCGTCGCCCGCGCAAAAGGGGACGTCCGCCACTCCCCTTTTGCCGAGGTTTTACAATACGAAACGGTCCCGTATCGGAATTCGGGGCTACGTTGGCGACATGCCCGCCGACACCGCGCAGCCGCCGAGCCCCACCGTTCCCGAGGCCGTACACCGCCGCCGCTGGGGAATCCTGACCGTCCTGCTGTTCAGCCTCCTCGTGGTGGTCCTGGACAACTCGATCCTCAACGTCGCGATGAAGACCATCGCCGAGCCCGCACCGACCGGCCTGGGCGCCACCCAGAGCGAGCTGGAATGGGCGATCAACTCCTACACGCTGGTCTTCGCCGGTCTGCTGTTCACCGCGGGCCTGCTCGGCGACCGCCTCGGCCGCAAGAAGGTGCTGCTCTTCGGCATGGCCGTCTTCGGCGTCGGGTCGGTGCTCTCCGCCTTCGCCGGCTCCTCGGGCGAACTCATCGCCTTCCGCGCGGTCATGGGCTTCGGCGGCGCCTTCGTGATGCCCGCCACGCTCGCCATCATCATCAACGTCTTCGAGCGCGAGGAGCAGCCCAAGGCGATCGGCATCTGGACCGGCGCGGTGGGCCTCGCGATAGCCATCGGCCCGGTCACCGGCGGACTGCTCCTCGACCACTTCTGGTGGGGCTCGGTCTTCCTGGTGAACGTGCCGATCATCGCCGTCGCCCTGGTCGCGATGGTGCTCCTCGTCCCGGACTCCCGCGACCCGCGGCCGGGCCGGCTCGACCCCGTCGGCGTGCTGCTCTCCATCGTCGGCCTGGTGCTGCTCGTGTACGGCATCATCAAGGGCGGCCAGCTCGCCGACTTCACCGCCCCCACCGCCCTGACGACCATCATCGGCGGCATCGTCGTGCTCGGCGCCTTCGTCTGGCACGAGGCCCGCAGCAGCCACCCCGCGTTCGACGTCTCCTACTTCCGCAACCCGACCTTCTCCGCCTCGGTCTCCGCGATCGGCCTGGTCTTCTTCGCGCTCATGGGCGTGACCTTCTTCATGGTCTTCTACACCCAGAGCGTGCGCGGCTACACCGCCCTGGAGTCCGGCCTGCTGCTGCTCCCGCTCGCCATCGCCCAGCTGGTCTTCGCCCCCCGCGCCCGGCTGGTCGTCGACCGCGTCGGCGCCCGCACCACCTGCGCCGCCGGGCTCGGGCTGATAGCGCTCAGCTTCCTCGGCTTCCAGCTGCTCGACGCCGACTCCCCGATCTGGCAGCTGGAGGTGCTGTTCTTCCTCATGGGCACGGCCATGGCCCACGTGATGCCGCCCGCGACCGTCGCCATCATGTCCTCCCTGCCGCGCGAGAAGGCCGGCTCCGGCTCCGCCGTCAACAACACCTTCCGGCAGGTCGGCGGGGCGCTCGGCGTTGCGGTCCTGGGCTCGCTGATGTCGACGGTCTACCGTGACGGCATCTCCGACCACCTCGCGGGCCTCCCCGCCGGGGTCCAGCACCAGGCCGGCGAGTCCATCGAGGCCACGCGCGCCGTGGCCGAGGGCATGGGCCCCGCGGGCAAGGCGCTGATCGCCCCCGCCACGGACGCCTTCCTCGACGCCATGCACGTCACCGCCTACGTCGCCAGCGGCGTCGCGCTGCTCGGCATGCTCGTCGTCCTGGTCTTCCTGCCCGGCCGGACCCCCGGGGCTCGCCCAGCGGGCGGCGAGGAACGCGAGGCCAGCCCGGTGGGGGCGGAACGGTGACCGGCACCCGCGCGGCGACGGGACCGGACGCCGGGGCGGCCCCCGCCCCCGCCCTGCGTGTCCCGCGCGGCCGTCCGCGCAACGCCGCCGCCGACACCGCGATCATCGAGGCCGTCCTCAGCCTGCTGGAGGAGGGCGCCACCATCGGTGAACTGTCGATGGAGCGCATCGCACGCGCCGCCGGCGTCGGCAAGGCCACGGTCTACCGGCGCTGGGCGGGCAAGAACGCGCTGATGCTCGACGTCATGAAGTCCGTCGACGAGCAGACCCCGCGGCTTGCCGGCCGCTCGGTCCGCGACGACCTGGTGACCTGCGTGGAGTTCATACGGCGCAGGGCCCTGGTCAAGCGCTCCTCCGCCCTGCTGCGCAACGTCATCGCCCAGGCCCAGACCGAGCCTGAGCTGTGGGCCGCCTACCACGACACCGTCATCGTGGCCCGCCGCGCACAGGTCCGCGACGTCCTGCAGCGCGGCGTCCGCACCGGCGAACTCCGCGACGACGTCGACCCGGAGCTCCTCGGCGACCTCTTCATCGGCCCCATGCTGTCCCGTTCGATGCTGCGTCCCGACGCCACGCTGCCGGAGGGGCTGTCCGAGCTGATCGTCGACTCGGTGTTGCAGGGCGTCCGCGCAACGCGCTGAACAGGCACGGGAGCAAGGGGGAATGTCCTGGTTCTGTCACAGCACGCCCTTTTCGCCGGGCGGCGGGGAACCTGTCGCCCGGTGAGCCCTGTCCTCCGGGCGTCGATCCCCTATGGTCGACAGAGCACCTGGCAAGACAGTGAGGACTCCCCCCATGGCACAGGCGTACGACGCGGACGTGACCACCGACAGCGGCGACGAGCCGCAGGGTTCGGGTGCGAACGGACGTTTCGGACGCTTCCGGCGGTACTGGGCGTTCGGCGACGGCATGTGGCGGCGGGGGATCGTCACGGCCGTACTGGCCGTCGCCGTCACGGTGGTGATGGCCTTTCACGGCGCGGTGCCCAACCGGGTCGGCAACCTGGGCAGTCTGCTGGAGACCTTCCTGCCGTGGCTCGGGCTCGTCCTGCCGGTGCTGCTGGTGGTGGGCCTGCTGCGGCGCTCGGCGACCGCGCTGATCGCCGTCCTGCTGCCGGTCGTGGTGTGGCTGCACTTCTTCGGCGGGCTCCTCACGGACAAGCACACCGGCGGCGGTGACCTCACAGTGGTGACGCACAACGTCAACGCCGACAACGCCGACCCCGCCCGCACCGCCCAGGCCCTGGTCGGCTCAGGGGCCGACCTCGTGGCGCTGGAGGAGATCCCCGCCGGGAAGGCCTCCGTCTACGAGTCTGGGCTGAAGGCCCGCTACCCGTACCACGCCAGGCTGGGCACCGTCGGCCTGTGGAGCAGGTTCCCGCTCAGCCAGGTGCGGCCGGTGGACATCCGGCTCGGCTGGACCCGCGCCCTGCGCGCCACCGCCGCCACACCGCACGGGAAGGTCGCGGTCTACGTCGCCCATCTGCCCTCGGTGCGGGTCAAGTTCAACGCGGGCTTCACCGCCGGCGAGCGCGACCGCAGCGCCGACGCGCTCGGTGAGGCCGTCGCGGACGAGAAGATGCCCGACGTGATCCTCATGGGCGACCTCAACGGGACGATGAACGACCGTGCGCTCGCCAACATCACCTCCCAGATGCGCTCCACGCAGGGCGCCGCGGGCGACGGCTTCGGCTTCAGCTGGCCGGCCGGCTTCCCCACCGCCCGCATCGACCAGATCCTCGTCCGGGGAGCGGAGCCGACCGACTCCTGGGTGCTGCCCGCCACGGGCAGCGACCACCGGCCGGTGGCGGCGAAGGTAGCGCTCCCGTAACGAGTTCTTCGCCCACGGGAAGAACGGGCCGGGCAGACTTTGTTCCGCAGTTAAACTTATAACTGCTCCCGACCCTGCCCCGGAAAGGCCTGTCATGCCTCTCGCCCTGCTCGCACTGGCGATCAGCGCATTCGGCATCGGTACGACGGAGTTCGTGATGATGGGCCTGCTGCCCGACGTCGCGGACGACCTGCACACCTCCATCCCGACCGCCGGTTATCTCGTCTCCGGCTACGCCCTCGGCGTCGTCATAGGTGCCCCCCTCCTCGCCGCGGTCACCACACGCATGCCGCGCAAGGCCCTGCTCCTCTCCCTCATGGCCCTCTTCACCGTCGGCAACACGCTCTCCGCCCTCGCCCCCGGCTTCGGCTGGCTGCTCGCCGGACGGGTGCTCTCCGGGCTCCCGCACGGCGCCTTCTTCGGCGTCGGCGCCGTCGTCGCCGCGAGCATGGTCGACCCCGCGCGCAAGGCCCGCGCCGTCTCCCTGATGATCGCCGGGCTCACCGTCGCGAACATCGTGGGCGTCCCCGCCGCCACCCTCCTCGGCCAGCACCTCGGGTGGCGGGCCACCTTCCTCACCGTCGGCGTCATCGGCCTCGCCGCCATCGCGGGCATCGCCCTGCTCGTCCCCCGTATCCCCCTCGCCCCGGGCGGCGGCCTGCGCAGGGAACTCTCGGCCTTCCGCAGCGGCCAGGTCTGGCTGGCGCTCGGCACCACGATCTTCGGCTTCGCCGCGGTCTTCGCGGTCTACAGCTACGTCACGCCCATGCTCACCGAGGTCGCCGGGTTCGGGGAGAGCAGCGTCACGCTCGTCCTCGCCCTCTTCGGCGTCGGCGCGACCATCGGCAACCTGCTCGGCGGCCGCCTCGCCGACCGCGCCCTGCAGCCCTCCCTCCTCGGCGGGCTCGGCGCCCTGACGGTCGTCCTGCTGCTGTTCACGGTCACCGCGCACGCCCGGTGGAGCGCGGCGCTCTCGGTCGTCCTGCTCGGCATCGCGGCCTTCGCGACGGGGTCGCCCATGATGATGCTCGTCATGGACAAGGCCCGGCACGCTCCCGCGCTGGCCTCCGCCGCGAACCAGGCCGCGTTCAACCTGGCCAACGCGGGAGGCGCCTGGCTCGGCGGGGTCGTGCTCGCGCGCGGCCTCGGCTACGCCGCCCCCGCCGTGGCGGGTGCGGGGCTGGCGGTCGTGGGACTGGGCATCGCGGCCGTCGCGGGGCTGTGGGAGCGGCGTGCGGCCAGGGTGCCGGCTGCAGGGTCGTCCTCGTCCCGGGTCGTCGTGGCGTCCGACGCGGTGGTGCGGTCCGCGGAGCGGGTGGGCTGACGGCGCCGCCGGTGCGCCGTCGCCGGCTGCCGCGCCGTCTCGCGCCCTGCGGGCGCACAGCGGCGGGCTGCGGAGGGGCGGGTGGGGGGCGCTCCAACTCGGCAATGTGCGGGTGGGTGGGTGGCTGCGGTTCAGGCGCCGGAGCGGGTTGCCTTTCCGGCGGTGTCGGTCTCGTTGCCGTCCGCGGGTATGGATGGCCGGTTGCCACGCCTACTGCCGGTGGTGGGCGCGCCTGCCGTTACCTGCGTCTGCGGATATTTCGGGGTGCTGTCGGGGGATCGGCGGGAGATCGGGCTCGCTTTCGGCGGTATATACGTCGGAACAGAGCCCGATGTCGGATCGGGGAAGCACCCGCAGACGCCGGTCACGGCGGGCCCGCCACCCACGGAGGGTGGGCGTGGTCACCGGCCATCCAGACCCGCGGACGGCAACAGACCCGAGCCGGACGAACAACCGGCCCCGCTCCGGCGCGGCGCGAGACGAACCCGCGCTCGCCCACGGGCACCATCGCCCCGGCCCGGGCGCCTCAGACCATCGAGGCGCCCGGCCGTAGGCGCGGACAACCCGGCCGCAACCACCGGCCCCGGACCGTCAGCGCAGCGTCACACGTGTTCGCGCCAGCGGTTCGTGATGGGCAGCCTGCGGTCCTTGCCGAACCCCTTCGCCGAGATCTTCGTCCCCGGCGGGTACTGCCTCCGCTTGTACTCCGCGGTGTCCACCATCCGCAGCACCTTCGCCACCAGCTCCCCGTCGAACCCGGCGGCCACGATCGCGTCGCGTCCCTTGTCCTGGTCGACGTACATCGCCAGCACCTGGTCCAGGACGTCGTAGTCCGGCAGAGAGTCCGTGTCGACCTGGCCGGGCCGCAGCTCCGCGCTCGGGGGCTTGGCGATGGAGTTCTCGGGGATCGGCGGGGTCTGGCCGCGCTCCGCCGCGGCCTGGTTGCGCCAGCGCGCGAGGCGGAAGACGGTCGTCTTGTAGACGTCCTTGATCGGCCCGTACGCCCCGACCGAGTCGCCGTACAGCGTGGAGTAGCCGACCGCCAGCTCGCTCTTGTTGCCCGGGGCCAGGACGATGTGCTTCTCCTGGTTGGAGATGGCCATGAGCGTCGTGCCACGCAGGCGGGACTGGAGGTTCTCCTCCGCCAGCCCGGTCAGCCCCAGGGACGCCATGTAGGCGTCGAACATCGGCCCGATCGGGACGGTGCGGTAGTTCAGCCCGGTGCGCCGGGCCAGCTCGGCGGCGTCGTCCTTGGAGTGGTCGGAGGAGTACCGCGACGGCATGGAGACGCCGTACACGTTGGCCGCGCCGACCGCGTCGCAGGCGAGGGCCGCGACGAGCGCGGAGTCGATGCCGCCGGAGAGGCCGATCAGCACGGAGCGGAAGCCGTTCTTGGCGACGTACGCCCGCAGGCCCACGACCAGCGCGGTGTAGACCTCCTCGTCGTCGCCGAGCCGCGGGGCCTCGCCACCGCGGACCTCGGGCTCGTACGCCGGGAGCGGCTCGGCGGAGAGGGTGACGTGCTCGATCTCAAGGCCGTCGTCGGCGATGCCGCCCGGCACCTTGGTGGTGTCCGCGGCGGGCAGGTCCAGGTCGACCAGGACGCAGCCCTCCTCGAACTGCGGGGCCCGGGCGATCACCTCGCCGTCCTCGGAGACGACGATCGAGTCGCCGTCGAAGACGAGCTCGTCCTGACCGCCGATCATGGCCAGGTAGGCGAGGGTGCAGCCGGCCTCCTGGGCGCGCTTGCGCACCAGGTCGAGGCGGGTGTCGTCCTTGGCGACCTCGTACGGGGAGGCGTTGACGGACAGCAGCAGCCCGGCGCCGGCGGTGCGGGCGGCGGGCACGCGGCCGCCGTCCTGCCACAGGTCCTCGCAGATGGCGAGGGCGACGTCGACCCCGTGCACGCGGATCACCGGGAGGGTGTCGCCGGGCACGAAGTAGCGGAACTCGTCGAAGACGCCGTAGTTCGGCAGGTGGTGCTTGGCGAACTTGAGCACGACCTTCCCGCCGTGCAGCACGGCGGCGGCGTTGCGCGGCGAGCCGGCGGGCTGGCCGTAGCGGGGCTGGGCCTTCTCGCTGCGGTCGAGGTAGCCGACGACCACCGGCAGCTCCCCGAAGCCCTCGGCCGCCAGGCGCTCGGCGAGGGCCTCCAGGGCGGCACGGCTGGCTTCGACGAAGGAGGAGCGCAGCGCGAGGTCCTCCACGGGGTACCCGGTCAGCGCCATCTCCGGGAAGGCCACGAGGTGGGCTCCCTGTTCGGCCGCGTGCCGGGTCCAGCGCACTACCGACTCCGCGTTCCCGGCGAGGTCGCCGACGGTGGAGTCGATCTGATTCAGGGCGAGGCGAAGTTGAGGCACGCGGCCCAGTGTAATCGTCAAATCGACGCGATGTCGTGGGCGGCGCCTGTGGAGTCGCGCACTCGGCCCCGTACGCCGTGGCGGACGGGCCTTTCCGGGGTCGTCCCCCTGTGTCAAGATCGCAAGGGTGCATCACAATGGTGACGAGGGGTGTCCGGCGGTCCCGGCGGCCGCCGAAACAGGCCGGTAACCCCGTCGCGCGATACTGGTCCGGCCCTCGTTCGAGTCGGCACGGACAACAGGCCCCATGACCTGTGAGGTTGGATAGCTATGGATAAGCAGCAGGAGTTCGTGCTCCGCACCCTCGAGGAGCGCGACATCCGATTCGTGCGGCTGTGGTTCACCGACGTGCTGGGTTACCTCAAGTCGGTCGCCGTGGCGCCGGCCGAGCTGGAGCAGGCCTTCGACGAGGGCATCGGCTTCGACGGGTCCGCGATCGAGGGCTTCGCCCGGGTGTACGAGTCGGACATGATCGCCAAGCCCGACCCCGGCACCTTCCAGATCCTGCCGTGGCGCGCCGAGGCCCCCGGGACCGCCCGGATGTTCTGCGACATCCTCATGCCGGACGGTTCGCCGTCGTACGCCGACCCCCGCTTCGTCCTCAAGCGGTCCCTGGCCAAGGCCTCCGACCTCGGGTTCACCTTCTACACGCACCCGGAGATCGAGTTCTTCCTGCTGAAGAACCTGCCGCTGGACGGCACCGTGCCGGTGCCCGCCGACAACTCCGGCTACTTCGACCACACCCCGCAGAACGTGGGCCAGGACTTCCGCCGCCAGGCCATCACGATGCTGGAGTCGATGGGCATCTCGGTGGAGTTCTCCCACCACGAGGGCGCCCCCGGCCAGCAGGAGATCGACCTGCGGTACGCGGACGCGCTGTCCACCGCCGACAACGTCATGACCTTCCGGCTGGTCATGAAGCAGGTCGCGCTGGAGCAGGGGGTGAACGCCACGTTCATGCCCAAGCCCTTCAGCCAGCACCCCGGCTCCGGCATGCACACGCACCTCTCCCTCTTCGAGGGCGACCGCAACGCCTTCCACGAGTCCGGCGCCGAGTACCAGCTGTCCAAGGTCGGCCGTTCCTTCATCGCGGGCCTGCTCCGGCACGCCGACGAGATCTCCGCGGTCACCAACCAGTGGGTCAACTCGTACAAGCGCATCTGGGGCGGCGCCAACCGCACCGCGGGCGCCGGCGGCGAGGCCCCCTCGTACATCTGCTGGGGCCACAACAACCGGTCCGCGCTCATCCGCGTCCCGATGTACAAGCCCGGCAAGACCGGCTCCACCCGGGTCGAGGTCCGCTCCCTCGACTCCGGCGCCAACCCCTACCTCGCCTACGCCGTCCTCCTGGCCGCGGGCCTGAAGGGCATCGAGGAGGGCTACGAGCTCCCGCCCGGCGCCGACGACGACGTCTGGGCCCTCTCCGACGGCGAGCGCCGCGCCCTCGGCATCCAGCCCCTCCCGCAGAACCTGGGCGAGGCCATCACCCTCATGGAGCGCAGCGAGCTGGTCGCCGAGACCCTGGGGGAGCACGTCTTCGACTTCTTCCTGCGCAACAAGAAGCAGGAGTGGGAGGAGTACCGGAGCGAGGTCACGGCCTTCGAGCTCCGGAAGAACCTCCCGAACCTGTAGCCCCGTACGGCGCGATCCGGGCCGGCAGCGCGACGCTGCCGGCCCGGCGTGTCCTTCCCTCGCTGCTCGGCATTCGGCATCCCAGCGTCGCTCACGCTCCGCGCCTCTGCGCACCAGCCGTATTGGCTTGCATGCCCGCGCTCGCAGGTACCCTCAGCCCTCGTTGGCCGACCGCGCGCACGGGCGGCCGCTCGGGGAGGGAACCCATGGCCAAGTGCGGAAGCGGCGAGATCTGGCGAAACGGGCAGTGTGAACTGACAGGAGCCACAGCGGTCTACTCATACGTCGTGATGCTGTTGCTTGGGCTGGGCGCGATCGCCGCAGGAATCTACCTTCGACGACAAGTCGAGCAGGCTCCAACGGCTCCCGTCGTACGAGGGCCAGACAGACATGGCCGCCGGAAGACCGACAAGATCATCGCTAAAGTTGCCCCATATTTTTTGATCTCCTGGGGGAGCCTCTTCGTGCTGGGTACCGTCGTCACCCTGATCGACCGGTGATCCTCGCAGTGCACGGCGCCACGCGCCCAAGGTTCGCATCGAGGGGGTCGGGCGTGCCACAGCCGTGTCAGGTGAGGCGGTGCCGAACGGGGAGCCACGGGGCACAGCGGTGAATAGACCACGTTGCTGCGGCAGCGTCTGCCCAGGTGAGACAGGGTCCGCAGCCTCAGCCTTCCAAACTGGAGCTCCGGGCCATGCCCGGGCACAGGCGGGAAGCTGCACCCCCAACGCGCCGGGCCCTCATGTCCCGACGGTGAGTGGGAAGACACTGCTCAGCCTCGGCAGTTTGCGGCTTGCCTCCGCTTCATCGCGGACGTCCCAACGCTCGCCGGCGGGGCCTCGGGGCCCCGCACCACTGCTCGCCCGGGCATTCACGGCGTCGTAGAACGCATCGCCGCAATCGTCGGATTCTCCTGCCACCAGCTCATGGGCTTCCAACGCAACGTAATCGAGCGACTCCCATTCCGGCCAGGCACCACCCCACTCACTCCGAGGACGCCCCACCAGACGCCGGACCTCAGGCGTGCGGGCCAGGGCGTCAGGGTCGGCCACCGCGCGCTCGAAAGCCTCGCGCCCCAGCCCCACCATCCAGAGACCGAAGTAGCAGAAGCCGTCGTCCGAACACCAGCCACCGAAGATCCGCTCTGCGGCTGCCACCAGATCCCAAGTGAACGCATTCGCAGTCACCTGATCCAGGCATACCTGAAACTCCACGATCTCCGCCGGTGACTTCTGCGACAACTCACCGCGCAGCCACTCAAGCCGATCATCCCGACTCAGGGCTTGCTGTCGGCACGCCTCGATGAGGGACCAGAAGGAGTCAATGTCCACGTGGGCACTCTGCCAGGCGTCTCTGACAAGACCTGTCGCAGCCTGCCCCTGAATCTCAGTCCTTCCCAGGCTTCGTGCCCCTGGCGTGTCCGATGGCACGGGAAACCGCGGGGAAGCACGGTGTCATCGAGCACGAAGAAGGGGCGCCTCCGTGTTTTGGGGCACCCCCTTCTGTCCAGCGCCTTCGCCGACTTACTGAGGAGACGGTGGGATGTGAACCCACGGTGACATCGCTGTCTCGACGGTCGTCAAGATTGTTGGCCTGCTGCGTCGTCGCCCAGATCCGGAGGCAGGTGAGCCACCACCAGGCCGATGGCGTCCTCAGCCGTCGCTGCCTCTCCGAGGCGGGTCCTGTAACCGGACGTGTAGACGCCATATGGCGGCTCGCCCAGCACGATGAACGGCAGATCATCAACCGGAGGCTCGTGCCATGGGGGAGCGTGACGGATGAACTTGAGCGTGCCGTGGGTGGGAAAAGGGAAGAGGCTGCGCAGCGCAGGCTCCGCGTATGCGGCAGCCGCGATGGGCGGCAACGTGTCGTCGAGCGCGCCTCGGGTATTCGGCCGACGTTCCAGCAGCCGTGTCCACGCAGTCTCAACATCAGGGGCTTCGGACATGGCCGTACGATCCTGCGTCCGACAGGCGGCTGGCAAGGTCTCTGTGTCGGTACGGCAGCGCGGTACCGCGACCGCAGCAACCGCCCCCGTCCGACGGCCGACTGGCAAAGCAGGCCGTCGGAAGATGCAGGCCACGATGCCCTTCCCCGCCCCCTATGAAGGCGTTCAACGCGGAGGTCAACTCGGTGCGGTCTACCAGCGGTGCCAGACTGTTCTGGGTGCGTTGTCGCGCGTGTTGGAGTGGTCGTCTCCCGAGACGAAGAACAGGGCCCAGGACACGACTCGGTCGCCCACGCGTTGAGCTCCGAGTTCGAGTTGGAAGCCGTCGCAAAAGAAGTCTCCTGTGAGGCTGCCCCGCAGGCCGGTGTCGTACCTGGTCGCGTGAGCTTCCATCTCCTGCGCGAGCTCCGAAGGGACACGGCCGATGAGCTGGATTCCCTCACAGGTCACCTGGGGGCCGAGGCGTCCGTCGACCTGGACGTAGGCCAGCTCTCCGTCCGTGTAGAAATAGCAATCCACCGATGCCTGTCTCAGGGGGGCGCCTTCCTTGACGAAGCGCACGGGGTCCCACCCCGGGCTGTATCCGTCGGGCTGGGTGGTGAAGCCGTGTGCGGCCAGAGCCGCGATGACCTCTTCCCGGTGCATGTCCATGCGCAGCGGCCCCAGGGTCCGCCCGGGGAGGTAGACCCACTGATCCCGTTCCGTGTCCGGGAGCACCGGCCACACACCCATATCCATCGCACGATGATCGCTCACCAGTCTCACGACCCGCGCATCAGGGGTTGGCGTGAGGGTCGGCCCGGACGTGGTCAGCACCTGCGGTGCCACCACGCCACATCCGGGTCCGACAGGGGCTCGTGGTGCGTTCGTCGGAGCAGGACCGCGTCCAGGCGCTCGACCCGCAAACGGAGTTCGGCGGCGGCGGTCGACGGTAGGAGAAGCAGAGCCTGCTGCAGCTCGTCCCGAGCCCAGCCCTCGTCACAGCATGGGCACGTGAACTCGGCCTCCCAGGGCCTCCACCGGCGCCTGGTGCCGTGGACGCGCACCGACCACACACTCAGCGCCACCGACACGATGCCCGGACACAACCGCTCCCGTTCGAGCACGCGGATGGCAGCGTTCGCCGCTCCGGACAGACCGGGGACATCGCGATAGCGAATCCAGGGGCTTCCCCGCCCGCGATCTCGAGGCCGAAGCGAAGCCGGTCTTCTACGCGGCACTGCCCCTTCGGATGTACGTCATGGACGGCATCCTCCCACGCCTGGGCAGGGACCGGCAGGCTGGCGTGAATGCGGGGCGGATAGGCTCCGAAGGTGCATAAGCGGTGGCCTACCTGGCCTGTGATCGGGTCGTTCGCAGTCGGGTGGCTCGTATCCACCGTCTTGTTCTGGCTCCTGAGCAGGGCCATCGACGACGATCCCATGGGGTGGACGGGCCCCGCCTGCTTCGCGCTGGTGGCGATGGCCGCCGGCAGCCTCGGGGAGAAATCCCGGAAGCGCCGGCAGGCTCGCCGGGCCAAGCGGTCGGGCTGAGCGGCCCCGCGAGGCCCGTGCTCGTTGCCCACCCGGGGAGCGGGCATGCCCGGTGCCGGGGACGGGGGATTTGCGGCCGGGTCAAGCATTGCGGTCCAGCGGGATGCCGTACGTCGTTGGTCAGGGGCGGTCGAGGCCCAGTGCGTCCGGGAGCCCCAGCATCCACGTGGCCTGGTCCGGCTCGTCCGTGGCGACGCGCTCCAGGGCGTTGAGGAACCGGCGGCGTTCGTCCGGGCTCAGGGTGCTCAACGCCGTGTGTGCGTCGTGTCCCACCTGGACGAGGTCCTCCAAGGTCGCCACCGCGGTCAGCAGGGCCCTGACCACTTCGTCTCCCGGCACGGTGGCTTCCCCCTGATCAGCTCTCGCCGGCCCGGGTCCGGACCGGGTCGTCGTCCCCGAGGCACCGTAGCGAGGGCATCGGGGGGAGGTTGGCGGCTGCGTACTCGTCCGCGATGCGGAAGACGCCGGCGCAACGGGGGCATTCCGCGCGGCCCATGAGGTACGTGATGCCTTCGGCCACCTGGTGCTGGCTGTCACGGACCGCGAGGTCGTGCATCCACCGGCCCGTGCCGTCGAGTTCCGCGACGGTCGCCGGCCGCAGGTCGCGCCTGTCGATGTCGCCGGCGTCCCAGTCCCGGTAGGCGGAGTAGCGACCGTGACCGCCGATGGCGACGGTCACGGTCAGGGAGCAGTGCGGGCAGGCCATTTCGTAGAAGTCGTCGCTGAAGTCGCCCAGGGCGGCGCTCCAGTGGAACTGCCCCGCGATCGCCAGGAGGGTGCGGAAGCCCTGGACGAAGCCGGCCGGGCGCTTCCGCAGACGCCGGTCGACCAGTTCGCGGAGTTCCTCGATGGCGTCGGCGCTCTCGACGAACATGCGCTCGCCCTCGTCGTCCGTCATCGCGTTGCACACGATCGCCTCGGCGATGGCCAGCGCCGCCGGTTCGCCCCGGGCCAGGACGACCAGCCGCGGCAGTGCGGCGGGGCTCCCGGGTACGAAGGTCTCCCCGTCGATGCACAGCAGGTTCCACAGCTCGCGCCAGGTTTCCGTGGTCCCCGTCCCGGCCTCGACCCGGTCCAGGAGCGCCGGGACGCGCTCGGGGGGATGGGCGGCGTACTGGTGCTCCCACTTCGTCACCCGCACATTCAACCGGGCTTGCGGGACTTCGTACGTGCCGGGTTTCCACAGCCTGTGTGCCTGACGCACGGACGGCCCGCAGCGGCTCCCGCGCGCCCGGCGGGCCGCCGCGCTACCGCGCGAAGTGCGCGGTCAGCGCGTCGAGGACGGCCCGGATCGCGGGGGAGGTCCAGCGGCCGCGCCGGCGGACGAGCTGGACGGGCACGTCGGGGAGGTGGGGGCCCGTGACGGCGGTGAGGGTGCCCTCGCGCAGGGCGGTGCGCACGGTGGCACGGGGGAGGACGCCGAGGCCGAGGCCCGCGGCGACGCAGTTGCGGGCGGCCTCGCTGCTGCCGAACCGGGTCAGCCGCGGCCGTGCGTCGTGGACGGCGTCGTGGACGGCGAGGAGCTCGCGGGCGACGCGGTCGCTGTAGGAGCAGCCCTCCTCGTGGAGGAAGAAGGTCTCCCCGGCGAGGTCCTGCCAGGTGAGCGGTCGGCCGGACGCCGCGAGCGGGTGGTCCGGGGCGGCGATGAGGACCAGCGGTTCGGCGGCGAGCGGCCGGGCGGTCATGTCGGGCAGGGCGACCTGGTCCTCCAGGAGCAGGGCGGCGTCGAGGCGTCCGGCCCGCAGCCCCTCCACGGCCGCCTCGGTGCCCGCCGGGTGCAGGTGGACGTCGATGCCGGGGTGGGTGCGGCGCAGGGCGGCGACGACCCGGGGTACGTGCGTCGAGCAGAGCGTGTCCCCGGCGCCGAGGACGACGGTCCCTCCGGAGCGGGCGTCCCCGGCCGCCGTGCCGCGCAGGCGCGTCTCCGCCTCGAGGACGTCCTCGGCCTCCGCCACCAGGCGCCGTCCGGCGCCGGTGAGCCGGGCGCCGCGCGGCATGCGGTCGAAGAGCCGTACGCCCAGCTCCTTCTCCAGGGACTTGATCTGGCCGTGACGGTGGACTGCGACAGGTGCAGCTCTGTGGCCGCGCCGGTGAAGTTCCCCGTCCTGGCCAGGGTGAGGAAGGTCGTGAGCAGTCGGGTGTCCACGGCCCGACCGTAGCGGCTGCGATCGGTGCCATCAATCGAAGTGATGGAGAACCATCGTTTCCTTCGATGACACCCGGTGTGGCAGCGTGGACGGCATGACCACCGGAACCCGTACCGACGTCCTGCGCTACACCGCCTTCAGCTCCGACCCCGCGGGCGGCAACCCGGCCGGCGTCGTCCTCGACGCCTCGGGTCTGGACGAGCGGCGCATGCTCGCGCTCGCCGCCGAGGTCGGCTACTCCGAGACGGCCTTCGTCACGGCCGCGGACCCCGCCCGCCGCCGGTTCGCCGTGCGCTACTTCAGCCCCCTCGCCGAGGTCGACTTCTGCGGCCACGCGACGGTCGCGACCGCCGTCGCGCTCGCGGAGCGCGTCGGCCCCGGCGAGCTGGTCCTGGACACCCGGGCGGGCGAGATCCCGGTGCTCACGGCCGTCGACGGGGACGGCAGGACGCGCGCCACGCTGACCAGCGTGCCCACCCGGTCCCGCCCGGCCGCGGACGCCGAGGTGGACGCGGCGCTCGCCGCGCTGGGCTGGGCGCGGGACGAGCTGGACCCGGCGCTGCCGCCGCACGTGGCCTTCGGCGGGGTCCACCACCTGGTGCTGGCCGCCGCCCGCCGGGCCCGGCTGGCCGACCTCGCGTACGACTTCGACGGCCTCGCCGCGGTGATGCGCCGCCACGGGTGGACCACGGTCCACCTGGTCTGGCGGGAGGCCGAGGACCGATTCCACGCCCGCGACCCCTTCCCGGTGGGCGGGGTCGTCGAGGACCCGGCGACCGGCGCGGCCGCCGCGGCGTTCGGCGGTTACCTGCGGGAGCTCGGGCTGGTGCCGGAGGCGGCCCGGGTGGTGGTGCGGCAGGGCGAGGACATGGGCCGCCCGAGCGAACTGGTCGTGGACGTCGACCCCCGGGACCCGCGGGTACGGGTCACCGGCCGGGCGGTGCCCCTGGCCGCGCCCGGGGCGGCGGAGGCCGAGCCCCCGGTCATGGTGCCCCCGGCTGTCTGATCCAGCCGATGGACCGCTCGACGGCACGCTGCCAGTTCTCGTACTCGGCCTCGCGGCGCCCGGGGTCCATGTCGGGCAGCCACTGCCCGGCGCGGTGCCAGTTGTTCCGCAGCACCTTCAGGTCCGGCCAGTAACCGGAGGCCAGGCCGGCGGCGTAGGCGGCGCCCAGGGACACGGTCTCGGCGACCATGGGCCGGACCACGGGGACGTCGAGGACGTCGGCGATGAACTGCATGAGCAGGTTGTCCGCGGTCATGCCGCCGTCGACCTTGAGCTCCTTCAGCCCGATCGAGGAGTCGGCGTTCATGGCGTCCACGACCTCGCGGGTCTGCCAGCCCGTGGCCTCCAGGACGGCCCGGGCGAGGTGCCCCTTGGTGATGTACGAGGTGAGGCCGACGATGACCCCGCGGGCGTCGCTGCGCCAGTGCGGGGCGAACAGACCGGAGAAGGCGGGCACGATGTAGCAGCCGCCGTTGTCCTCGACGGTGCGGGCGAGGGTCTCGATCTCAGGGGCGCTGCTGATCAGCCCGAGGCGGTCGCGGAACCACTGCACCAGCGAGCCGGTGACGGCGATCGAGCCCTCCAGGGCGTAGACCGCCGGCTGGTCGTCGATCTTGTACGCGACGGTGGAGAGCAGTCCGTGCCGCGACCTGATCATCTTGGAACCGGTGTTGAGCAGCAGGAAGCTGCCGGTCCCGTAGGTGCACTTCGCCTCGCCGGGCGAGAAGCAGGTCTGGCCGAAGAGCGCCGCCTGCTGGTCGCCCAGGGCGGCGGTGATGCGGACCCCGGGCAGGACGGTGCGGGCCGCGCCGTAGTTCTCGGCGGAGGCGTGGATCTCCGGGAGCATCGCGCGGGGGACGCCGAAGAAGTCCAGCAGGTCCTGGTCCCAGGTCAGTGAGCGGATGTTCATCAGCATGGTGCGGCTGGCGTTGGTGGCGTCGGTGATGTGCAGGCCGCCGTCGACGCCGCCCGTCAGGTTCCAGATCAGCCAGGTCTCCATCGTCCCGAAGAGCAGCTCGCCGTCGCGGGCCCGCTGCTCGAGCCCCGGCACCTCGTCGAAGAGCCAGCGGATCCGCGGCGCGGAGAAGTAGGTGGAGGGCGGCAGGCAGCAGCGGTCCAGGAAGAAGCCGTCGCCGGGGTCCTTGCGCAGCCGCTCGACGAGCGGCGCGGTACGGGTGTCCTGCCAGACGATGGCCCGGCCCAGCGGCACGCCCGTCCTCGGGTCCCACAGCACGGTCGTCTCCCGCTGGTTGGCGATGCCGATCGCGGCGACCTCGTCCGCCGCGATCTCGGCCGAGGACAGCGCCTGGGGGACGATGCGCTCGAGGTTGCGCCAGATCTCCAGGGCGTCGTGCTCGACCCAGCCGGGCCGCGGGAAGTGCTGCTGGTGCTCGCGCTGGGCGACCGACACCAGGCGGCCCCGGTGGTCGAAGAGGATGCATCGGGTGGAGGTGGTGCCCTGGTCGATGGACAACACATACCGTTCAACCATGTTCGGGGCCTGCTTTCCGATGCTTTCCGTTGCTTTCGTCGCGTTCGCCGTGTCCTCGATGTCCTTGGTGTCCGGGGCCGGTGTCCGGGGCGCGGGCGGGCCTCACCAGCGGGCGGCGCCCAGGTCTCTGGAGATCGCCCGAGCGGCCTCGCGGAGCAGCGTGACCAGGGACGCCAGGGGGCGGCCCTTGGTGTCGCAGATCCGCTCGACCGGGCCGGACAGGCCGATCGCGCCCACGACGAGGCCGCCCGAGCCGCGGATCGGCGCCGAGACCCCGGCCTCGCCCATCGACATCTCCTGCACCTCCGGCGCCCAGCCCTGCTCGCGGACCTCGGCCAGGGCCCGCGACAGGTCCTCCGGGACCACCAGGGTGTGCCGCGTGTACGCCTCCAGCTCCTCCTTCAGCAGCGGCTCCAGCGGCGCCGCCCCGTAGGCCAGCAGGATCTTGCCGAGCGAGGAGGCGTGCAGCGGCAGCAGCGCTCCGACGTCGAGGGTCTGCAGGCTGTCGTCGGGCCGGAAGACGTGGTGGACGACGAGGACCTGGCCCTCCAGCGGGGTGCCCAGGCGCACCGCCTCGCCGCTGCGGGCGGCCAGGGCGTCGGCCCAGTTGATCGACCGCGACCGCAGTTCGTTGACGTCCAGGTAGCTGGTGCCCAGGTGCAGCAGGGCCGCCCCGAGCTGGTACTTCCCGGTCGCCGGGTCCTGCTCGACGAAGTCCACGTGCTGGAGGGTGCGCAGGATGCCGTGGGCCGTGCCCTTCGCCAGCCCGAGGGAGGCGGCCACCTCGCCCAGCCCGAGCCGGCGGGGACCGCCGGCCAGGAGCCTGAGGATCGCCGCCGCCCGTTCGATGGACTGGAGCGGGCCGGCCATACGTCGATGCTATCCCCGGCAACGGCGATGGGCATCAGCGCGTTTCCGCAGGTCGTTCGGCCTGCGAAGGCGGCGTTCGACAATGACGACCCCGATTCATTGACCCGCGATGCCCCGTCTCGGAAGCTTTCGTCCAGGTCCGGGAGTCCACCCGGCAGGACTCCCCCGGGAGGAGGACACCATGGCGGCAGAGCCCGAGACGATGTCGCAGCGCGAGGACGTGCACGTCTGCGCGCTGTCGCACATCCCGGGTGCCCTGTCCGTCGTGCGCCGACGGGTACGGGGCGTGCTGGCGGACTGGGAGCTGTGCCCGGAGGTCGCCGAGGACGCGCTGCTGGTGATCTCGGAGCTCACCACGAACGCGATCGTCCACGCCGACGGCCCCGCCTCCCTGCGCATCTGCTGGACCGAGGTCGACGGGCACAGCGCCCTGCACATCGAGGTGACCGACGCGGGCCCGTCGGCCCGTCCGTGCCTACCGGGAGGCTCCACCGACCCCGACGAGCACGGCCGGGGCCTCGGCATCGTCAACGCCCTCTCCACACGGCACGGCATCCGTGCCGACTGCGCGGGGGTCACCCGCTGGGCGGACCTGGTCACCGCCTGAGCCGCCGCCGGCGGGGCAGTACCGCCGCCCGGGCCCGGGGCGGGCGGCGGGTCGTTCCGCACGCCGCGCCGGGAGCGGGCTTACGGTGCCGCTCATGGCACTGAGCATTCGCAACCAGATCGACGGCAAGGTCGCCTCGGTGGTCCCGGGTGAGGTGATGGCCGTGGTCACCGTCCGCCTCGACGGCGGGGGGCCGGACTTCACGGCGGCCGTGACGGCCGAGGCCGTGCGGGAGCTCGGCATCATCCCCGGGGGCGGGGTGACGGTGCTGATCAAGGCGACGGAGGTGTCCTTGGCGACGGCTCCGGTGCGCGGGATCAGCATCCGCAACCGGATCCCGGGGACGGTGACGGCCGTGACGGCGGGTGGGGCGATGGCGACGGTGCGGGTGGCGTTCGGGGGCGGTCGTGAGCTGACGTCCGTGATCACCCGGGAGGCGCTGGACGAGCTGGGGGTCGCCGAGGGCGCCGACGTCGTCGCGCTGGTCAAGGCGACCGACGTGTCCCTGGCGACCTGAGCGGGCGGCGCCCGCCGGGGCCCGTGGCCTGCCCTAGCGCCTACCCGAGGTACGCGGGCGCCAGTGCCGCCGTCATCATGCGGCGGGCCGAGCCGGTGCCGTCGGCGGGCACCGTCCACAGGTCCGCGCCGAAGTCCCCGGAGAGGGCGTAGACGAGCGTGTGGTCGTCGCGCCAGACGACCTGGTCGTCGACGCTGCGCCGCTCGGCGAGCGGGGTCTCGCGCATGGTGGCCAGGTCCAGGACGTACAGCCGCCACGGAGCGTCGGGGGAGAGGCCCGCGACGCGCTTCTTGAAGACCAGCCGGGTGCCGTCGGGCGAGAGCGAGGGGCACTCGACGTTCTCGCGCAGCGTCCGCACCGAGCGGTCCGCGACGTCGCCGCGGACGAGGTAGGTGCGGCCGGCGGTGCCGAGGGTGGCGTAGAAGTGGGTGTCGTCGGAGTAGGTCACGCCCCAGAAGTTGACGTCGGCGGCGTGGTAGGGCCGGCCGTCCTTGGTGATCCGGAAGTCCTCGAGGTTCGTCACCAGGGCCCAGGTTCGGGTGTCCAGGACGGACGTGCGG
This sequence comes from Streptomyces sp. NPDC008238, assembly GCF_042956445.1. NCBI lineage: Bacteria > Bacillati > Actinomycetota > Actinomycetes > Kitasatosporales > Streptomycetaceae > Streptomyces > Streptomyces sp. NPDC008238. The sequence continues at coordinate 107,655 of NZ_JBIBGK010000012.1, read as the reverse complement.
GTGGAGAAGTTCGTGCCCGCGTAGGAGTCGCCGCCGACGAACACCGTCCAGGCGACCATGCGCCCGCTGGGCGAGACCCGGGCCCGGGTCGGGATGCCCGCGAGGGGGAAGCTGTGCAGCTCGCGCAGCCGGGCGTCCAGGACGACGGCACGGTAGCTGTCCTGGACGGCGCCCTTGACCGACTGCAGGCAGATGCCGGTGCCGGCGGCCGCGTAAAAACGCAGGCACTTGACGTCCGAGGCGGTGCGCGCGGCCCCCGGGCTGCCGGCCGGGACGGTGGCCAGTTCGTCCCGGTGCGGGCCCCAGGCCATGTTGCGGAACACCATGCGGGGCGCGTCCGGCGCCAGCGTCACCGTCCCGGACGTGACCGCGGGGCCGCCGGCCTGCGGGCGGTCCTTCTCCGCCGCGCGGTCGGCGGCGCGCAGTACGGAGACGGCGGCGACGGCGGCCAGCGCCGCCACGGCGGCGAGCAGCACGAACAGACGGCTGCGGGTGTTCATGGGGGGCCTTTCCTCGGGGGGCTTACGAACTCGGCGCCGGACGCAGGTACACGGCGCAGACCGCGCACACCGTCAGTGCCAGCGCGGCGGCGGTGAGGGCCGTGCGGTCGCCCCAGGCGGTCCAGGCCGCGCCGAAGGCGAGGGAGGCGGCGAAGCGGGCCGTGGCCTGCCCGGTCTGGACGAGGGCGAGCCCGGCGCCGTGCAGTTCCTCGGGTACGGCGGTGGACGCGGCGGCCATCAGCACCCCGTCCGTGGCGGCGTAGAAGGCGCCGTGCAGCAGCAGGACGACGTACACCGGGCCGTGCGCGAGCAGCAGCCCGTACGCGGCGAGCAGGGCCACGTGCCCCGCCAGGAACATCCGCCAGCGGCCCATCCGGTCGGCCAGCCGCCCCAGCGGCATCGCGAGCAGCAGGAAGGCCGCCGCGGTGCCCAGGGGGAGCAGCGCGAACCAGCGGTCGGGGACGCCGAGCCGGTGCTGGAGCAGCAGGTAGACGAAGGAGTCGCTGACCGTCGACAGGCCCAGCAGCGTCGCGCAGACCGTCAGCCGCCGCACGTCCCGGCGGCGCAGCAGCGCCAGGGAGGCACGCAGCGTGGGCCGGGGCGAGTCCGCGGAAGCGGGCACTTCGGCGGTGGGAGCCCCGCCGCGGCCGCCCGGCACGAACAGCAGCAGCACCAGCACGCCCACGGCGGCCACGCAGGAACTCACCGTGAAGACGGCGTCGTAGCCCTCGGCGGCCTGCCGCAGGATCAGGAAGGCCACCAGCGGCCCCAGCAGCGCCCCGGCGGTGTCCATGGCACGGTGCACGCCGAAGGCCCGCCCGCGCGTCTCCGGCGCGGAGGACAGCGAGATCAGCGCGTCCCGCGGCGCGGTGCGCAGGCCCTTGCCGGTGCGGTCGACGGCGAGGACGGCACCGATCAGGGGCAGGCTGTGGACCAGCAGCAGCGCGGGCTTGCACAGCGCCGACAGGCCGTAGCCGACGGCCGCGACCGCCTTGTGCCGGCCGCCGCCCCGGTCGGCGAGGTGGCCGCCGGCCAGCCGCACCAGGGCGCTGAAGCCGTTGTAGACCCCGTCGAGCAGACCGAAGCCGAGGGGGGAGAGGCCGAGTCCGGCGACGAGGTAGAGGGGGAGCACCGCGGTGACCATCTCCGACGACACGTCGGTGATCAGGCTGACGGTGCCCAGGACGAGGACGGTGGGGGCGACGGCGGTGGCCCGGGGCCCGGGACGCGACGCGTCCCGGACCTCGGTGCCGGCTCCGCCGCGGCTGTCCGCGACGTACACCGGCCTCAGCTCGCCCAGATGCCGGTGATGTCCGAGGCGGAGGCGGCGTTGCCCGCGTGCGTGCTCAGACCCGCCAGGTCCTCCAGCGTGCGGAGCACGTTGTAGTGGTTGTAGGTCGTCGCGGACGACGAACCGGCCTTGACCGGCTGGCCGTACAGCACGGTCGCGATCTTGTTGCCGCTCAGCCGGTTGTCCTCGTCGAAGGTGACGACGAGCAGGCTGTTGTGGGTCTTCGCCCAGGTCGCGTAGGCGCCCAGCTTGTTCTTCAGCCAGGTGTCACCGGTGGAGACCGAGCAGTCGTGCATGTCGCTGCACAGGTTCGGCGTGACGAAGGAGACCTTGGGCAGGGTGGTGAAGTCGGTCGGGAACTGCGCGAAGGTCTTCGCCGTCGAGGTCGGGACGTTGCTGAACGCGAACCACGGGTTGTGCTTGCGGGCGTAGGTGCCGCTGCTGCAGGTGGTCGAACCCTGGCTCGGCAGCGTCTCGTTGTAGCTGGCCCAGCTCTTGCCGGCGGCGATCAGCTCGGAGGCCAGGTTGGGCTTGGAGCTGAAGCCGGGGGTGTAGCAGCCGTCGTCGGTGACGCCCTGGTTGCCACCGGAGAAGATCTGCAGGTAGTTGGGCTGGCTCGGGTGCGTGAGGCCGTACGACTGCGTCAGGTTGGCGCCGCCGGCCTTCAGGGTGTTGTTGATGTAGGGGGCGCTGGAGCTCCCGATGACCTGGTTGTAGGCGTGGTTCTCGAACATCACCACGACCACGTGGTCGGGGTTCGGGACGCTGCCGGCCGCGTGGGCGGTCTCGGAGCCGCCGAGCCCGGCCCACAGGCCGAGGGAGGCGGCGGCGACGCCGAGGACGGACGTGAGGGCGGTGACGGTGCGACGGGGGCGGGGCAGGGACCAGCCGGACACGGCGGACCTCCGTGAAGGGGGGGACGGGGAGTGGCGCCGCGCCAGGTTAGGAGGGAGCCGTGGACGCCCGAAGCACCGCCGAAGTGAAGGTCAGGGGAACGGTCCCTACGTTTTGGATCTTGAGGTCAAGCCCAGGTAAAAGGGCCCGGGGAACGCGGATTCGCGCTCCCCGGGCCCTTGCTGTCAGGCCGTCACTTGACGTACGTGATGCCGTCCGTGGTGATCGCCGGGCGGCCGGAGGTGCCGACGACGACGATCTTCAGCGTGTGCTTGGCACTGGTGGTCCACGTCTTGGACCAGATCGTCTGCCGGTAGGCGGTGGTGGAGGACTTGAGGTCCACCGTGGCCGTCTTGACCCCGTCGACGTAGACGTACGCCTGGCCCGAGGTCGAGGCCCGGGAGACCACCCAGCCGACCGAGCGGCCGGTGAACGTCCAGGTCAGGCTGGCGTTCTTCGAGGACGAGGTGTAGGACTTCCCGCCGAGGTAGCTGGTGCTGCTCTTCGTCGACCAGGTCCCGGACTTCGTCGCCGAGGTCTCCTGCAGGATCGCCGCCGTGCGGCTCACCGAGGCGGTCGTGTAGTTGCCGGCCGCGTCGGTGGCCTTCAGGCCGTACGTGACCGCGGTGTTCACCTTGCCCGTGGTGCTCCACGAGGTGGTCGTCGGGCCGAAGGTGGCCGTGCTGGGGGCGGTCGCCGCGACGCTCTTGAGCGCGCCGCTGTCGGTGGCCTTCCAGGTCACGGAGACCGGCACGGAGGTGCTGGACACTGTCGCGTTGCGGATCTTCACCGAGGGGGCGGTGGTGAACGTCGGCTTGGTCGTGTCACCGACCACGCTGTACGAACTCGCGGACGTCGCCGTCTTGTTGCTCATGTGCACCGCCCGCACGGTCACGGTGTGCCTGCCCGCGGCGACCGTGATCGGCGCGGAGGTGGCGGTGGCCTTGGCGGTGGCCGCGACCTTGCCGTCCACGAGCACCTCGAACCGCTTGATGACGGCGGTCGGGGTGCTCTCCTTCCAGGCCACCGTCGCCGTGCCCTTGGTGTAGTACGAGGTCCCGGAGAGCGTGGCGCCGCTGACGCCGTTCAGCGTCGGCGCGGCCACGGCGGAGGCGTACGTGCGGATGGTGGGCACCTTGGCGTACAGGTCGGTGCCGGGGCACTCGGTGGCGAATCCGTCGCGGTGGCCCGAGATGGGGTAGAACGCCTTGCCGTTGACGGTCTGGCTCTTGGTGCCGGGGTTGGGGTCGATCTTCTTGAGGCCCAGCTTCCAGGTGGCGAGGGCGGAGACCGAGCCCAGCATCTGCGAGGTCATCGGCGTGGCCTTGGAGACGTACTTGTCGGTCTGGAAGTAGCCGATGACCGCGATGCCCGCCGTGCCGGTGTTGTAGCCCTCGGTCTGGGCGCCCACCACGGGACGGTCCACACCGCCGTAGCGGCCCTCGTAGATCGTGCCGCACTTGTCGACGAGGAAGTTGTAGCCGATGTCCCGCCAGGTCTGGCTGACGTGGTACGCGTAGATCTGCCGGATGATGCTCGGCGAGTTGCTGCAGCTGTAGTCGCCGCTCTTCGTCGTGGCGTTGTACGTCGCGGTGTGGTGCACGAAGACCACCTGCACCCCGTTGGGCGCGTAGTCCGGCTCCGTCTGCTCGCGGATGCTCTCGTCGGCACCCCAGCCCGCGCGCGTGACGATGGGCGGCTTGGCCACGGTCGAGGTGGGCGGCGTGGACGCGGACGCCGTCGGGGAGCTCGTCGCGGGCGGGCTGCTGCTCGCCGGGGCGCTGCTGGCCGGGGCTGAGCTCTCCGTCGCGCTCGGCTCGGTGGTCGACGGCTCGGTCGTGGCCGGTTCGGTCGTCTCGGACGGCGACGAGGTCACCGTGGGGTCCGCGGACGGCGACGCGGTGTCCTCGGCGTCGACGGCGAAGGCGGCAGGCGCCATCGCCACGTCGACGCTGCTCTTCTTGTCGCTCTCGCCGACCAGGGTGAGCTTCATCCCCTTCGGGAGGCCCGCCGCGCCCTTGTCGGAGCGGACGCGGGCCTGCACGCCGTCGGACCAGCCCACCCACAGCGGAGGGGTGCCACCGCGTCCCGCGCTCTCGGCGCCGGCGTCCGGCGCGTCATCGTTGTGAGTCTCGATGCCGAACCAGTCGGACCACTTGCCGGTCTTCTGCGTCCGGACCCGGAGCTGGACCGTGCCGTCCAGCTCCTCCTTCGGATCGTCCCAGGTCACGCCGAGCGTGCCGAACGCATCCGTGCGCTGCTGGGGCAGCTCCCGCTCTCCGCCGGTGCCCTTCAGTGCCAGAGCGTCCACCTGGGTCTTGACCGGCCCCTTGGAGGGTGCCGACGAGGCGGTCCCCTCCGGGCCGCTCGCCACGGACGCGGCGGTGATGACACCGGCGCCTCCGAGTACGACCGCCCCCACCGCGAGCCAGGCACGCCCGCGCAGACGTATTCGCCGCATGTTCTCTTCCCCGCCCCGTCCCACCCCTGGATCCCGTGGGCACCGTTGGTTGATGGTTTAAACCTCTGAATCAGCAAGGCTTTATACCAGAAGGACCTGAGCACCCTCACACCGCCGGACGATCACCCTGAAAGCAGGCATACCGCCAGGTAACAGAGCCGGGGCCGGGCGGATACTCTCTCTAGGGCGGATCGGGCCGGCCGGGAGCACCGGGAAAGGCGGGCGGCGTGCTGGAAGGGCGACGGGACACCAGGTTCGGGCGGCTGCTGCGGCACGGCTTCAGCGACGCCGTGGCCGCCGAGGCGCTGCTGGGCGGTGAGCAGCTCGCCGAGGTCCGCAGTGACCCGGTCCTGCTCGACGCGCTGGGCGCCACCGCCGACCCCGACCAGGCGCTCGCCTCACTCGTACGGCTCGTCGAGGCCCTCGACCCCGGGGAGCGGCGCACCCTCCTCGACACGCTCACCACGGCCAAGCCGCTGCGCGACCGGCTGCTCGGGGTGCTGGGCGCCTCCGTCGCCCTGGCCGACCACCTGACGCGGCACCCGCTCGACTGGCACGCCCTGGTCACCTACGAGCACGCCGACCTGCACCCGGGCACCACGGAGTTCGAGCGCGGACTGGCCGGGGCCGACGACCCGCAGTCGCTGCGGGTGGCCTACCGGCGTTGCATGCTGGGCATCGCCGCCCGCGACGTGTGCGGCACCAGCGACCTCGTGCAGACCGCGGCGGAGCTCGCCGACCTCGCGACCGCGACGCTGCGCGCCGCCCTGGCCATGGCCGAGGCGGAGGCGCCGGGCGACGCCGCACTGTGCCGGCTGGCGGTGATCGGCATGGGCAAGTGCGGCGGCCACGAGCTCAACTACATCTCCGACGTCGACGTCATCTTCGTGGCCGAGGCCCGCCCCGACGCCGAGGAGGCCAAGGCGCTGCAGGCCGCCACCCGGCTGGCCTCGCACATGATGCGGATCTGCTCCGACACCACCGTCGAGGGCAGCATCTGGCAGGTCGACGCCAACCTGCGTCCCGAGGGCCGGCGCGGCCCGCTGGTGCGCACCCTCTCCAGCCATCTGGCCTACTACAAGCGCTGGGCCAAGACCTGGGAGTTCCAGGCGCTGCTCAAGGCCCGCCCGGTCGCCGGCGACCCGGCGCTGGGCCAGGAGTACGTCGAGGCGCTGTCGCCGATGGTGTGGCAGGCCGCCGAGCGCGAGCACTTCGTCCAGGACGTCCAGGAGATGCGGCGCCGGGTCGTGGAGAACATCCCCGTCGCCCACCTGGACCGCGAGCTGAAGCTCGGCCCCGGCGGCCTGCGGGACGTGGAGTTCGCGGTACAGCTGCTCCAGCTGGTGCACGGCCGCACCGACCCGTCGTTGCGCAGCGGCACCACCCTGACCGCGCTGTCCCAGCTCGCCGCCGGCGGCTACGTGGGGCGCGCGGACGCGGCGGCGCTCGACACCTCGTACCGCTTCCTGCGGACGATGGAGCACCGCATCCAGCTGCACAAGCTGCGCCGTACCCACCTGGTACCGGAGGACGCGGCGGACCTGCGGCGGCTCGGCCGCTCCCTGGGCTTCCGCGCGGACCCGGTCACGGAGCTGCAGCGGGAGTGGCGGCGGCACGCCCGCGAGGTCCGCCGCCTCCACGAGAAGCTCTTTTACCGTCCGCTGCTCGACGCGGTCGCCCAGCTCGCCCCCGGCGAGGTGGGCCTGTCCACGGACGCGGCCAAGCAGCGCCTGGAGGCGCTCGGCTACGCCGATCCCGCCGCCGCCCTGCGCCACCTGGAGGCGCTGGCCTCGGGGGTCAGCCGCAAGGCCGCCATCCAGCGGACCCTGCTGCCGGTGCTGCTCGGCTGGTTCGCCGACTCCGCGGACCCCGACGCGGGACTGCTGGGCTTCCGCAGGGTCAGCGACGCCCTCGGCCGCACGCCCTGGTACCTGCGGCTGCTGCGGGACGAGGGCGCCGCCGCCGTCAACCTCGCGCGCGTGCTGTCCTCCGGGCGGCTCGCCCCGGACCTGCTCATGCGGGCCCCCGAGGCGGTGGCCCTGCTCGCCGACGACGAGGGCCTCCAGCCGCGCACCCGCGGTGCCCTGGACCAGGAGGTGCTGGCCGCGGTCCACCGCGCGGACACCGCCGAGCAGGCCGTGGCCGCGGTCCGCGGGGTGCGCCGCCGCGAGTTGTTCCGCACCGCGGCCGCGGACCTGGTCGGAGTCCACCGCGACGACCCCGACGCGATCGGCGCCGCCCTCACCGACCTCAACGCCGCCACCGTCACCGGTGCCCTGCAGGCCGCGGTCAACGCCGTCGAGGCGGCCGACGGCGAGCCCCTGCCGACCCGGTTCTCCGTCATCGGCATGGGCCGCTTCGGCGGGCGCGAACTGGGCTACGGATCCGACGCGGACGTCCTGTTCGTCCACGAGCCGTACGAGGGCGCCGACGAGCACCGGGCCGCCAAGGCCGCGCTCAAGGTCGCCAACGAGCTGCGCCGGCTGCTGCAGATCCCCACCACCGACCCGCCGCTGCTGATCGACGCCGACCTTCGCCCCGAGGGCAAGAGCGGCCCGCTGGTGCGCACCCTGGGCTCGTACGCCGCCTACTACCGGCGCTGGTCGCTGGTCTGGGAGAGCCACGCCCTGCTCCGCGCCGAACCGGTCGCCGGCGACGAGGACCTGGGCGCCCGCTTCATCGCCCTCGTCGACCCGCTGCGCTACCCGGCCGAGGGACTGCCGGAGGAGGCGGTGCGCGAGATCCGCCGGCTCAAGGCCCGCATGGAGTCCGAGCGGCTGCCGCGCGGCGCGGACCCGACCACCCACGCCAAGCTGGGGCGGGGCGGGCTCAGCGACGTCGAGTGGACGGTGCAGCTGCTGCAACTGCGGCACGGCGCACAGGTTCCCGGGCTGCGGACGACTCGGACCCGGCCGGCGCTGGCCGCGGCCGCGGCGGCGGGACTGGTGCCCGCCGAGGACGCCGAGGTCCTGGACGCCGCCTGGATCCTGGCCAGCCGGATGCGCAACGCCGTCATGCTCGTCCGGGCCCGGGCCGGCGACACCTTCCCCGGCGACGGCAAGGAACTGGCCGCGGTGGGGCGCTACCTCGGCTACGAGCCGGGGCACGTGGGCGACATGGTGGAGGACTACCGCCGGGCCACGCGCCGGGCCCGCGCGGTGGTCGAGCGCCTCTTCTACGGCACGTAGCCGCAGGACGTCACGGCCCGGCTAGGCCGTGGCGACCCGGACCTGGCGCGGCAACCGGTAGGCGAGACCGCCGTAGACGGCCCAGGAGGCGGCGAAGCCCACGCCGAGGCAGAGGGTGCCGCCGGCGGCGTCCAGCCAGAAGTGGTTGGCGGTGGAGACGATGACGAGCAGGGTGACGACCGGGTAGAGCACCCCCAGCACCCGCACCCACGCCCGCCGCGCGAGCATGGCGACGGTGATGCCGCACCACAGCGACCAGCCGATGTGCATCGACGGCATGGCCGCGTACTGGTTGGAGACGTGCGCCAGGTCGCCCGAGGCCATCGACCCCCAGGTGTGGTGGATCTTCACGGTGTCGACGAAGCCGCCGCCCTCCATCAGCCGGGGCGGCGCCAGGGGGAAGAAGTAGTAGCCGAGCAGCGCGATGCCGGTCGTCACGAACAGGACGAGCCGGGTCGGCGCGTAACGGCCGGGATGCCTGCGGAAGAGCCAGACGAGCACCGTCAGGGTGACGACGAAGTGGAGGGTCGCGTAGTAATAGTTCATCCCGACGATGAGCCACGTTACGGAGTTCACGGCATGATTGAGCGCGTGCTCGAAGCCGAGCCCGAGGGACCGCTCCAGGTCCCAGACGTGGCTCGCGTTCCGCATGGCGTCGTCCTGCTGCTCGGGCACGGCGTTGCGCACCAGCGAGTAGATCCAGTAGCTGATGGCGATCAGCAGGATCTCGAACCACAGCCGGGGCCGGCGTGGTGCCAGTAGTCCGTTGCCCGTCGTCGCTCCATCGGGGTCACGGGAATCGATGGAGCGCGGTGGTACGCCGTCACTGCGGTGGGCCATGATCTTCGCGGTCGATTCCCCCATGGGGCGATAGTCTGCCATGCGGTCCGGTGCCGCCCGATCAACCCCCGGTGGGATTCTGTGCATCCCGCGTACGCCTCCCGGCCGACTGCTGTACGGGTACGGCTGCCCCGGCCTTGGGACCTGATGCCGTCGAACCGCGTACGACCAGTTCGGGCAGGAAGACGAACTCGCTGTGCGGGGCCGGGGTACCGCCGACCTCCTCCAGCAACGCGCGCACCGCGGCCTGGCCCATGGCCGTGACCGGCTGCCGGATGGTGGTCAGCGGCGGATCGGTGAAGGCGATCAGCGGGGAGTCGTCGAAGCCGACGACCGAGACGTCGCCGGGGACGGACAGCCCCTGCTGCCGTGCCGCGCGGACGGCGCCCAGCGCCATCATGTCGGAGGCGCACACCACGGCCGTGCAGCCCGCTTCGAGCAGGCCGGCGGCGGCCGCTTGACCACCCTCGAGGGTGAACAGCGAGTGCTGGATGCGCTCGGCCGCCTCGTCGGCGGGTATGCCGAGCACCTCCTCCATGCTGCGCAGGAAGCCCTCGATCTTGCGCCGCACGGGGACGAACCGCTTGGGCCCGACCGCGAGGCCGATCCGCTCGTGGCCGAGCGCCGCCAGGTGGGTGACGGCCAGACGCATGGCACCGCGGTCGTCGGGCGAGACGAACGGCGCCTTGATCTTGGCGGAGAAGCCGTTGATCAGGACGAACGGCACGCCCTGGCCGTGCAGCCGGTCGTAGCGCGCCACGTCGGCGGTGGAGTCGGCGTGCAGGCCGGAGACGAAGATGATCCCGGCGACGCCGCGCTCGACGAGCATCTCGACGAGTTCGTCCTCGGTCGAGCCGCCCGGCGTCTGGGTGGCCAGCACCGGCGTGTACCCCTGCCGGGTCAGGGCCTGCCCGATGACCTGCGCGAAGGCCGGGAAGATCGGGTTCTCCAGCTCGGGTGTGATCAGCCCGACCAGGCCCGCGCTGCGCTGGCGCAGCCGTACGGGCCGTTCGTACCCGAGCAGGTCGAGGGCGGCCAGCACGGACTGGCGGGTGGCGGCGGAGACACCTGGCTTGCCGTTGAGGACACGGCTGACCGTCGCTTCGCTCACCCCCGCCTGGGCTGCGATGTCGGCAAGCCTTGCGGTCACAGGATTGGACTGTACCGGTCGCATCTCAGATCGCCCACCAGATGCACGAATCAGCCGGAAGACGGACGGATCCGCCGGTGGGCGCCAGGGGCTCGGAGGAGAGCACCGGCCGCCCCGGAACGGGCAGTTGGACCGGCTCCGGAGTGACGTTGACGGTGCACACCAGGCCGGGGCGGGAGAACGCCAGCACCCCCTCGGGGGCGTCCAGCCAGCGCATCGGCCCGTCGCCGAGGCCCGGCAGCTCACGGCGCAGCCGCAGGGCCGAGCGGTACAGCTCCAGCGTGGAGCCGGGGTCGCCGGTCTGCGCCTGCACGCTGAGCCCGCCCCAGCCCGCGGGCTGCGGCAGCCAGCTGCCGGCCGGGCCGAAGCCGTGGCTGGGGCCGTCGGTGGTCCACGGGATGGGCACCCGGCAGCCGTCGCGCAGCCCGTCCTGGCCGTTGTCCCGGAAGAAGGAGGGGTCCTGGCGGACCTCGTCGGGTAGGTCGGTGACCTCGGGCAGGCCCAGTTCCTCGCCCTGGTAGACGTAGACCGAACCGGGCAGCGCCAGCATCAGCAGGGCCGCGGCGCGGGCCCGGCGCAACCCGGCCGTGCCGTCGCCGTAGCGGGTGACGTGCCGGACCACGTCGTGGTTGGAGAGCACCCAGGTGGTGGGGGCGCCCACGGAGACGGTGGCGGCGAGGGACTCCTCGATCACCGCGCGCATCGCGCCGGCCTCCCACGGGCACTGCAGGAAGTGGAAGTTGAAGGCCTGGTGCAGTTCGTCGGGGCGGACGTACAGCGCCATGCGCCCGGCGTTCGGCGCCCAGGCCTCGGCGACGCCGATGCGCTCGGCGGGCAGGCCCTCCGGCCGGGGCCCGCGGGAGTAGGAGTCGAGCAGCCGGCGCCAGGAGCGGTGGATCTCATGGACCCCGTCCTGGTCGAAGAAGGGCAGCACCTGGGAGCCGATCATCTTGACCTGCTCCTTGCGGCCGATGTCGGGCAGGCCGGCCGCCTTGACCATGCCGTGGGCGACGTCGACGCGGAAGCCGTCGACGCCCAGGTCGAGCCAGAAGCGCAGGACCGCGTCGAACTCCTCCCGGACCTCCGGGTGGTCCCAGTTGAGGTCGGGCTGCTCGGGGGCGAACAGGTGGAGGTACCAGTCGCCGTCCGCGACCCGCGTCCAGGCGGGACCGCCGAAGACCGACTCCCAGTCATTGGGCGGCAGTTGGCCGTGCTCGCCCCGGCCGGGGCGGAAGTGGTAGCGCTCGCGGGCCGGCCCCCCGCGCCGGTCCGTGAGCGCCGCCCGGAACCACGAGTGCCGGTCGGAGGTGTGGTTCGGGACGATGTCGACGATCACCCGCAGGCCCAGCTCGTGGGCGGTGCGGATGAGCGCGTCGGCGTCCGCGAGGGAGCCGAAGAGGGGGTCGACGCTGCGGTAGTCCGCCACGTCGTAGCCGCCGTCCGCCTGGGGGGAGGCGTAGAAGGGGGTCAGCCACACGGCGTCGGCGCCGAGTTCCGCCAGGTAGGGCAGCCGAGCCCGGATGCCGGGCAGGTCGCCCACGCCGTCGCCGTCGCCGTCGGCGAAGGAGCGTACGTACACCTGGTAGATGACAGCGCTGCGCCACCAGCCGGGAGCGCGCCCCTCGGGGGCGGCCGGGGCCGGGTCGGTCGCGTCGGTCGCGTCGTGGACGACGGGGGCGAGCTCTTGGGTCATGTCGGTCCCTCGGGAGTCGGCGCCGGTCCCTGCCGATGATTCCGATCCACCGCGTGATCGGCAATGCCTTTCAGGAATTTGCGGAAGATCGCGTAACGGCTTCCAGGACGGTGAGCGTCCCATGGCGCGTCTCCCGTCTGCAACTGTGAGGACACGCAGATGTATCGATCGGAAGATCTTGCAAGTTGCAGCAAGGTCTTTCGTCGGGCTTTCTTCCCTGTTACGTTCCTCGACAGCCCGGCGGCCGCAACGGCGCAGTCGGCAGGGGGGACGCGGTGACGCGCCCCGCACCATCACGGGCTTTCATCCTGGAGGAGATCACATGCGGCGTGGCATAGCGGCCACCGCGCTGGTTGCGGCGCTCGGGCTCGCGGCGACGGCTTGCGGCGGCGACGACGGCGGCAGTGACAAGGCCGGCGGTCCCGTCACCATCACCTGGTGGGACACCTCGAACGCGACGAACGAGGCACCGACCTACAAGGCCCTGATCGCGGACTTCGAGAAGGCGAACCCGAAGATCAAGGTCACGTACGTCAACGTGCCCTTCGACCAGGCGCAGAACAAGTTCCAGACCGCCGCCGGCAGCAAGGGCGCCCCGGACGTGGTCCGCGCCGAGGTCGGCTGGACCGCCTCCTGGGCGAAGTCCCAGTTCCTCGCGCCGCTGGACGGCACCCCCGCGCTGGCCGACCAGGCCGACATCAACCCGTCCCTGCTGAAGCAGGCGCAGTACGAGGGCAAGACCTACGGTGCGCCGATCGTCACCGACACCCTCGCGCTCATGTGGAACAAGGAGCTGCTGAAGAAGGCCGGCTTCGACAAGGCCCCCGCCACCTGGGACGAGCTGAAGGCGGTCGCCAAGGCCGTCAAGGCCAAGGACAAGGTCGACGGCTTCTGGCTCCGCGCCGACTCCTACTACGAGCTGCCCTTCCTCTTCGGCGAGGGCACCGACATGGTCGACGCCGCAGCGAAGAAGATCACGATCAACTCGCCCGAGGCCGTCAAGGCCGTCGACGTCAGCAAGTCCGTGCTCGCCGCCCCGGGCGTCCACAAGCTCGACGTGACCGCCGACGCCTACGCCCACATGCAGGACGCGTTCATCAACGGCAAGGTCGCCATGATCGTCCAGGGGCCCTGGGAGCTGACCAACATCTACAAGGGCGCGGCCTTCTCCGACAAGGCCAACCTGGGCATCTCCGCCGTCCCGGCCGGCTCGACCGGCAAGGCGGGCGCCCCGACCGGCGGTCACAACCTGGCCGTCTACGCCGGCTCCGACAAGGCCCACCAGGAAGCCGCGCAGAAGTTCGTCGGCTTCATGACCTCGGGCGAGACCCAGGCGCAGATCGCGCTGAAGAACGGCACCCTGCCGACCCGCACCTCCGCCTACACCGCCGAGGTCAAGGCCGCCCCGGGCGTCGCCGAGTTCCAGGACATCCTGGCCAACGTCGCCCGCCCGCGTCCGGAGCTCCCGGAGTACAGCTCGCTCTTCGCCGACTTCGGCACCAACCTGACCAGCATCCTGCAGGGCAAGACGGACACCCAGAAGGGCCTGGACCAGACCGCCGACTCCTACCGGAAGCTCGTCAAGGACTTCCAGTAAGGCAGCCGTGAGCCGTCCGGTCCGCCTCCCCGAGCGGGGGGCGGGCCGGACGGCCCGCCCGCGTCCGCAGGCATGGCCCCCGGCCGTGCGGCGCGGCCGTACCACCCTCTGCGAACCTCTCGAAAAGGTGCCGAAGATGACCGTCGCCGTCCAGGGCGGGACCGGGAAGACCCAGCGTGGCCAGGCGCCGCGCCCCGGTCCGTTCAGCCGCATCCGGCAGTCGTACAACCGCAACTGGTATGCCTGGGCCATGGTGGCGCCGGTGGTCGCCGTCATCGGCCTGCTGGTGCTGTACCCGCTGGTCCGCGGTGTCTACCTGTCGCTGACCGACGCCAACAGCCAGAACGTCGGCCGGACGATCGGCGTCAACGAGATCCCGGACTCCTTCTCCTGGGTCGGCCTCGACAACTACACGGAGATCCTCTCGGGGGGCGACCACCAGTTCTGGCCGCACTTCACCTGGACCATCCTGTGGACGGTCGTCTGCGTCGCCCTGCACTACGGCCTCGGCCTCGGCCTCGCCATGCTGCTGAACCGCAAGCTCCGCTGCCGCACCTTCTACCGGCTGGTCCTGATCCTGCCGTGGGCCGTCCCGACCTTCGTCACCGTCTTCTCCTGGCGGCTGATCCTCGCCGACGACGGCGGCATCCTGAACACGGTCCTGCACTCGCTGCACCTGCCGACGCCCGCCTGGCTGAGCGACTCCTTCTGGCAGAAGACCGCCGCCATCATGGTCAACACCTGGGTCGGCGTGCCCTTCATGATGGTCTCGCTCCTCGGCGGCCTGCAGTCGATCCCCTCCGAGCTGTACGAAGCGGCCGAGATGGACGGCGCCACCCCCTGGCAGCGGTTCCGCTACGTGACGCTCCCCGGCCTGCGCTCGGTGAGCAGCACGGTGATCCTGCTCGGCATCATCTGGACCTTCAACCAGTTCGTCGTCATCTTCCTGCTGTTCGGCGCGAACGCCGGGCAGGACGCCCAGATCCTGGTGACCTGGGCCTACCGCCTCGGCTTCGGACAGGACCCGCGCGACTACGCCGGCTCCGCCGCCTACGGCGTGATCATCCTGTCCATGCTCATCGTCTTCGCCTCCGTGTACCGGCGCTGGCTCGCCCGCTCCGAGAACCCGGCCGCCTGACGGCCGCCCCGGCCAGGACATCCGTCATGACGCAAGAGAGGGCAGCCACCCCCATGAGCACCACCGCAGACCTCCCCGCCGCGGGGGCCACCGAGGGCGCCGGCCCGGCCACCGCCCCCGCCCGCGCCGCCACGCGCCGGCGCACCGGCCGCGGCGAGCGCGGCCGGGGCGCCTCCGTGCTGATCCACGGCGTACTGATCACCGCGAGCTTCATCGCGGCGTTCCCCGTGCTGTGGATCGCCTGGGTCTCCTTCGGCCCGGACAAGACCGACTTCCTGCACCCGGCCGACATCGCTGGCAAGTTCAGCTTCGAGAACTACACCAAGGTCCTCGGCGACACGAACTTCCTGCAGTGGTTCCTGAACTCCATGATCGTCGCCCTCGGCACCTGCGTGCTGGGCGTGTTCATCGCCGCCAGCGCCGGCTACGCGGTCTCCCGGATGCGCTTCCCCGGCCACCGGCAGCTGATGTGGACCTTCCTGGTGACCCAGATGTTCCCGGTCGCCATCCTCATGGTGCCGCTCTACAACATCCTGGCCGACCTGGGCCTGCTGGACACGTACTGGGCGCTCATCCTGGTCTACTGCACCACCGCCGTGCCGTACTGCGCGTGGCTGCTCAAGGGCTACTTCGACACCATCCCGCAGGAGATCGACGAGGCCGGCCGGGTCGACGGCCTCTCCCCGTTCGGCACCTTCTACCGGCTGATCCTGCCGCTGGCCCGGCCGGGCCTGGCGGTGGCGGCCTTCTACGCCTTCCTCACCGCGTGGGGCGAGGTCGCCTACGCCTCGGTCTTCATGCTCGGCGAGGACAAGTACACCCTCGCCGTCGGCCTCACCACCTTCGTCAGCGAGCACGACAACCAGTGGGACCTGATGGCCGCCACCTCCGTGCTCATCGCCGTCCCCGCGTCGGCCTTCTTCTACGTCGTCCAGCGGCACCTGGTCACCGGCCTGACCGCCGGCGCGGCCAAGTCCTGACCGTACGAACCGGGGTGCCCGGCCCGCCGGCCGGGCACCGCGGCCTCGCCCTCTCGCCGCACGAGCAACCAATTTTCCAAGGGATCACCATGACCCAGTACCTGGCGGACTCCACCCGTCACCCCCACTCCTGTGACCAGGGCGCGGCCACCGCGGACTGGTGGAGAGAGGCGGTCATCTACCAGGTCTACCCCCGCAGCTTCGCCGACGGGAACGGCGACGGCATGGGCGACATCCCCGGCATCCGCGAGCGCCTGCCGTACCTGCGCGACCTGGGCGTCGACGCCGTCTGGCTGAGCCCCTTCTACGCCTCCCCGCAGGCCGACGGAGGCTACGACGTCGCCGACTACCGGGCCATCGACCCGATGTTCGGCACCCTCCACGACGCCGACGGCCTGATCCGCGACGCCCACCGGCTGGGGCTGCGGATCATCGTCGACCTCGTCCCCAACCACTCCTCCGACCAGCACGAGTGGTTCAAGCAGGCACTGCGCGAGGGCCCCGGCTCCCCGCTGCGGCAGCGCTACCACTTCCGCCCCGGCAAGGGCGGGAACGGCGAACTGCCGCCCAACGACTGGGAGTCCATCTTCGGCGGGCCGGCCTGGACCCGCGCCGCCGACGGCGAGTGGTTCCTGCACCTGTTCGCGCCCGAGCAGCCCGACTTCAACTGGGAGCACCCGGCCGTCCAGGACGAGTTCCGCTCGATCCTGCGCTTCTGGCTGGACATGGGCGTCGACGGCTTCCGCATCGACGTCGCGCACGGCCTGGTGAAGGCCGACGGCCTGCCCGACATCGGGGCCCACGAGCAGCTCAAGCTGCTTGGCAACGATGTCCTGCCCTTCTTCGACCAGGACGGCGTCCACGAGATCTACCGCTCCTGGCGGCGCATCCTCGACGAGTACCAGGGCCGGCGCATCGCCGTCGCCGAGGCCTGGACCCCCACCGTGGAGCGGACCGCCAACTACGTCCGCCACGACGAACTGCACCAGGCCTTCAACTTCCAGTACCTGGGCACCAAGTGGGACGCCGGCGAGCTGCGCGAGGTCATCGACCGCTCCCTGGACGCCATGCGCCCGGTCGCCGCGCCCACCACCTGGGTGCTGTCCAACCACGACGTCGTCCGCCACGCCACCCGGCTGTCCGCCGACCAGCGGACGTACGACCTGCGCCGGGCCCGCGCCGCCTCCCTGCTGATGCTGGCGCTGCCCGGCTCCGCGTACGTGTACCAGGGCGAGGAACTGGGCCTGCCCGAGGTCACCGACCTGCCCGACGAGGCCCGTCAGGACCCGGCGTTCTTCCGCGCCGCGGGCCAGGACGGCTTCCGCGACGGCTGCCGCGTCCCGATCCCGTGGACCACCGAAGGCCCCAGCCACGGCTTCGGCAGCGGCGGCAGCTGGCTGCCGCAGCCCGAGGGCTGGGCGGAGCTCAGCGTCGCCGCGCAGACCGGGGACCCGGCCTCCACCCTGGAGCTGTACCGCTCCGCCCTGCGCCTGCGCCGCGAGCGCGACGGCCTGGGCGCCGGCGAATCGGTCCAGTGGCAGGACGCCCCGCGGGGCGTGCTCTCCTTCCGCCGGCCCGGTTTCGCGTGCACCGTCAACACCACGGCCGCGCCGGTGACGCTGCCCGCGCCGGGCGCGCTGCTGCTGGCCAGTTCCCCCGTGGAGGTCACGGCGGACGGGGTCGTCGTCCCGGCCGACACGACCGTCTGGTGGGCCGTTTGACGTGCGTCGCGGTCGCATAGGGTCTGTAGGTGTGAACACCACGGCTCGACTCGCCGACATCGCGGCCCAGGCTGGGGTCAGCGAGGCCACCGCCAGCCGCGTGCTGAACGGGAAGGCGGGGGTCGCCCCCGCCACCCGGCAGAAGGTGCTGGCCGCACTGGACGTGCTCGGCTACGAGCGTCCGGTGCGGCTGCGCCAGCGCAGCGCCGGCCAGATCGGGCTGATCACCCCCGAGCTCAACAACCCGATCTTCCCGGCCTTCGCCCAGGTCATCGAGCAGAACCTGACCGGCTACGGCTACACGGCGGTGCTGTGCACCCAGCACCCCGGCGGCTCCACCGAGGACGAACTCGTGGAGGCGCTCGTGGAGCGCGGGGCGCGCGGCATCGTCTTCCTGTCCGGGCTGCACGCCGACATCACGGCCGACCCCGAGCGCTACGCCCGCCTCCTCGGCCAGGGCGTGCCCTATGTACTGGTCAACGGCTACAACCCGGCGATCGCCGGGCCGTACATCTCGCCGGACGAGCGCGCCTCGGCGCGCATCGCCGTCCAGCACCTGGTGGAGCTCGGCCACCAGCGGATCGGGCTGGCCGTCGGGCCCAACCGCTTCGTGCCCGTGCACCGCAAGGTCGAGGGCTTCGTCGAGGCGCTGGGCAGCCTGCTCGGGATCGGCGAGGCGGAGGCCGCGGCGTACGTCCAGCACACCCTGTTCTCCGTGGAGGGCGGTCACGCGGCCGCCGGGGCGCTGCTGGACAAGGGCTGCACCGGCATCGTCTGCGGCAGCGACCTGATGGCGCTGGGCGCGGTGCGCGCGGTGCGGGAGCGCGGGCTCGCCGTCCCCGGGGACGTCTCGGTCGTCGGCTACGACGACTCGCCGCTGATCGCCTTCACCGACCCGCCGCTGACCACGGTCCGGCAGCCGGTCGAGGCGATGGGGGCGGCGGCGGTGAACGCGCTGCTGGAGGAGATCGGCGGCAACCCCGTGCAGCGCTCGGAGTTCGTCTTCCAGACCGAACTGGTCGTGCGCGGTTCCACGGGTCAGGCGCCCGGCGCCGGCCGGCGTTCCTGACGGTTTATCGGGGCGTTCCGACGGCTCTGCGGACGGCGGCGCGGGTCCCCGTGATGTCGGGGCGGGCCCTGGACCTGCCCCGGGCGGGGCGCAGCGGGGTGGCTTCTGCGGTCCTGGGCCCGCCCCCGTCCTGGTGACGGCCGGTCCGGCCGGCCGGGCGCGTGGGACCCGCCGTCAGGGGCGGACCCCCGGCCGGCCGAACCGGGCCGAAGAGGAACGTAACAGCCGCTCAGGGCAGGACGGAAGGCCCCTGCAGAAAGTTTCTGCAAGATTCTGCAGGGGCCTTGCGGAAGGGCGTGATCGCAGGTGGGAGGCCACATGCGGGGCCGGGCGGGAGCCGCTCAGGGCGCGATGCCCACGCCGTCCAGACGGCTCCACGCACGTTCCTGGGCGGCGGACAGCGCCGGCCAGTGCCGGGCCCCCGGCCGCGGGTACACGCGGGAGGAGTAGGGGCGCGGGACGTACCGCGGCTCGAAGAAGCACCCGGTGCCGTAGACGGCGTCGAACGCCGGGCAGGAGGCCGCGACCGAGCCCGGTGTCGGCCGGTGGCCGGTCCGTACCCACGAGGCCAGGGAGCGCATCGCGGCGGCGTACTCCGAGGAGCTCAGCTCGCTGTGCTCGCTCTCCCGCGTGAAGTTCTGCACCAGCAGCCCCCCGCGGTGGGCGCCCTCCAGTGAGGCCCGGTAGGCCGCCTCGTGCTCCACGAACGCGGTCGGGTCGTCGATGGCGTGCACGGTGAGCACCGGGATCGACACCGCGCCGGTGACGTCGCTGTCGAAGGACAGGTCCCGCCGGGCCGCCGGGTCGGCGGCGAAGCGCTCCACGCCCGCGTTGAGCGCGGCGTCGTCGTGCGATCCGGTGTAGCGGACGGTGGTGTTGCCGAAGGGGTTCCGGTCGCCCAGCCGGTTGTGCACGATGTCGCGGAAGGTGAAGGTCGCGAACCGCAGGTGCGACTCCAGCGTCCGCTCCGGGAGTCCCGTCACGGCCAGGATGTCGTCGAGGTTGCGCTGCTGCAGGGCGGTGCGCTCCTGCGGCGGCGAGGAGTAGCCGGTGCACTCCTGCAGGCGGGCGCGGAGTCCGGTGGCCGTCATCGTCGAGTCGGCGCGCAGCCCCATCCACAGCGGGTACTGGGGCTCCGTGGGCCTCGGGTGGTTGCGGCAGTAGTACTGGTAGACCACGCGCAGGTCCACCCGGTAGTCGTAGCCCCGCGAGCCCCCGCCCAGGACGCCGCTGGTCAGCAGGGCGCCGTCGTACGGCGATCGGTGACCGGCCGCGTAGATCTCGGCGACCTTGGCCGCCACGTTCCCGCCCCAGGACTGGCCGTGGACGAAGGTCCGGCGCGGCGTGCCGAACTGCCGCACGAACAGCCGCCGCACGTTCTCGGTGTCCTCGGCCGCCATGCGCGTGCCGTAGCCGCCGCGGCGGTAGGAGGAACCCGCCCAGGCGTAGCCCTCCTTCACCATGACCGACCAGCGCGCCAGGTCCCCGAGGCTGCGCTCCGGGTCGGAGGTGTCGCCGAGGTCCGGGCCGCCGTGGGCGTGGACGACCAGGGAGCCGTTCCAGTCGTGCGGGACGGCCATGGCGTAGTGGGCGCCGTTCGCGTCCTGGCCGCGGAAGCAGGCGGCGTCCGCCGGCAGTTCCGCCGGGCAGTCGGCGGGGGCGGGCGCCGTCGCGGCGGCCGCGGCGGGCGGGGGGCCCGCGAGCCCGGTGGCGAGGAGGGCGGCGACACCCCCGGCCGCCAGGGCGATGCGGCGTCGTACGGTTCCGGAACCGGTGCGTCGTGGGGAATGCCCGGTGAACATGATCTCGTCCTCCCGTGGTCGTCCGGCGCGTCGTCGCGCGGGGCCCCGATGTTTCGGGACGCGGGTGGCGGGGGTCCAGAGCCGTGGCCATTGCGTTCATAGTGTTCGGTTATCCGCGGCCGCGGGGCGGCCTTCTGACGGTATGTCAGGCCCGTTGTGCGGCATTGGAAGCGGGTCCGTTGGAAATCCTTGCGACATCTTGCTGTAAGGCCGTCGTAAGAGGTACGGTCCCGGCACGGTCCGGCACCGCTGCCGGGCGAAGGCTCATGGCGCGTGGGCTCCCAGAGGTACAACCGTCCGCACACGGATTCCGCAAGGAGAACACCCCGTGGCCCAGCACACCGGGCTGCCCGCGTCCACGCGCCCACGCGCGCACAGACGCGGAGCCGCAGCCGTCGCGGTGGCGGCCCTCGCCGCCGCCCTCGCCGTCCCCGCCTCGGCGCCCACCGCGTCGGCGGCCGCCCCGCCCCCGCCGCCCTCCGACGCCGCGCTCGCCGCCCAGCCGGCACGTCACGACCTGACGCGGGAGCAGTTCTACTTCGTCCTGCCGGACCGTTTCGCCAACGGCGACGCGTCCAACGACAGGGGCGGCCTGACCGGCACCCGGCTCAGCACCGGCTACGACCCCGCCGACAAGGGCTTCTACCAGGGCGGCGACCTCAAGGGGCTGACCCGGCGCCTCGACTACATCAAGGGCCTCGGCACCACCGCGATATGGATGGCGCCGATCTTCAAGAACCGGCCCGTGCAGGGCACGGGGGAGGAGGCGTCGGCCGGCTACCACGGCTACTGGATCACCGACTTCACCCAGGTCGACCCGCACTTCGGCACCAACGCCGACCTCAAGGCGCTGATATCCAAGGCCCACGCCCAGGGCATGAAGGTCTTCTTCGACGTCATCACCAACCACACCGCCGACGTCGTCGACTACGACGAGAAGTCCTACGGCTACCTCTCCAAGGGCGCCTTCCCCTACCTGACGAAGGACGGCGTCCCCTTCGACGACAGCGACTACGCGAAGGCCGGCAGGGGCTTCCCCGCCGTCGACCGCGACTCCTTCCCCCGCACCCCCGTCGTCACCTCGGACGCCAAGGTCCCGGCCTGGCTCAACGACCCGACGATGTACCACAACCGGGGTGACTCCACCTTCGCCGGCGAGAGTTCCGACCAGGGCGACTTCTCCGGCCTCGACGACCTGTGGACCGAGCGCCCAGAGGTCGTGCAGGGCATGGAGGAGATCTACGAGAAGTGGGTCCGCGACTTCGCCGTCGACGGCTTCCGCATCGACACCGTCAAGCACGTCGACCTGCCGTTCTGGACCCAGTGGGCCACGGCCCTCGACGCCTACGCCGCCGAGCACGGCCGCGATGACTTCTTCATGTTCGGCGAGGTCTACTCCGCCGACACCGCGATCACCTCCCCCTACGTCACCCAGGGCCGCCTGGACGCGACGCTCGACTTCCCCTTCCAGGACGCCGCCCGCCAGTACGCCTCCCAGGGCGGCTCCGCGGCCCGGTTCGCCTCGGTCTTCGGCGACGACCACCGCTACACGACCGACAAGGCCAACGCGTACGAGCAGGTCACCTTCCTCGGCAACCACGACATGGGCCGCTTCGGCACGTTCCTGGAGCAGGACAACCCGAAGGCCGACGACGCCGAACTCGTGCGCAGGGACCGGCTCGCCAACGAGCTGATGTTCCTCTCCCGCGGCAACCCCGTCGTCTACTACGGCGACGAGCAGGGCTTCACCGGCGCGGGCGGCGACAAGGACGCCCGCCAGACGATGTTCGCCTCGAAGGTCGCCGACTACCTCGACGACGACCAGCTCGGCACCGACCGCACCCACGCGAGCGACGCCTACGACACCGGCGCCCCCCTCTACCGGGCGATCGCGCAGCTCTCCGCGCTCCGCAAGGCCCATCCGGCGCTCGCCGACGGTGTGCAGACCGAGCGCTACGCCGCGGACGGCGCCGGGATCTACGCCTTCTCGCGCACCGACGCCAAGACCCGCACCGAGTACGTCGTCGCCGTCAACAACGCGACGGAGGAGCGGACCGCGTCCCTTCCCACCGGCTCCGCGAACACCGCCTTCACCGCGCTCTACGGCACCGAGGGCTCCGTCCGCAGCGGGGCCGACACCAGGATCGCCGTCACCGTCCCGGCCCTGTCCGCCGTGGTCTGGAAGGCGACGAAGCCGCTCGGCGCCCCCGCCGCCAAGCCGTCCCTGACCCTGAAGGCCCCCGCGGCGGGCGCCACCGGCACCGTCGAGGTCTCCGCCGACGTCCAGGGCGGGCAGTTGAACCGGGTCGTCTTCGCCGCGCAGACCGGCAACGGGCCCTGGAAGGTGCTCGGCTCGGCGGACCACGCGCCGTACAAGGTCACCCAGACGGTCGGCGAGGACGTGACGCCCGGCACCGCGCTGCGGTACAAGGCGGTCGTGATCGATTCCGCCGGCCGTACCGCGAGCGCCACCGCCGCCACCACCAGCGGCACCCCGGTCCCGCCGCAGCCCCCGGTGGCGAGCAGCCGCGACTACGCGATCGTCCACTACAAGCGCGCCGACGGGAACTACGCCGACTGGCGCCTGTACGCCTGGGGCGACATCGCCGACGGCGAGGGCACCACGTGGCCCGCCGGGCACGACTTCATCGGCCGCGACGCCTACGGCGCCTTCGCCTATGTGAAGCTCAAGCCGGGCGCCTCAAGCGTCGGTTATCTCGTCATCGACAAGGACGGCAACAAGGACGTCGCCGCCGACCGCTTCATGGACGTCACCAAGACGGGCGAGATCTGGGTCGAGCAGGGCAAGGAGGCCGTCCTCACCGAGGCCCCGTCCGGCACCGAGCCCGGACAAGACCGCTCCAAGGCCGTCCTCCACTACCACCGGGCCGACGGGGACTACAGCGGCTGGGGCCTGCACACCTGGACCGGCGCCGCGAACCCCACCGACTGGACCGCCCCGCTGCAGCCGGTGCGCACCGACGCCTTCGGCGCCGTCTTCGAGGTGCCGCTCGCCGCGGGTGCCACGTCGCTCAGCTACATCATCCACAAGGGCGACACCAAGGACCTGCCCGCCGACCAGTCGCTCGACCTGACCGCCAGTGGACACGAGGTGTGGCTGCTGAACGGCACCGAGAAGTATCTGCTGCCCGCCACCGCGGGCTCGTCCGCGGACCTCGACCTTTCCTCGGCCAAGGCCCAGTGGATCGACGCCGGCACCGTCGCCTGGAAGACCGGCGACACCGCCGCGAGCCACCAGCTCGTCTACGCCCCCGGCGGCGGCCTGACGATCAAGGACGGCGGACTGGTCGCAGAAGGGGCCGAGGGCCACTGGCTCCGCCTGCAGCGCGTCGAGGGCGGCCTGACCGACGCGCAGAAGGCCCGCTTCCCGCACCTGAAGGACTACGCGGCCTTCACGATCGACCCCCGCGACCGCGACCGCGTCCGCGCCGCCCTCACCGGCCAGGTCGTCGCCACGCAACGACTGGCCACAGGGGCGCTGCTCTCCGCCACCGGCGTCCAGATCCAGGGCGTCCTCGACGACCTGTACGCGGCCAGGGCGACCAAGGCCGCCCTCGGCCCGGTCTTCACCCACGGCAGGCCCAGCCTGTCGGTGTGGGCCCCGACGGCCCAGTCCGTCGCCCTGGAACTGGACGGACGCACCGTCCCGATGCGGCGCGACGCCTCCACCGGCGTGTGGAGCGTGACCGGCGAGCGCAGCTGGACCGGCAAGCCGTACCGCTACGCCGTCACGGTCTGGGCGCCCGGCGTGCAGAAGGTCGTCACCAACAAGGTCACCGACCCCTACTCGGTCGCCCTGACCGCCGACTCGAAGCAGAGCCTGGTGGTCGACCTCGACGACCCGAAGCTCGCACCGGGCGGCTGGTCAGGACTGGCCAAGCCCAAGGCCGTGGGCCTGAACAACGCCCAGATCCAGGAACTCCACATCCGGGACTTCTCCGTTGAGGACACCTCCGTCCCCGCCGCGGATCGGGGCAAGTACACCGCCTTCACCGACACCGGCTCCGCGGGCATGACGCACCTGAAGGCACTGGCGAAGTCCGGGGTCTCCTACGTCCACCTGCTGCCCGCCTTCGACTTCGCCACCGTCGCGGAGAGGAGCGCCGACCAGGCCACGGTCGACTGCGACCTCGCCGCCCACCCGGCCGACTCCGACAAGCAGCAGGAGTGCGTGGCCGCGGTCGCCGCCAAGGACGCCTACAACTGGGGTTACGACCCCTTCCACTACACCGTCCCCGAGGGCTCCTACGCCACCGACCCGGACGGCACCCGGCGCACCGTCGAGTTCCGGCAGATGGTGCAGGGCCTCAACAAGGCCGGCCTGCGCGTCGTCATGGACGTGGTCTACAACCACACCGCGGCGAGCGGCCAGGACGACAAGTCCGTCCTCGACCGGATCGTGCCCGGCTACTACCAGCGCCTGCTGGACGACGGCACGGTCGCGAACTCCACCTGCTGCTCCAACACCGCGCCCGAGAACGCGATGATGGGCAAGCTCGTCGTCGACTCGATCGTCACCTGGGCCAAGGAGTACAAGGTCGACGGCTTCCGCTTCGACCTCATGGGCCACCACCCCAGGGCCAACATCCTCGCCGTCCGCAAGGCGCTGGACGCGCTGACCCCCGCCAAGGACGGCGTCGACGGCAGGAAGATCGTCCTCTACGGCGAGGGCTGGAACTTCGGCGAGGTCGCCGACGACGCCCGCTTTGAACAGGCCACCCAGAAGAACATGGCCGGCACCGGCGTCGCCACCTTCTCCGACCGCGCCCGCGACGCGGTCCGCGGCGGCGGCCCCTTCGACGCCGACCCCGGCGTCCAGGGCTTCGCCTCCGGCCTGTTCAACGAGCCCAACGGCTCCGCCGCCAACGGCAGTGCGGCCGAGCAGCGGGCCCGCCTGCTGCACTACCAGGACCTCATCAAGGTCGGCCTCACCGGCAACCTCAAGTCCTTCTCCTTCACCGACAGCGGCGGCAGGGCGGTCACCGGCGCCGAGGTCGACTACAACGGCTCGCCCGCCGGGTACGCGGACGCCCCCGGCGACGCGCTCGCCTACGTGGACGCCCACGACAACGAGTCCCTCTTCGACGCGCTCGCCTTCAAGCTGCCGAAGGACACCGCGCCCGCCGACCGGGCCCGCATGCAGGTCCTCGCCGAGGCCGTCCCCGCCCTCTCCCAGGGCCCCGCGCTCTACCAGGCGGGCTCGGACCTGCTGCGCTCCAAGTCCCTGGACCGCAACTCCTACGACTCTGGCGACTGGTTCAACGCCGTCCACTGGGACTGCGCCGCGGGCAACGGCTTCGGCCGCGGCCTGCCGCCCAGGGCGGACAACGAGTCCAAGTGGTCCTTCGCCAGGCCGCTGCTGACCGCGGACACGCTCCGGGTCGGCTGCGCCGAGATCACCGCGGCCTCGGCCGCCTACCGGGACCTGCTGCGGATCCGCTCCACCGAGCCGGCCTTCGGGCTGACCACGGCGGCCCAGGTCCAGGAGCAGTTGTCCTTCCCGCTCTCGGGCGAGGACGAGACCCCGGGCGTGATCACCCTGCGGGCCGGGCGGCTGGTCGTGGTCTTCAACGCGAGCCCGAAGGCCCAGGAGCAGCGGGTGGGCGCCCTCGCCGGGAAGGGCTACGCCCTCCACCCGGTGCAGGCCGGCGGCTCCGACGCCGTGGTGAAGCGCTCCTCCTACGACAGCGCCTCCGGCACCTTCACCGTGCCGGGCCGCACCGTGGCGGTGTTCGTCCGGCGGTAGCGACACGTTCCGTCACCGCCCGGCCGGTGACCCGCCTCCCGCGGGTCCCGGCCGGGCGGTGCTGCGTACGGGCGAAGCACGTGTCCATCCGGATGAATCGGCGGCGGGTCGGTTCCGGTGGGCGATCCGGCAGGGGTACGTATCCGCGCGGCTCCGGTGACGCACGGTGATCGCCGTCCCGGTCGGCCTCGTTCCCGTCGTCCCCTGGAGGACCCTTGAAGCGGCGCCAGCGAATATCGCTCTCCACCCTTCCCGCCCTGCTCGTCCTGCTCGTCGGCACCCTGCTGGGCACGGTCGGCTCGGCCCACGCCGAGGACTGGGGGCCGGGCGCACAGCACGCGGCTCCCCCCGCCCGCCCCGCCGCGGGGCACGGGCCCGGCCAGACGGCGGGCGCCCCCGGACGCGCTCCCGGTGGCCCGGAGAACCCCCGCATCTGCATCGGTGCCACCTTCACCGACCCCAAGTTCTTCTGCGGCGACCCCCGGCTCGGACCGCGGCAACTGCCCACCAAGGGCCTGCTCGGGGCGATGCTGACCGACTACCGGCGGCTCGACGGGCAGAACGCCAACGGCTTCCTGCGCACCTGGTTCGACTTCGCGACGAACAGCTACAAGTTCCCGCCCGGCGACGGCTTCCTGCCCGGCGGTCCCGTGTCGGTCATCAACCTGGCCGTGGGGCAGCGCATCGACCGCTTCGGCGGCGAGGGCGGGCGGTTCCTCGCCCCGGCCGGTTCGCCGTACTCCCAGCGTTCCATCGCACCGTCGAACCTCAACACCTTCGACCCGGGCTACCCCTTCAACTACCACCTGTACAAGGTCGTCAGGCCCTTCGCGGTGTCCGCGGGAGTCGTGGCGCCCTTCTACGGCCAGCCCGGCAACGGCCTGCAGTACGTGCTGCCGCTCGGTGACAGCGTGCTCAACCACGTCACCAACGGCGACCTCATCCGGCTGAACTGACGGGCCCGGCCATGGACCGGCGCGAGCTGTGCGACGCCCTCGCCTCCGCGGGGGTGCCCGGCGGGCTGTACGAGGTCCCCGGGTTCCACGAGTTCGACCTGAGGCCGCCGGACTTCACCTACCTCCGGCAGGAGGGCGAGGCGTGGGTGGTCGGCAACTTCGAACGCGGGGTGCACGACCCGTTCCGGCACTTCGACACGGAGGACGCGGCCTGCCGCTACCTCTACGACCGGCTCACCCACCCCGGGCCCGGGCCGGGCCCCGGGGCCGACGAGGAGATGGAGGCGGTCCTGCGCGACCGGGAGGAGATCCGGCGAGCGGCCCACGACACCTATGAACGGGCGCGGCGCCGGAACGAGTGATGCGGCGGCCCCTGCGGCCCGCCGACGCGGAGCGGCCCGTCCCGGCATTCCGGGACGGGCCGCCCGCCTGTCCGCGGCGCCGCTACAGCGCCTTCTCCAGCAGCGTCACCGCGTACGGGCTGCCCTTGCCGACCTGCTTGTGGGGCTGTTCGCCGACGACGGTGTAGCCCGCGCCCCGGTAGTACGCCCGCAGTCGCGGGTTGCCCGCCACGCAGTCCAGCCGCGCGTATGGGCGGCCCTCCGCGGCGATGCGGCGCTCCGCCCGGTCGAGCATGGCGCGGCCGGTGCCGCGCGGGGCGGTCGCCCGGTCCACCATGAGGCGGTGGACGTAGCCCGCGTCCGGCGGACGTACCCCCGAGGCGTGCTCGTCGGTCCACCACAGCTCCCAGGCGCCGACCACGCGCCCCTCGCGCTCGGTGAGCCAGACCTCGCCCGCCGTCATGCGGGCGCGGAAGTGCTCCTCGTCCATCTCGCCGGGCTTCCACTGGTCGATGCCGTGCTCCTGCATCCATCGGGCCGCCTCGTCCCGGAGGCGGACGAGGAGGGCGGCGTCGGCGGGCCGCGCGAGACGGAAGGAGAGGTCGTTCATGCCCCCATTGTCGGGGAACCGTCCGTGGGCCATCCCTCGGCCGGTCCCGCGAGGGCCGGACCGGCCGGGCGGCCTGTGCAGGTGAGCCCGAGCACGCCCGGCACGTGGAGCCAGGCGAAGGCCGAGGCCCCGTCCGTCGCGCCGGGGTGGTGATGACTGCCTGCAGTGAGAGGGCGCCGGCCGCGGCGTGGTCGCCCTCGCGCGCCGACAGGGAGCCGAGGCCGAAGGCGGGCGTCCACACTGCCGGCGCCCGTGGGTCGAGGTCGGCCACCGGCCGCGGCCGCCAGCCGCGCAGCGCACCGGACAGCAGGCACCGCGAGCGCGGCCGTCGCGAGGGCGCAGCCCGCCGGCGCCCCGCAGTAAGCCAGGGGCACCCCGGTCACGAGGCCGGCCGGCCCGTGCGTACAGGGTCCGCGCCCGGTGCGCCCTTTGCCGGGGAAGGGCGGGCTCGGCGCGGGGTTGTGGGTGCGGCGCCCGAGTCGGGCGCTGCCGCAGCCCGGTTGGGGCCGCCCTGTCGGGCGCTTCCGGGCGCCGGCGGCGGCCGGCGCCCGTGGAGCGGCCCGGTCGTGCCGGGCCGGGGTCGCGCCCGCGGGGCGGGGTCAGCGCAGGGTCGTGAGCGTGGTGCCCGAGTCGAGCGTCGCCGACAGTTCGGCGCGGGCGCCCTGTTCGGCCCGTACCGCCATGGTCGGGCCCTTCGAGGTGCCGGTCACGCCGCCCGTGGCCTTGATCCGCTTCACGTCACGGCTGCCCGCCGCCAGCAGGTACCAGTGCCCGCCCGTGGACTTCCACAGCGCCCCGGCCAGCACCCGCGGCACCGCCCGGCCGCAGGACCCGCCGTCCCGGCCGCTCTGGCCGACGGGCGCGCCCGGGGTGCCCGGATCGGACACCGGGGGCAGGAACAGCGCGAGGGCCCGGCCGTCCGTGCCGCGCCAGGTGTCGGCGCGGGCGCAGACCCACGACGCCTGCCCGTTGTCCTCCGGCAGCCGCTGCGTGGCGTACCGCCAGACGTTGACCGACCGGGTGCCCAGGCCGCTCATGGAGGACAGGTTGCAGGCCGTCCGGGCGACGTTCGCCAGCGCCGCGGGGCCGGTCGCCTCCAGCGGCGTGCCGTCCCCCGGCGGCTGGTACGTCAGGTGCGCCGGCACGAGGTCGCCGAGGTCGGTGAGGAGGAACGGCCGGTCCGGGCCGAGCCCGGCGGCGGCGCGGAACTGCAGCGCGGGCCAGGTGTCCCCGCACACCCCCGCACGGCTGTCCGCCCCCGGCATCCGCACCGGTTCGGTCACCCCGTCCGCCGTACGGTCCAGCTTCGCCGGGGCGCGCCCCGGGTCCCGCAGGTCGCGCGAGGCCGCCTCGGTGACCCAGGGGGCGGTCAGGAAACGGGTGTTGCCGTCCGTCCGGCCGAGGACCACGGCCGCCGTCGTCACGCCCGCGCCGTCCACCCGGGCGAAGTCCAGGGCCGCGGCGCCCCCGCCCTCGCGGGGCTCGGCGTAGCGCACCAGCCGCAGCCCGTCGTACATCAGCACCACGGTGGCGCCGTCCACGTCGCCGGCGTACAGCAACTGCGGCTGCTGCGCCGGCAGTCCCTCGGCGGTGCCCTGGGTGGCCGACACGCCGACCCGGGCGGAGGGCTGCGCCCACACCGCCATCGCCCGGCCCAGCAGGGCCCGGTCCCCGGCCCGCCTGCCGCGGGTGGGCCAGGCGGTGAAGTCCACCCGCGAGGCGCGGGTCCACGCGGTGCCGTCCACCCGCGTCAGCTTCGCCGGGTCCAGCAACCGCGCGGTCCCGTAGGCGCTCGGTGAACCGGATGCCGCGTACGGGTCCTGCCCGCCGGTCAGCACCGCGA
Organism: Streptomyces sp. NPDC008238; assembly: GCF_042956445.1. Lineage (NCBI taxonomy): Bacteria > Bacillati > Actinomycetota > Actinomycetes > Kitasatosporales > Streptomycetaceae > Streptomyces > Streptomyces sp. NPDC008238. The sequence goes on along the minus strand of NZ_JBIBGK010000012.1, from coordinate 77,814 downwards.
CCAGGGTCGCGGTCACGGCGACCGCGCCCGCCGCGATGAGGCCCACCCGTACGTGCTGCCGCCTGCGCAGCAGATCCGTCGGCCGGGCCTGCACCGTGCACGGGTCGAACCCGCTGCCGCACAGCAGCAGCCCCTCCGGCACCGCCTTGGCCGCCTTCAGCGCGCCCCGCGGATCGGCCACGCCGGAGGCCACCAGCAGCCGGCGCACCTCGCGGCCGTCCGCGTGCCGGGGCCGTTCCAGCTCCAGCAGCGCGTACGCCGCGCGCCCGGCCGCGTTCAGCCCGGACAGCGCCCGGTCCAGCTCCGCCTCGTCGGTCCCGGTCGCCTTGGTGTGCAGCCGCAGGCCCCAGACGTACGGCGCCGGGCCGCCCACCAGCGTCCTGCGCAGCCGGCCCCGCCAGCCCCGCTCGCGCCCGAACGCGAGTGCCGTGTCCAGCACTTCCTGCCGCACCAGGGCGTACGCCGGGTCCGTGGTGCCCCGCGGCCCGGGCACGTCCACCACGGTGGGGTCCGGTTCGCACGGCGAGCGCGGCAGCGCGCCCTGCGTCAGGGTGTGGGCGGTCAGCACCCTGCGGTGCCGGCCGAGGGACGGCGGCAGCGTCAGGTAGGCCAGCCGGACCAGGTGCGGGTAGTTCTCGACGAGTGCGGCCTCCGCCTCCTCGACGTCCACGATCACGGGTGCGCCGTGCCGGGGACGGGTGGCGGTCGCGTGCTGGGCGTTCACGTTCCGTTGAACGAGTGAATCCTGGGATGGTCACTCCGCCGCCCTTCGGCGCCACCGGGGCGGAGCCCACCGAGCGTCCTCCGGGCGGGCGTTGACGCATCCGCGAGACGGCCGCCGTCGTCGCCGATCACTGCGACATGGACGGTGTCGGCGTGGGAATCGGCCCCGCCGAACACCTCCCTTGGTCCACGCCGATACGTCTGACCGGACGTCAGTCGGTGCCCGCGGCACGACCGCCGGCACCCGGGTGTCAGCGTCGATGTCGGTGCCCGCCGCCATGATGGCCGCATGCATGAGACGGACTGGTCACGGCTGTTCCACGCCTACGGCGCCGCCACGGACACCCCGCGGCATCTGGCCGCCCTGCGTACCGGGCGGGAGGCGGAGGTGGCGGCCGCCCTGGAGCACCTCGACGGGGCGATCGTGCACCAGGGCACGCCCTGGCCGGCCACACCCCCGGCCGTCCGGCAGGTCGCGGAGCTGCTCGCCGGGGAGCACCCGCCCGGTGTGCGGGCCGCGCTGCTGGGCTTCCTGCGGTACGCGGCGGAGGCGGCGCCGGGCCCGGAGGAGGCCGAGGAGTGCCGGGCGCGGGCGTTCCCCGCGGACGGCGCGGCGATCGACGCCTGGCAGGAGGCCTGGGCGGAGGCGGACGAGGAGGAGCAGGAGGCCCTCTGGGACCCGGAGACGGCCGACCTGGCGGTCCTCCGCGCGGCCGTCGGGATCCACGACGCGCTGCCCGCGGTCCACGCGGCCGCCGCCGTCCACCTGACGGACCCCGACCCGGAGGTGCGCGCCGCCGCGGCCTCCTGCCTGGCGCTCACCGCCGTGCACCCGGCGCTCGCCGGCCCGCGGCAGGAGGTGGTCCGGGCCCTCACCGCGGCCTCCCTCACGGCCGGGACGGACGAGCGCGCCGCCCTCGCCGTCCACCTGGGGGAACTGGGCGAGGCCCCCCGGGCCCTGCTCGCCGACCCCGAACCGGCCGTACGGGTCTGCGCCGCGCTCGCCCCCGCCCTCGAGGACGACGAGGACGCGCACACGGTGCTGCTGGACGCCCTGCGCGACCCGGCCGCGCTCGACGCGGCGTTCGGGCGGCTGCCGGCCGTCTTCTCCGGCCGGCCCCGCTTCACCGTCTCGGCCGTGGTGTGCCGCCGTGTCACCGAACCCGAGCGGCTGCTGCCCGCGGCGGTCGCCGTCCTGCCGCTGCTCCAGTGGCGCTACCCCAACCCGGACCTCGGCCCCTACCTGCCGCTGTTCTTCCCCGACGGCTGGCCGGACGCCCACGCCGCCACCCCGGCCCAGCGGGCCTACGCCGCCGCCGTGGCGGCGCACGACACCTTGTGGAACCCGCGCGGCGGCAACCGGGGCGCACTCTTCGTCCCGCTCGGGCTGCCCGACGACCGCGCCGCGTGGCGGGCCCTGAGCACGACGTCCGAATCCCGCCGGACGCCCTGAGCGCTCCCGGCGACGCTGGGGGCATGGACACCCATCGCACCACGTACGAGGTCCGGGCCCTCGACCCGGCCGTCGCGGAGGAACTGCGGGGCCTCGACGACGCCGGTCTCGTCCCCCGCCCCGAGCCGGACCCGGAGGGCGGCGCCCCGCTCCGCTGCTGCCTGCGGCACAGCGCGCCGGGGGAGCGGATCGCGTTGGCCGCCTACGCGCCGCTGCGGCGCTGGGCCGCCGCGACCGGCGCCGACCCCGGCCCCTACGGCGAGACCGGGCCGGTCTTCGTGCACGCCGCCGCGAAGGACTGCCCCGGCCCGCCGGGCGGCCCCGGCTACCCCGCCGGACTCCACGGCGAGCGGCGGGTCTTCCGCTGCTACGACGCCCGGGGCCGCATCCTCGGCGGCCGCCTCGTCCAGCTGACCGCGGACGAGGTCGCCGCGGGCGCCGCCGACGCGGTGCTGGCGGCCCGGTTCGCCGATCCGCGGGTCGTCCTGGTGCACGTGCGGGCCGTGGAGTACGGCTGCTTCCTCTTCGAGGCCGTCCGCGTGCCGTGAACGCGCCGTGAACGCGCCGAGGGCGCCCGTCCGCACGACGGGCGCCCTCGGGGTGGTGCGGGACGTCAGACGAGCTCGGCCTTCTCCAGCGCCGAGCAGCAGGTGTCGACGATGAGACGGGTGACGACGTAGGGGTCGACGTTGGCGTTGGGCCGGCGGTCCTCGATGTAGCCCTTCTTGTCGGCCTCGACCTGCCACGGGATGCGGACCGAGGCGCCGCGGTCGGAGACGCCGTAGCTGTACTCGCTCCATGGGGCGGTCTCGTGGGCGCCGGTCAGGCGGGCCTCGACGCCGGAGCCGTAGTTCTTGATGTGCTCCATCGGCTTGTCGTCGCGGCCGAGGGCCTCGCAGGCCTCGACGATCGCGTCGTAGCCCTCGCGCATGGCCTTGGTGGAGAAGTTGGTGTGCGCGCCCGCGCCGTTCCAGTCGCCCTGGGCCGGCTTGGGGTGGAGGGTGGCGGAGACGCCGAAGTCCTCGGCGGTGCGGTAGAGCAGCCAGCGCGCGACCCACAGCTGGTCCGCGACCTCCAGCGGGCTCAGCGGGCCCACCTGGAACTCCCACTGGCCCGGCATGACCTCGGCGTTGATGCCGGAGATGCCCAGGCCCGCGGCGAGGCAGTTGTCGAGGTGCTTCTCGACGATCTCGCGGCCGAAGATCTCGTCGGCGCCGACGCCGCAGTAGTAGCCGCCCTGCGGAGCGGGGTAGCCGGCCTCGGGGAAGCCCAGCGGGCGCGAGCCCTGGAAGAAGGTGTACTCCTGCTCGATGCCGAACAGCGACTCCTGGCCGGCGAAGCGCTCGGCGACCGGGCGCAGCAGGGCGCGGGTGTTGGAGGAGTGCGGCGTGCCGTCGATGCCGAAGACCTCGCACAGCACGAGCACGTTGTCGCCGCCGCGGATCGGGTCCGGGTACGTGGCGACGGGCTTGAGCACGCGGTCCGAGCTGTGGCCCTGGGCCTGGTTGGTGCTGGAGCCGTCGAAGCCCCACACCCCGGGCTCCGCGCCGTCGGCGAGGATCTTGGTCTTCGAGCGCAGCTTGGCGGTCGGCTCGGTACCGTCGATCCAGATGTACTCGGCCTTGTAGCTCACGGGCGTCATCCTTGTTGGCGTGGGCCTTGCGGGGCGGGTGTCGTTGCCGCTGCAGCGTCACAACCTGCGATTTCGCATCCATTGCTCATGTGTTAACCCGATGTGAACGAGGTCGTGTCCCACCTGCCGGACACCCGGCCCGGCGGGCGCGGCGGCCCCCGCGCACGTCCGGTGCCGTCGCCGCGCGGGCGCCGAAGGACCCATGCGGCACGGGCCGTTGACGACCGGCGCCGCTGGTCCGGCCGCCCCGGGGACGGGCCCCCTCGGACCGCCGTGACCAGGGACGTAGGGTGTGTGCCATGCCTCACATCACCGTGGACTACACGGGCAACCTCGCGGACGCCTTCGACCGGCGGGGCTTCGCGACCGCGTTGCACCCGCTCGTCGCCGAGACCATCGACACCAAGGTCGAGGCGTGCACGACCCGCTTCCGCCGGTCCGACGAGTACGTCCTCGCCGACGGCGCCCCCGGGCACGCGCTCGTCCTCGTCCGGGCCGCCGTCCTGTCCGGGCGCACGCCCGAGGCGAAGACCCGGCTGAGCGAGGCCGTCCTGGAACTCGTGCGCAAGCACCTCGCGCCGACCCCGGAGCTGAGCGTGCGGACCGCCGTCGACGTCGTCGACCTCGACCGCACCTGGTACCGCAGCCACCTCGAGCCGGCGGGGGAGCGGTGACCATGCGCATCGGACTCCTGGGCACCGGCCCCTGGGCGGAGATCGCCCACGGCCCCGCCCTCGCCGCCCACCCCGACGTCGAGTTCACCGGGATCTGGGGCCGCCGCCCCGAGGCCGCGGCCGCGCTCGCCGCGACCCTGGGCACCCGCGCCTACGCCGACGTGGACGAGCTGATCGGCGACGTGGACGCCGTCGCCGTCGCCCTGCCCCCGGACGTGCAGGCCCCGCTGGCCGTGCGTGCCGCCGAGGCCGGCCGGCACCTGCTGCTGGACAAGCCGGTCGCGACGACCGCCACCGACGCCCGCCGGGTCGCCGACGCCGCCGAGGCGGCCGGGGTGGCGTCGGTGGTCTTCTTCACCCTCCGCTTCGACGCGACGAGTTCCGTCTGGATCGACGAGCAGGCCACCCGGGACGGCTGGTTCACCGCGCGCGCGCAGTGGCTCGGTTCGGTGTTCACCTCCGGCGACAGCCCCTTCGCGGCCTCCCCCTGGCGGCGCGAGAAGGGCGCGCTGTGGGACGTCGGTCCGCACGCGCTGTCCGTGCTCCTGCCGGTCCTCGGGGACGTCACCGCGCTCACCGCCGTCCAGGGGCCGGGCGACACCGTCCACCTGGTGCTGCGGCACGACAGCGGCGCCTCCAGCACGGCGGCGCTGAGCCTCACCGCCCCTCCGGCGGCGGCCGGCATGACCGTCGAGCTGCGCGGCACCTCCGGCGTGGTCACGCTCCCCGAACGCGCCGACGGGCCCGTGCCCGCCTTCGGCAACGCCATCGACGCCCTGCTCACGGCCGTGCGCACCGGCGTCCCCCACCCCTGCGACGCCCGTTTCGCGGCGCGCGTGACGGAGTTGCTGGCCTCGGCCGACCCCGTGTGACGCGCCGTCAGGGGCAGGACCCTGGCGGGCGACTTGCGAAGTGCCTATCGTTTTGGGTATGGCAGCGGACTGGTGGTCCATCGAAGTCCTCAACGCCAGCACACCCGCCGCGGCATGGCGTGACGCGTACGCGTCGACGCTCGTGGAATCGGCGGTCACCAACCGTGCACTGGCGTGGGAATGGCACACGTACGGGTGGGGCGTCGTCTTCGAGTTGTGCTTCCGGGAAGAGGAGCACTGGCTCGCGTGGCGCGCCCTGCCCGGCACTCGCGCGGCGCTCGACGCCGTCCCCGATCCGGTCTCCGGCCTCCTGGTCCACCGCGGCCGCGGTGGCGCCGGCGGGGCCTTCGTCCCCCGCGCCCCGCACCGTTCGCCGGGCGCGGCCGCGGTGGGCCTCCCCGAACCCCCGCCGGATCCCGCAGGCGGCGCCCTCCTGTGCGAACGCGCGGCGCCCGTCTGACAACTCCGGGTGCCCCGCGGTGGGTGCCCGGCGAGATCGGGGAACCGCCGGCGGTGGTACCCGGGCCGAGAGCTCGTCGCGCGGCGCCCGGCCCGCGGTGGACACCCGCGCGGCGGGAAGAACGCGCGCCGCTGCGGCCTTGTACGGATCATGAAGGCCATCGTGTACACGCAAGGCGGCGGCCCCGAGGTGCTGCGCCTGACCGAGCGGCCGGTGCCGCAGCCGGGTCCGGGCGAAGTACGGGTGCGGGTCGAGGTGTCGGGGGTCAACCCGACGGACTGGAAGTCGCGGCGGGGCGGTCCGCCCGCCACGGTCGCGGAGCAGGTGCCGAACCAGGACGGCGCCGGTGTGGTCGACGCCGTCGGCGAGGGTGTCGACCCCGGGCGGACCGGTGAGCGGGTGTGGCTGTGGGAGGCCGCCTGGCAGCGGGCGGACGGCACCGCCCAGGAGTACGTGACGCTCCCCGCCGCGCACGCCGTGCCGCTGCCCGGTTCCGCGTCCTTCGACCTCGGCGCCGCCCTCGGCATCCCGGCGATGACCGCGCACCGCGCGCTGACCGTGGCCGAGCACGGCCCGGCGCGGCTCGCGCCGGGCGCCCTCGACGGCCGGACGGTCCTGGTCGCGGGAGGCGCGGGCGCGGTCGGCCACGCCGCGATCCGGCTCGCCCGCTGGGCCGGGGCCTCGGTGGTGACCACGGTCAGCGGCCCGTACAAGGGGGACCTCGCGCGGGCCGCGGGCGCGCACCACGTCGTCGACTACCGGGGCAGCGACGCCGCGGCGGAGATCCGCAGGGTCGCGCCCGGGGGCGTCGACGTCGTCGTGGAGGTGTCCGTCGCGCGGAACGCCGCGCTCGACCTGGCGGTGCTGGCGCCGGGCGGCGTGGTCGCCTACTACGCCGACAACGGCGGCGCCGAGTTCACCCTGCCCGTACGGGAGAGCTTCGCGCGCAACCTGCGCTGGCAGGGCGTCCTCGTCTACACCATGCCGGACGCGGCCAAGGCGGAGGCCGTCGCGGCGCTGACGGCGGCCCTGGCCGACGGGGCCATGCGGGTCGGCGAGGACGCGGGGCTGCCGCTGCACCGCTTCCCGCTGGAGCGCACCGCGGACGCGCACGCGGCGGTGGAGGAGGGCGCCGTGGGCAAGGTGCTCGTCGACGTCCGGCAGGCCGGGTAGCCGCGCGGGGCGGGCGGCCGGCGGAGCTGTCGCGTTTGTTCAAGACCGGCCGCCGCCCGTCCCCGCAGGCTGGGCCCATGACCGAAGCCCATGCGTTCATGTTCGAAGCCGCCGCCGAGGCGGCCCGGGTCGCCCGCGGCGTGGGCGGGGACCCCGCCCGCCTCGCCGCGCCGACGCCGTGCGGGGAGTGGGACACCCGCACGCTGCTCAACCACTGGATCCTCTACACCTCGCACGGCCTGGAGCACCGGGCGCTGCGCACACCGCTGCCCGACGAGCTCACCGCCCGCGACTTCACCGCCGCCCCGGACTGGGCCGCGGCGTACGCGCAGCAGCTGGACCGCGCCGTCGCGGCGTGGGCGGCGCCGGAGGTGTGGGAGGGGGACGTCGACCTGGGGTACGCCGCCGTGCCGGCCGCCGAGGTCGCCTCGATGATCGTCAAGGAGCTGGCCGTCCACGGCTGGGACGTGGCCCGCGCCACCGGCCAGGAGTACCGCTGCGGCGCGGGGCTCGGCGCCTTCGTGCTGGAGGTCGTCGACCGGTACGCCGAGGTGTACCGCACCTACGAGGGGTTCGCGGCACCCGTCACGCTCCCGGACCCCGCCGCGGCGACCGCCTTCGAGCGGGCCCTGGCCCTGTCCGGCCGTACGCCGGAGCGCCGGCCGGGGCCCGTGCGCTGACGGCGGCCGGCGTGCCGATGAGTCTCTACGTGCCGACGGGCGCCTACGCGCTGATGGCGTTCGTGGCGAGCAGGCCGAAGAGGAGGGCGCCGATCACGAGCCGGTAGACGATGAACGCGTTGAACGAGTGCTTGGCCACGAACTTCAGCAGCCAGGCGATCGACGCGTACGCGACGACGAAGGAGACGACCGTTCCGACGACGAGCGGCGCCGTGTCCACACCGGCGCCGAGAGCGTCCTTCAGCTCGTACAGGCCGGCGCCGGTCAGCGCGGGGATACCCAGGAAGAAGGAGAGCCGCGTCGCGGCGACCCGGTCCAGGTCGAGGATGAGCGCGGTGGACATCGTCGCGCCGGAGCGGGAGAAGCCGGGGAAGAGCAGGGCGAGGATCTGCGAGGAACCGACGAGCATCGCGTCCTTGAACGTGGTGTCGTCCTCGCCGCGCTTGTGGCGGCCCATCTGGTCGGCCGCCCACATCACGCCGCTGCCGACGATCAGCGAGCCCGCGACCACCCACAGCGAGGCCAGTGGCCCCTCGATGAGCGGCTTGGCAGCCAGGCCGACGACGACGATCGGGATCGTCGCGAAGATCACCCACCAGCCGAACTTGTAGTCGTGGTGGTACCGCTCCTCGCGGTTGGCGATGCCGGTGAACCACGCCTTGCAGATCCGGACGATGTCCTTGAAGAAGTAGACCAGCACGGCCGCGATGGCGCCGGACTGGATGACCGCGGAGAAGGCGACGACGGCCTTGTCGTCCACCGGGATGCCCATCAGGCCCTCGGTGATCTTCAGGTGGCCGGTGGACGAGATCGGGAGGAACTCGGTGACCCCCTCCACGACGCCGAGCACAGCTGCCTGACCGATACTGATGGCGCTCATGGGACCCATCTCTGCGGAGTACGTGGCATGCCCGGGCCTGCACCGGCCGGAGCCCTACGGAGTGTAAGAGAAGTCCCGCGCCCCCCGCGAACCAGGGCCGCCCCGCCGCCCGCCCCCGGCGGGCGGCGACCTCGTGGACGGCGCGGTCGCACGGCAGCCCGGGACGGCGGCCTGTCACGTACGTCACATTCCCGGGCATCTCCGGCTAAACAGTGGCAAACCGGATGCCGGTCGGGCGGAACCGGAGAAATGCCCCCATGGTGACGCGGTCCCGGTACGGCCGTGCCCGGGGTGCCGCGCGGGACAGCGGCGGAGGGGCGGGGGATCGCCCAAGACCCTTACGGGGCAGGGACGATGGGGCGGAGGGCTCGAACGGGCCCGGCCGTGGGAAATACTGGCGGCCGCACGCCTGCGTAGGAGCCTTTCATGTCGATGATCAGCAATCTCCGCAAAGCCGTCCGCCTCACCCACATACGCCAACGGCGCGTGGACCTGAGCCACCCGGCGCGTTCCCCGCTGGGCAGCTCGGTGGTGAACTGCGTGATCTACAGGGACGGACTGCGGCAGGACGACTGCGCCGCGTACGAGGCGATCGCCCGGGTCCGCAAGTCCGGTCGCGGCTTCGTGTGGATCGGGCTCCACGAGCCGTCGGAGGCGGAGTTCGCCGGTGTCGCCGAGCTGTTCGGGCTCCACCCGCTCGCGGTCGAGGACGCCGTCCACGCCCAGCAGCGGCCCAAGCTGGAACGGTACGGCGACACCCTCTTCACCGTCCTCAAGACCGCCCGCTACGTCGAGCACGACCGGCTCACCGCCACCAGCGAGGTCGTGGAGACCGGCGACCTCATGGTCTTCACCGGTCCCGACTTCGTCATCACGGTGCGCCACGGCGGCCACGGCTCCCTGGGCCCGCTCCGGGAGGGCCTGGAGACCGTCCCCGACCAGCTCGCCAAGGGGCCGGCCGCCGTCCTGCACGCGATAACCGACCACGTCGTCGACGAGTACCTCGCCGTCACCGCCGCCGTCCACGAGGACATCGAGCAGGTCGAGACGGACGTCTTCTCCGACCACCACGGCCGCGGCACCGACGCCGGCCGGATCTACCAGCTCAAGCGCGAACTGCTGGAGCTCAAGCGGGCCGTGGTCCCGCTCGGCCGCCCCCTCCAGCGGCTCGCCGAGGACCCGCTGCCCGGCGTCGAGGAGGACCTGCGGACCTACTTCCGCGACGCCGCCGACCACCTCGCCCGCGCCACCGAGCAGGTCAACTCCTTCGACGAACTGCTCAACTCGATCCTCCAGGCCAACATCGCGCAGGTGACCATGGCCCAGAACGAGGACATGCGCAAGATCAGCGCCTGGGTCGCCATCCTCGCCGTCCCCACCATGATCTGCGGCCTGTACGGCATGAACTTCGACCACATGCCGGAGCTGCGCTGGACCTACGGCTATCCGCTCGCCGTGGGCGTGATGGTCGTCGCCTGCTACGTCATCCACCGCGGATTCCGGCGCAACGGCTGGTTGTGAGCAGTGCTGTGTGACATATTACCGGCGTGAGCAAGCCGACGAGCTGCGATGTCGTGGTCGTCGGCGCCGGGATGGTGGGCGCGGCCTGCGCCCTCCACGCCGCGGCGGCCGGGCTCCGCACCGTCCTGGTGGACCGCGGACCGGTGGCCGGCGGCACGACCGGGGCCGGCGAGGGCAATCTGCTGGTGTCCGACAAGGAACCGGGTCCGGAGCTCGGACTCGCCCTGCTCTCCGCCCGCCTCTGGCAGGAGCTGACGGAACGTCACAACCTCGGCGCGACCGCCGAGTACGAGGCCAAGGGCGGACTCGTCGTGGCCTCCGGCGAGGACGGACTGCGCGCGCTCCTGGACTTCGCCGCCGCTCAGCGGCGCGAAGGCGTCCGGGCCGTGCCCGTCCCGGCGGACGGGCTGCACGACCTCGAACCCCACCTGGCGGACGGCCTCGCCGGAGGCGTCCACTACCCGCAGGACGCCCAGGTGCAGCCCGCGCTCGCCGCCGCCCGCCTCGTCCGCGCCGCCCGCGACCTGGGCGCCGAGGCGCGGCTCGGCACCACGGTGACGGCCGTGCTCCGCGGGCCGGACGGCGCCGTGCGCGGGGTCCGCACCGACCGCGGCGACATCCACGCCCCGGCCGTCGTCAACGCCGCGGGCACCTGGGGCGGCGAGGTCGCCGCCCTCGCCGGGGTACGGCTGCCCGTACTGCCGCGGCGCGGCTTCGTCCTGGTCACCGAACCCCTCCCGGCACGCACCGTCCGGCACAAGGTGTACGCGGCGGACTACGTCGCCGACGTCGCCAGCGACTCCGCCGACCTGCAGACCTCCGCGGTCGTCGAGGCCACCGCCGCGGGCCCCGTCCTCATCGGCGCCAGCCGTGAACGCGTCGGCTTCGACCGCACCTTCTCCCTGCCGGTCGTACGCCGCCTCGCCGCCCAGGCCCTCGCCCTCTTCCCGGTGCTCCGGGACGTCGCGACGCTGCGCGCCTACACCGGCTTCCGCCCCTACCTGCCGGACCACCTCCCCGCGATCGGCCCCGACCCCCGCGTCCCCGGGCTGCACCACGCGTGCGGCCACGAGGGCGCGGGCATCGGACTCGCCCCGGCGACCGGCCACCTGATCGCCCAGTGCCTCACCGGGGCCCGCCCCGAGCTCGACCTCACCCCCTTCCGCCCCGACCGCTTCCCCGCCGAGGAGGCCACCCCGTGAGCCGCCGCAGTCCCCTGCGCCTGGCCCGCGCCGTACCGGGCCCGGGCTTCACCTTCACCTTCGACGGGCACGAGGTCCCCGCCCAACCCGGGCAGTCCGTCGCCGCCGCCCTCTGGTCGGCCGGCGTCCTGTCCTGGCGCACCACCCGCGTCGACGCCGCCCCCCGCGGGGTCTTCTGCGGGATCGGCGTCTGCTTCGACTGCCTCGTCACGGTCAACGGCCGCCCCGGCGTGCGCGCCTGCGTCACCGAGGCCCACCCCGGCGACGTCGTCACGCCGCAGGCCGGTACGGGGGAGCTGCCGTGAGCGCCGACGGCGGGGCCCCGGCGCGGGCGGCCGGACGGCCGTACGTCGCGGCTGGGACGGACGTGGGGAGTCGCCCGCCCCGGGGGCTTGGCCGCGTCCCCTGGTGCGGTCCGCGGTGGGCGTCGCGCATCGGGCCGGCGGGGGAGGCGAGCGGGGACGGGCACGGGCCGGCCGCCGTGGGGACGGGGGTCACGGCGCCGCCGGTGGCCGCGGCCGCGGGCGTGCGCGTCGCGCTGGTGGACGCCGTGCCGCAGGCAGGCGGGCGGTTCCGCCGGCAGCCCGCGTCGCCGGGCCCGGTCCGCGGGGTGCGCCGCGCACCGGGCCCGCCGGAGAGTCGTCGCGGGAGGCGGATGTGACCGGGGAGAGGTACGGGCTGGCCGTCGTCGGCGCCGGGCCGGCGGGGGTCGCCGCGGCGCTGGAGGCCGCGGACGCGGGTGTACGGGTCGCTCTGGTGGACGCCGCGCCCCAGCCGGGCGGACAGTTCTACCGGCAGCCCGCACCAGGGCTCCGGGCCCGCAGGCCGCAGGCCCTGCACCACGCGTGGCGCACCTGGCGGAGGCTGCGCGAACGCCTCGACGCCCACATCGCGGCGGGCCGTATCACCCACCTGCCGGGACGTCAGGTCTGGTCCCTGGAACCGGGGTTCACCCTCCACACCCTCGAATCGGGCGCGATCGGCGCGGACGCGGTGGTCCTGGCGACCGGGGGCTACGAGAAGGTGCTGCCGTTCCCCGGCTGGACGCTGCCCGGGGTCGTCACGGCGGGCGGCGCGCAGGCCATGCTCAAGGGCGGCCTGGTGCTCCCCGGGCGTACGGTCGTCGTCGCCGGTACGGGCCCGCTGCTGCTCCCCGTCGCGGCGGGCCTCGCGGCGGCCGGGGCGCGCGTCGCGGCGCTCGCCGAGGCCGCCGACCCGCGCGCCCTGCTGCGGCACGCCACCGCCGTACCCCTCGGCAAGGCCGTGGAGGGCGCCGGCTACGCCGCCCGCCTCGCCCGGCACGGTGTCCGCGTGCGCTGGCGGCACACCGTCGTCGCCGCCCACGGCACGGACCGCGTCGAGGCGGTCACCCTGGCCGGACCCGGCGGCGTACGGCGCCGCGTCGCCTGCGACGCCCTCGCCGTGGGCCACGGGCTGCTGCCGCACACCGACCTCGCCGGCTCCTTCGACGTGGACGCGGAACAGCGCACCCCCACCCCCGGCCTCTGGGCCGCGGGCGAGGTCACCGGCGTCGGTGGCGCGGAACTCGCCCTCGCCGAGGGGGAGATCGCCGGACGGTCCGCCGCCGCCCGGCTGCGCGGCACGGAGCCCGACCCCGCGGCGTGGGCGGCCGCCGCCCGCCGCCGCGAGCGGCTGCGGCGGTTCGCCGCCGTGCTCGACGCCGTCTACCGCCTCCCCGGCGACTGGGCGCAGTCCGCCGTCACCGACGACACCCTGGTGTGCCGCTGCGAGGAGGTGCCCGCCTCCGCCGTCCGTGAGGCCGTCCGCGACCTCGGCGCCGGCGACCTGCGCACCGTCAAGCTGCTCACCCGCGCCGGGATGGGCTGGTGCCAGGGCCGCGTCTGCGGCCCGGGCGTCGCCGCCGTCGCCGGATGCCCCTTCACCGACCCCGGGCGGCCCCTCGCCCGGCCCGTGCCGCTCGGCCTGCTGGCCGGCGCGGCAGACGAAGAGGAAGAGAGGGAACAGCCATGAACACCACCCCCGACCGCCCGTGGCGCGGCGTGCTCGTCGCCACCGCCCTGCCGCTGCGCGCCGAGGACCTGTCCGTCGACTACGACGCCTACGCCGCCCACTGCGCCTGGCTGGTGGCGAACGGCTGCGACGGTGTCGTGCCCAACGGCTCCCTCGGCGAGTACCAGGTCCTGACCCCCGCCGAGCGCGCGCGGGTCGTGGAGACTGCCGTCGCCGCGATCGGCGGCGAGCGCGTCGTGCCGGGCGTCGCCGCGTACGGCTCCGGCGAGGCACGCCGCTGGGCCGAGCACGCCGCCGACGCCGGATGCTCGGCCGTGATGCTGCTGCCACCCAACGCCTACCGCGCGGACGAGCGTTCGGTGCACGCCCACTACGCCGAGGTCGCGCGGGCCGGGCTGCCGGTCGTCGCGTACAACAACCCGTACGACACCAAGGTCGACCTGACCCCGCGGCTGCTCACGGAGCTGTACGAGGCCGGCCACATCAAGGCCGTGAAGGAGTTCAGCGGCGACGTGCGCCGCGCCTGGGAGCTGGCCGAACTCGCCCCGGAACTGGACCTCGTGATCGGTGCCGACGACGTGCTGCTCGAACTGGCCGCCGCCGGCGCCAAGGGCTGGGTCGCGGGCTACCCCAACGCCCTGCCCCGGGCCTGCGGCGAGCTCTTCCGCGCCGCGGTCGCCGGGGACACCGGGACCGCGCTGCCGCTCTACCGCTCCCTGCACCCGCTGCTGCGCTGGGACTCCCGGACGGAGTTCGTCCAGGCCATCAAGCTCTCGATGGACCTCGCCGGACGCCACGGGGGCCCCTGCCGCCCGCCGCGGGTGCCGCTGCTGCCGGAGCAGGAGAAGGAGGTCCGGGCCGCCACCGAGGCCGCGATGGCCTCGGGCCTCGCGTAACGGCCCCGGCCCGCGGCCCCGGAAGCCGTTCCGGGCCCGCGCCCCGGCCCGCTTCCGGCCCGGGCCGGGCCCGTCGCCCCGGCAGCAGGCCCCGACCCCCGCCCCCGAGCCCCACGAGCCAGGGCCCAGGGCCAGGGCCACGACCCAGGGCCCGCGAGGACGACACACCCCACGCGCGGCGAACCCGTCCCGCACGCAACGGAGTCCGGTCCGCGACCACCTCAGGCACCCCCACCCACCCCCGGCCCACGACCCAGGGCCCACGAGGAGGACACACCCCATGCGCAGCAAACTCGTCCTGCACGCCGTGGACTCCCACACCGAGGGCATGCCCACCCGCGTCGTCACCGGCGGCATCGGCACGGTCCCCGGTTCCACCATGAACGAACGCCGCCTCCACTTCCGTGACCACCTCGACCACATCCGGCACCTGCTGATGGACGAACCGCGCGGCCACGCCGCGATGAGCGGGGCGATCCTGCAGCCGCCGACCCGCCCGGACGCCGACTACGGCGTGATCTACATCGAGGTCTCCGGCTACCTCCCGATGTGCGGGCACGGCACGATCGGCGTGGCGACCGTCCTCGTCGAGACCGGCATGGTCCCGGTGACCGAGCCCGTCACCACGGTCCGCCTCGACACCCCGGCCGGGCTGGTCGTCGCGGAGGTCGCCGTGAGCGGGGGCGCGGCGACCGCCGTGACCCTGCGCAACGTCCCCTCGTTCAGCGTCGCGCTGGACCGCAAGGCCGTCCTCGCCGACGGCCGCACGGTCACCTACGACCTCGCGTACGGGGGCAACTTCTACGCGATCCTTCCCCTGGACGCCTTCGGCCTGCCCTTCGACCGGTCCCGCAAGGACGACATCCTCGCCGCCGGCCTCGCGCTGATGGACGCGATCAACGCCGAGGAGCCGCCCGTCCACCCGGAGGACCCGACGATCCGCGGCTGCAAGCACGTCCAGTTGCTGGCGCCCGGCTCCACGGCGGTCCGCTCGCGGCACGCCATGGCCATCCACCCGGGCTGGTTCGACCGTTCGCCCTGCGGCACCGGTACGAGCGCGCGCATGGCGCAGCTGCACGCCCGCGGCGAACTGCCCCTGGACCAGGACTTCGTGAACGAGTCCTTCATCGGCACGCACTTCACCGGCCGGCTCACCGGCACCACCGAGGTGGCGGGCGTGCCCGCCGTGCTGCCGTCCGTCACGGGCCGCGCCTGGATCACCGGCACGGCCCAGTACCTGCTCGACCCGTCCGACCCGTTCCCCGCCGGATTCGTCCTCTAGCGCCCCGGACACCGATACTGGGCGCATACATGCCACGCCGCCGAGGAGGAGCCACCGCATGGCAGCGCACGACGGGCCCGCCCTGCCCGCCCTCGGCGGTCAGCGCACCGGCAGTTACCGCGAGCGCGTCGCGGACGCCCTGCGGGCGGCGCTGGTGGCGGGGGAACTGCGGCCCGGCGAGGTGCACTCGGTGCCCGCGCTGGCCGGCCGCTTCGGCATCTCCGCCACGCCCGTCCGCGAGGCGCTGCTGGACCTGGCCAAGGAGGGGCTGCTCGACCCGGTGCCCAACAAGGGCTTCCGGGTGACCGCGGTCTCCGAGCGGCAGCTCGACGAGTACACCCACATCCGCTCCCTCATCGAGATCCCGACCGTCACCGGCCTCGCCTCCACCGCCGACGCCCCGGCGCTGGAGGCGCTGCGCCCGGCCGCCGAGCAGATCGTCGACGCCGCCGCGGCCGGCGACCTCATCGCCTACGTGGAGGCCGACCGCCGCTTCCACCTGGGGCTGCTCGCGCTCGCCGGCAACGAGCACCTGGTCGAGGTGGTCGGCGACCTGCGCAAGCGTTCCCGGCTGTACGGCCTCACGGCGCTCGCCGAACGCGGCCTGCTCCGCGCCTCCGCCGAGGAGCACCTGGAACTGCTGGACGCCCTGCTGGCCCGCGACGGCGCCGCCGTGCAGGCCGTCATGACCCGGCACCTCGGCCATGTCAGGGGCCTGTGGGCACGTTGACCGGCGGAGGCGGCCCGGGACCGTTCTTCGCCGTACGCACCGGGCCGGGGGAGCCGCGGGCCGAGGGCTTCGTGCCACTGGCGGAGGTCTACGCCGGGCGGCCCTCGCCCGCGCTCACCGGACGTGTGGCGGAGGTCGGCCGGCGGCTCGGCACGCGGGAGCGGCGCGTCGCCGCCTCGCTGGCCCACCAGGGGCTGGCCGCGCGGCTGTGGTCCGTCGCGCTCGGCCCGGCGGCGCTCACCGGCCGCATGCCCGACCTGTCCGGCGGACGCCTGTGGTGGCACCCCGGCCGGTCCGCCCCGGACGAACTGTGGCTGCCGGACGACGTCCCGCAGGTCCCCGCGGGCCGGCTGCGCGAGGACGTGCTCCTGGGCCACCTGGTGCCCCTCTGCGAGGCCGTGCACGCGGTGTCGGGCGTGGCGCCCGCACTGCTGTGGGGCAACACCGCCTCGGCCCTCGCCGGCACCCTGCGGGTGCTGCACTCCTGGTGCCTGGGGGAGGGCGCACGGCCTGACGCGGCCACCCGCGCCGTCGCGCTGGCGAAGGAACTGACGGCGGATCCGCTCCTGTGCGACGCCGGTGAACTCCGCCTCACCGGGCCTGGCGCGCCCGCCTACACCCGCCGCAGCTGCTGCCTGTACTACCGCGTGCCGGGCGGCGGGCTGTGCGGGGACTGCGCGCTGCGCTGAGCGCGGCCGGCCTCCCGTGGGCGCCGCGTGGAACTCCCGGTGACCAGGAACTCTTCACGTGGGCAGAGAAGTTGATGATGTGAAAAGCTGTCGTCAGCGGTGCCGGGTCAGGGCCGGGACGGCCGCCGAGAGGAGCGCAGCGTGATGGAGAACGGCTTCCGCGCCGAGGAGATCGACACCGGCAGGCCGCACCCCGCGCGGATCTACGACTACCTGCTGGGCGGCAAGGACAACTACGAGGTGGACCGCAAGGCCGCCGACGCACTCGCCGCCGCGGCGCCCGAGGTGAGGATCGGCGTCCGCGCCAACCGGGCCTTCATGCGCCGTGCCGTCCGGCACGTGGTGGAGAGCGGCGTCCGCCAGATCCTCGACATCGGCACCGGCCTCCCCACCTCGCCCAACGTGCACGAGATCGCCCAGGAAGCGGCGCCCGACGTCCGCATCGCATACGTCGACAACGACCCGATCGTCAACACCCACGCCAACGCCCTGCTCAGCCGCTCGGGCGCCACCAGCGTCGTGCTCGGCGACCTGCGCGACCCCCGGGCCCTCCTGGAGCACCCCGACGTCCGACGGGTCATCGACTTCGACCGGCCCGTCGCCCTGCTGCTCGTCGCCGTCCTCCACTTCCTCACCGACGAGGAGAAGCCCGCGGAGGTGGTCGCCACCCTGCGCGACGCGCTCCCGGCCGGCAGCTACCTGGTGCTCTCGCACGCCACCGGTGACTTCGCCGACCGCAGCGACGCCCAGGCCGTCTACAACAACGCCACCGCGAGCCTCAACCTGCGTCCGCACGCCGAGGTCGCGCGGTTCTTCGACGGCTTCGAACTCGAGGAGCCGGGCCTCGTCCAGGTCCCCTTCTGGCGCCCCGGCACCCCGGTCCCGCCGCGCTCCGGCGAGATCGGCTTCTACGGCGGCGTCGGCCGCCGCGTCTAGCGGGACCCGCCCGTTTCCTCAGGCGGGCCGGTCCAGCCGGGCCTTGAGGACCCGGGCCCGGGCCTGCTGGACCGTTCGCGCCTGGGAGGCGGCGAAGCGCAGCAGACCGGGCGGCGTGCGCAGGCGCAGGGTGTCGGTGACGATGCTGCCGGCGCCGCAGCGCTCTATGGCGAAGCGGTAGCCCATGCGGATCCGGGCCGGGCTGCGGACCTCGCCGGAGATCTCGGCGGAGTGCGGCAGCCGGTCCGGGACGGCGACGAGTGTCACGCCGATGATGTTGTCGTGCCGCAGCAGACCCAGGAACCGGAACCGCTCCACGGCCGTGTAGTGCACGCTCCCGCCGCTGCGGTGCACGTCGCGCACGTCGACGAGGAGCGGCGACAGGCCGATGTAGTGCGTCGGCTCGGCCAGGTGCGCGTAGACCTCCTCCGGAGGCGCGGCCACCCGGAAAATGTGCTCCAGTTCGGTGGACGGCATCGCGGACCCCTCCTCGGCACGGCACCCGGCACGGGGATCCTCCCACCCGGGCGCGCGCCGCACACCGGCTTCCGGGACGGGAAAGCCGTCGGGGGGGGGGGCGGGGGGGGGGGGGGCGGGCGCCGGGGGGGGGCCCGGGCCGGGGGGGGGGGGCCCCCCCCCCCCCCCGGGCGCCACAGAATTGGGCTTATATGTGGAAAAAATGGGGGGGGGGGCG
>NZ_JBIBGK010000012.1:0-59314 GCF_042956445.1 Streptomyces sp. NPDC008238 | reverse complement strand
GCCCCGCGGCTGGCCCCCCCCCCCCCGGGCCCCCCCCCCGCCCGGGGGGGGGGGCCCCCCCGCCCCGGCGGGCGGGGGGGGGGGGGGGCGCCCCCCCCCCCGACGGGTGGCGCACGGTCCGGGCGGGCGGTTCCCCGCTCCGGCCCGGGGCCGCATCAGATGTCGAAGTAGAGCTCGAACTCGTGCGGGTGCGGCCGCAAGGCGATCGGGGCGATCTCGTTGACCCGCTTGTAGTCGATCCAGGTCTCGATCAGGTCGGAGGTGAAGACACCGCCCTGGAGGAGGAACTCGTGGTCGGCCTCGAGGGACTCCAGGACCGCCGACAGCGAGGTCGGGACCTGCGGGACGCCCGCGTGCTCCTCGGGGGCCAGCTCGTACAGGTCCTTGTCGACGGGCTCGGCCGGCTCGATCTTGTTCTTGATGCCGTCGAGGCCGGCGAGCAGCAGCGCCGAGAAGGCCAGGTACGGGTTGCCGGAGGAGTCCGGGGCGCGGAACTCGATGCGCTTGGCCTTGGGGTTGGCACCCGTGATCGGGATGCGGATGGCCGCGGAGCGGTTGCGCTGCGAGTAGACCAGGTTGACCGGGGCCTCGAAGCCGGGCACCAGGCGGTGGTAGGAGTTCACCGTGGGGTTGGTGAAGGCCAGCAGCGCCGGGGCGTGCCGCAGGATGCCGCCGATGTAGTAGCGGGCGGTGTCCGACAGGCCCGCGTAGCCCTGCTCGTCGTAGAACAGCGGGGCGCCGTTGGTCCACAGGGACTGGTGGACGTGCATGCCGGAGCCGTTGTCACCGAAGATCGGCTTGGGCATGAAGGTCGCGGTCTTGCCGGCCCGCCAGGCGACGTTCTTCACGATGTACTTGAAGAGCATCAGGTCGTCGGCCGCGGCGAGCAGCGTGTTGAACTTGTAGTTGATCTCGGCCTGGCCGGCGGTGCCCACCTCGTGGTGCTGGCGCTCGACCTGCAGGCCGGACTTGATCAGCTCCAGGGTGATCTCGGCGCGCAGGTCGGCGAAGTGGTCGACCGGCGGGACCGGGAAGTAGCCGCCCTTGTACTTGACCTTGTAGCCGCGGTTGTCCTGCTCCGCACCGCTGTTCCAGGCGCCGGCCTCGGAGTCGATGTGGTAGAAGGACTGGTTCGCGCTGGTCTCGAAGCGGGCGCTGTCGAAGACGTAGAACTCGGCCTCGGGGCCGAAGTACGCGGTGTCGGCGATGCCGGAGGAGGCGAGGTAGGCCTCGGCCTTCTTCGCCACGTTCCGCGGGTCACGGCTGTACTGCTCGCCGGTGATCGGGTCGTGGATGAAGAAGTTGACGTTGAGCGTGGAGTCCTTGCGGAACGGGTCCAGCTTCGCCGTGGACAGGTCCGCGATCAGCGCCATGTCGGACTCGTGGATGGCCTGGAAGCCGCGGATCGAGGAGCCGTCGAACATCAGCTGCTCGTCCGGGTCGAAGGACTCGACCGGGACCGTGAAGTGCTGCATGACACCGGGCAGGTCGCAGAACCGGACGTCCACGAACTTGACGTCGTTGTCCGAGATGAACTTCTTCACCTCGTCGGCGTTTTGGAACGACATCCAACTCCTCCTTGGCCCGGCCTGGGAGGCCGGATTGCAGCTCATGGGTGCGACCAGTGCGGTGGCGCACGTTGGTGCCGACCATAGAGATCGGGCATTTCCCTCTCGTGACCCATTTGTTTCTTGCAGGTTAACCGAGCCGCCGCACGGGTGCCGGGTCGGACGCGGGCGCCCGGAGGCGGGGGGTTACCGTGGAGCGGTGGACAACAGGGATGTCATCGGATCGTGGATCGAGGGCCCGAAGGCCGCCGCGGAGCGGATGGGCGTCGACTTCGGCTACCGCGGGCAGCGCCTCGGGCTGCCCGAGCACGGCCCCGGCTCGATCGCCCCGGTCGGGCGGCGCATCGGGGCCCTCTTCATCGACTGGGGCCTGTGCGCGCTGATCGCGTACGGGCTGATCGCGCACCGGGACGCGGCCGCGGCCAATCCGTGGACCACCGTGGTCTTCGGCCTCATGAGCGTGCTGCTGCTCGGCACCGTCGGCACCACCCCGGGCAAGCGCCTGCTGGGGCTGCGGGTGGTGCGGCAGGACGGCGGGCGGCTCGGCCTCGGCGCCGCCGCGCTGCGGACGCTGCTGCTCCTGCTGGTCGTCCCGGCGGTGGTCTGGGACCGCGACACCCGCGGCATGCACGACCGGGCCGTGAAGGCGGTCCAGGTCCGGATGTGACCGAGGCGCACACGACGCGAAGTGTCCCGGACGAATCGCTTCGTCCGGGGCACTTCGCGTTCGGTTTCGTATGCGATCAGCGGCCCTTCGGCATGCGCATGCCCTTCGGCATCGGGCCCTTCGGCACCGGCATGTTGCTCATCAGGTCGCCGAGCGCCCGGAGCCGGTCGTTGACCTCGGTGACCTTGGGGCCGGGCAGGACGCGCGGCAGCTTCAGCAGCGTGGTGCGGATCTTCTTCAGCGGAACCTGACCCTCGTCGTTGCCCACGATGAAGTCGCTCACCGGGACGTCGACGACGATGCGCGCCATCTTCTTCTTCTCGGAGGCCAGCAGGCCCTTCACCCGGTTCGGGTTGCCCTCGCCCACCAGGACGATGCCGGCCTTGCCGACCGCGCGGTGCACCACGTCCTGGCTGCGGGTCATCGCCACCGCGGGCGTCACCGACCAGCCGCGGCCGACGTTGTCCAGGACCGCCGCGGCGGCACCGGGCTGCCCGTCGAGCTGGCCGAACGCGGCCTTCTCGGCACGCCGTCCGAAGATGATCGCCATCGCCAGCAGGGCGAGCAGGAAGCCCAGGATGCCCGCGTAGATGGGGTGACCGATCAAGAAGCCGATGGCGAGGATGACACCGAAGGTGACGATTCCCACAGCCGCAAGGACGAGACCGACCTTGGAGTCGACCCGCCTGGTCATCTTGTACGTCTGGGCGATCTGCTTGAGGCGCCCAGGGTTGCTCTCGGATGTATCCCTCGCCATGCCGCACAGGATACGTGGCCCGCGCCGCCCCGGCCCCACCGGAGGGGGTCCGGTCTTCGCCCGGAGGCAACGGAGGGCCCGCAGGGGCCCTGGAGCGCTAGAGCACGTCGCCGTGCGCGGCCCGCGAGGAGACCAGGGCGTCCATCACGTGCTGGGCGTCGCGGCGGTCCTTGGCGCGCTTGCGGTCCTCCAGGACGGCGGTCCAGGCGTTGCGGCGGGCCGTCGCCTCGGCGCCCCGGAACAGGAGGTGCTCCACGGCGCGCAGCGCGCCGGCGGCGGCGCCGGGGATCGTGCTCTGGCGGTGGAGGTGTGCGGCCTGCATGGTGGTGTCCCCCTCAGGACGGCTCAGACGCGGTCGGATGTTCCGCTTATCCAGAGTCACCACATTGTGTTACCAGTCCGTGACCGGTCGGTCAAACCGTCGTGAAGCCCCGGCGGTGGCTTCGCGCCGTTCTCCGCGAGGGCGCCGCACGTCAGGGACGCGTCAGGGGCCCCGAGGGGGCCCCTGACGTGACGAACCGCACGTTGCGGCGGTGACCCGGAGGTCAGCGCAGCGTGATCAGACCGCCTGGGCGGCGACGACCTCGCCGCGCTCGCCGCGGCGCTCGACGGCCTGCTGGAAGAGGCGGCCGGCCCGGTACGAGGACCGCACGAGCGGGCCCGACATGACGCCGGCGAAGCCGATCTCCTCGGCTTCCTCCTTCAGCTCCACGAACTCGTGGGGCTTCACCCAGCGCTCCACCGGGTGGTGCCGCAGGCTCGGGCGCAGGTACTGGGTGATGGTGATCAGCTCGCAGCCCGCGTCGTGCAGGTCCTGCAGCGCCTGGCTGACCTCCTCGCGCTCCTCGCCCATGCCGAGGATGAGGTTGGACTTGGTCACCAGACCCGCCTCGCGCGCCTTGGTGATGACCTCCAGCGAGCGCTCGTAACGGAAGCCCGGACGGATGCGCTTGAAGATCCGCGGCACCGTCTCCACGTTGTGGGCGAGCACCTCGGGACGGGCGCCGAAGACCTCGGCGAGCTGCTCGGGGACCGCGTTGAAGTCCGGGATCAGCAGCTCGACCTTGGTGCGGCCGGTGGCGCGGCCGGCGGTCATGGCGTGGATCTGCCGCACGGTCTCGGCGTACAGCCAGGCGCCGCCGTCCTCGAGGTCGTCGCGGGCGACGCCGGTGATGGTGGCGTAGTTGAGGTCCATGGTGACCACGGACTCGCCGACGCGGCGCGGCTCGTCACGGTCGAGCGCCTGCGGCTTGCCGGTGTCGATCTGGCAGAAGTCGCAGCGCCGGGTGCACTGGTCGCCGCCGATGAGGAAGGTGGCCTCGCGGTCCTCCCAGCACTCGAAGATGTTGGGGCAGCCCGCCTCCTGGCACACCGTGTGCAGGCCCTCGCGCTTCACCAGGCTGTGCAGCTCGGTGTACTCGGGACCCATCTTGGCCCGGGTCTTGATCCACTCGGGCTTGCGCTCGATGGGGGTCTGGCTGTTGCGGACCTCCAGACGCAGCATCTTGCGGCCTTCAGGCGCTACAGCAGACACGTCCGACTCCCTCGCGAGGCTTCGTTTCCTTGGTGAACATCAGCGTACGCCTGTGGATTCCGGGACGACCCGGGGGAGCGGCACGGCCGACTCCAGGACGCGGCGCAGGTGCTTCTCGATGACCGGGAGGACCTCGGCGACGGTGACCTCGCGGCCGAGCTCGTTGCTGAGCGAGGCCACACCGGCGTCCCGGATGCCGCACGGCACGATCCGGTCGAACCAGGTGTTGTCGGGGTTGCAGTTCAGCGCGAAGCCGTGCATGGTCACGCCCTTGGCGACGCGGATGCCGATGGCGG
Source organism: Streptomyces sp. NPDC008238 (assembly GCF_042956445.1). NCBI lineage: Bacteria > Bacillati > Actinomycetota > Actinomycetes > Kitasatosporales > Streptomycetaceae > Streptomyces > Streptomyces sp. NPDC008238. The sequence goes on along the minus strand of NZ_JBIBGK010000012.1, from coordinate 54,492 downwards.
CGAGCTTGCGGTCCTCGCGGCGCTGGCCGGCGTTGGACGGCGCGTACTCGGGGCCGGAGAGGCGGGGGTCGAACTCCTCGTCGTGCAGCCGCGGGTCGAAGTCCAGGGTCAGCCCCGGGATCACCGGCGGCCGGTCCTCGATCGGGTCGCCCAGCACCCATACGCCGCTGCGGCCCTCCACCCGGGTGGTCTCCAGGCCGAACTCGGCGCACGCGTCGATCAGCGCCTCCTCCAGCCGGCGCACGTGCGCGACCACGTCCACCGGGCGCGGCAGTTTCAGGATCGGGTAGCCGACGAGCTGGCCCGGCCCGTGCCAGGTGATCTTGCCGCCGCGGTCGACGTCCACCACGGGGGTGCCGTCCAGCGGGCGCTCGCTGTCCTCGGTGCGGCGGCCCGCGGTGTAGACCGGCGGGTGCTCCAGCAGCAGGCACGTGTCGGGGATCTCGTCGGCGAAGCGCGCGGCGTGCACGCGGCGCTGTTCCTCCCACGCCTCCACGTACTCCACCGCGTCCTCGCCGAAGCCCAGGTGGACGAAGCGCAGGTCACTCACGGCCGCTCCCTCTGTGGTCCTTGCGGCACCCCACCACGTGTCCGGAGCGCCTCAGCAACTGTACGTCCGGTGGGGCGGTGTCCTGCACGGGGCGGGGGCATTACCACCCGACGAAGGGCAAAGGAAGTGTTCTACCGATATGTGGGTGCACATTCACCCGATACGGCGAATGCGAGGCGCTCGAGTGGTGAGTGAGTCGATACAGAACGTTACATTCGCGCCGTTCTGCGGATGGCCCGGCGGGCCGCGGACGGTGAACCGCCGCCCGCCCCGGACGCCCGCGACGCCGCGCACGCCCGAACACCCGCAACCCGCACACCCGCACGCCCGGAAGGCAGGGGACCGCACCACTGATGTCCGACCGTTCCTCGCAGCGCCCCCCGAACCGTCAACTGGCCGCCCTGATCGCCGAAGCCGGGTTCTCCAACGCCGGGCTCGCCCGGCGGGTGGACCAGCTCGGCATCGAGCACGGCCTGGACCTGCGGTACGACAAGACCTCCGTCACCCGGTGGTTGCGCGGCCAGCAGCCCCGGGGCACGACGCCCGCACTCATCGCCGAGGTCTTCACCCGGCGGCTCGGGCGGCGGCTGTCCGCCCACGACCTCGGCCTCGACGCCGTCGCCCCCGTCTACGCGGGGCTGGAGTACGCCTCCTCGCCCGAGGAGGCGGTGGAGATCGTCTCCGGGCTGTGGCGGAAGGACACCGGCAACCAGGCCGACCTCCGCAAGATCGCGTTCACCCCCGCGGGCCTGGTCGTCCCCAGCCGCGACTGGCTGATCGGCCGGGCCGACGACCGGGTGGGGCGGGGGCCCGAGCCGGGAACGGTCCCGGCCGGCGTCGCCGGTCCCGGCCACGGCGGCGCCCCGGGGGCCGCACGGCTGCCGGCGCAGCGGGCCGGCGGCGGCTCACGCGGGGCGCCCGCACCGGTCGCCGTCCCCGCGCCCGCGGTGTTCGGCGGCAACGGCCAGCGGGTCGGCATGGGGGACATCGCCGCCCTGCGCTCCGTCGGCGAGCTCTTCCGCACCCTGGACAACGCCTACGGCGGCGGCCACGCGCGGCAGGCCCTCGTGCGTTACCTGGAGCACGAGGCCGAGCCCATGCTGCGCGGCGCCTACGGGGAGACCATGGGCCGCCGCCTGTTCGCCGCGGTCGCCGACCTCACCCGGCTCGCCGGGTGGACCTCGTACGACGTCGGCGCCCACGGCCTGGCCCAGCGGTACTTCGTGCAGGCCCTGCGGCTCGCGCAGGCTGCCGGGGACCGGGTCTACGGGGGGTACGTCCTGGTCACGATGAGCCGCCAGGCGGTCTACCTCGGGCACGGCCGCGAGGCCGTCCAGCTGGCCCGGGTCGCCCAGCAGGGCGTCGGCAGCGGCGCCCCGCCGGTCGTGCAGGCGCTCTTCCACTCGGCGGAGGCACGCGGCCACGGGCTGCTCGGCGAGGTCCGCGCCTGCACGGCGGCCCTGGTGCGGGCCGAACGCGCCCTGGAGGCGGTCAGGAACGGCGACGACGTCCCGTCCTGGGCGCGCTTCTTCGACGAGGCCCAGCTCGCGGACGAGTTCGGCCACTGCCACCGCGACCTCGGGCAGTACCGCGCGGCCTCGCAGCACGCCGAGCGCTCGCTGCAACTGCGCGCCCACGGGTACGCCCGCAGCCGCGTCTTCTGCCGCACCGTCCTGGCCACCGCGCGGCTCGGCCTCGGCGAGGTCGACGCCGCCTGCGCCCTCGGCGCGGAGGCCATGCAGGCCGCCGTGGAGATGCGCTCGCTCCGCGCGCTCGAGTACGTCCGCGACTTCGGCCGGCGCCTCGACACCCACCGCGACGCCGCCCCCGTCCGCGCCTTCCACGACCGCGCGACGGCCCTGGGCGTCCCCGTCGGATAGGCACCCGGAGCGGCGGCAGGGGGGACGCCGCCGCTCCGGACGTCTCCTTGGGGGCCCGGCCCCGCGGGGCTCAGGCGGCCAGGGGTTCGGCCGGGGGCGCCGGAGGGAGGCCGACGTCCCGCAGGAGCCGCTGGGCGGCACGACGGCCGGACAGCAGGGCCCCCTGGACGGTGCTGGTGTCGCGGTGGTCGCCGCAGACGTAGAGGCCCTGCAGTATCCGCACCGGGCGGCGCAGGTCGTGCGGGGCCGTCATCGCGGGGAGCGCCTGCGCGTCGTGGTGGACGGCGAGCAGCTCCCACCCGCCCGTGGAGGTGCCGTAGAGCTCCGCGAGGTGGGCCCGGACGGCGATGTCGTCCGGGGCGGGGGCGGCGGCCGGGCCGAGCAGCACGGAGGTGACCAGGGCGCGGCCCACGGGGGCGCGGGAGGGGTCGACGAGGCTGGCCGGGAACGTGTGGGAGACGGGACCGCGCCGGTCCGCGTCGAGCACGAGCGCGGGCTGCTTCAGCGGCGCCGCCGGCGCGGCGTGGTGCAGGACCGTGACGCCGTGGAAGGCGGGCACCCGCAGCCCGGGCAGCAGTCCGGCCGCGGCGGCCGCCCCGGTGGCGACGACCACGGCCCGGCACGGGATCTCGTCGCCGCCCGCGGTGCGGACGCCGTTGGTCGCCGCGGCGACCGCCCGGACCCCGGTGCGGACCGTGCCGGGCGGCAGCGCCGCCGCCAGCGCCTGCGGCACCGTCGCAGCGCCGCCCGCCGGCAGGCACGTACGGCCGAGGGCGAAGCCGCGCAGGACCAGGTCGGCGACCCGGCTGGAGGTCGTGAGGTCCGGGTCGCACAGCAGCGCGGACAGCAGCGGCCGCAGGTACCCGTCGAGCGTGCGGGGCGCGAAGCCGCGTGAGGCGAGGGCCGCGGCGGCCGTGGTCTCCGGGCGCTCCATGAGGCGTTCGACGGGTGCGCCGGCGAGGCGGTTGAGGGCCGTCCGCAGCCGGGCCTTGTCCAGGGGCGAGCCGATCGGCGCGCGGGCGGCGGCGAGCGCCGCGCGCGGGTCGCCGACGCGGTAGCCGCGTCCGGCGGAGCGCACCAGGACGCCGGGCGAGAGCGGCCGCAGTTGCAGCCCCCGCAGTTCCGGGGTGCGGTCCAGCTCCGGGTAGGAGGTGTTGAGCAGTTGTGGACCCCGGTCGAGGAGGAAGCCGTCGACCTTCTCGGTGGCCATGCGGCCGCCGACCCGGTCCTCGGCCTCCAGCACGGTGACGGTGAGCCCCGCACCGGTGAGGTGACGCGCCGCGGAGAGACCGGCGAGGCCGGCCCCGATCACGCACACGTCCGTCTGTGAACCCGTAGAGCGTGCTGTAGAGAGCACGATGCCCCTCCCCGAGGTCGGCACGTTTCCCCGCGCGCGTCGGCTGGCGCTGGAACCGTCATGCCCACTCGCGCGCCAACTGATGCCGGAAAACGGCTGTGGGTGGCATTCAGTGCCTTTCTTCGGCCAGCGCGGCGCGGATCGCCTCCTCGATCCCGGGGTGCGCGTGGGTGAACCCGGAGTCCAGCAGCACCCGCGGCACCGCGCGGGTGCTGCCGAGGATCTCGGAGGCGAACTCCCCGACGACGGTGCGCAGTACGGGCGCGGGGACCGCGAACAGCGTGGGCCGGCCCAGCACCCGCCCCATCGCCCGGGTCACCTCGGTGTTGGTCAGCGGCTCGGGCGCGCACAGGTTGACCGGCCCGGAGACGGACTCGGTGTCGACGATGTGGCGCAGCGCCGCGACCTGGTCGTGCAGGGAGATGAAGCTCCAGTACTGGCGCCCGTCGCCGAGCCGGCCGCCCAGGCCCGCCTTGAAGAGCGGGAAGAGCCGGCCCCACGCCCCGCCCCTGCCGGAGACGACCAGGCCGGTGCGGGAGAACGCGGTACGGATGCCCGCGTCACGGGCCGGCGCGGCGGCGGCCTCCCAGTCACGGCACACGGAGGGGAGGAAGCCGGTGCCCAGCGGCGCGCCCTCGTCGACCCGGCGGTCGCCGGTGTCGCCGTACGCGGTGATGCCGGAGCCGCTGACGAGCACCCGCGGCGGGGTGTCAAGCGAGGTGAGGGCGCGCACGAGGGTCCGCGTGCCCCGCACCCGGCTGTCGTGGATCGTCCGCTTGTACCCCTCCGTCCAGCGGTGGTCGCCGACCCCGGCGCCGGCGAGGTGGACGACGGCCTCCACGCCCACCAGCCCCGCGGTGTCGACGGTGCCGCCCTGCGGGTCCCAGCGCACCTCGTCCGGACCGGACGGCTCGCGCCGGACGAGGCGTACGACCTCGTGCCGGTCGGAGCGCAGGGAGCGGACCAGGGCGGAGCCGATGAGGCCGGACGAGCCGGTGATGGCGATGCGCATGGGGACATCGTCGCGCGGAACGGCCCTTGCGGTGTGGGAAGGTGACACGCATGTCCGACATCCGTGTGCGCCCGGCAAGGCTCTCCGACGACCCCGCCCTCGTCCGTCTCGAGCGGGCGACCTGGTCGACCCTGCACGCGGTGCGGCCGCCGCGGGAGGAGAACGAGGACTTCTTCGGCGAGCGTTCGGGACCGGACGTGTTCCTGGTGGCGGAGACCGAGGGCCGTGTCGCCGGTTTCGTCGGGATGGTGCCGCCGACGCCGCTGGCCTCCAACGCCCATGTGCGCCAGATCCAGGGCCTGGCGGTGGACACCTGGGCGCGGGGCCGCGGGGTGGGGCTGGAACTCGTCCTGGCGGCGGTGTCGGACGCCCGCCGGCAGGGCGCGGTGCGCGTCACGCTGCGGGTGCTGGGCCACAACACCCCGGCCCGGCGGCTGTACGAGGCGGCCGGATTCAGCGTGGAGGGCGTCCTGCCGGGGGAGTTCCTGCTGGACGGCGTCTACGTGGACGACGTGTGCATGGGGCGCCGGGTCTGACGCGAAGCCGGGTCGTCGTCCTCACGCCTTCCCGGATGCCGACGGGGCGGCCGGCGACACGGGGCGTCCGGGGCCGGCTCAGCCGAAGCGCGCCCAGAGCCGGGGGAAGCGTTCCGCGACCGCGGCCGCGTTCTCGAAGTCGATGTACACGCCCTCCGGCTCGGCGGGCTGCGCCGGCAGGTCCAGGTCCGGCAGCCGGACGCCGGTGAGCTGCTCGTACGCCTCGTCCGCCGCGTAGCCGAGGTCCTCGGCGTCACCGTCGACCTCCGGGTCGAACGAGTCGGTCATCTCCGCGAGGCTGTCGGGGTCGTGGACGGCCCCTTCGAAGACGTGCCGGCCCTGCCCGATGAGCCAGCACCGGAAGAAGTCGAACGCGTCGTCACCGGCGCCCCCCAGCATCAGGTCGGCGGCGCCCCACACGTCCCAGCGGTAGGCCCGGTTGAAACGGCTCTCGAAGTGCCGCGCGAAGTCGACGACGGACTCCGGGTCGAGCTGGGTCAGCCGTTCCACCAGCAGGTCGGCGTGCTCCTCCGGGTCGCCCCCCGCTGCCTCTCGCGTGCTGTCGACGATCTCCCAGAACTCCGTCTCGTCCATCACCGCTCCAGCATCCTGGCTGCGGCCCTCCGACGCACGCGGAACACGGCAGACGCGGCCCTCAGAAGTAGACGGCCGCCATGGCGCGGACGGCATCGGCCAGCCGCTCGCGCAGGGTGTCCGGGCCGAGCACCTCGGCGTCGGGGCCCAGGGACAGCAGTTGTTCGTAGGCGACGTCCTGGCCCTCGACGGGGAGCGTGACGGTGACCCGCCTCGTTGCGTCCGGCGGCCCGGCCGCGGCGAGGGCCTCGCGGGCGGCGGTGCGGTCGGTGACGTACGGCAGGCGCCGGGCGCCCTCGGGCGTCAGGCGCACGACGACCTCGTCGCGGAGCACCGAGCGGGCGAACTCGGCGGCGCGGGCCTCCCAGAACGCGGGCAGGTCGAACTCCGGGTCCCTGACGAAACGATCCTCCGTGAGCTCCGCCGCGATGAACCGGTCCACCCGGTAGACCCGTACGTCCGCGCCGCAGCGCGCCACGGCGTACCAGACACCCGCCTTGAGCACGAGGCCGTACGGATCGAGCTCGCGCTCCACCTCCTGCGCCCCGCGCAGGTACCGGGCCCGCAGCCGGCGGTCCCCCCACACCGCCGCGGCGAGCGCCGGCAGCAGCCGTGGCGTCTCCGGTTCCTGCCACCAGCCCGGCGCGTCCAGGTGGAAGCGCTGGGCCGCCGAGCGCGGCGCGTCGCGCAGTTCGGGCAGCAGGGCGGCCGAGACCTTCAGACGGGCCGAGGAACCGGCGTCGTGCAGGCCCATGGCCCGCAGCGCGGCGGGCACGCCGGACAGGAAGAGCGCCTCCGCCTCCGCGCGGGCCAGCCCGGTCAGCCGGGTGCGGTAGCCGTCGACCAGGCGGTAGCCGCCGGCGCGTCCCCGCTCGGCGTAGACCGGCACCCCCGCCTCCGACAGGGCCAGCACGTCCCGGCCGACGGTGCGCTCCGACACCTCCAGGGCCCTGGCGAGTTCGGTCGCCGTCATCGACTCGCGGGACTGGAGCAGGAGGACGAGGTGGATCAGTCGTGCCGCACGCATACCCCGAGGCTATGCGGTCGCCCACGGCACCGGGACGGGGCCGGTCCGGGAGCTCCGGACCGGCCCCGCCGGGGCCCGCTGCGGCCGCGTCGTCGCGGGGGGAAGGACACCGCAGCGCGCAACCCGCCGGGGCGGCCGGGCCGGTGGGGGCGGTGGCGCCCCGGCGGGAGCAGGTGGCGGTGGCGGTGACGCGCCCGTCACCGTCCGGCCATCCGCCGTCGCCGCGGGGCGGGTTCACCGGAGTGCGGGTCCCCGCCCTGCCCCCGGGAGTACGTCCGCCGGGCCCGGACCGTTCAGTCCGGCGCGGAACCGGCGGCGGACGGCGGGACCACGGGCGCGGAACGGCCGAGGCCCCAGCCCGGGAAGGGGCTGGGGCCTCGGCCGTCGTACGGTCCCGCGAGGACTCCGGTCGGTTACAGACCGAGGTCGCCCTCGAACTCGCCGGCCTCGAGACGGGCCTTGACGTCGTTCAGGTAGCGGGCGGCGTCCGCGCCGTCGACCAGCTGGTGGTCGTACGACAGGGTCAGGTACGCCACGTCGCGGATCGCGATGGTCTCACCCAGGTCCGGGTGGTTGATCACGATCGGGCGGCGCACGGTGGCGCCGATGCCCAGCTCGGCCACCTGCGGGAAGTTCACGATGATCGTGTCGAACAGCGCACCGCGCGAACCGGTGTTGCTGATCGTGAACGTGCCGCCGGACAGGTCGTCCGGGCTGATCTTCTTGTTGCGGACCTTGCCGGCCAGCTCGGCGGTCTTCTTGGCGATGCCGGCCAGGCTCAGGTCGCCGGCGCCCTTGATGACCGGGACCATCAGGCCCTGCTCCGAGTCCACCGCGATGCCGACGTTCTCGACGTCGTGGTAGGTGACCGTGCCGTCCTCGTTGATCTTGGCGTTGATGACCGGGTGGGCCTTCAGCGCCTCGGCGGCGGCCTTGACGAAGAACGGCATCGGCGAGAGCTTGACGCCCTCGCGGGCCAGGAAGGACTCCTTGGCCCGGGCCCGCAGCTTCATGATCCTGGTGACGTCCACCTCGACCACGGTCGACAGCTGCGCCTGGCTGTGCAGGGCCTTCATCATGTTCTCGGCGATGACCTTGCGGATGCGGGTCATCTTGACCGTCTGACCGCGCAGCGCGGCGGCGGCGGCCGGGACCGTGACGCCCGCGGACGGGGCCGGGGCGGTCGGCGCGGCGGCGGCGGCCTTGGCGGCCTCGGCGGCGGCCAGGACGTCCTGCTTGCGGATGCGGCCACCGACACCGGTGCCCTTGACCGAGGCCAGGTCCACGCCGTTCTCGGCCGCGAGCTTGCGGACCAGCGGGGTCACGTACGCGCCCTCGTCGGTCGGCGCGGTGGCCGAGGGGGCGGCAGCGGCGGCCGGGGCCGGAGTGACCGGAGCCGGAGCGGCGGCCGGGGCCGGGGTGACCGGAGCCGCGGCGGCCGGGGCGGGAGCCGGGGCCGGAACGACCGGAGCCGGAGCCGGGGCGGGCGCGGGAGCCGGGGCCGCAGGAGCGGCCGGGGCGGGCGCCGGAGCCGCGGCGGCCGGGGCCGGAGCCGGGGCGGGCGCCGGGGCGGGCGCCGGGGCGGGCGCCGGGGCGGGCGCGGCACCGGCGGCACCGACGACGGCGAGCTTGGCGCCGACCTCGGCGGTCTCGTCCTCACCGACGAGGATCTCCAGCAGCGTGCCGGCGACCGGGGACGGGATCTCGGTGTCGACCTTGTCGGTGGAGACCTCGAGCAGCGGCTCGTCGGCCTCGACGCTCTCGCCGACCGCCTTGAGCCAGCGGGTGACGGTGCCCTCGGTGACGGACTCGCCCAGCGCCGGCAGCAGCACCGGGGTGCCCTCGGCACCGCCGGCCGGAGCCGCGGCGGGGGCCGGAGCCGGAGCCGGGGCCTGCGCGGCGGGGGCCGGAGCGGGGGCGGGAGCCTCCTGCACCGGAGCCGGCGCGGGTGCCTCGGCCGCGGCCGGGGCGGGGGCGGCAGCGGGGGCACCCGTGCCGTCGTCGATGACGGCCAGCTCGGCGCCGACCTCCACCGTCTCGTCCTCGGCCACCTTGATGGAGGAGAGGATGCCGGAGGCGGGCGCCGGGATCTCGGTGTCGACCTTGTCGGTGGAGACCTCGAGCAGCGGCTCGTCGGCCTCGACGCGCTCACCCTCGGCCTTGAGCCAGCGGGTGACGGTGCCCTCGGACACGCTCTCGCCGAGCGCCGGCAGGGTTACGGAAACCGCCATGGTTTCGGTTGCTCCTAACGATCTGTGCGGATGGTTCTGCGTGTCCGTGTGTCAGTCGTGCGAGTGCAGCGGCTTGCCGGCCAGCGCGAGGTGGGCCTCGCCGAGGGCCTCGCTCTGCGTCGGGTGCGCGTGGATGAGCTGCGCGACCTCCGCGGGCAGGGCCTCCCAGTTGTAGACCAGCTGGGCCTCGCCGACCTGCTCGCCCATGCGGTCACCGACCATGTGGACGCCGACCACCGCACCGTCGCGGACCTGGACGAGCTTGATCTCGCCCGCGGTCTTGAGGATCTTGCTCTTGCCGTTGCCGGCCAGGTTGTACTTGAGGGTGACGACCTTGTCGGCGCCGTACAGCTCCTTGGCCTTGGCCTCGGAGATGCCCACGGAGGCGACCTCCGGGTGGCAGTACGTGACGCGCGGCACGCCGTCGTAGTCGATCGGCACGGTCTTCAGGCCCGCCAGCCGCTCCGCGACGAGGATGCCCTCGGCGAAGCCGACGTGGGCCAGCTGCAGGGTCGGGACGAGGTCGCCGACCGCGGAGATCGTGGGCACGTTGGTGCGCATGTACTCGTCGACGAGGACGTAGCCGCGGTCCATGGCGACCCCGGCCTCCTCGTAGCCCAGGCCCTGGGAGACCGGGCCGCGGCCGACGGCCACGAGCAGGACCTCGGCCTCGAACTCCTTGCCGTCGGCCAGGGTGACCTTGACGCCGCCGGCGGTGTACTCGGCCTTGGAGAAGAAGGTGCCGAGGTTGAACTTGATGCCCCGCTTGCGGAAGGCGCGCTCCAGCAGCTTGGAGCTGTTCTCGTCCTCGGCCGGCACGAGGTGCGGCAGGCCCTCGACGATGGTGACGTCGGCGCCGAAGGACTTCCACGCCGAGGCGAACTCGACGCCGATGACACCGCCGCCGAGGATGATCGCCGACTTCGGCACGCGGTCCAGGACCAGCGCGTGGTCGGAGGAGATGATGCGGTCGCCGTCGATGGCCAGGCCCGGCAGCGACTTGGGCACGGAGCCCGTCGCGAGCAGGACGTGCCGGCCGGTGTAGCGCTGGCCGTTGACGTCCACCGTCGTCGGGGAGGAGAGCCGGCCCTCGCCGGTCACGTAGGTGACCTTGCGGGAGGCCACCAGACCCTGCAGGCCCTTGTAGAGGCCCGAGATCACGTCGTCCTTGTACTTGTGGACCCCGGCGATGTCGATGCCCTCGAAAGTGGCCTTGACACCGAACTGCTCGGCCTCGCGGGCCTGGTCCGCGATCTCACCGGCGTGCAGCAGAGCCTTCGTGGGGATGCAGCCGCGGTGCAGGCAGGTGCCGCCGAGCTTGTCCTTCTCGATCAGGGCGACGTCCAGACCGAGCTGCGCCGCGCGCAGCGCTGCGGCGTAGCCGCCGCTACCGCCACCGAGGATCACTAGGTCGAAAACGGTGCTGGCGTCGTTCGCCACGTCACGTCCTCCATGCATGGATACGCCGGAGCCGGTCCGTCGTGACCGGGCGGCGGCTTTTGTTCGGCCGCTTCTGTTGAACGGGGCCCTGTCGTGCCGAGACAACATCTTCGCACTTGTTCGGGGCGGACGAGGCACCGGGCCGCTGTCTGAGACGTACGGAACGTCCCGGGCCGGTGCTACTCGCCGGTATCCCCTACGGAATACGGAGCGGTTGTGCTCTTTGCTCGCTCTTGGCGAACGCGTACGGCCCCGGATGCCATACCCGGGGCCGTACGGAATGTGCCGAGTCTTACACCGCGGTCAGAGCAGCTCGCCCTCGCCGGCCTTCTCGGCCAGGCGCACCAGGGTGCGGATCGCGGAGCCGGTGCCGCCCTTGGGGGTGTAGCCGAAGGGGCCGGACTCGTTGAACGCCGGGCCCGCGATGTCGACGTGGGCCCAGGTGATGCCCTCGCCGACGAACTCCTTCAGGAACAGGCCGGCGGCCAGGCCGCCGCCCATGCGCTCGCCCATGTTCGCGATGTCCGCGGTGGGGGAGTCCATCGCCTTGCGCAGGTCCGTGGGGAGCGGCATCGGCCAGGACTGCTCGCCGACCTCGGTCGCGGTCTCGTGCACGGCGGTGCGGAAGGCGTCGTCGTTGGCCATGACGCCGAAGATGCGGGTGCCGAGGGCCAGCACCATGGCGCCGGTCAGGGTCGCCACGTCGATGATCGCGTCCGGCTTCTCCTCCGAGGCGCGGGTGAGCGCGTCGGCCATCACCAGGCGGCCCTCGGCGTCGGTGTTGAGCACCTCGACGGTCTTGCCGCTGTACATCTTCAGCACGTCGCCGGGGCGGGCGGCGCTGCCCGAGGGCATGTTCTCGGCGAGCGCCAGCCAGCCGGTGACGTTGACGGGCAGGCCCAGGCGCGCGGCGGCGACCACGGTGGAAAGCACGGCGGCGGCGCCGCTCATGTCGCACTTCATGGTCTCGTTGTGACCGGCCGGCTTCAGGGAGATGCCGCCCGAGTCGTAGGTGATGCCCTTGCCGACCAGCGCCAGGTGCTTGGCGCCCCGGCCCTTGGCGCCGGTGTAGGCGATCTTCACCAGGCGGGGCGGGTTCGCCGAGCCCTGGCCGACGCCCATGATGCCGCCGTAGCCGCCCTTGACCAGGGCCTTCTCGTCCAGCACCTCGATCTTGAGGCCGTGCTCCTTGGCGGCCTCCTGGGCGAACGCGGCGAAGGACTTCGGGTGGAGGTCGTTCGGCGGCATGTTGATCAGGTCGCGCGCCCGGTTGACCTCGGCCGCGACGACCGTGGCCCGCTCGGCGGCGGCCTTGACCGCCTTGTCCCGCGGCTTCGCCCCGACGAGCGCGACCTCGGCGAGCGGGGCCTTGCCGTTGGAGGACTGGTACGCGGTGTACACGTAGGCACCGAGCAGCGCGCCCTCGGCGACGGCCTGCGCGGCGTCCGCGTCCTGCACGGGGAGCGCGTAGGCGGCCTTCTTCGAGCCGGCGAGCGCGCGGGCGGCGGCGCCCGCGGCCTTGCGCAGCGCCTCGGTGTCGTAGGCGGCGCCGTCGGCGGGGGCCTCACCGAGCCCGACCGCCAGCACGACCGGGGACTTCAGGCCGTCCGGAGCGGGGAGCTTGGTCACCTCACCCTCAGCGCCCGAGGCGCCCAGTGTCTCGAGCGTCGCGGCGAGCCGGCCGGCGAAGGCCTGGTCCACCGACTCCGCCCCGGCGGCGACCTCGGGGCCCTTGGCACCCTTGGTCACGCCGACGACGACGGCGTCAGCGCGCAGCGCTGCCGCGGAGGAGGTGCTGAGAGTCAGTGCAGTCACGGTGATGCGGATCCTGTTCCTTCGGGGGTCCAATACTTGACGCCGGACTCCGTCCGGCTCCCCTCGTTTCCCGACGCCGGGCGTCCTTCGCGGCACGGGACGGGGGTGCAGGACCGACCTTACGCTCACTGCTGTCACTTGCGACCACGACCTGCGCCCATGACGGCCAAGGCGCGGGTTTTCCCTATGGGAGCGCGCCCGCCCCGCACCCCCGGCGCGGCCCCGATGCCCGCCCGTACGGGGGGAGTCGGCGGATCCGCCGACTCCCCGCGCGGTCGCCGTACGGCGCTCAGCCCAGGGTCAGCACCAGCAGCACGGTCGTCGCCGCGGTCTCGCACAACGCGCCGAGGACGTCACCGGTGACCCCGCCCAGGCGCCGGCGGCAGCGGCGCAGCAGCAGTTCCGCGGCGGCCGTGGCCGCCGCCGCGGCCGCCGCGCAGCGCACCGCGTCCGGCACGCCGTGGGCGGCTCCTGCGGCGGCGCAGACCGCCACCGTCACCGCGGCGAGCAGCCAGGCGGCACGGGCGGGGACGACGCCCGAAACGGCCGCGCCGAGCCCGCCGGCCCGGGCCGCGGGCACACCCTCGCGGCAGGCCAGCGTCATCACGGCGCGCGAGGTGAGCCCGGCCAGGGCGGCGGCCACCGCGCCCCGGGTCCAGGACTGGCCGTACAGCCCGGCCAGCGCGGCGACCTGCGCCAGCAGCACCAGGACCAGGGTGAGCACGCCGAAGGGCCCGATGTCGGACTGCCGCATGATGCGCAGCGCGTCCTCGGCGGGCTTGCCGCTGCCCAGTCCGTCGGCGGTGTCGGCCAGGCCGTCCAGGTGCAGCCCCCTCGTCAGGGCGGCCGGAACGGCGACGCCCGCGACCGCGGCGAGCAGCGGGCCCGCGCCGAGGAGCAGCAGCAGTCCGCCGGCTGCCGCCGCGCACAGGCCCACGACCAGTCCGGCCAGCGGCGCCCAGAGCATCCCCGCGCGGGCCGCGGGGCGGTCCCAGCGGCCGACCCGGACCCGCAGCACCGTCAACGTGCCGAAGGCGAAGCGCAGTCCCTCGGCGGCGGTGGCGGCCGTGGGGGCCGCGGCGGCGGGAGGAGCGGGTTCGGGCGCGGGGTCGGCGGTCATGGCGTGCAGGGTAACCGCCGGACCCGGACCGTATAGTGCCGCGTACGGGGCGAACCGGGAGCAATCGGCATGGGTGACTGGTGGTACCGCAACATCGTCGAGCCGGGAAAGCTGCCGCTGCTCCTCGCGTTGGGCGCGTTCGTACTGACCTTCCTGGTCACGCGGATGATCACCCGTCTCATCCGGGCGGGCAAGGGCCCCTTCCGCAACATCTCCTCCGGCGGCACCCACATCCACCACGTGGTGCCCGGGATCATCCTCATGACGATCGGCGGCTTCGGGGGCGTCGCCAGTTCCTCACGGGGCTTCGGCGCCGCCCTGTCCGCCGTTCTGTTCGGCGCCGGAGCGGGCCTGGTGCTCGACGAGTTCGCGCTGGTGCTCTACCTCGACGACGTGTACTGGAGCGATCGCGGCCGCAAGAGCGTCGAGGCCGTCGTCGTCACCTTCTCCGTCGTCCTGATGATGCTCTGCGGCCTGGTCCCCTTCGGCGTCGACTCGCTCACCCCGGACGAGCAGCAGAGCCGCGTCTCGGTGATCCTCACCATCGCCGTCAACTTCCTGTTCGTCCTGGCCGCCCTCGTCAAGGGCAAGGTGCGCTCCGCCGTCGTCGGCGTCTTCGTGCCCTTCGTCGCCCTGTACGCCGCCCTGCGGCTGGCGCGCCCCGACTCGCTGTGGGCGGAACGGCTCTACCCCCGCCGTCCCCGTACCGCCCGGCGGGCCGAGGCCCGCGCCGCCCGCCACGACGCCCGCTGGTCGGGCCCGCTGCGGCGTGTCCAGGACTGGATCGGCGGCTTCACCGAACGCTGAGGCCCGGGCCCCGGAGGCAGACGCAGGCGAATGCCACCGGACTGCCCCACGACCAGGGCCGGTTGGTCCTCGGCGCGGTACGGCGAACCGATCCACCACCACCGGGAGAAGCACCCCGGCCCCGAACGCCCCCGCCCACCGCGGGCGAGGTGTCAGAAACGTTCCGGCAGCTCCGCCGACAGGGCGGCCGCGGCCTTCAGCAGGGGCAGCGCCAGCAGCGCTCCGGTGCCCTCACCCGCCGTCACCTTCTGGTCGAGCAGCGGCTCGATGGACAGCCGGTCCAGCGCCTTGACCTGGCCCGGCTCCCCGTTGGCCTGCCCGGCCAGCCACCAGTCCGGCGCCCGGAAGGCGATCCGCTGCGCGACCAGCGCGCACGCCGCCGACACCACGCCGTCCAGCACCACCGGCAGCTTCCGCACCGAGGCCTGCAGCAGGAAGCCGGTGATCGCCGCCATGTCCGCGCCGCCGACCGCCGCCAGCAGCTCCAGCTGGTCGCCGAGCACGGGCCGGGCCCGCCGCAACGCGTCGCGGATCGTCGCGCACTTGCGCATCCACGCGATGTCGTCGATGCCCGAACCGCGGCCGGTCACCACCGAGGCGTCCGTGCCGCACAGCGCCGCGATCAGCACGCCGGCCACCGTCGTGCCGCCCACGCTCAGGTCGCCGAGGAGCACCAGGTCCGTGCCGGAGTCCGCCTCCTCGTCCGCGACGGCCATACCGGCCCGGAACGCCGCCTCGGCCTCCTCGGCCGTCAGCGCGTCCTCCACGTCGATCCGGCCGGAACCGCGCCGTACGCGGTGCGCCGTCACGTCCGCGGGCAGGTCCTCGGCCGGGGCATCCACGCCCACGTCCACCACCCGGACCGCCGCACCGTACTGACGGGCCAGCACGTTGACCGGCGAGGCGCCGTCCAGGACCCGCCGTACCAGTTCCACCGCGGTGCCCTCGGGGCGGGCCGACACCTTCAGGGCCGCCACCCCGTGGTCCGCCGCGAAGAGCACCGTCCTGGGGTGCTCGACCGGGCGCACGGTCGCCGTGCCCTGGGCCGCCGACAGCCAGTCGGCGAGCTCGGCCAGCCCGCCGAGCGCGCTCGCCGGACGCACCAGCCGCTGCCAGCGGTCGCGTGCGTCACGGCGCACACCGGCGTCCGGACGCTCCACCAGGGTCGCGAAGTCATCAAGGTTCAGGCCGCTCACGGGGTCGAACACTACCGGTCCGCGGGGCCGCGCGCCCAGGTCAGCCCCGCAGCGCCAGCGCCTGCCCCGCCACCACCAGCACCACGTGCTCGGACTCCTCGGCCAGCGCGACGTTCAGCCGGCCCAGCTCGTCCCGGAACCGGCGCCCGCTGGCCGTGGCCGGGACGACCCCGGAGCCGACCTCGTTGCTGACCGCCACGACCGTCCTGCGGGTCGCCCGCCAGGCGGCGGTCAATTCCCCGACACGGCGGCGCAGTTCGCGCTCGCCGCCCTCCGCCCACTTCCCGTCGTCCCACGCGCCGAGCTCGTCCATGGTGTGCGTCAGCCACAGCGACATACAGTCGATCAGCAGCGCCGGACCGTCCCCCTCGGCCAGCAGCGGCGGCAGGTCGCAGGTCTCGAGCGTCTGCCAGGACTGCGGGCGCCGCTCCCGGTGCAGGGCCACCCGTTCCGCCCACTCCGCGTCACCGCCCCGGGTCCCGCCGGTGGCCACGTACACCACCTCGGGGCAGGCCGACAGCCGCCGCTCCGCCTCCACCGACTTGCCCGACCGCGCCCCGCCCAGCACGAGCGTGCGGCGCGGCACGTCGGGCACGTCGCGGAGGTCGCCGACCGTCAGCGTCGTGCCGTCCGGCACCGCCCGTACGCCGAGCGCGGCCAGCCGGCGGCGCAGTTCCGGCCCCGGGTGGACGCGGTGGTCGAGGTGGACCGCGACGACGTCGGTCGTGCTCCCGACCGCGCCCGCCGCCCGCAGCCGGCCCAGCGCGTCCGGCCGGCCCACCGCGTCCAGCAGCACCAGCCGGTACGGCTCCGCGGCCTCCGGCAGGCCCGCGGTGGCGCATTCCGGCGGCAGGTACAGCAGGCGCTCGCCCTCGGGGCCGGTCACCTCGTAACCGGAGCCGGGCGCGTCGACCGGTACCGCCCGCACCCGGTGCCCGGACAGCAGCGTGATCTCCTGCCCGGGCGCCAGCCGGCCCGGCGCGGGCAGTCCCGCCGGGATCTCCACGGCCGGGCCGTCGTGCGGGTGCGACAGCAGCACCTGGTGGACCCCGGTGAGCGAGTGGCCGGAGCGCGCCGCCGTGAGCGCGAGTCCCGGCGTCAGGTCGAGCAGCAGCACCCCGTCGACGAGCAGCGAGGTCGCCGCCCGCGCCTGGTCGCCCACGGCCGTCGCGCAGGCCGCGCAGGGGCAGCCGGGGAGGGGCAGGCCGTCCGGGCCCCCGGTGCCGAGGAGAGTCAGTTCCACGTGCAGATCCTCTCGCGTCCGCGCACGCTACGCTGCCGGACAGGCACCCCCAGGGACGAGGAGACGGACATGGCGTGGACGTGGCGTTTCGAGAAGACCGACGGCACGGAGGTCACCCCTGCGGTCGAGCCCGAGGAGTTCACCACGCAGGGGGACGCGGAGTCCTGGATCGGCGAGGTCTGGAAGGACCTCCTCCAGGGCGGCGCCGACCAGGTCCACCTCTTCGACGACGGCACGAAGATCTACGGCCCGATGAGCCTGCACGCCGAGGAGTAGGACCGTCAGGACCCGTGCCGCGGCGGCCGGGAGAGCCGGCCGCCGCACCGCCCCGCGTGCCGGGGGAGGGCCGGCGGGGACGTCCCGCGACCCCGCCCCCGGCGCGCGGGGCGGTCCGCTACCCGAGCTGCCCCAGCGTGACCTTGACGGTCCTCTCGCCGCTGCCGCGCTGGAAGGTGACGTCCACCCGGTCGCCGGGGGCGTGCTGCACCAGGGCCTCGGACAGCGACTGCAGGGTGGTGATGTCGTCGCCCCCGACGCCGACGATGACGTCCCCGGCCCTGATGCCGGCCTTGTCCGCCGCCCCGCCCCGGGTGACCTCGACGACGCCGACCCCGGCGGGCTGGAAGTTCTCGTCGAGGACCGTCCGCCCGGTGATGCCCAGCGCCGCGCGGCCGGAGTCGACGACCTTGCCGTGCTTGACGATCTGGTCCGCGATGCGGGTGACGGTCGCCGCGGGGATGGCGAAGCCGATGCCCGGCGCGGAGGAGTCGCCCATGGTGGGGTTGACCGCGGCGAGCGTCGGGATGCCGATGACCTGGCCGGAGAGGTTGACCAGCGCGCCGCCGCTGTTGCCGGGGTTGATGGGGGCCGAGGTCTGCACCATGTCGGCCAGGGTGGCGCCGGTGCCGCCCTCGGCCCCGGTCTCGCTGACCGTACGGCCGACCGCGGAGACGATGCCCTGCGTGACGCTGCTGTTCAGGCCGAGCGGGCTGCCCATGGCGAGCACGATCTGCCCGACCTGGACGTCGTGGGAGCGCCCGAAGGACGCCGCGCGCAGGCCGTCCGGCGGGTCGTCGAGCTCGATGACGGCCAGGTCCTGCTCGGGGTAGGAGGCCACGAGCCGGCCCTTGTGGGGGGTGTCGCTGTTGGCGAGGGTGACCTCGAAGGTGTCGGAGCTGCCGACGACGTGGGCGTTGGTGACGATGTGGCCCTTGGTGTCGTAGACGATGCCGGAGCCCAGTCCCTCGGACGTGTTGATCTGGACGACGGACGGCAGCACCGCCTTGACGACCTGCTGGTACGAGTGCTCCAGATCACGGGCGGCGGCCCCCTCGGAGGCGGCGACGGGCGCGGGCGCCGAGGACGCCGCGCCGGGGGAGGGGTTGTCCTCCGTGCATCCGGCGGTCAGGCTCCCGCAGCATGCGACGGCCAGCAGCAGGGCCGCCGCCCGCAGCGCCGCCGCCGGCGGCCGCCATCGGTTCGGCTTCGAATCGCGCATGACCGAAGTGTCGCGTTCGCGGTGCCCCGTCCCCGGTATCCCGCCCCGGTCAGTTCCGGACGCCGCACAGATGCAGCAGTGCCGCGACGCCCCGGTAGGGGTCGGTGCGTCCGGCCAGCTCCTCGGCGGCCAGCAGTTCCTCCGGCGCCTCCACGGCGTCGTCCGGCGCCGTGTCGGTGAAGACCCGCACCCCGTACCAGGCGTGCAGCGGCGCGCCGATGGCGCTGAGCGTGGTCGTCAGGTCCGCGCGCCGGTCGGCGCGGGCCGGCAGCCCCAGCCGGTTGGTGTACGTGTCGCCGCCGAAGGCGGCCAGCGCGCCGGCCCAGTCGCCCTGCAGCGCGGGCCGCATCGCCAGGGCGTCGGCGTTGCGCACCAGCAGCGACAGCAGCCCGCCGGGGGCCAGCACCCGGGCGAGCCCGGCGACCATGGCGTCCGGCTCGGGCACGTACATCAGCACGCCGTGGCAGAGGACCACGTCGAAGCTGCCCGGCCCGAAGTGCCGGCCGGTCTCCCGGCCGTCGCCCTCGACGAGGGTGATGCGCTCGCGTATGCCCTCGGGTTCGGCGGCCACCGCCTCGCGCAGCACCTCCGCCATCCCCGGATCGGCCTCCAGGCCGGTGACCAGGTGACCGGCGCGGGCCAGCCGCAGCGCCTGGGTGCCCTGGCCGGGGCCGACGTCGAGGATCCCGAGCCGCCGCCCCACGGGGAAGCGCGCCGTGATCTGCTCGTCGAGCTGGCGTCCGACCAGCTCCTGGCGCACGGTGTTCCGGAGTCCGCCCAGCCGGTCCAGCCAGGTGCCGGCGGCGCCGGCGAACCCGCCGTTCCCGCTCAGAGCTTGGTGCCGCGCTTGACCTGCGGCTTCGGCAGGCGCAGTCGGCGCATCTGGAGGGTCCGCATGAGGGCGTAGGCCACGGCGCCCTTGGTGGGCTTGTCCGGGAAGCGCTTCGCCAGCTCGCGCCGTAGCAGGAGACCGCTGACGGCCGAGTCCACGACGATCAGCACGATCACCACGAGCCACAGCAGCAGCGAGATGTTCTGCAGCGCCGGGTTCTTGAGCATGCTGAGCACGAGGATGACCACGGCCAGCGGCAGGAAGAACTCCGCAACCCGGAACCGCGAGTCCACGTAGTCACGGGCGAACTTGCGCACCGGGCCCTTGTCACGGGCGGGCAGGTAGCGCTCGTCCCCGTTCATCAGCGCCTCGCGCTGCTTGGAGAGGTCGGCGCGCCGGGCGTCGCGGGCCTGCTTGGTGGCGGCCTTGCGGTCGGTGGGCGTGGTCACCGCCTTGCGGCGCTGCGTCTGGGCATCGCTGCGCTTGGGGGTGGGGCGGCCCTTGGGAGCCTGCGGGTCGCGGGATTGCCGGTCCTCCACCACGGTGGTGGACGCGGTCTGCTCGGTTTGGGAACGACGTCGGAACACGACTCCAAGGTTACGTGCTCGCCGGCGGGACCCCCAGCCCCTCACCTACTCCCTGGGCCTGAGGTCATCGAACTGTGATCGTTCCTAAGGATGAGCGCATCCGCAACGGAACAGTGGGGTAATGGAACCAGGCCCCGTACTGTGGGGTCTGTAGAGGTGTGCTGGCGAGCTGAATGAAGGGGGCGCGCGAGGCCCATGAGCGGTGTCATGAAGCGGATGGGGATGATCTTCCGCGCGAAGGCCAACAAGGCCCTTGACCGGGCCGAGGATCCGCGCGAGACCCTCGACTACTCGTACCAGAAACAGCTGGAGCTGCTGCAGAAGGTGCGGCGGGGGGTCGCGGACGTCGCCACCTCGCGCAAGCGCCTGGAGCTGCAGCTGAACCAGCTGCAGCAGCAGTCCGCGAAGTACGAGGACCAGGGCCGCAAGGCGCTCGCCCTGGGCCGGGAGGACCTGGCCCGCGAGGCGCTCTCGCGCCGGGCCGCCCTCCAGCAGCAGGTCACCGACCTGGAGACGCAGCACCAGACGCTGCAGGGCGAGGAGGAGAAGCTCACCCTCGCCGCCCAGCGCCTGCAGGCCAAGGTGGACGCCTTCCGCACCAAGAAGGAGACCATCAAGGCCACCTACAGCGCGGCCAAGGCCCAGACGCAGATCGGCGAGGCCTTCTCCGGCATCTCCGAGGAGATGGGCGACGTCGGCCTGGCGATCCAGCGGGCCGAGGACAAGACCGAGCAGCTGCGCGCCCGGGCCGGCGCCCTGGACGAGCTGCTGGCCTCCGGCGCCCTCGACGACCCGACCGGGATCGCCAAGGACGACATCCAGGCCGAGCTCGACCGCCTCTCCGGCGGCAGCGACGTCGAGCTGGAGCTGCAGCGCATGAAGGCCGAGCTGGCCGGCGGTTCCCCGCAGCAGGCCATCGAGGGCGGACAGCAACAGGGCCAGACCCAGTCCCAGCCCCAGGACCAGCCCCGGTTCGACAAGCAGTAGACACCCCCGAGGAGGGCGTCGTGATCGTACGGATCATGGGTGAGGGCCAGGTGACGGTGGACGAGGGCCACCTCGCCGAGCTCGACAAGCTCGACGACGAGCTCCTGGCGGAGATGGAGAGCGGTGACGAGGCCGGGTTCCGGCGCACGCTCACCGCGCTCCTCGACGCCGTCCGCCGGCTGGGCACGCCCCTGCCGGACGACTCCCTGGAACCGTCCGAGCTGATCCTGCCGGCCCCGGACGCCACCTTGGAGGAGGTCCGGGCGATGCTGAAGGACGAAGGCCTCATCCCCGGCTGACACCAGCGACCAGCGCACCGCGCACGTGCCCCGGCCCGGTACCGCACCGGACCGGGGCACGGCCGTCCGTGGGGGCCCGTACCGTTGATGAGCGTGCAGCATCGATCCATGAGGGACCGGGCCCGTCTGTGGCCCCAGGCCCACCCCATCGCCCTCGACGCCGGGCTGGCGTTCGCCGTCCTGGCGGTGATCATCGGCAACATGTTCATCGGGCCGCACACCGAGCGGTACGACGCCTCGGTCCCCGACATCCTGCTGGCCGTCCTCGCCTCCGCCGCGCTGCTGCTGCGCCGGCGCAGCCCGCTGGGCGTCCTCGCCTTCACCGGCGCGGTCACCGTGGTCTACCTGCTCACCGCGACCGGCGAGGGTCGCGCCCCGGTGGCCGCCACGGTCGTCGTCGCGCTCTTCTCGGCCTCCACGCACACCGACCGCACCACCACCTTCCGGCTGGGCCTGGCGACCTGCCTGCTGCTGCCCGCGATCGCCATGCTCTTCGGGGCCCGGCCCTGGTACTCCGCCGAGAACATCGCCCTGTTCGCGTGGAGCGGCATGGCCGCGGCGGCCGGTGAGGCCACCCGCAGCCGGCGCGCCTACGTCGCCGCCGTCGAGGAGCGCGCGGAGCGGGCCGAGCGCACCCGGGAGGAGGAGGCCAAGCGCCGCGTCGCCGAGGAGCGGATGCGGATCGCCCGGGAGCTGCACGACGTGGTCGCCCACCACATCGCCCTGGTCAACGTGCAGGCCGGCGTCGCCGCCCACGTCATGGACAGCCGCCCCGACCAGGCGAAGCAGGCCCTCGCGCACGTCCGTGAGGCCAGCCGTTCCGCGCTGGACGAGCTCCGCGCGACCGTGGGCCTGCTGCGGCAGTCGGGGGACCCCGCCGCCCCCATGGAACCGGCACCCGGTCTCGGCGTGCTGGACCAGCTCGTCGACGGCTTCCGCCGGGCCGGGTTGCCGGTGGAGGTCGTCGAGGAGGACCCCGGCACGCTCCCCGCGAGCGTGGACCTCACCGCGTACCGGGTCATCCAGGAGTCGCTCACCAACGTCCACAAGCACGCCGGCCCCGGCGCCCGGGCCGAGATCCGCATCGCGCGCGGCAGCGGGACGCTGGAGGTCACCGTCGTCGACCGCGGCGGCAGCCCGCAGGCACCGGGCACCGCGGGCGGCGGCCACGGCCTCATCGGCATGCGCGAGCGCGCCGCGGCCCTCGGCGGCACCTGCGAGGCCGGCCCCGGCGCGCAGGGCGGCTTCCGCGTCCACGCCCGGCTGCCGCTCGCGGTGCCGGGCCGGCCGGCCGGCCCGCACGGGGATGGGAGAATCCCGGCATGATCAGGGTGCTGCTCGCGGACGACCAGGCGCTGCTGCGGGGCGCGTTCCGTGTCCTCGTGGAGTCCGAGCCGGACATGGAGGTCGTGGGCGAGGCCTCGGACGGTGCCGAGGCCGTCGCGCTGGCCCGCGACACCCGGGCGGACGTCGTCCTGATGGACATCCGCATGCCCGGTACCGACGGCCTCGCCGCCACCCGCGAGATCACCTCCGCCGAGGACCTGACCGGCGTGGCCGTCCTCGTCCTGACCACCTTCGAGGCCGACGAGTACGTCGCGCAGGCGATCCGCGCCGGTGCCGCCGGCTTCCTCGGCAAGGGCGCCGAGCCCGACGAGCTGCTCGCGGCGATCCGAACCGTCGCCGCGGGCGACGCGCTGCTGTCCCCGTCCGCGACCAAGAGCCTGATCGCCCAGTTCCTGGCGCAGAGCGGCGGGCAGCGCCCGCTGCCGGGGGAGGGCGGATCCGCGGGCCCGGACCTGGACGCGCTGACGGCCCGCGAGCGCGAGGTGCTGGTCGAGGTGGCGTTGGGGCTGCCGAACGACGAGATCGCCGAGCGCCTCGGTGTGAGCCCGCTCACCGTCAAGACGCACGTGA
Source organism: Streptomyces sp. NPDC008238 (assembly GCF_042956445.1). NCBI lineage: Bacteria > Bacillati > Actinomycetota > Actinomycetes > Kitasatosporales > Streptomycetaceae > Streptomyces > Streptomyces sp. NPDC008238. Next base: position 31,564 of record NZ_JBIBGK010000012.1, on the reverse strand, counting down.
ACCGCACCATGGCCAAACTCGGCGCCCGCGACCGCGCGCAGCTGGTCGTCGCCGCGTACGAGTCGGGTCTGGTGCGCGCTGCCCCACGCTGAGTACGACCGGCGCGTACCGCATCCGCAGTACGCCCCCGCGGGCAATCACGACCTCGGGCTGAGGAAACCACCCTCCGCGGCAGGAGAAAGTGGCGTGGGCTGACAAAAGTCCGCAACCCGAGACCATCCGAGCACTCTGAGCACAGAGAAGAGACCGCACCACGATGTCCTGGCTGTCCCGATTCAGCCTCGCCCAGCGCAGCCTGGTCGCGCTGATGGCGGTGGTCGCCATCGGCTTCGGCGCCATCGCGATACCGTCCCTCAAGCAGCAGCTGCTGCCCTCCATCGACCTGCCCATGGTGTCGGTGATCACGACCTACCCCGGCGCGTCCCCCGACGTCGTCGAGAAGCAGGTCGTCGAGCCGATCGAGAACGGCGTCAAGGGCGTCGACGGCATCACCGGCATCACGTCCACGGCCAGCGAGGGCGCTGCCGTGATCATGGCCCAGTTCGACTACGGCAACGACAGCGACAAGCTGGTGGCCAACGTCCAGCAGGCCGTGAACCGCGTCTCCTCGCGGCTGCCGCAGGACGCCGACCCGCAGGTCATCGCCGGCTCGACGGACGACATCCCGACCGTCGTCCTCGCCGCCACCTCCACCGGCTTGGACCAGCAGGCCCTCTCCGACGCGCTCGACCGCTCGGTCGTCCCGGTGCTGCAGGACATCGACGGCGTCGGCCAGGTGACCGTCACCGGCGTCCAGGACCGCATCGTCACCGTCACCCCCGACGACAAGAAGCTCGCCGCCCGCAAGCTCGGCGCCGCCGCCCTCGTGCAGGCGCTGCAGGCGGGCGGCCACGCCGTCCCGGCCGGCTCCTTCGACGACAGCGGCAAGAGCCGCACCGTCCAGGTCGGCGGCGAGTACGCCTCCGTGCAGGAGATCGAGGACCTGCGGATCCCCGTGGCCCCCAAGCCCGTGCGCCTCGGTGACGTGGCCACCGTGGCGGAGCGCCCGGACGCCGCCGACTCCATCACCCGGACCGACGGCAAGCCCAGCCTCGGCGTCGCCGTCACGATGGACCAGGACGGCAGCGCCGTCGCGATCTCCTCGGCCGTCAAGGACAAGCTGGCCGACCTCGAGCGCGACCTCGGCAAGGGCGCCAAGCTCACCGTCGTCAGCGACCAGGGCCCCGCGGTCTCCAAGTCCATCGACGGACTGACCACCGAGGGTCTGCTCGGTCTGCTCTTCGCGGTCGTGATCATCCTGGTCTTCCTGGCGTCGCTGCGCTCGACCCTGGTGACCGCGGTCTCCATCCCGCTCTCCGTCGTGCTGACGCTGATCGTGCTGTGGACGCGTGACCTGTCGCTCAACATGCTGACCCTGGGCGCGCTGACCATCGCCATCGGCCGGGTCGTCGACGACTCGATCGTGGTGCTGGAGAACATCAAGCGGCACCTCGCCTACGGCGAGGAGAAGCAGCCGGCGATCATCGCCGCCGTGCGCGAGGTCTCCGGCGCGGTCACCGCGTCCACCCTCACCACGGTCGCGGTCTTCCTGCCGATCGGCCTGGTCGGCGGTCTGGTCGGGGCGCTGTTCGGCTCCTTCTCGCTGACCGTGGCGGCGGCGCTGCTGTCCTCGCTGCTGGTGTCGCTGACGGTGGTGCCGGTGCTCTCGTACTGGTTCCTCAAGCCCCCGGCCGACGCGGGCAGGATCGCCCCGGAGGAGATCCGGCGCCGGGCCGAGGAGGAGGAGTCCCGCGGCGCCCTGCAGCGGCTGTACGTGCCGGTGCTGCGCTTCGCCACGCGCCGTCGCATCACCAGCATCGTGATCGCGGTCGCGGTGCTGTTCTGCACCTTCGGCCTGGTCCCGCTGCTGAAGACCAACTTCTTCGACCAGGGCGACCAGGACACCCTGACCGTCAAGCAGGAGCTGCCCCCGGGCACCAGCCTGAAGACCTCCGACGCCGCGGCGGCCAAGGTCGAGAAGCTCCTGGAGGGCATCGACGAGGTCAAGGACTACCAGGTCACGGTCGGTTCCTCCGGCTTCCTGGCGGCCTTCGGCGGCGGCACCGGCGCCAACCAGGCCAGCTTCCAGATCCGTCTGAAGGACGCCGGCGACAGCGTCGCCGCACTGGACGAGATCCGCGACGGCCTGGAGAAGCTCGACGGCGTCGGCACGACCTCGGTCTCCGCGGGCGGCGGCTTCGGCAGCCAGAACCTGTCGGTCGTGGTGAAGGCCGCCGACGGCGACACCCTCGCCAAGGCCGCCGACCAGGTCCGCGACGCCGTGGCCGGACTGGACGACGTCACCGACGTCACCAGCGACCTCGCGCAGTCCGTGCCCCGGATCGAGGTCCACGCCAAGCAGGCCGAGGCCGCGAAGTACGGGCTCAACGACACCACCATCGGGGCCGCGGTCACCCAGGCCGTGCGCGGCACGACCGTCGGCAAGGCGGTGCTGGACGACGTCGAGCGCGACGTGCGGGTCACGTCCGAGCAGGACGCCACGACCCTCGCCGGGCTCAAGGCGCTCACCATCGCCACCCCGGCCGGCCCGGTGAAGCTGGGCAAGGTCGCCGAGGTGGTCGAGGCCCCCGGGCCGGTGCAGAAGACGCGGATCGACGGCGCACGGGCGGCGACGATCACGGCGACGCCCACCGCCGACAACACCGGCGCCGTCAGCACCGCCCTGCAGAGCAAGATCAATGCGCTCCACCTCCCCAAGGGTGCGACCGCCCAGATCGGCGGCGTCTCCTCGGACCAGGGCGACGCCTTCTCGGGCCTCGCGCTGGCGATGCTCGCCGCCGTCGCCATCGTCTTCATGCTGCTGGTGGGCACCTTCCGCAGCCTGATCCAGCCGCTGGTGCTGCTGGTGTCCATCCCGTTCGCCTCGACCGGCGCGATCGGCCTGCTGCTCGTCACCGGCACCCCGCTGGGCGTGCCGGCGCTGATCGGCATGCTGATGCTCATCGGCATCGTCGTGACCAACGCGATCGTGCTGATGGACCTCATCAACCAGTACCGCGCGCAGGGTTACGGCGTGGTGGAGGCGGTCATCGAGGGTGGCCGGCACCGTCTGCGGCCGATCCTGATGACCGCGCTGGCGACCATCTTCGCGCTGCTGCCGATGGCCCTCGGGGTCACCGGCGAGGGCGGCTTCATCGCCCAGCCGCTCGCCGTGGTCGTCATCGGCGGTCTGCTCACCTCGACGCTGCTGACGCTGCTGCTCGTCCCGACCCTCTACACGATGGTCGAGCTCCGCAAGGAGCGCCGGGCCAAGCGCAAGGCGCTGAAGGGGGCCGCACAGCCGGGCGGTTCCGGCGCGGGCGAGGCCGAGCCGACGCCCGAGCTGACCAAGGTCTGACACCTGTGAGCAGGGCCTGACGACGAAGGGGCCAGGGGCGAACGGCCCCTGGCCCCTTCGTCCGTCGCGGCCGTGTACGGCTCTCAGAGGAAGAAGCCCGAGGGGATGTACGGCTCGGGCGGACGCATCCCGCGCAGGCAGACCCAGCCGGAGGTGCTCAGCCTCAGCCCGGCGGTCAGCCCCACGTCCACCGCCCACTGCTGTTCGGCCGTCAGGTGGGGGACCCGCGCCGTGCTGCCCGCCGGCAGGCTGAGCAGCGCGGCGGTCAGCAGCCGGGACGCCAGCCGGCGCGAGGTCGCGGCCAGCAGCCGTACGTGGCCGTCCCGGTCGACGTAGCAGTAGCCGCTGCCGGCGAGGTCGTCCACGACCAACAGGGGGCACTCGGTCAGCAGTTGGTCGTGGTCGGGGCCGTGCGCGCCGCCCCGGGTACGCCGGTCCACGGAGTCCATCAGGTCGCGGTGCTTGGCCGAGCCCTCGTGCACCGCCCCGTCCGGCGCCGGCAGATCGCCCTTGCGGACCGCGCCCTCCAGGCGCATCGCCGGGTGCAGCGCGAAGCCCGCCCGGCGGTAGGTCGCCGCCGCCCGCGGGTCGGGTGAGCTGCAGATGATGCCGCGCAGGCAGCCGCGCCCGTACGCCATCGCGGCGGCGAGCAGTTCGCGCCCGACCCCCTGCCGCTGCGCCGAGGGCAGCACCGCGAACAGGGAGAGCCCCCACGTCCCCTCGCGGCGCGTCGACATGGAGACGCCCAGCGGCATGCCGGACGTCTCGTCGAGGGCCAGCCAGCAGCCACCGGGGTCGGTACGCGCGACGTACCGGTTGCGTCGCCGCAGCAGGGCGGCCCGCTCCGGGGGCGTCTCCTCGGGAGGCCCGCCGCCGGGCAGGGCGCCGGAGGCGCCGAAGGCGGCGGCCGCCACGACCGCCACCGCTTCGGCGTCCTCGTCGGAGTCACGGAGGGGACGCAGGATCATGCGCCCATCCTGCCCCTACGGCAGGGCGAGCATCCGCTCCAGCGCCAGCTTCGCGAAGTGCTCGGTGTCCCGGTCGACTTGGATGCGGTTGACGACCTTGCCGTCGGCCAGCGACTCCAGCGCCCACACCAGGTGCGGCAGGTCGATCCGGTTCATGGTCGAGCAGAAGCAGACGGTCTTGTCGAGGAAGACGATCTGCTTGTCCGGGTGCGCCTTGGCCAGCCGGCGCACCAGGTTGAGCTCGGTGCCGATGGCCCAGGAGGAACCGGCCGGGGCCGCGTCCAGGGCCTTGATGATGTACTCGGTCGAACCGACGTGGTCGGCCGCGGTGACGACCTCGTGCTTGCACTCGGGGTGCACCAGGACGTTGACGCCGGGGATGCGGGCCCGTACGTCCTCGACCGAGTCCAGCGAGAAGCGTCCGTGCACCGAGCAGTGGCCGCGCCACAGGATCATCTTCGCGTCGCGCAACTGCTCGGCGGTCACACCGCCGCCCGGCTTGTGCGGGTTGTAGACGACGCAGTCGTCCAGCGAGAAGCCCATCTCCCGCACCGCGGTGTTGCGGCCGAGGTGCTGGTCGGGCAGGAAGAGCACCTTCTCGCCCTGCTGGAACGCCCACTCCAGGGCGCGCTGGGCGTTGCTGGAGGTGCAGATGGTGCCGCCGTGCCGGCCGGTGAAGGCCTTGATGTCGGCGGAGGAGTTCATGTAGGAGACGGGAACGGTGACGTCGGCGACGCCGGCCTCGGTGAGCACGTCCCAGCACTCGGCGACCTGCTCGGCGGTGGCCATGTCGGCCATTGAGCAGCCGGCCGCCAGGTCGGGGAGGACCACCTGCTGGGCGTCGGAGGTCAGGATGTCCGCGGACTCGGCCATGAAGTGCACACCGCAGAAGACGATGTACTCGGCCTCGGGGCGGGCGGCGGCGTCACGGGCCAGCTTGAAGGAGTCGCCGGTCACGTCGGCGAACTGGATGACCTCGTCGCGCTGGTAGTGGTGCCCGAGGACGAAGACCTTCTCGCCGAGCTTGGCCTTCGCGGCGCGGGCGCGCTCCACCAGGTCCGGGTCCGAGGGGGCGGGCAGGTCGCCGGGACAGTCGACGCCGCGCTCGCTGCGCGGGTCGGACTCGCGGCCCAGGAGGAGCAGGGCGAGCGGGGTCGGCTGGACGTCCAGCGGTTCGGATGTGGTGGTCACGGGCCCGAAGCCCTTTCTCTGCGGAACTGCGGCTCAACCTTTTCGTCGGTTTGACGTTATCTATGATAACCCGTTCGCGTCAGAATGACGATGGCCCTCGCGTCAGTGTGACGCATTACCCGTAGGGGGCCCGGTGTGCGAGCATGGATGGCGCGCATAAGCATCGGACCCCGGAGGAATGAATCCGGGAAGCCACCGGTTCACCGTTGTGGCAGCATCCGTACAACCCGGGAGTGGATCAGATGACGGTTCAGGACGAGACCAGCCAGAGCGAGGGCATCATCCTGTCCGACGCGGCGGCCTCCAAGGTCAAGAACCTGCTCGAGCAGGAGGGCCGCGACGACCTCGCGCTGCGCGTCGCCGTCCAGCCGGGCGGTTGCTCCGGCCTGCGCTACCAGCTGTTCTTCGACGAGCGTTCGCTCGACGGCGACGTCGTGAAGGACTTCGGCGGTGTGAAGGTGGTCACCGACCGCATGAGCGCCCCGTACCTGGGCGGCGCCTCCATCGACTTCGTCGACACGATCGAGAAGCAGGGCTTCACGATCGACAACCCGAACGCCACGGGCTCCTGCGCCTGCGGCGACTCGTTCCACTGAACCCCGCGCGAAGGCGGCGGGCACCCAGGGTGCCCGCCGCCTTCGGCATGTCCTGACGCCCCCTGCGGGCGGCCCGCCGGCTACGTGCGCGGCACCATGCTGCCGTCGGAGAGGTCGACGACCTTCCGGTCGCCCAGCGGCGTGTCGAGCCGGACGGTCCGGGAGAACCGCTCGGCGATCATGATGCAGGCCTTCCCGGGGTCCTTCTGCACCACCGTGACCTTCACCTTCACCACCGCACCCGACTCGTCGGCCGACGCCGTGTAGCCGCTGCACACCCCGCCCCAGAAGCGCAGCGTCAGCTCCGTGCCCTCGGCGCGGTAGGACTCCACCTTCGCCGTCGAGGCAGCCGGCGCCGCCGTCCCCGTGGGCGCGGGGGACGCCTCCCCGCCCCGTACGTACGCCGGGTCCACCGCGGGCCGGGCCAGCACCGACGGCCGCCGCACGCCCTCCTGCGCCACCTCGAAGAGCCAGGACGGCACCAGCGCCTGCCGTCCGGCCACGAACTGCGCCGACAGCCCGAACTCGGCCTTGCGCACCTCCAGCCGCCGGTCCGCGGTCGGCACGCAGGGGAGCACCTTCGGCAGCAGCGGGTCGTCGCCGGGCCCGCGGGAGGGCTTCGGCACCACGGTCGGGCAGTCGCCGAGCCCCAGGTCACCGCCGGTGCTGGGACGCTTCAGCGCCTTCAGCGCCTCCTCGGCCGACCCCACCGGATAGGTTTCACCCCTGGTCAGCGGCGCCATCATGCCGTACCCGGTGACCAGCAGCCCGTCGGAGGCGACCTGCAGCGCCGTCCGCCAGCCGTGCGTCGGCAGCCCCGCCACCCGCGGGTCCGCGGTGACCGTGCGCAGCACCCCCGAGACCTCGCTCGCGTCGGTCCGCGCGTCCTTCAGCCCCAGTGCCGCGAGGACCGGCGCCGCCCTGCGCAGCGCCTCCGCCGCCGGCACCGCGAGGTCGTCCCGCGCGGGGGCGCGGTCCTTGCGGGGCTTGCCGCCGTAGTACGAGTAGGACCAGGTGCCCGGCGCGTCCTTGCTCACCCGGAGCACCGGGCCGCCGCCGTCGGGCGTGCCGCCCGCCTTCCAGGCGCCGTGGTCGGACTTCACCGTGCCGGGCACGCCCAGGGCGCGCGCCAGCCGTTCCACCGCGGCACGCGGGACGCTGCCCGGGCGCTGTACGGCGGCGGAGGAAGGGCCCCGGGGCAGATCGCCCCGGACGGTGAGTTCGGCGCCGGTGCCGCCGGTGGCGCCGTCGAGCCGCAGCGGCTCCGGGGAACCGTCCCCGTTGGCGCCCGAGGCGTGCGGGACACCGTCCCGGGTGTCCGACGAGGCCCAGTAGGCGCCGCCGCCTCCGGCGGCCAGCACCGCGACGGCGACCGCCGACATCACCCACGGTGACCTGGGCCTGCGGCGCGGTCGCGTCGGCTCGCTCTCCACGATGGCTCCTTCGGCTCCGCGCAGCTGCGCACAGCTGCCGACGTCCCGGTCCTTCGACCGGGGGACGCCACTTGGACGGGCCGGAGCGCCTCGCGGTTCCGATCAGTCGCCGTACTCGGCCATGCCCTCGACGACGTGCGACGACGCGGCCGGCACCGTGATCCCGTGCAGACTCGCCGGGCTGACCCGCGCGGACTCGCTCTCCGCGGGGACCTCCCAGTGCGCGGCCATCTTGCGGCAGTCACCGATCAGCTCGGCGAGCGACTCGGGGTCGTCGAGGGGCGCGGTGGGAAGAGGAGTGGTCATAGACACGACCATAGGTACCCGGCGTCACGGGAGAAAGCCCTACTATCGGGTAGTTTCGCCATGTCGGCGCCCACCGGCCCAGCCGGTAGCGTGGACAGGTACCGTCCGCCGTCCGCCTCCGCAGGAGCATCCCAGCCGTGCGTATCGCAGTCACCGGCTCCATCGCCACCGACCACCTGATGACCTTCCCCGGCCGATTCGCCGACCAGCTCGTCGCGGATCAGCTGCACACGGTCTCCCTCTCCTTCCTGGTCGACACGCTCGACGTCCGCCGCGGTGGCGTCGGTGCGAACATCTGTTTCGGGATGGGCCAGCTGGGTGTCCGGCCCGTCCTCGTCGGCGCCGCGGGCTCCGACTTCGACGAGTACCGCTCCTGGCTCGACCGGCACGGCGTCGACACCGCCTCCGTCCGTATCTCCGAGGTGCTGCACACCGCGCGCTTCGTCTGCACCACGGACGCCGACCACAACCAGATCGGCTCCTTCTACACCGGCGCCATGAGCGAGGCCCGCCTCATCGAGCTGCACTCGGTCGCCGCCCGCGTCGGCGGCCTCGACCTCGTGCTCATCGGCGCCGACGACCCCGAGGCGATGCTCCGCCACACCGAGGAGTGCCGCTCCCGCGGCATCCCGTGGGCGGCGGACTTCTCGCAGCAGATCGCCCGCATGAACGGCGACGAGATCCGGATACTGCTGGACGGCGCGAGCTACCTCTTCTCCAACGAGTACGAGAAGGGCCTCATCGAGTCCAAGACCGGCTGGACGGACGAGGAGATCCTCGGCCGGGTCGGCACCCGCGTCACCACGCTGGGCTCGCGCGGCGTCCGCATCGAGCGGGCCGGCGAGGAGCCGATCGTCGTGGGCTGCGCGGAGGAGGACGCCAAGGTCGACCCCACCGGCGTCGGCGACGCCTTCCGCGCCGGCTTCCTCTCCGGCCTCGCCTGGGGCGTCGACGCGGAGCGCGCGGCGCAGGTCGGCTGCATGCTGGCGACGCTGGTCATCGAGACCCTCGGCACGCAGGAGTACCAGCTGCGCCGGGCCCACTTCATGGACCGCTTCACCAAGGCCTACGGCGACGACGCCGCCGAGGAAGTCCGCACCCACCTGCACTGACCCGCTCCCCCTTCACCACCCGACGGCGGCGCCGCGCGTGCGACGCCGCCGTCGTGCCACGCCATCCGCCACCCGGAGGGCCGCGTCCGTATGACGGTGAGCGTCAGGAGACGCGGGGTGCGGCGTGCACACCTGCTTCGACCCGACCTGCCCTCCCGCCCCGACGGCGGGGGCGCGGGCCGGGTAGCTCACGGGAGCCCGGGGCGGGACGCTCTTCGCTGTGCGCACCGCCGTTGCCGCCCCCGACGCCGTCCGGCGTACGTTCGGCCCGTGCACCGGGCCCCGCTGCCCGGACGAGTCTTCGCCGGTGGCGGCGCCGGCCTACGGCTCCCCTTCCGCCCCGGACCTGGGGGCAGGCCCCTCGGGCCCGGACGCGCGCAGGTCGGGCGCACCTGGACGGCGGGGCGGCAGAAGCCGTCAGCCCGCGCTCGGTCGACGCACCGGCGTGCCCGCGCCGGTCGGTCAGGCCCGTCGGGGTGTCAGGAGACGCGCCGCACCCGGCACGCCGTGCCGTTGGGTGGCGTGCGCGCCGGGGTACTCCTCGGGGCGGCGTTGTCATCGGAGAGCACCGACACGGGCGTGCGTGGCGGCGGGGCGGCGGCCGCCGTCAACCCGGCCCTGGGCGACGCACCGGCGTGCGCGCGTCAGCCCGTCACGCCCGTCGTGGTGTCAGGAGACGCGGCGTACCCAGTACGCCGTGCCGCGGGGTGCGGCGTGTGCGCCGAGGTACTCCTGTTCGCGCATGTCGCACCACGCCGGGATGTCGAGCCGGGCGGCCTCGTCGTCGGAGAGGACCGACACGACGCCGCCCACGGGTACGTCCCCGATGACCTTAGCCAGTTCGATCACCGGGATCGGGCACCGCTTGCCGAGGGAGTCCACGACGAGGTCCGGCCCGTCCTCCTCCTCGTCCGGCTCCGCGCCGGCCGTCCGCCCCGCCCCCGCCGCGGGCCCGGACGCGGGGGCCGGCGCGCCGAGCCGCTCGCGCACCGTCCGCACCACCCCCGGCAGCACTTCGAGGAAGCGGTCCACGTCGCCGGCCTCCGCCCCCGCCGGGAGCGAGACCCGCACGTTCCCCTCGGAGAGCACGCCCATCGCCTTGAGCACGTGGCTCGGCATCAGCGTGCTGGACGTGCACGACGACCCGGAGGAGACGGAGAAGCCCTCCCGGTCCAGTTCGTGCAGCAGCGCCTCGCCGTCCACGTAGAGGCAGGAGAAGGTCACCACGTTCGGCAGCCGCAGCTCGGGGTGGCCCACCACCTCGACGTCCGGGACGAGTTCGGGCACCGCGGTGCGGATGCGGTCGACCAGCGCGGACAGCCGGGCCGCTTCCGCGGAGGCCTCGGCGCGCACCGCCCGCAGTGAGGCCGCCGCGGCGACGATCGCGGGGAGGTCCTCGAAGCCGGGCGCGCGTCCCGACTCCCGTTCGTCAGCGGGCCCCTGGGCGGCGAAGCGGGTGCCCTTGCGGACGGCCAGCAGTCCGACCCCGGACGGCCCGCCCCACTTGTGGGCGCTCGCCGCCAGCAGGGACCAGCCGCCCGCCACGGCTCCCCAGCCCAGTGACTGGGCGGCGTCGACGAGCAGCGGCACCCCGGCCGCCCGGCACAGTTCCGCGACCTCGTCGACCGGCTGCACCGTGCCGACCTCGTGGTTGGCGGACTGCAGGCAGGCCAGCGCGGTGTCCCCGCGCAGCGCGGCGCCGAAGGTGCCGGCGTCGACCAGACCCGTGCGGTCGACCCCCACCTCCGTGACGTCCGCGTCGTCCACGGCGTCCGCCGCGGCGTGCAGCACGGAGGAGTGCTCGACGGCCGAGACGACCACGTGCCGGCCGACCCGGCGCCGCCCGGCGAGGGCCCCGGCCACTCCCGCGTGCACGGCGTGCGTACCCGAAGGAGTGAAAACGAGTTCGTCCGGACGGCACCCGACGGCGTCCGCGGCGGCCTCCCGGGCGGCGTCGAGCAGCAGCCGGGCGCGGCGCCCCTCGCGGTAGAGCCGGGAGGGATCGGCCCACCCCTCGTCGAGCGCGGCGAGGAGTGCCTGCCGGGCGACGGGATGCAGTGGTGCGGCGGACGCGGCGTCGAAGTAGGGCACGTGGTGCACGCTACGCCCCGGCGTCCGGCAGGGCGTCTGGGGACCAGTCAAAAGCCCCCGAAACGGGGCCCTCCGCAGGTGCGGAGCGGTGCCCGACACCCCTTCGGGGGCCGCCCCGGCGCGTTGGCACCCCTCCCCGCGCGCCCCAAAATCGAGTCCAGTAGGGTTTGGTCCGCATAAACATCCACACCACTGCCCGCGCCAGGGCGACCGACCAGCACAGGCCGGGCATCCGGACGCGTGGGCGAGACTCTCGGGAAGGCGCTACGTGAGTCCCTACGGCTCCGACCGCTCGTCGCGGCGCCCGATGCGGCGGATTCTGCCGCAGGCGCTGGCCGCGGGCCTGGTCCTTGCGACCGCCACCGGTTGCACATACGAGGACTTCCCTCGCCTCGGCATGCCCAGCCCCGTCACGGAGCAGGCTCCGCGGATCCTGTCGCTCTGGCAGGGTTCCTGGGCCGCCGCGCTGGCGGTCGGCGTGCTCGTGTGGGGCCTGATCCTCTGGAGCATCATCTTCCACCGGCGCAGCCGCACCAAGGTGGAGATCCCGCCCCAGGTCCGCTACAACATGCCGATCGAGGCGCTCTTCACCACGGTCCCGCTGGTCATCATCTCGGTGCTCTTCTACTTCACCGCCCGCGATGAGTCCAAGCTGCTGGAGACCTCGGCGCGCCCCGACCACGTCGTCAACGTGGTCGGCTTCCAGTGGAGCTGGGCCTTCAACTACGTCGAGGACGTCGACGGCAACCCGTCGACCCCGGCGGCCGGCAAGGTCCCCGCGGAGCTCTCCACGATCTCCGCGAAGAAGCTGGACGCGCCCGCGGGTGCCGACGGCGTCTACGACTTCGGCACGCCCGCCTCCAAGGACCAGGACACCGGCAACCCGGGCCCGACCCTGTGGCTCCCCAAGGGCGAGTCGGTCAGGTTCGTCCTCACCTCGCGCGACGTCATCCACTCCTTCTGGGTGGTGCCCTTCCTGATGAAGATGGACGTCATCCCCGGCCACACCAATGTCTTCCAGGTGACCCCCAACAAGGAGGGCACCTTCGTGGGCAAGTGCGCCGAGCTGTGCGGCGTGGACCACTCCCGGATGCTCTTCAACGTCAAGGTCGTCTCCCCGGAGGCCTACCAGCAGCACCTCCAGGACCTGGCGAAGAAGGGCCAGACCGGTTACGTCCCGGCAGGCATTGCCACCACCGGCAACGCCAAGAACGCGGAGACCAAGACCCAGTGAGCATTCTCAACGAACCCCACGGTGCGGCCGCCGCGCAGGACGACGCGTACGCGGACGAGCTGCCGGTCCGCACGAAGCAGCCGGGCAACGCCATCGTCAAGTGGCTGACCACCACCGACCACAAGACGATCGGCACGCTCTACCTGGCGACGTCGTTCTTCTTCTTCCTCATCGGTGGCGTGATGGCGCTCGTCATGCGCGCCGAACTCGCGCGCCCGGGCACCCAGGTGGTGTCCAACGAGCAGTTCAACCAGCTCTTCACGATGCACGGCACGATCATGCTGCTGATGTTCGCGACCCCGCTCTTCGCCGGCTTCGCGAACTGGATCATGCCGCTGCAGATCGGCGCCCCCGACGTCGCGTTCCCGCGGCTGAACATGTTCGCCTACTGGCTCTACCTGTTCGGCTCGCTGATCGCGGTCGCCGGCTTCCTGACCCCGAACGGCGCGGCCGACTTCGGCTGGTTCGCCTACTCCCCGCTGACCGACGCGGTCCGCTCGCCGGGCATCGGCAGCGACCTGTGGATCATGGGTCTGGCGTTCTCCGGCTTCGGTACGATCCTCGGCTCGGTCAACTTCATCACCACGATCATCTGCATGCGCGCTCCCGGCATGACGATGTTCCGCATGCCGATCTTCACCTGGAACGTGCTGCTCACCGGTGTGCTGGTGCTCTTCGCCTTCCCGGTGCTGGCCGCCGCGCTGCTGGCCCTGGAGGCCGACCGGAAGTTCGGGGCGCACGTGTTCGACGCCGCCAACGGCGGCGCGTTGCTATGGCAACACCTCTTCTGGTTCTTCGGGCACCCAGAGGTGTACATCATCGCCTTGCCGTTCTTCGGCATCATCAGTGAGGTCATCCCGGTCTTCTCCCGGAAGCCGATGTTCGGCTACGTCAGCCTCATCGCGGCGACGATCTCCATCGCCGGCCTCTCGGCGACGGTGTGGGCCCACCACATGTACGTCACCGGCGGTGTGCTGCTGCCGTTCTTCTCCTTCATGACCTTCCTGATCGCGGTACCGACCGGTGTGAAGTTCTTCAACTGGATCGGCACCATGTGGAAGGGCTCACTGAGCTTCGAGACACCGATGCTCTGGGCCATCGGCTTCCTGATCACCTTCACCTTCGGTGGTCTGACCGGTGTCATCCTGGCCTCGCCGCCGCTGGACTTCCACGTCTCCGACTCGTACTTCGTGGTGGCGCACTTCCACTACGTCGTCTTCGGCACGGTCGTCTTCGCGATGTTCTCCGGCTTCCACTTCTGGTGGCCGAAGTTCACCGGCAAGATGCTCGACGAGCGCCTCGGCAAGATCACCTTCTGGACGCTGTTCATCGGCTTCCACGGCACCTTCCTCGTCCAGCACTGGCTGGGCGCCGAGGGCATGCCCCGCCGCTACGCGGACTACCTGAACGCCGACGGCTTCACCACGCTGAACACCATCTCGACGATCAGCTCGTTCCTGCTGGGCCTGTCGATGCTGCCGTTCATCTACAACGTGTGGAAGACCGCGAAGTACGGCAAGCCGGTCGAGGTCGACGACCCGTGGGGTTACGGCCGTTCGCTGGAGTGGGCGACCTCCTGCCCGCCGCCGCGGCACAACTTCCTCACGCTGCCGCGCATCCGGTCCGAATCCCCGGCCTTCGACCTCCACCACCCGGAGATGGCCGCTCTGGACCAGCTGGAGAACGTCGGCGCGGCTCCGGCCGTCCCCGGCGGCGACGAGAAGGAGAGCGGCAAGTGAAGTTCCAGGGCAAGCTGTTCCTGTGGCTGTCCGTCTTCTTCCTGGGCATGGCCGTCGTCTACGGCCTGTGGTCCAAGGAGCCGGTGGGCACCACGGCGCTCTTCCTCTCCTTCGGCCTCGCCGTGATGGTCGGTTTCTACCTGGCCTTCACCGCCCGGCGCGCCGACACCGGTGCGCAGGACCGCGAGGACGCGGACGTCGCGGACGACTCCGGCGAGCTGGGTTTCTTCAGCCCGCACAGCTGGCAGCCGCTGCTGCTGGCCTTCGGTGGTGCCATGGCGTTCCTGGGCATCATCTTCGGCTGGTGGCTGATCTACTTCGCGTCGCCCTTCATCCTCGTCGGCCTGTGGGGCTGGGTCTTCGAGTACTACCGGGGTGAGAACCGCACCCAGTGAGCGCCCCGCGCCCACGCACCGCACCACGGCGAAGGCCCGGATCCCCGGCAGGGGGTCCGGGCCTTCGCCCGTTCGCACGCGCTCGACGGGCGGCGGAGATCATCTCTGCTTAGCGTGGTGACCATGGGTCACCTTTCTCCGCGTCGCCTGGCGACCGCGATCGCTGCAGTGACACTCTCCGCGCCGCTGGCCTCCTGTTCGGGCGGCGGCGATCCCCTCGCCACCGCCCCCTACGACGCCGCCGACCAGGTCGTGTGGACCGGGGGAACCGCCGGGTCGAAGAAGGCCGACCCCAAGAAGCCGCTGGAAATCACCGTCAAGGGTGAAGGCAACCGCATCACCGATGTGACGGCCTCCGACGGTTCGGGACGCTACGTCAGCGGCCGGCTGTCCGCGGACGGCAAGCGCTGGCGCAGCACCTCCAAGCTCTCCTCCGCGGCGCACTACGTCGTCAAGGTGACCACCGAGGACAAGGAGGGCCGCCAGGGCCGCAAGACGCTCTCCGTCGACACCACGGGAACCAAGCGCCACCTGAAGGTCACCTTCGGACCGGAGAGCGGCACCTACGGCGTCGGCCAGCCCATCACCGCCGAGCTCAGCGCGGCCGTCAAGGACGCCCTCGGCCGGAGCGTGGTCGAGCGCAACCTCCACGTGAACGCCTCACCGGCGGCGGAGGAGGGCGCCTGGTACTGGGTCGACGACAAGACCCTGCACTACCGCCCCCGCACCTACTGGCCCGCGCACGCCCGCATCGACGTCCGCAGCACCCTGGACGACGTGCACATCAAGGGCTCGCTCTACGGCGGCGACGTCAAGCCGCTGACGCTGCGCACCGGCGACCGCATCGAGGCCGTCACCGACGCGGCCACGCACACCATGACGTTCAAGCGCAACGGCAAGCTCGTCCGCACCATCCCGGTGACGACCGGCAAGCCCGGCTTCTCCACCCGCAACGGCATCAAGGTGGTGCTGGGCCAGGAGGCCAACGTACGGATGCGCAGCGAGACCGTCGGCATCGCCTCGGGCAGCTCCGACTCCTACGACCTGCCCGTCCAGTGGGCCACCCGGGTGACCTGGAGCGGGGAGTACGTGCACGCGGCGCCGTGGTCGGTGGGCTCGCAGGGGATCGCCAACGTCAGCCACGGCTGCGTCGGGATGAGCACCGAGAACGCCCACTGGTTCTACGACAACGTGCGCGTCGGAGACCTCGTCTCGGTCGTCCACAGCCTCGGCGACGAGATGCCCGCCTTCGGCAACGGCTTCGGCGACTGGAACCTGTCCTGGAGCGACTGGCGCAAGGGCAGCGCGACGGGAACGCGCAAGGGCGCCGACCCGGCCGTGGCAGACCGTACCGACGCCCCTGGAGCCCGCCTGCAGCCCGAGATGTGAGGCTACGCGTCGACGGCCAGCCGCTGCCTCAGCAGCCCCGTCAGGGCCTCGCTCAGCGCGACCGGGTCGACCGGGTGGCTCACCGCCGCGTCGGCCCGGCTCCAACTCGCCAGCCAGGCGTCCTGGGGGCGGCCGATGAGCACCAGCACCGGCGGGCAGCGGAAGATCTCGTCCTTCACCTGGCGGCACACGCCCATGCCGCCGGCCGGGACGGCCTCGCCGTCGAACACGCACGCGTCGATGCCGCCGTTCTCCAGCGCGCTGAGGACCGCCGGGAGGGTCGCGCACTCCACGTACTCGACCGGCGGCAGGTCGCTCGCGGGGCGGCGGCCGACGGCCAGACGGACCTGTTCCCGGGTGTTCCTGTCGTCGCTGTAGACCAGCACCGTCGCGGTCGTCTGCATCCGTGCCCCTCGCCCTCGTGGAGTCGCCTGCCTGTGGCCGAACCTTACTCCCGAGCACGGCGCTTCGAGGAGGGTTAGCTCCTTCGAGCGACGCCTTTCCCTACCTCAAGGGCCTTGACACACCGAATGGCACCCCCCGGAGTGAGCGCGAGATAAGCGACCGACATAATGTCGGTCGTGGCGACAGCAACAGCAGTAGAAACCGGGCACGCGCACCCGTCGGTCAACCGGCCGAACCTCACCAGCGTCGGAACCATCATCTGGCTGAGTTCCGAGCTGATGTTCTTCGCGGCCCTCTTCGCGATGTACTTCACCCTTCGCTCGGTGACGGGTGCCGAGTACTGGAAGGCGCACGCCGACGTCCTGGACATCCCGTTCTCGGCGACGAACACCACGATCCTCGTGCTCTCCTCCTTCACCTGCCAGATGGGTGTCTTCGCCGCCGAGCGCGGCGATGTGAAGAAGCTGCGCGCGTGGTTCATCGTGACGTTCATCATGGGCGCGATCTTCATCGGCGGTCAGATCTTCGAGTACACCAACCTGGTGAAGGAGGACGGGCTCTCGCTCTCCTCCGACCCCTACGGTTCGGTGTTCTACCTGACCACCGGATTCCACGGTCTGCACGTGACGGGTGGTCTCATCGCCTTCCTGCTGGTCCTGGGACGGACCTACGCGGCACGGCGGTTCACCCACGAGCAGGCCACCGCGGCCATCGTCGTGTCCTACTACTGGCACTTCGTCGATGTCGTCTGGATCGGCCTCTTCGCCACGATCTACCTGATCAAGTAGTCGGGCCCCGCGCGCGGGTCGCGCACACGGTCACGACATCCAGAACCATCGACGCAAGAGATCCTGACACCGGGGTAATCCGTGAAAAAGCTCTCCGCACGACGGCGCCACCCGCTGGCGGCGCTCGTCGTCCTACTTGTCGCGCTCACGGCCATCGGGGGGCTGTACGCCGCGCTCGCGCCGGCGCCCAAGGCGCAGGCGGACGACAGCTCGCAGTCCCTCGCCATCGAAGAGGGCAAGAAGCTGTTCACCGTCGGCTGCTCCAGCTGCCACGGTACGTCGGGGCAGGGCGGCAGTGACGGCCCGAGCCTCGTCGGCGTCGGCTCCGCGGCCGTGGACTTCCAGGTCGGCACCGGCCGCATGCCGGCCCAGCAGCCCGGCGCCCAGGTGCCGCGCAAGAAGGTCATCTACACGCAGAAGCAGATCGACCAGCTCGCGGCCTACATCGCCTCGCTGGGCCCCGGCCCCGTCACGCCCACCGAGGAGCAGTACGACCCGGCCGGCGCCGACGCCGCGCGCGGCGGGGAGCTGTTCCGCACCAACTGCGCCCAGTGCCACAACTACCAGGGCAAGGGCGGCGCGCTGACGCACGGCAAGTACGCTCCCACGCTCGAGGGCGTGAGTGACAAGCACCTGTACGAGGCCATGCTGACCGGCCCGCAGAACATGCCGTCCTTCCCCGACACGACGATGCCGGAGGAGAACAAGCGGGAGATCATCGCGTACCTCGACGCCGTCAACGGCGAGGGCGCACCGAGCCCCGGCGGCATGTCGCTGGGCAGCCTCGGCCCGGTCACCGAGGGTCTCTTCGGCTGGATCTTCGGCCTCGGGGCCCTGATCGCCTGCGCCATTTGGCTCGCGGCCCACACCACCAAGGCGAAGAAGTCATGAGTCAGGACATGTCAGAAGAGAACCTGCCGGACAGGCCGGCACACCAGGGCGGCGGCCAGGTCGCGACGGCGACGAACCCGTTCGCGGACCCGGGCCTCCCGGCTCACCAGCCGCGCCGCCAGGACATCGACGAGAAGGCCGCGAAGTCCTCCGAGCGCACGGTGGCCTTCCTGTTCACCGTGTCGATGCTCGCCACGCTGGGCTTCATCGCCAGCTTCGTGGTCATCCCGATCGACAAGATCGTCTACATCTGGCCGCTCGGTCACATCAGCGCGCTGAACTTCGCGCTGGGCATGACCCTCGGCGTCTCGCTCTTCGCCATCGGCGCCGGCGCGGTCCACTGGGCCCGCACGCTGATGTCGGACGTCGAGATCGCCGGCGACCGCCACCCGGTCGCGGCGAGCCCCGAGGTCAGCGCCCAGGTGAAGGCCGACTTCGTCACCGGCTCCCAGGAGAGCCAGATCGGCCGCCGCAATCTGATCAGGAACACCATGCTGGGCGCGCTGACCCTGGTGCCGCTCTCCGGTGTGTTCCTGCTGCGCGACCTCGGCCCGCTGCCGGAGGACAAGCTCCGCCACACGCTGTGGTCCAAGGGCCGGCTGCTGATCAACCAGAACACGAACAAGCCGCTGCGTCCCGAGGACGTCGCCGTCGGCTCGCTGACCTTCGCCGTGCCCGAGGGCCTGGAGGAGGAGGAGCACGACTACCAGGAGCAGCTCGCCAAGGCGGCCCTGATGATCGTCCGCATCCAGCCGGAGGACATCAAGGACAAGAAGTCCCGCGAGTGGGCGCACCAGGGCATCATGGCGTTCTCCAAGATCTGCACCCACGTCGGCTGCCCGATCAGCCTCTACGAGCAGCAGACGCACCACGTGCTCTGCCCCTGCCACCAGTCGACGTTCGACCTGTCCGACGGTGCCCGGGTGATCTTCGGCCCCGCCGGTCACGCCCTGCCGCAGCTGCACATCAGCGTGAACGGCGAGGGTTACCTCGAGGCGCTGGGCGACTTCGAAGAGCCCGTGGGCCCGGCCTTTTGGGAGCGTGGATGAGCACCAACACGAGCGCGAGCGCGAAGCCGCGCGGAAAGGCGCCCGCCGGCGAACGCGTCGCCGACTGGGCGGACGGCCGGCTGGGCATCTACAGCCTGGGCAAGGCCAACCTGCGGAAGATCTTCCCGGACCACTGGTCCTTCATGCTGGGCGAGATCTCCCTCTACAGCTTCATCATCGTCATCCTGACCGGCGTCTACCTGACGCTGTTCTTCCACCCGGCGATGAACGAGGTCGTCTACGACGGCTCGTACGCGCCGCTGCAGGGCATCACGATGTCCGAGGCGTACGCGTCGACCCTGCACATCAGCTTCGACGTGCGCGGCGGTCTGCTCGTCCGGCAGATCCACCACTGGGCGGCCATCGTCTTCGTGGCCGCGATGCTCGTGCACATGATGCGCATCTTCTTCACCGGTGCGTTCCGCAAGCCGCGCGAGATCAACTGGGTCTTCGGCTTCCTGCTGCTGTTCCTCGGCATGTTCGACGGCTTCATGGGCTACTCGCTGCCGGACGACCTGCTCTCGGGCACCGGCATCCGCTTCATGGAAGGCGCCGTACTATCCGTGCCGATCGTCGGCACGTACCTGTCGTTCTTCCTCTTCGGCGGTGAGTTCCCCGGCACCGACATCGTGCCGCGGTTCTACACGATCCACGTGCTGCTGATCCCGGGCATCATGGCGGGCCTGCTGGTGGCTCACCTGATCCTGGTCTTCTACCACAAGCACACGCAGTTCGCCGGAGCCGGCAAGACCGAGAAGAACGTCGTCGGCATGCCGTTCTTCCCGGTCTACACGGCCAAGGCGGGCGGCTTCTTCTTCATCGTCTTCGGTGTCATCGCGGCCATGTCCGCGCTGGTCTCCGTGAACCCGGTGTGGGCGTACGGCCCCTACCGGCCGGACCAGGTGTCGACCGACGCCCAGCCCGACTGGTACATGGGCTTCTCCGAGGGCCTGATCCGCATCATGCCGGGCTGGGAGATCAACTTCGCGGGCCACACGCTCGTCCTGGGCGTGTTCATCCCGCTGGTGATCTTCCCGCTGGTCCTGGGCTTCATGGGCGTCTACCCGTTCCTGGAGTCCTGGGTCACCGGTGACAAGCGCGAGCACCACCTGCTCGACCGTCCGCGCAACCGGCCGGTCCGCACGGGCATCGGCGCGGCCTGGATCAGCCTCTACCTGATCCTGCTCGTCGGTGGTGGCAACGACCTCTTCGCGACCCGCTTCCACCTGTCGATCAACGCGATCACCTGGGTGGTCCGGATCTCGTTCTTCGTGCTGCCGGTGCTGGTCTTCTTCGTCACCAAGCGGATCTGCCTGGGTCTGCAGCGGCGCGACCGCGACAAGGTGCTGCACGGTCGCGAGACCGGCATCATCAAGCGGCTCCCGCACGGTGAGTTCATCGAGATCCACGAGCCGCTGGAGCAGGGCTCGCTGTTCAAGCTCACCGCGCACGAGCAGCCCAAGCCGCTCGACGTCGGCCCCGAGGTCGACGAGAACGGCGTGGAGAAGAAGGTCGGCCGCACCGCGAAGCTGCGCGCCAGGCTGTCCCGCGGCTACTACGGCGAGGGAACGCAGATCGACAAGCCCACCGTCGAGGAGTACGAGGAGATCACGAGCGGCCACGGTCACCACTGATCACTGAAGCTGTGCCACCGGGCAGGGTCCCGTCCATCCGATGGACGGGGCCCTTTCCCGTTCCCCCGCGCCGATAGGCTGGGGCCCGAAGACTTCCCGCCGCACGTCAGACCCCGTGGAGTGGACCATGAGCGTTGTGAACCCCGCCGGAGGCGCATCAGTGGCGGGCGGCTCCTGGCCCGACGTCCTGGGCGCACTGCTGAACGGCAGGGACCTCACGGCCGCGGAGGCGGCCTGGGCGATGGACCGGATCATGAGCGGCGAGGCCTCGGACGCCCAGGTCGCCGGCTTCATGGTGGCCCTGCGGGCCAAGGGCGAGACCGTCGAGGAGGTCACCGGCCTCGTCGAGTCGATGTACGCGCACGCGGAGCCGCTGGAGATCCCCGGCCCCGCCGTGGACATCGTCGGCACCGGCGGCGACCGGGCCAGGACGGTGAACATCTCCACGATGTCCGCCATCGTCATCGCGGGCACGGGCGCCAAGGTCGTCAAGCACGGCAACCGCGCGGCCAGCAGCGCCAGCGGGGCCTCCGACGTCCTGGAGAAGCTGGGCATCAACCTCGACCTGCCCGCGGCCCGGGTGGCGGCGGTCGCCGAGGAGACCGGGATCACCTTCTGCTTCGCGGCGAAGTTCCACCCCGCGATGCGGTTCGCCGCCCCGGCCCGCCGCGACCTCGGCGTCCCCACCTCGTTCAACATCCTCGGCCCGCTGACCAACCCGGCCCGGGTGGGGGCCTCCGCCGTAGGGTGCTTCGACACCCGGATGGCCGGCCTGATCGCGGGCGTCCTGGCCCGCCGCGGCTCCTCCGCGCTGGTCTTCCGGGGCGACGACGGGCTGGACGAGCTGACGGTCACGGCCACCTCCCAGGTGTGGGTGGTGCGCGACGGGAAGGTCGAGCAGGAGTCCTTCGACCCGCGCGACGTCGGCATCGAGCTGGTGCCGATCGAGGCGCTGCGGGGCGCGGACGCCGCCTACAACGCCGACGTCGCCCGGCGGTTGATGGCCGGCGAGACCGGCCCGGTCCGCGACGCGGTGCTGCTCAACTCGGCCGCCGCGCTGGTCGCACTGGAGGGCGCGGGCGGTGGGCTGACCGACGGGATCGCGGCCGGGATCGCCCGGGCGGCCGAGTCGATCGACTCGGGCGCGGCCGCCCGCACCCTGGAGCGCTGGGCCGCGGCCACGCACGCGTAGGGCAGGCGTACGGGAACGACCGTGGAGGGCCGGGGCGGTTGCCCCGGCCCTCCGTGGCGTTCGCGGCAGGGCGGACGGCCCGGGACGGGGCCCGGGGCCGGGGCGGTTGCCCCGGCCCTCCGTGGCGTTCGCGGCAGGGCGGACGGCCCGGGACGGGGCCCGGGGCCGGCCCGTCCGGGATGCGGACCGCGGCTTGCGGCGTCACACCCGTGTGGCATGATGCTGCGCAGGTCACGAGTGACAGCGAAACGGCCCCGGCCCGCTGTCCGGCAACCCTCCTTCCGTGGCGGGGTGCCCCGGGTGATGACCAGGCCGTAGGCAGCGAGGTCTGCGGCAAGCGCGGTCAGAGGAGTTCCTCCATGAGCAAGCGAATGCGCTAGGGCCTTCGGGGCCCCCTGTCGCGTACCCACCCTCCCCGGGCGTCCGCCCGTCGTGCCGAGGGTTTTCCCGTCATCACTGACGTTCCTTCACTCCCGCCTGCTCCCAGGAGACTTCGCCATGTCGCCGCGCCCTGCCCTGCCCTCCACCGTCCACACCCCGCTGCCCGTGCTGGGGCGTGAGGTCCTCGTGCCGCTGGTGACCGGGGGCGAGGTCGGCTACGCCGCCCTCGACTACGCGGCCAGCGCGCCCGCGCTGCAGCGGGTCTGGGACGACGTGGCGGCCTACGCGCCCTACTACGGCAGCGTGCACCGGGGGGCCGGCTACCTCTCCCAGCTGTCGACGGACCTGTTCGAGCAGAGCCGGGCCACGGTCGCGGAGTTCCTCGGCTGTCGCCCCGGCGACCAGGTGGTCTTCACCCGCTCCACCACCGACTCGCTGAACCTGCTGGCCGCCGTCCTGCCCGCCGGCACCGGCGTCCTCGTCTTCGAGACCGAGCACCACGCCTCCCTGCTGCCGTGGCGGGACGCCGACGTGACCTACCTCGACGCCCCCCGCACACCGGCCGAGGCGGTGGCGACGCTGGAGCGGGCCCTGGCCGCCCGGGTGGCGGACGGACCGGCGCTGGTCTGCGTGACCGGGGCCTCCAACGTGACCGGCGAGCTGTGGCCGGTGCGGGAACTGGCCGCGGCGGCCCACGCCCACGGCGCCCGGATCGTGCTGGACGCGGCGCAGCTCGCCCCGCACCACCCGGTCGACATCGCGGAACTCGACGTGGACTGGGTGGCCTTCTCCGGGCACAAGCTGTACGCGCCGTTCGGCTCCGGGGTGCTCGCCGGCCGCGCCGACTGGCTGTGCGCGGCCGAGCCCTACCTGGCCGGCGGCGGCGCCTCGCGTCGGGTGGCCCGCGGCGCGGACGGCGGGGTGGACGTCGACTGGCACACCACGGCCGCCCGGCACGAGGCCGGCTCGCCCAACGTCATCGGCGCCTACGCGATCGCCTCGGCCTGCCGCACGTTGACGGAGGCCGGCTTCGGCCGGCTGGTCGAGCGGGAGCAGGCGCTGGTGGCCCGGGTGCGGGCCGGACTGGCGGAGGTGCCCGAGGTGAGGGTGCTCTCGCTCTTCGGCGACGACGCCCCCCGGGTCGGCGTCATCTCCTTCGTCGTCGAGGGCTGGAACAGCTCCCACTTCGCGGCGGCGCTCTCCGCCGAGTACGGGATCGGCGTCCGCGACGGCCTCTTCTGCGCGCACCCGCTGGTGCGCACCCTGCTCGGGGGCAGCGAGCAGGAGCCGGGTGAGTGCGGGGCCCCCGAGGCCGCCCTGGACGGGGCCGGCCCCGCGCTCAACGCGATCCGGGTGTCCTTCGGCGCGGGCACCCCGGACGAGCACGTGGAGCGCTTCGTCGACGCGGTGCGGGAGCTCGTGGCGGAGGGCGCCAAGTGGCGCTACCGCACCGAGGACGGCCGCTGCGTGCCGGACCGCGGCCAGGCGTAGCGGCAGGTCCCGGGCGTCCCGGGCGTCCTAGGCGTCCAGGCCGATGGCGAAGGCCGCCTCGAGGTCGTGCTGGGAGTAGGTGCGGAACGCCACGTGCGTGTCCGTGGCCTCGACGCCGGGGATCTTGCTGATCCGGCCCGGGATGACGTCCGCGAGCTCGTCGTGCCGGGCCACCCGCACCATGGCGACCAGGTCGTACGTCCCCGTGACGGAGTAGACCTCGCTGACGCTGTCGAGCGAAGCGATGGACTCCGCGATCTCGGGGATACGGTCGACGCTGGTCTTGATGAGCACGATCGCGGTGATCACGGCTGTAGGTCTCCTTGGGTCGCCCTGGCTGCGGGCTCCAGCTTAGGCGTTGTCCGATAGCACACCCACGCGCACAGGAAGCCGAAGACGAAGCCGGTGATGTGGGCGAGGTAGGCCGTGCCGGGACCCGTCTGCTGGATCTCGCCGGCCAGCCACTGCAGCACGAACCAGAAGATCAGCACCATCCAGGCGGGGAAGCGCAGCGGCAGGAAGAAGAGGAAGGGGAAGACGCTGGTCACCCGGGCCTTGGGGTAGAGGTAGAGGTACGCGCCGAGCACCCCGGAGATCGCCCCGGACGCGCCGACCAGGGTCTGGGTGGAGGAGGTGTGCCCGAGCGCGTAGCCGTACGTCGCGATGTAGCCCGAGGCGAGGTAGAAGAGCAGGAAGCGGAAGCGGCCCATGCGGTACTCGACGTTGTCGCCGAAGACCCACAGGAAGAGCATGTTGCCGAGCAGGTGGACCCAACTGCCGTGCACGAACATCGCGGTGAGCACCGAGACGGACGGCGAGGCGGCGAAGGACCCCAGCGGCGGGCAGCCGCTCGGCATCGGGACCCGCGTCAGGGGGATGCGGCCCTGCCAGAGCTCGGTGGGGAAGACACCCCAGCGGGCGAAGTACGTCGCCTGGGCGCACACCTGATCGTGGCCCGTGCCGTACACGTAGGTGAGCCCGGAGGACGGGCTGATGACGAAGAGCACCGCGCACAGCCCGATCAGGGCGTACGTCACCACGGGTGTGCGGCGGACGGGGTTCTTGTCGTACACCGGGATGACCATGGACCGATCATGACGGAACGGGTGTAACGGTCGTGGGGCGCCTCGCCGCAGCGCGCGGGACCACCGAGGCCGTAGGGTGACCGGAACGCATCCCGCGCGACCGAGGAGACGACCGATGACGGTGCCCCTGCCGACCGCCACGACTCGCTGGCGTTGCACGCTGTGCGGCAACCTGACCCGGTTCGACGTCACCCGTTCCAGCAAGGTCGTCGAGTACGTCCACCTGGACCTGGCGGGTGAGCCCTCGGTCGAGGAGCGCGAGGTGGTCAGCGAGACCGTGGAGTCGGTGCGCTGCCGCTGGTGCAACGCCGTGGACCAGGTCGAACTGGTCGACCGGCCGGACGCGGCGGCGGCGGCGCAGGCCTGAGCGCGGCCGGGGACAATAGAAGAATGCGGCGCGGCCAGAGAGGTTGAAGGAGGCCGGGGAGGCGCCCACGGACTGGACGGGAGTGACGGGTGGACGGGACCGGCGGTAACCCGGGCCGCGGCGACGAAGCGGCCGCGCCCGAGGCTGCGGCTGCGGCTGCGCCGGAGGAGTCCGTCCACGGCGAGTCGCTGGACCGTCCGCTGCCCGAGGGCGTGCGGCACCGCGTGGTCGCGCTGGCTGCGGAGGCGTTCGGCGGGCTGACCCCGGCCGAGCTGCCCGCGGTACTGCGCCCGTACGCCCGCTTCACCCCCAGCCGCCGTGCCAAGTTCGCCGCGACCGCGCTGGCCACGGCCCTGGAGGGCGACCCGTCCTTCCGGCAGCGGGTGGGCGCCCGGCTGCGCGAGTCCGAGCCGGAGCTGTGCGAGGCGCTCGACGCCGGCACCCCGCCCCCCGCGGTCGACCCGCTCGACGTGGCGGCCGCCGCTTATCTGCTGCGCCCCGCGGGCTGGGCCAAGCTCGTGGCCGCGGCGGGCGAGGAGGCCCAGCGGGTCAGCGCCGAACGGGCGGGCGAGGAGGTCCAGCGCGAGCTGCGGCAGCTGAAGGCGGAACTCGACGAGTCCCGCAACCAGGCCCGCACCGAGGCCGTACGGGTCCGCGCCGAGCTGGAGGCGGTCCGCAAGGAGGCCGAGTCGCTGCAGCGCAAGCTGCGCAGCGCCGCGAGCGACGTCAAGCGGGCCGAGGCCGCGCTGCGCAAGGTCGAGGCCGAACTGGAGGAGACGCGGGCGGCCGCGGCCGCGGAGAAGGCGTCGGCGGACGGCGAGGCGCGCCGGCTGCGGGCCCGGCTCGCCGAGGCCGAGCAGGCCGTCGAGGCGTCCCGCCGGGCGGCCCGGGAGGGCCGCAGCACCGAGGACATGCGTCTGCGGCTGCTGCTGGACACCGTGCTGGACGCCGCCTCGGGGCTGCGCCGGGAGCTGGCGCTGCCCCCGCGCGACACCATGGGCGCCCGGCCCGCGGACACCGTCGAGGCCGTGAAGCCGGGGGCGATCAGCCCGAAGGACATCGCGCGGCGCGCCCTGTCCGAGGACGACCCGGCGCTGCTGGACCAGTTGCTGGCGCTGCCGCAGTCCCATCTGGTGATCGACGGATACAACGTGACCAAGACCGGTTATCCGGCGCTGCCGTTGGAGAAGCAGCGGCTGCGGCTGCTGGGCGGCCTGGCGGTGCTGGCGGCGCAGAGCGGCTCCGAGGTCACCTGCGTTTTCGACGGGGCCGATCTGGACGCCCCGGTGCTGCTGGCGCCGCCGCGCGGGGTGCGGGTGCTCTTCAGCAAGGCCGGTGAGACAGCCGACGAGTTGATCCGCCGTCTGGTTCGGGCGGAACCTCCCGGTCGTCCGATTGTGGTGGTTTCTTCCGATCGCGAAGTTGCTGACGGTGTGGCCCGTGCCGGCGCCCGCCCGGTCGCATCCACCTTGCTGCTGAAGCGACTTGCCCGGGTGTGACCTGGAGCACACCGTGGGGCGGGTGGGGCACCTTTCGGGGACTCAGCGTCAACTCGCCATCACTGCACGTGCGATATGTGTAAAGAAACCGCGGCCGAGCGACTTTTTTTCTTCAGGGATTTGATCCGATCACAAGATGGTCACTATGGTCGTGCTTCGAACCTCTGCCCAGTCGATCATCCACTCAGGATGGCGGCGGAGGTCCCGCCGATCTGAAGTGCCGTGCGTACGACGGGGGACGCCGACGCTCAGGGCCGGGGAACGCAGTTCCCGATGCATGCGGCAGGCGGCTGGAGGAAGAAGGAGCTCGCCCGAGTGGCGTCCCACCGTCGTCCCAAGCAGGCCAGTCGCACACGTGTCACCGTGCTCACCGCGACCGCCGCCGCAGCCGTCGCCCTGTCCGCGCAGGCGGCCCAGGCCGCTCCCGCCAAGCCGTCCGTCAAGAGCGTCAAGGCCAAGGTCGACGGCCTCTACGAGCAGGCCGAGCAGGCGACCGAGAAGTTCAACGGCGCCAAGGAGAAGCAGGAGAAGCTCCAGAAGCAGGTCGAGGACGTCCAGGACGAGGTGGCCCGCCAGCAGGCCGAGCTCAACGACCTCCAGGACGACCTGGGCACCCTGGCCAGCGCCCAGTACCGCAGCGGCGGCATCGACCCGTCGCTCCAGCTCTTCCTCTCCTCCGACCCGGACACCTACCTCGACAAGGCGTCCACCCTCGACCAGCTGAGCACCAAGCAGGCCGAGGCGCTCCGGCAGATCGCGGAGAAGAAGCGCACCCTCAACCAGCAGAAGGCGGAGGCCGCGAGCAAGCTCAACGAGCTCGACGAGACCCGCACCGAACTGGGCAAGAAGAAGAAGGAAGTCCAGGCGAAGCTCGCCGAGGCGCAGAAGCTGCTCAACTCGCTGACCGCCGCCCAGCGCGCCTCCCTGGCCGCCGCCGACGCCCGCGCCAACCGCACCAACGAGCGCGTGGACCTCGGCAACGACACGCCCGCCTCCTCGCTGGCCGCCGCCGCCCTCGCCGCCGCGAAGACCAAGATCGGCTCGCCGTACGTCTACGGCGCCACCGGCCCGAGCTCCTTCGACTGCTCCGGCCTCACCTCCTGGGCCTACGCCCAGGCCGGCGCGGGCATACCGCGCACCTCGCAGGCGCAGGCCAACGCCGGCACGCGGCTGTCGATGAGCCAGCTCGCGCCCGGCGACCTCGTGATCTTCTACGGCGACCAGCACCACGTCGGCCTCTACGCGGGCAACGGCATGGTCCTGCACGCGCCGCGCACCGGCACCGTCGTGCGGTACGAGTCCATCAACAACATGCCGTTCCAGTTCGGCGTCCGCATCTGAGATCCGGGTGCGACGACCGGAACCGGTTGAACCTATCGGGTGATCTCGTAGGGTGACGGCCCGGCGGTGACCTGCGCAAGCGGAGCACCGCCCGCCGCCCGGCGGTACACGGTCTTTGAACTCCCCGTGTCCGGCTGACTACTGTCAGCCGACGTGCCATCCCATCGACGCATTCCGCAGCCCGGCCGGGCCCCGCGTACCTCAAGGGCCACGGTCCTGACGGCGGCGGCCACCGCCGCCGCCGCGATGGCGGGCGCGGCCGCCACGGCGCAGACGGCCGCCGCCGACCCGGCGGACACCTCCGTCGATGTCGCGGCCCGCATCGACCACCTCTACACGCAGGCCGAGCGGGCCACCGAGCAGTTCAACGCCGCCCGCGAGAACACCCAGCGGCTCCGGCGCGAGGTGGAGGTGCTCCAGGACCGCGCCGCCCGCGGCCAGGAACGGGTCAACCGGCTCCGCGACGACCTCGGCACGCTCGCCGGGGCCCAGTACCGCGGCGGGGGAGTGGACCCCACCCTCGCCCTGCTGCTCTCGCCCGACCCCGCGACCTACCTCGACCGGGCCGCCACCCTCGACCGGATCAGCAGCCGCGGCAACGCGCGCCTCGGCGAACTCCGGTCCGCCCAGCGCTTCCTGGACCAGGAACGTTCCCGGGCCACCGAACGGCTCGGCGAGCTCGAGCGGGCCCGCACCAGCCTCACCGCCCGCAAGAAGGCCGTGCAGCACAAGCTGCTGGCGGCGGCGCGCCTGGTCAACTCCCTCTCCCCGGAGGAACGGGACCGGCTCGCCGACCGGCTGGAGGCCCGTGCCTCCCGCTCCGGCCGCAGCGTCGACATCCCCGACCTCGGCCCGCTCTCCCTGCGCGCCGCGAGCGCCGTCGCCGCCGCCCGCTCCGTCGTGGGCGCCCCCTACGTGTGGGGTGCCACCGGCCCCGGCTCCTTCGACTGCTCCGGGCTGATGGTCTGGGCGTACCGCCAGGCCGGCGTCGGCCTGCCCCGCACCTCCCAGGCCCAGCTGAACGCCGGACGGCACGTGCCGCTCAGCCAGGCCCGCCCCGGCGACCTGGTCCTCTACCGCGGCGACGCCAGCCACGTCGCCATGTACGTCGGCGACGGCCAGGTCATCCACGCCCCCTACCCCGGTGCCCGGGTCCGCTACGACCCGGTCGCCATGCTGCCGATCTCCGCGGTGACCCGGCCCACGTGACCGCCGCCGCCGGGACCGTACGATCGGCGGCGTGGCCCTCTTCCGCAGACCGACCCGCGCCGTGGCCGCCGCGCTGTGCGGCGCGGCGGTGCTCCTCGCGGGCTGCGGGCCCTCGGGCGGCGGCGCGGTGGAGCACGCGGGCCCCGGGGACCCGGTCGTCCGGCACCTGCTGGAACGCCGGGCCGACGCGGTCCTCGCCCACGACGAGAAGGCGTACCTGGCCGATGTGACGCCCGCCCGGCGCGCCGCCGAGCGGCAGGTCTTCCGCAACCTCGGGGAGCTGCCGCTCGCGTCCTGGTCGTACCGGCTGGTGTCGACGCAGGGCGCCGACCCGGTGACCGCCCGCGTCCGGCTGAGCTACCGCCTCAAGGGCTACGACAGCGCCCAGGTCACCGCCGACGACTCCCTGCTGCTGCGCACCGACGGCGGCGGACGCTGGCGGGTGGCCGGCGACGGCGACCCGGGCGGCCTGCTGTGGGAACAGGGCACGCTGCACGTCGTCCGCGGCGGCCACAGCCTCGTCCTCGGCACCGGAGACCCGGCCGAGCTGGCCGGGTACGCCGCCGACGCGGACCGGGCCGTCCCGCAGGTGCGGCGGGCCTGGGGCGGGGCGGGCTGGACCGGGCGGGTGGTGCTCGAAGTGCCCTCCTCCCTGCGGCACATGGCGCAGCTGCTGGACGCCCCCGCGGAGACGTACGCGGGCGTCGCCGCCGTCACCACCGGGGAGGCCGGCGGCAGCGGCACCGCGCCCGCCGGACGCGTCATCGTCAACCCCGAGGCCTTCGCCGGGCTGTCGGCCTTCGGCCGCCAGGCGGTGCTCACCCACGAGACCACCCACGTCGCCACGCGCGCCGCGACGACCCCCCGCACCCCGATGTGGCTCTCCGAGGGCTTCGCCGACTGGGTCGCCTACCGGGACTCCGGCCGCACGCCGCAGAGCCTGGCCCCCGAGCTGCGCCGGGACGTCACGGCCTCGGGCCCGCCCGGGCACCTTCCCGCGGACGCCGACTTCGCGCCCGGCGCGCCCGCGCAGGCCCAGGCGTACGAGGGCGCCTGGCTGGCCTGCCGGCTCATCGCCGCCACGTGGGGCGCCGACCGGCTGGTCGCGCTGTACCGTTCCGGTGCGGATCTGCGCGGCACGCTCGGCATCGACGAGGACGCCCTCACCGAGCGCTGGCGGGCCTACGTCAAGGGGGAGTTGGCATGAGCGGCACGGACGGGGACTTCACGCCGGAGGAGACCGCCCGCGGCAGGGCGCTGCGCCGCGCACAGCTGCCCTACCTGCTCGGCGGCCGCCTTGCCGGGCTCGCCCTGCTGCTCGCGCTGGGACTGACCCCCGCGGGGGCCGCCCTCACCGGGCTGTTCGGCGACG
Organism: Streptomyces sp. NPDC008238; assembly: GCF_042956445.1. Lineage (NCBI taxonomy): Bacteria > Bacillati > Actinomycetota > Actinomycetes > Kitasatosporales > Streptomycetaceae > Streptomyces > Streptomyces sp. NPDC008238. The sequence goes on along the minus strand of NZ_JBIBGK010000012.1, from coordinate 1,009 downwards.
AAGGGGCCCTGCGCGTGCTGGCCGGCGGCCTGCTGCTGGTGCTGCTCCAGCAGGCGGTCACCCTGCCGTTCTCCGCCCGGGTCCGCGTCCTGCGGCGCCGCTACGGGCTCGTCACGCAGGGCTGGGGCGGCTGGGCCGTCGACGTCCTGCGCGGCCTGCTCGTCTCCGTCCCGCTCGTGCTGGCCGCGCTGTACGGCTACTACGGGCTCGGCTGGGCCTGGGCGGCCCTGGGCGCCGTCTGCGCCGCCGTGGTGCTGTCCTGGCTCGCCCCGGTCGTCCTGGAACCGCTCTTCAACCGCTTCCGGCCGATGGAGGACGGGCCCCTGCGCGACGCCCTGCTGGCCCTGGCCGAGCGGGACGGCATCCCCGTGCGGGCGGTGCTCGTCGCGGACGCGTCCCGGCGTACGACCGCGCTCAACGCGTACGTCTCCGGCTTCGGGCGCACCCGGCGGATCGTCGCCTACGACACGCTGCTCGGCACGGCCCCGGCGGCGGAGGTCGAACTCGTCGTCGCCCACGAACTCGGCCACGTCAAGCACCGCGACGTGCTGCGCGGCACGCTGCTCGGCGCCGTCGGCGCGGGCGCGGGGGTGTGCGTGCTCTCCGCCGTCATGGCCGCCACCTCCTACGGCACCGGCGACCCGCGCGGGCTGTTCCTGCTCGCCGCGGTGGCCGCGGTGCTGTCGGCGTGCGCCGGGCCGCTCGGCTGTGCGCTGAGCCGGCGCGTCGAGCGGCGGGCGGACACGCACGCGCTGCAACTCACCGGGGACGCCGAGCGGTTCATCGCCATGCAGCGCCGGCTCACCGTCACCAACGTCGCGGACCCCGATCCGCCACGGCTCCTGCACGTCCTCTTCGGCACCCACCCCACCGCCGTCCAGCGCATCGCCGCCGCCCGCGCGTTCGCCTCCGCGAGCTAGTGGCTCGGCTCGGATGGTCGACCAGGTAATTGATCGGCCATCGGTCTCCCGGCAGGGTGTCTCCAGGATCTGATCGTGGAGGTGGCTGT
>NZ_JBIBGK010000011.1:0-244271 GCF_042956445.1 Streptomyces sp. NPDC008238 | reverse complement strand
ACGCCCGGTTACATTCCGAACCCGGAAGCTAAGCCTTTCAGCGCCGATGGTACTGCAGGGGGGACCCTGTGGGAGAGTAGGACGCCGCCGAACAATTTTTAGCCTCAGCCCCCGAGTTGATACTCGGGGGCTGAGGCATTTTTGCGTTCACCACCCAGTCGTCCCCGCTCGTGAGAGGGCCCCTGCGCGTAAGCAGGGGTAGGCGGAACTCCTCCCCGCCCCTCCACCCCCTCCGTCCGCTACAGCCGGCCGGCGGCCTTCAGGGCGAGGTAGGTATCTGCCAGCGCGGGGGCGATGTCGGTGGGCGGGGCGTCGACGACGGTGATGTTGTGCCGGGAGAGGCGCTGGGCGACGCGTCGGCGTTCGGCGCGTGCCTGCTCGGCCGCCGCGGCCGCGTACACGGCGTCGACGCTGCCACGGCCCTGTGCCATCTCTTCGATGCGGGGGTCCGCCACGGAGGCGATGAGGACGTTGTGGCGGTGGGTGAGCTGGGGCAGGACGGGCAGCAGGCCCTCTTCCATCGGTGCGGCGTCGAGTCCGGTCAGGAAGACGACGAGGGAGCGCTGCGTGGCCCGTTGGAGCACCGTGGAGACCATGCCGCGGGCGTCGGATTCGACGAGTTCGGCTTCGAGCGGCGCCATGGCGTTGACGAGCGCGGGGAGCATGTCGCGGGCGGCGCGGCCCTGGACCGAGGCCCGCACGCGGCGGTCGTAGGCCAGGAGGTCGACGCGGTCGCCCGCGCGTCCCGCGAGGACGGCCAGGAGCAGGGCGGCGTCCATGGCGGCGTCGAGGCGTGGGGCGTCCCCGACGCGGCCGGCGGCGGTGCGGCCGGTGTCGAGGACGATGAGGATGTGGCGGTCGCGTTCGGGGCGCCAGGTGCGGACGGCGACGGTGGCCCGGCGTGCGGTGGCCCGCCAGTCGATGGAGCGGGTGTCGTCTCCGGGGATGTACTCGCGCAGCGAGTCGAATTCGGTGCCCTGGCCCCGGACGAGCACCGATGTGCGTCCGTCGAGTTCGCGCAGGCGGGCGAGGCGCGACGGCAGGTGCTTGCGGCTGTTGAACGGCGGGAGCACCCGGACGCTCCAGGGGACGCGGTGGGAGCCCTGACGGGCGGCCAGTCCGAGGGGGCCGTAGGAGCGGACGGTGACGCGTTCGGCGTGCCGGTCGCCGCGGCGCGTGGGGTGCAGCACGGTGGTGACGCGTCGGCGTTCGGAGGGCGGGACGGTGAGCCGGTGGCGTGAGGCGGCGACCTCGGTACCCGGGTACCAGCTGCTGGGGGGCCAGGCGTCGCGGAGGTGGGCACGGAGCGGGCGCCGGCTGGGATTGGTCACGGTGAGGATGACTTCCGCCATGTCCCCGAGTCGAACTGATGTCTCACCGGATCGGGTGAAATGGAGCTTTCGTACTGGCGTGGCGAGCGCGAGGTCGCACAGAATTCCGAAGAGAAGGACGCCTTCGACGAGCAGGATGCCGTTCCAGCCGGGGAGCAGCAGGCCGACGGCGAGGGCGCCCAGGGCGGCCAGGAGGGCGGTGCGTCCGGTGAGTGCCATGGTCGGTCGTCGCCCGTCTCAGCGCGGTACGGGGACGCGGGCGAGGACCGAAGTGATGACCGAATCGGGTGTGGTTCCCTCCATCTCGGCTTCGGGCCGCAGCTGGATGCGGTGCCGGAGCGTGGGGAGGGCGAGGGCCTTGACGTCGTCGGGGATGACGTAGTCGCGGCCGGTCAGCCAGGCCCAGGCGCGGGCGGTGGCGAGCAGGGCGGTGGCTCCCCGGGGGGAGACGCCGAGGGTCAGAGAGGGGGATTCACGGGTGGCTCGACAGATATCGACGATGTAGGCCGTGATGTCGGCGGAGACCTGCGTCTTGGCGACGGCAGTTCGGGCTGTGTCGAGGTCGGCGGTGCCGGCGACCGGTCGCAGACCGGCGGATTCCAGGTCCCGGGGGTTGAAGCCGTCGGCGTGACGGGTGAGGACGTCGATCTCGGTCTCACGGGAGGGCAGCGGCAGGATCAGCTTCAGCAGGAAGCGGTCCAGCTGGGCTTCCGGGAGCGGATACGTGCCCTCGTATTCGACGGGGTTCTGGGTCGCCGCGACGAGGAACGGCTCGGGCAGCGGGCGCGGGATGCCGTCGACGGAAACCTGGCGCTCCTCCATGGCCTCCAGGAGGGATGCCTGGGTCTTGGGCGGGGTGCGGTTGATCTCGTCGGCGAGCAGCAGGTTGGTGAAGACGGGTCCCGCTTGGAAGGAGAACTCGGCGGTGCGGGCGTCGTAGACGAGGGAGCCGGTGATGTCGCCGGGCATCAGGTCGGGGGTGAACTGGACCCGCTTGGTCTCCAACTGGAGGGAAGCGGCCAGGGCGCGCACGAGGAGGGTCTTGGCGACTCCGGGGACGCCTTCGAGGAGGACGTGGCCCCGGCAGAGCAGGGCCACGACCAGGCCGGTGACGGCGGGGTCCTGGCCGACGACGGCCTTGGCGATTTCGGTGCGCAGGGCCTCCAGGGAGGCACGGGCGCTGTCGGCGGTCGGGGCGGCGCTCACGGGGTGGCTTTCCTCTCGTTGAGAAGGACGCGGCGTTCCAGTGCGTCGAGGTCGTCGGCGAGACGCAGCAGGGCCGCGTCGTCAGGGGGAGGCGGACCGTGCAGCAGGCCGTGCGGGTCGACGGCGGGGTCGTCGAGCCGGCCGGCCACCGCGGTGGCCAGGACGCCCGGGTCGTGGGCCTGGGACGGGGGGACGCCGACCAGCGGGGCCAGTCGGTCGCGTGCGGCGGTGCGCAGCACCTCGGCGGCGCGGCCGCGGGCCCGGCCGTGTCGGTAGAGACGGGCGCGTCCCTCGGTCGCCTCCGAGGCGCGCACCGTAGCGGGCAGCCTCTCGGCGACGACGGGGCCGAGGCGCCGGGCCCGCCAGAGAGCGGCGAGGGCGGCGGCGATGAACAACTGGAGGACGGCCCAGCTCCAGCCGTCGGGGATGAGGTCGAGGAAGCTTTCCTGACCGCCACCGAAGGCGGAGGAGTTGGTCAGTGAGGGGAGGTACCAGACGAGCTTTGGGTGGGCGCCGAGGATCTGCATGGCGAGCGAGGCGTTGCCCTGCTCGGCGAGGTTCTCGTTCTGCAGCAGAGTGTGGGTGCCCAGGACGACGGTGTCGCCACCGTCGGGGGCGGGGAGGCGCAGGAGGGTGAAGTCGCCCGCGGCGTCGGGGTAGCAACGGTCGGCGTTCCGCGAGGACGTCGTATAACTGCCGCCTCCCGTCTCGGCGGCGCCGGCGGTGCGGGCGGCGGACAGACCGCAGCCCGGTTCGAGGACGCGGACGGGGACGGGTCCTGTGTAGCGGACGCCAGGGGCGAGCCGCCCGATGGAGGGCTCGCCGGGGGCGAGGAGGACGACGCGGCCGCCGGAGCGCTCCATCGCGTCGTGCACCGCGCTCTGCTGACGCTTCGTCAACAAGTCGGGCACGGTCACGAGGAGGGTGGTGTCGGGACCGGCGGCGGCCACGGCCGCGTCGGTGGTGGTGACGACCGTGGTGGTCACACCGTGGTCCTGGAGGAGTTGAGCGACGGCCCGGCTGCCGGACGGGTCGGGAGAGCGGGGGTCGAGTGCGTCATGGTTCTCACCGGAACGCGCGGCGGCGTACAGGGCGCCGAAGACGATCAGGGCGAGGAGCGCCGCGAGGAGGCCGCGCGAGCGGGTCCACAGCTGGCCGGCGGTGGGGGAGGCCGAGGTCGTGGGCGGGGCGGGCACCTGCGCCGGAGTGAGGGTGTCGGTCATGGGCGGGAACCTCCGGTGGCGGTTCCGCTCTCGGTCAACCGGGGCTTGGTGCGCTGCACTTCGGTGTCGAGTTCACGCAGGGCGGCGTAGGCGTCCGGGGTGCCCGGGCGGTCGCCGTAGGTGACGTCGTCGAAGACGCGAGCGGCGTCCGCGAGGCGGCCGGCGAGACCAGGGAGGGGGCGGCCCGCTTCGGCGGCGGCCTCGTCCGCGGTCCGGCCGGGGCGCGGGTCGAGCAGGGCCCGTTCCTCCAGGGAGCGCACGATCGCGCGCATCCTTTCCTGGACGGCCGGGCCCCACCGACCGTGGTGGGCGTGTTCCTCGGCGGCGGCCCGGTGCTCGCCGGCGGTCCGCGGGACGTCGGCGAACAGCCCGCCGCCCGTCATGGGTTGGGCGCGGAGCTTGCCGAGCCGCAGCCGCAGGGCGACGACCAGCAGCACGACCACGACGATGATCGTCACCAGACCGGCGGTGCCTCCGGGGGTGGCCCCGGAGGCGGCGTCCATCAGGTGGTCGATCTTCTCCCAGAGCCAGTTCAGGGCACGTTCGAAGAGGCTCGGGTCGTCGTGGTGGTAGATCCCCTTGGACAGTTCGTCCTCGGCGGCCTCGCGGGCGGGGCCGCGGGGAATGGTGACCGGTACGTCGTCCCCCGACACCGGCGTCAGCCCCCGGTGGGCGTGCTGTTGCCGGGTGCGGTGCCCCCGCCGGGGGCGTCGGTGGAGCCGGGGACGCCCGCGGCCCGGGCGAGTTCGATGTCGAGGGCCTCACGGCGGATCCGCTGATCCATGTAGAGGAGGGCGGTAACCCCGGCCTGGATGGGGAAGGTGATGGTGGATCCGATGACGGCGCCGATGCCGATGACGATCAGATACGTCCAGCCCAGACCGGCCTGGTCGCCCGAGGCGAAGGCCGACAGGCCGTCGCCGCCGGCGAGCATCCCCACCACCATGAAGGGAACCTGGATGATCGACGAGACGATGTAGACGAGGATCATGGTGAGCAACTGGATGCCCAGAATGCGCCACCACGAGCCCCGGACCAGCTTGACCGACCGGGCCATGGACTTCAGGACGCCCTGCTTCTCCAGCATGAGGGCAGGCGAGGAGAGACTGAAGCGGATCATCAGCCAGACGACCACGCCGAGGGCGACCACGCCGCCGAGGAACGCCAGGCCGACACCCGCGGCTGTGGCGCCGCCGACCGCGACGAGGACGCCGGGGACGATGCCGATGGCGAAGATCCCGCCGCCGATCAGGCTGAGCAGCAGCGTCAGTCCCAACAGGCGCGGCAACTGGCCGCGGGCGTCCGACCATGCCTCGCCCAGCGTCACGCGGTGGCCGAGCACGGCCCGGCTGATGACCATGGTGAGCATCGCCGTGGCGATCACCGACCCGAGCAGGCTGATGACGATGGCGAGCCCCGCGGCGGCCAGGGTGCCGCCGACGGCGTTCATGATCTCGCCGAAGGAGAGGTCGGAACGTTCGTCCAGGGAGTTCAGCGTCGCGTTGTCGTTGAGCATGAAGCCCTGGAGCAGCAGCATCGCGCCCTCGGTCAGCAACGAGACCGCGAGGGCGATGGTGAGCACGGTGCGCCAGTGGGCGCGCATCGTCGAGACCGCACCGTCGAGGATCTCGCCGATGCCCAGCGGCCGCAGCGGGATGACACCGGGCTTGGGCGACGGCGGGGCTCCCCAGTGCGGCTGCTGCCAGCCGGAGGGGGCCGGGCTGCCCCAGACCGGGCCGCTGGGCGGGGGCGGGGCACCCCAGCCGCCGGTGGCCTGCCACTGGCCGGCGGGCGGCTGCTGCTGGGACCAGTTCTGCGGCGCAGCATCCTGCGGCGTGCCGGGGCCGTCGGTGCGGCCCGGATCGCCGGAGGGTGAGGATCCGGGCGAGGCCCAGCCCGGAGAGTCGTTCATCGTCGCTCCTTCGTTACTGCGCTACCTACCCGTCCAACGGCGGGACGGTGGCCATCGTGCCATGGGTGCAGCGGGCGTGTACCTGCGGATGCGGAGTGCCGCAACCGTTCAAAACGTGCTGCCGTTCACGGCAGACTGAGCAGATGGGTGATCAGCACGTGGTAACTCTGGCCAATGATTCCAAGGGCAATCCCGACGAGCCCCTGCCGGCGCTGCGGTGGGAGGAGCCGCCGGAGGGGCCCGTCCTCGTCCTCCTCGACCAGACCCGGCTGCCGGCCGAGGAAGTGGAACTGGTCTGCACCGACGTCCCCGCCCTGGTCGAGGCCATCCGCGGCCTCGCCGTGCGCGGCGCCCCGGTGCTCGGCATAGCGGGCGCCTACGGCGTCGCCCTGGCCGCCGTACGCGGCTACGACGTGGACGACGCCGCCGAATCCCTCGCCCACGCCCGGCCCACCGCCGTGAACCTCGCCTACGGCGTCCGGCGGGCCCTCACCGCCTACCGGGCCGCCCTCGCCGGCGGAGGCGACCCCGAGCGCGCCGCCGCGGCGGCCCTGGCCGAGGCCCGCAGCCTCCACGCCGAGGACGAGGAGGCCAGCGCCGCCATGGCCCGCCACGGCCTCCAGCTGCTCGCCGAGCTCCTCCCCGGCGGCGGCTACCAGATCCTCACCCACTGCAACACCGGCGCCCTCGTCTCCGGCGGCGAAGGCACCGCGTTCGCCGTCGTCCTCGCCGCCCACCGCCAGGGCCAGCTGCGCCGCCTGTGGGTCGACGAGACCCGCCCCCTGCTCCAGGGCGCCCGCCTCACCGCCTACGAGGCCGCCCGCACCGGCATGGCGTACACCCTGCTCACCGACAGCGCCGCCGGCTCACTCTTCGCCGCCGGCAACGTCCACGCCGTCCTCATCGGCGCCGACCGCATCGCCGCGGACGGCTCCGTCGCCAACAAGGTCGGCAGCTACCCGCTCGCCGTGCTCGCCCGCTACCACAACGTGCCCTTCATCGTCGTCGCCCCCACCACCACCGTCGACCAGGGCACCGCCGACGGCTCGTCCATCGAGATCGAACAGCGCCCGGGGCACGAAGTGACCGAATCGGCCGGGAACCCTGTGGCGCCGCTCGGCACCCAGGCGTACAACCCTGCGTTCGACATCACACCCGCGGCACTGATCACGGCAATAGTCACCGAAAACGGCGTGGTTTCGCCGGTCACCCCCGATGCCCTGGCAGCTTTGTGCCCGTCTCGTGCTCAAGGTCACGATCAGGCACTGGGATGATCCCGGACTGACGCAGGAAAACGGCCCCCTGACCTGCGACGATTTGCGGGCCAGGAGGCCGTGACATCTACAGCTGACATCAGTCGGGCTGACCGGCGTCCTCATGGGTGACACTGCGCAACGACTCCAGCCGCGCCGGCTGGCGCAGGAGCCGATCCAGCTGCCCGATCGCCTCGATCACGTCGGGGTCCAGCGCCTCCGCGTAGATGTCCAACGTGGTCGAGATCCGACTGTGCCGGAGCACCGCCTTGGTCACCCGGGGATGGACCTTGAGGTGCACCAGCAGAGTGCCGCACGACTTCCGCAGACCCTTGGGATTCATCTTGCCGAGGCCTGCCGTCGCACGGACACGCTGGAGGGTCTGATACAGGTTGTCTGCCGACCACGGCCGCCCGGTATTCGTTACGAAAACGTGTCCGTCCGGGTCATCAAACCACGGCCTTCCAGCCGCCAGGGCACGCTCCCGAAGCCACGCCGTGCGCATCCGTTGCCAGCGCAGCGGCGCGATGCACTGGGGCGGCAGCGGCAGCGGAGCTTTGGAAGACTCGGTCTTGGGATCCACGTCGATCGTGCCGGCGCCCGTGCGCTGGAGCTGCTGCTCGACCCACAGCACGCGGCGGTCTAGGTCGACGTTCTCCCACCGCAAGCCGCATACCTCAGCACGGCGAAGACCAAGCAACGGGATCAGCAGGAGCCCGGGGTAGTAGACCGTCCTGCGCCGGGCCTCAGCGAGGAAGCGCAGCACCTGCACCGCGTCCCAGCTCTCCCCGCTGTCCGTGGGAGCCCGTACGTGGACGAGCTTGGCCACGTTCCGGGTCAGGCCGAAGTCCTCCTCCATGGCGGCGGTCAGCGACGCCGAGAGGACCCGCAGGGCGTGTTTCGCGGTCTTGCTGCTCTTGTCACCAGCCAGCCTGGTCATAGCCGCCCGCAGCTCTTTGACGCCAAGCTTGAACATCACGACGTGACCGAGCCGGGGCCGCAGGTACAGGCGAACCGTCTGTTCGTAGGTCTCGTAGCTACCCACCGACAGGTACGGCTTGACGACGCACTCCAACCAGTAGTCGAACCAATCGCCCAAGGTCATGTCCCGAGTCGGCGTCGGAATGCCGTGCTGCGCCCGCTCGATCAGCTTCCTGCGTTTGGCATCGCATTCGTCGTAGCTGCGGCCGTACACGAACTTTCGCTTGGTGGTGCCATCCGGCTGGGGGACGTAGACGGCTGCGTGATAGCGACCGTCTGAGCGCTTGACGATCGTTCCCGCGCCGTTGGGACGTCGTGCCATCAGCGGGACTCCTCGATCAGATCGGCGATCAGTCGGGCCACCGCGTCAGCGGGGATGCGTCGGGACCGACCGATGGTGATCGAGACGAGGCGGCGAGTCCTGATCAGCTCGTACACGGCCGATCGCCCCAGCTTTAGCCGCGCCATGACGTCTGGCACAGTCAGCAGCTCCTCAGCGGCGGTGGTCATTCGATGACTCCTTCCTGTGCTCGGAGGTCTTGCAGGGCTTCGCGTGCGGTTTCGCGGTTGAGCTGGATGTCCCGGGCGATGGACGCTGCGAGGGCGGATTCACCCGGGGTGTGGCCGTGGCCGGCGTAGTGCCAGTCGGCCAGGACCAGGACGGTGTCCGGCTCGATGTCCTCCAGGCCGAGGTCCGCGTGTTCTTGGGCGGCGCGGTAGTCGGCGCGTTCCTGGCGCAGCGCCCCGAGGGTGGTGGAGTAGCGGCGGGATTTGGTGGAGAAGTGGCCGCGGAAGCCGAGCATGTGTGCCCAGGCCCACAGCCGCCGGTCCGGGTAGAGGTCGTCGAGGTCCCGGCACGCTTGGATAAGTCGGCGGGCGTGGTCGGGCACCTGGTGGCGGTCGAGTTCGGCGAGCTCCCCGATGCGGCGGTCGAGGGTGCCGGTGTTCTCTGCTGCTTTGGTGGCGTACTTGGCGACGTAGGAGGCGACGGCCTGTTCGGTGATGTCGGAGCCGTCCCCGAACGCCTTGACCGGGCGGACGTCGAGCTGGGTCCCCCAGCGGAACGTGCGGGCGGGTTGGTCACCGGAGGCGGGGACGGTGATCGAGGTGTAGGAGTGCTGGGCGGCAGCCCGGACGGCGTCCTCCAATAACCCGGTCGTGGCCCAGGACGGGGGTGCGGTGTCGGGGCCTTCGGGGCCGTCGAGGCGGATGACGGCGTGGAAGTGGACGGCGCCGCGCTTTTGGAACTCGGCGACCTTGCCGAAGGAGACCCGCAGGACCTCTGCCATGGCCCACTGGGACAGGCCGGCGCGGGCGGCGATCTCGCGGCGGAGCCGGTTGGTGAAGCGCTGCCACAACTGCCCGGCGTGGTTGTTGAACAGCACCGCCCGCGCATAGTCGTACGTGGCCGGGTCGAGCGCGGTCCCCAGCGCAGGGTCGTCCGCGGCGTGTCGGGTGCCGCAGCGGCAGCGCCCGGTGTCGGGCCGGTTGTGCACCCGTCCGAACGAAGGGGCGGTGAGGGTGGCGAAGACCCGGGGGTGATCCCGCACCGTGTTGGGGATCTCCCGCCTTTCGTCACCAGCAAGCCCCGCGCGGATGAGGTGGTAGGTGTCGCCCGCGTAGGTCCAGGCGCACGAGGGGCAGCGCGAGGCGCGGCGGTTGCCGCAGGCGATACGGAGCCGTCCGCCGGGCTCGTTCTCAGTGCTGTAGTGGTGCAGGGTCTCGCCGGTCGTGCGGTCTTTGGTGAGGGTCCAGCCGGTCAGGTGGATCGGGTCGGAGCAGCCGCCAGTGCGGCGGATCTGGTCTTCCCAGCGGTGGAAGCCCGGGGACCCAGCCACCCGCAGCAGATCGCCGAGGGTGGTCGGGTCCAGGCCCGCGAGGGTCGCGGTGTCGGTCACGGGCGGCCCCCAGTGAGCGAGGCGGCGGCGCGGACCGGGCGGGTGCCGGTGCCGTGGCAAGCGGGGCAGTGGACGGTGAGGGTGCGTAGGTGGCCGTGTCGGTCGCGGCCGCCGAGGGTGATGGCGGCGGAGGCGAAGCCGTCGCAGGCCGGGCAGATCCACGTCCGGCGGGGTGTCGGGTGGGTCATGATGGGGGTTCCTTCCGGATCTCTGGTTCGGGCAGGGGCACGGCTCCCGGGGCGGGCGATACTTGGCGGTTGAGACCGCCCCGGGGGCCGGTCAGCGGTGCTTGTGCTGGCCGTTGAGCATCGAGCGCAGGACAACAGCGCAGACAGCCAGCGAGGCGGCGGTGACGGCGACCGCGAGCAGCAGTGACACCAGGACGGCGCCGACGACCAGGACCACGGCCGTGCCGCCGCCGACGAGCGCGACCAGAGCGCCCGGGGTGAGCTGCACCACGGGCCGGGACGACACCGGAACCGAGGGACGGGCGCGGGTGCCGGGGTGTGCTGCACGACGGCGGTGGGCTCGACGGGCAGCGGCATCACGGTCCCGGTCGGGGTGGGGTTGGTGGGGATCTTCGGCCGGAGCATGAGCGGTCTCCCTACTTGATGACGGTGTTGATGACGGGGGCGAGGAGGCTGTCGGCGATGAGGTAGCCGCCCAGGAGCAGCACCAGGACGAGCCAGAGCGGTGGGCGGATGAGTTTGCAGCCGAGGTAGCCGACGACGATCAGGGCGAACCAGAGTGGGACGTCCACGGTCTGCCTCCTATCGGGCCGTGCAGCGGTGGGTGCGGGCGGCCAGTTGGGCGGCGGAGGAGCTGGAGTAGTCGGCGGACCAGCCGCAGCGGTCGTTGGTGCACACCGCGGCGTGCTTGGTCTGGCCGTGCCGGTCGCGGTGGGTGCCGATCTGGACGGGGCCGATCCGCATCACGGAGTGGAAGAAGTCGCGAGCGGGCATCGTGGTCAGTCCTCCTGTCCGGTGAAGTCGCCGGCGTGGTCGGTGAGCCACTGCCGGATCTCGGGGTGTTCGTCGTCGGTGGCCTGGTTGATCGCGTCCTCGCCCAGGCGCATGGCGTCCACCAGGCGGTTGTTCCGGGTGAGTTCGGCGGACCGTTCCAGGGCGGCGCGGATGTGCGGACGCATTGGGTTTCCTCCTGTTCAGTTGATTTGAGCGGCGATGGCGTCGGCCAGCTGGGCGGGGACGCCGAGCCGGACGCGCAGGGTGTCGGTGTCGATCGCAGTCCCGGTGCGGGCCTGGTGGTCGTCGGCGACCTTCCGGGCGTGGGCCACCAGCGCGGCCGGGACCGCGGGAAGGACCGACGCCGGGGCGGACGGTGAGGCGGGCAGGGCCGGAGCAGGCTCGACTGCCTCCACCACGTCCGGCGTGGGCTCCGACGCAGGAGCGCGTTCGACGCTGGCGGTCTCGGAAGACTCCGGAGCCGGAGCCGGAGCCGGAGCCGGAGCCGGAGCCGGAGCCGGAGTCGGAGCCGGTGTTTGGTGGCCGGGGGCGTGGACGAGGAGTGTGCCGCCGAGGAAGGCCAGGGCGGGCCATCCGGCCACGAGGATGCTCAGCCAGTCGGGTACGTGGTCCAGGTCGAGGAGTCCGGCGGTGGCGATGTTCGCCCCGAGGGAGGCGGACAGGGCCACCGCGAACCACAGCCACGCGGCGCGGACCGGCGCTCCGTCGGTGCGGAGCATGCGGAGCCGTCGCCAGGCAGCAACCAGGAGCAGGTCGACGCTGATCGGATAGGCCCACGCCTTCCAGCCACTCTGTCCGGCAGCGGCAGCGAGGTCGTGCAGGTGGGCGAAGGACAGGGCACCGGCGATCATGGCCTGGACCAGGACGGCGTCCACACGGAGCTTAGGCATCGTCGGTCTCCTTCCTGCTTCGGGCATGGGAGGGGTAGGGACCTTGACGCGAGGCGGTCACGCCGGCCGTTGGGGCGGAGTGGGATCAGGCCGCGGCGGGCGCGGTCTTCGCTGCGACTTCGGGCGCAGCGACCGGGGCGAGCGGGAGCACCAGGGTGGGCCAATAGGAGGCGAGTTCGGGCACGTCGGGGGTGCGGTCGGCGTGCCGGTTGCAGGCGTTGACGGCCTGGCGGAGCGTGGTGTGGGGGGTGCGGATGCGGGCCCATCCGCCGGTGGAGTCGCCGGTCACGGCGATGCCGGGGGCGTCCGGGGAGATTTGGATGGCGGCGAGGACGGCGTCGGGGGCGATGTCGCCGAAGGCCATGTTCGCGCTGGGTTCGTCGTTGACGCGGTGGGCGGTGCGGCCGGTGAGCTGGGCGCGGAGCATGGTGATGCCCTTGCCGAGTTCGGAGCCGAAGCGCTGGCCGCAGATTTCCAGGTAGATGCCGGCGGCGCGGCCGAGCTGAGCCAAGCGGGCGAGTGCGGTGATGATGCGGTCGCGGCGCTTTTCTTCGTCCTTGGCGGTGAACAGGGCGAGTTCGGCGACCTCGTCGACCAGGACCACGATCGGGATGGGGCGCAGGTGGTCGGGCAGGTCCCAGATGTCGGCGGCGATCTCCGCGTCCGGGACGTCGGCGGTGATGCGCTGCTCGGTGCGGATGAGCTGGTAGACGGCCTCCATGCGGTCGATGAGGGCGTCGAGGAGGTCGGCGGCGGTGTCGGGGTTGTCGGCCAGCGCGGAGAACCGGCGGGCCAACGGGAACAGCTCCACACCCTGCTTGCAGTCGATACCGACCAGGGCAACGTCCTGCGCGGCCAGTTCGGCGACCAGGTTGCGCTGGTACACCGACTTCCCGGACTTCGTCGCTCCGAGGGTCAGGGCGTGCGGGACGGTGCGGTAGTCGCGGTAGTGCACGGCGCCGTCCTCGCGCAGGGCGACCGGGACCCGCATCGGGGTGCGGTCGATCTTCGCGGGCATCTGCACCCGCTTGAGGACGTCGTATCCGGTCATCCGCAGCTCCACCACACCCGAGCGCAGCTCGCGCGAGGTCACCCCGTACATGCCGAAGGAGTGCCGCAGCCGGTCGCACGAGGCGGAGACGTCGAAGGCGTCCTGACCCGGGCGCAGACCTAACCGCACTACCAAGCCCGTACGAGTAGGACGCAGGCGCAGGATGCGCGGAGCCCGAGAGGCGGGGGCTGGGCGGTTGGTGGCCCGCGCGATGGCCATGCGCCAGCGGGACGGCGGCACGGTCAGCCCGCACGCCTCCATCACCGACCCGTAGCGAACCAGAACCCGTAAGGCGGCGAGGGTGACGCCGAAGGTCAGCCAGTACCAGGCGGGGCGCCGCCACCGCAGAACCAGAGCGATGACGGCGACCAGCAGCAGCGCGACCGTGAAGCGGGTCATGCTCACGCCGCCTTCGGGGTTCGCGGTGCCGGCGGCGAGCGAGGTGACCGCGACCGCGCGGAAGCTGATGCCGTGGCGGCGCTGGCCGTTGAACTCGTTCTCCCACGGCCGGGCGACCAGGCCGGTGATCGCGACCGGGGTGCCCATCACCAGCTCACCGGAGATGCCCGGCTCCGGGACGGACACCGACAGGATCTCGACCTCGCCGTTCGCCGCGAACATCACGTCCACGGTCATCATCGTCGCGCCGGTCTCGGCATCGGTGGCGATCTCACCCGTACGGCGGTCGCGGACCTTGGGCTGGGGCGGCTGCGCGACCATCACGGAGGCGGCGGAGGTGTCAACAGGGATCTGACGCATCAGTGTGCGCTTTTTCTCTAAGGACTTGAAGTACTTAGTGCGTTGAGCTGATTCGAGGGTGCACGTGTACTACTTGGTGTGTCAAGTGGCTGTCGACGGCCGTCCGCGCAATGTGCTGCACTAGGTACAACAAGCACTGAGAGGGGCCATGGCCGACTTCACCGGACGGGCGGCGTATCTGCAGATCGCCGACGAGTTCAAGCAGAAGATCCATGACGGGGAGCTGACCCCCGGAGACAAGCTGCCGTCAGAGTCCGAGCTGATGACCCTTCACAACGTCTCACGCACAGTCGCCCGGCAGGCGATCTCCAGGCTTCGCGAGGACGGCTACGCGATCTCTCACCAGGGCAAGGGCAGTTTTGCCGCCATGCCCGGCAAGAGCGCGGCCACGAAGAGGAGCCCGGAGTTCGAGCAGATCACCGAGCACCTGTCGGAAGTCCGCCGGGACCTTCGTCGTCTGGCCGATCGGATGGACCAGCTCGAAGACCTCGTCCGGCGGCAGACGCCAAAGCGGTGACCACGCCATCGGCGCGACGCACCAACTCCGACAGCTCTTCTCCAAGTGCCGCAACTTCATTGATCAGTTCCATCCGTTCAGACGGGGTCAGTGCCACCTCGGCCCCCTCGCTGCACCGTCGACCTGACAACACCTTGGGTTGTCGGCAACGCTAGAACTGGACTGATGCAGGACCCCGGAAAATCTCTCCGGGGTCGCGCCGGGAGACGGGGGGACGCTCTTCCCATGCGAGGAATGACGACGAACCTGACGATCGGCGAACGAGTCGCGTGGTACCGCCGCAGGCGCGGCATGTCCCAGGACGTCTTGGCCGGACTCGTCGGCCGCACGGTCGACTGGCTCAGCAAGGCCGAGAACAACCGGCTGGAGCTGGACAGACTGTCGGTCATCAAGGCACTGGCCGACGCCCTAGACGTAAGCCTCGGTGACCTGCTCGCCGAACCGACATTGCTGGAGTGGACGGCGGACAGCGGCTCACGCACGGTGCCCGCTCTGCGGTCCGCGCTGATGAACTACCGCCAGCTCACACCGATGTTGGGAGTACCCACCGAGGGCGAACCAACCCCGCTCGACGAGCTACGCGGCAACGTCGCGGAAGTCTGGGACGCCTACCAGGACTCCCGCTATGGATTCGCCACCCGCCGGCTGCCCCTCCTCCTGGCCGACGTGCTCATCGCATCCCAGGCGTACGAGGGCCGGGAACACGAGCAGGCACACGAGCTCATGGCGATGACCTACCAGGGTGCCGCAATGGTGCTGACCAAGCTCGGGGAGACCGACCTCGCATGGATCGCGGCGGACCGCGGCTTGGCGGCCGCCCAACAGTCCGGGAATCCTGTCGTGACGGGATCACTGTTCCGCTCTGTCGCTCACTGCCTGCTCTCCAACGGCCGGTTCGACGCTTCCGTGCAGTTGGTCAGTGACGCGGCGGACTACCTCCGCCCGGGCCTGAATGACGCCAGCCCCGAGTTCCTGTCCATCTACGGGACGCTGTTCCTCGCAGGCTCGATGGCCGCCGCCCGTGCGGAGGACCGAGCCACAACGCGGACCTTCCTCGCTGAGGCCGACCAGGTCGCACAGCGACTGGGACGCGATGCCAACCACGTATGGACCGCCTTCGGCCCCACCAACGTTGCCATCCACCGCGTGGCCACCGCAGCCGAGCTGGGCGACATTCAGGTCGCCATCAACCTTGGTCCGCAGATCGACACCAGCGCACTGCCGACCGAACGCCGCACGCGGCACAACCTCGAAGTGGCCCGAGCGCTCAGCGCACACAACCGCACGGATGACGCGCTCACGAAGATCCTCGAAGCCGAAAGCTGGGCACCCGAGCAGGTGCGCAGTCACTACCTCGCACGAGAGCTGGTCCTGACATGGGTCCGCAACCAGCGCAGCCGAGCCAGCCACACCCTGGCCGGCCTGGCCAACCGGCTGCACGTCATATGAGCTAGGTACGCTCACCTGCATGGCAGCAAACGCACACGAAGCAAAGATGGCGCATCCGCGCATGGCCGCGGGTGCGCTCTTCTTTGATGCCGGCGGCCGCGTGCTGATGGTCGAGCCGACCTACAAGAGCTACTGGGAGATCCCGGGCGGATACGTCGAGACCGGCGAATCCCCCCTGCACGCTGCCATCCGCGAGGTCCGTGAAGAGCTGGGGATCACTCCGCCCGTGGGGCGCCTCCTGGCCGTGGACTGGGCGCCCAGTGACGCCGAGGGTGACAAGGTGCTGTACATCTTCGACGGAGGCGAACTCGCCCCGGAGTACCTGGCGGAGATCAGCTTGCAACCCGATGAGCTCAAGGGCTTCGCCTTTGTCACGCTGCCTGAGGTCCCCGAGCGCACCATCCCGAGACTGGCTCGCCGGATCCTCGCCGCAACGGAAGCTAGAAGCGGATCTGCACCGGTCTACCTAGAACACGGGCAGAAGCCTGACGGCTCCCGCATGAGTTAACGATCATGAAGTGATGGCAGTGCGGTAAGACTTTCTCTACTTCATCAAGGCACCCGGCGTCGCTCACGCTCCGCCGGGCGCGCGGCCGGCGTCCGGCCGCGTCCACGCTCCAGTCTCCGCCCCGCTCGGCACGGCCATCCGCCGCCGCACGCCCACATAGGTAGGCCAGGGCATGAGGTCAGAACTGCGGTGGCTAGGGCGGCCGGCGCTCCGAGACTTTAAGGTCTGGCCCTTGGCGCGAGCCTCGAAGATCGAGGCCCAAATCGGGCTACTGCGGGCAGGCAAGGAGCCAGCCCGATTCGCGGCCAGCGTACGGGCCCCGATCTCTCACCCCAAGGGCCAGACCTCAAACTCTCTCCGCCCCATCCGCGCGGGCGCGTCCGAAAGCAGGCGTCGCAGGTTCGAATCCCCCCTGGCGCATATGGGAAAGGGCCCCGGACCGACAAGGTCCAGGGCCCTTTGACGAGCCAGCGCAGACGAAGCCCCTAAGGTTCCGATCATGGTGACTGCGACTGTCCGCCGCTTGCTCGCCAGGAGGTCCCTACGAATCCCCGGAGAGATTCCGGTGAGTCAGGTCGCTTGCGGGGTGTGGCGATCCCGCCCCGTACCCGAGGTCGACTGACCGGGGTACGGGGCGGTCCCGCCTGCGATGGACTCATGGCGTCGAGCGTCAAGCTGCGCGCCGGATGAGGACTGATCGCTCAGTCGCAGGACGCTTCCCGAGGCTGGAGCGGCGCGCGCCACTCCCAGTTGCAATCCCAGTCCTCGTCATCCTTGTCGTGGATGCCGTGATGGTCCGGAATGCAGGGGCCACAGGAGTCATCATCGTCGTCCCGGTGGTCGCCGTGGTCCGGGTAATCGCCGTGGTCCGGGTAATCACCGTGATGCGGGTAGTCGCCGTGGTGCGGGTATCCGGGCCCGGCAGGTCCGGCAGGTCCGGGAGGCCCGGCGGGTCCAGGAGGTCCAGCGGGCCCAGGGGCGCCGGGGGCGCCGGGCAGGCCAGGGGCACCGGAAGGACCGGGAGCGCCAGGGGCGCCGGGGGCGCCGGGCAGGCCAGGGGCACCGGAAGGACCGGGAGCGCCAGGGGCGCCGGGGGCGCCAGGCAGGCCAGGGGCACCGGAGGCACCGGGAGCACCAGGGGCGCCGGGCAGGCCAGGGGCACCGGGGGCGCCAGGAGCGCCAGGAGCGCCGGGAGCGCCGGGAGCGCCGGGAGCGCCGGGAGCGCCGGGGGCGCCGGGGGCGCCGGGAGAGCCGGACGGTCCGGGGGGACCGGACGGTCCAGGAGGACCGGACGGACCGGGAGGACCGGGCGGGCCAACCGCGCAGGCCGCCCGCGTGACGACATTGCTGTCCAGCGTGACCGCGCCATTACGCGCGAGGAGCCGGCCCTCTACATTCGCGTTGGTTTGCGCTGTGATCGAGGTCAGGGCCAGGATGTTGCCCTTGAAGACGGAAGCGGACCCGAGGGTGGCGGAGCTCCCCACCTTCCAGAACACGTTGCAGGCATTCGCCCCGCGGATGAGGGTGATCTGGCTGGCCGAACTTGTGATCAGGGTCGAGTCCGTCTGGAAGATGAAGACGGCGTTGGGGTCGTTCTGACCGTCGAGAACGAGGGCGCCTTGGCCGGCGGTGATTTCGAATGTCCCGTTCGTGTAGACGCCTGGTGCCAGCGTCAGTCCGCCGAGCTCGACACCTGGGTTGGCCCCAGGCCCTCGGCTGGCCGCGTCGTTGTACGCGGTGGTCAGGTCCGCCTGGGCCGGGGCGGCGGCTGCGCCGGTGCGAATGGTTCCGTTGACGATTCCCGGCGGAAAGCCCACCACCGCGAGGCCCGGGCTGACGCCCAGGTCGCCGTTGATGACGCTCGGGCCCGTGTTGGTGACCGTCGAACCGCCCAACACCGCGTAGCTCGTAGCCGTCCCCAGCCCCACGGGGGCTTCCGCCGCGTGCGCGGCGTTGGCGAACAGGCTGGCAGCCGTCAGCCATGCCAGTGCAGGAATCGCGATGAGGGTCGCCTTGAGCCGACCGTGTCTCCGCCACCGGCCTATATGGGAGGGCGGAGTTTCAGCCAATGCCATAGCACAAGACCTTTCTTGTCGCCTTGAGCTCAATACCCCAGCAAGGGGCGTCGATTTCCGAAGTGAGCTTGGACAAGGGCCGCAACTCTCGTTTGATGTAGAGACTTCGAAGGCTCAACCCCCAAGGGGACGCCAGGGCTCTTTCCCGCCGAGGCTGCAAACGCGTCCACCACTCACGGGGCAGAACCTAGTAAAGAACACACATGGTGCGCATAGACATAAGAAGCCAAAAGGGGCATGGCTACTCGCCAGTTCATTCCGCTGGCGGTGTCCGATGGCACATGCCAACACGGTCTGGTTGAGTGTCCGGCCTTGGAAACGGCACCAGCGGTCGAGAGGGCTAGGCTCGAAGGTTCGTGCGAGCTCGCTCACGTATCCATGGCGCCTGCGAGTCTTCCGCCGTACCTGCGGGTGCAGAGCAGCGCCACAGATGCCAAGATCAGGTCGATGCGAGTCGCGTCGCCATCGGCCAAGAGTTGCTGCTCTGCTGTGCGTGGCGGCGCCTGCACAAGCACACCGAAACTGAGTGAATCCGCGCCTCGGGGATCGACCGGCCACGTTCGGCCTCCGCGGCACGCCTACGGTAAGGACCCCTTCGCAGTGCCACCCGCCTCGGGTGGCGCCTTGTGGCCCTTGGCAAGCAGGGGATGGCGGCAACAGAGCCGTATACGTGGGACTTTGGCGGTAGTAGGAGACGCTGCGCCTGGCGGAGAGCGGAGCCGGTTCCTGGCCGCCGCAAACGTCGTCGACCTGAGAGCTCCGTTCACCACTTTGCTCTGAAACCCTCACGGAGCCGGGTTCCGCCGCTGAGAGACGGAGGCCGTTTCTCGCACCTTGCTAGCCACCGCGTGGCATCCCGCTCAGCGCGTATGGGATCGAAGCATCCGAAAAGGACCTTCCGCAGGGGGAGAAGGCCCTATGACCCATCGCGCAGCCGGGCATGTGCCTGGCAGGGTGTTCACTGTCCGGAACCAGGTGTCCCGGGTCGACATCTGTGCCTGACATCGACGGCTCCGAACATCCCAGGTCAACGACGGATGCCAGTGGACGGAGATCACGGGGGAGTGACGACGAACACCATGGTCAAAGCTATCGATGCGAAAATGGGATGATGGTCGCTATGAAGGGACGCGTCCTGGTCGTCGACGACGACACCGCACTGGCAGAGATGCTCGGCATCGTGCTGCGCGGAGAAGGTTTTGAGCCGTCGTTCGTGGCCGACGGTGACAAGGCCCTCGCCGCCTTCCGAGAGACCAAGCCCGATCTGGTCCTCCTCGACCTCATGCTCCCCGGACGGGACGGCATCGACGTATGCCGTCAGATCCGGGCCGAGTCCGGGGTCCCCATCGTCATGCTCACGGCGAAGAGCGACACGGTCGACGTCGTCGTGGGCCTGGAGTCCGGCGCCGACGACTACGTCATCAAGCCGTTCAAGCCCAAGGAGCTCGTCGCCCGCGTGCGGGCCCGGCTGCGCAGGGCCGAGGAGCCCACCCCCGAGCAGCTCACCATCGGTGACCTCGTCATCGACGTGGCGGGCCACTCGGTCAAGCGGGACGGCCAGCCCATCGCGCTGACCCCCCTCGAGTTCGACCTGCTGGTCGCGCTCGCCCGCAAGCCCTGGCAGGTCTTCACCCGCGAGGTGCTGCTCGAACAGGTCTGGGGCTACCGGCACGCCGCCGACACCCGCCTGGTCAACGTCCACGTCCAGCGGCTGCGCTCCAAGGTCGAACGCGACCCCGAGCGCCCCGAGATCGTGGTGACCGTCCGCGGCGTCGGCTACAAGGCCGGACCCGGCTGAGGTGGCCACCGCGTACGAGCGTGAGCGGATGGAGAGCCGGCACGCGGTCCCCCTGACGGGTCTGCTGCCGGTGCTCCGCTCGTTCGTGCGCTGGGCCCGGCGGCCCCTGCAGCCCGCCGTACGGCTCTGGCGCCGCAACATCCAGCTGCGCGTGGTCGCCACCACCCTGCTGATGTCCCTCGGTGTCGTCCTGCTCCTCGGTGTCGTCGTCATCGGGCAGGTCAAGAACGGACTGCTCGACGCCAAGCGGCAGACCGCCCAGAGCCAGGCCGTCGGCGGCTTCGCCGTCGCCAAGGAGAATGCCCGCAACGTCACCGGCAACGGCGACACCGACGCCGGTGCCGACGGGCACAGCCAGACCGACACCGCCACCTGGCTCAACAACCTCGTCGAGAACCTCGCCAGCAGCGGCCAGGGCGTCTACTCCGTCGTCGCCCTCAGCTCCGCCCAGGAGCAGCCCACCAGCGTCGGCGTCGACAGCCCCGGCACCCACGCGCCCCGCGGCTCCGGCGGCGTCCGGCCCGAGGAGAGCGTCCCCGCGGACCTGCGCAAGGCACTCGACGAGGAATCCGACGTCTTCGAGCGCTACACCTCGATGAAGAGCGACAGCGTCCCCGACGGAGAGCCCGCCCTCATCGTCGGCCAGCGCCTCAGCGATCCCAACGGCAAGCCCTTCCAGCTGTACTACCTCTTCCCCTTCGACCAGGAGGAGAAGACCCTCGGCCTGGTCAAGGGCACCCTGGCCACCGCCGGGATCTTCGTCGTCGTCCTGCTCGGCGCCATCGCCTGGCTCGTCGTCCGTCAGGTCGTCACCCCCGTCCGCATGGCCGCCCGGATCTCCGAGCGCCTCGCCGCCGGACACCTCCAGGAACGCATGAAGGTCACCGGCGAGGACGACATCGCCCGCCTCGGCGAGTCCTTCAACAAGATGGCCCACACCCTCCAGGTCAAGATCCAGCAGCTGGAGGACCTGTCGCGGATGCAGCGCCGCTTCGTCTCGGACGTCTCCCACGAGCTGCGCACCCCGCTGACCACCGTCCGCATGGCCGCCGACGTCATCCACGAGGCCCGCGAGGACTTCGACCCCGCGACGTCCCGCTCCGCCGAACTGCTGCAGAACCAGCTCGACCGCTTCGAGTCGATGCTCTCCGACCTGCTGGAGATCAGTCGCTTCGACGCGGGCGCCGCCGCCCTCGAAGCCGAGCCCATCGACCTGCGCGACGTCGTACGCCGCGTCGTCGACGGCGCCGAGCCGATAGCGGAACGCAAGGGCAGCCGCATCGTCGTCCACGGCGACGAACAGCCCGTCACCGTCGAAGCCGACGCACGCCGCGTCGAACGCGTCCTGCGGAACCTCGTCGTCAACGCCGTCGAACACGGCGAGGGCCACGACGTCCACGTCCGCCTGGCCTCCGCAGGAGGCGCCGTTGCCGTCGCCGTACGCGACTACGGCGTCGGCCTGAAGCCCGGCGAGGCCACCCGCGTCTTCAACCGCTTCTGGCGCGCCGACCCCGCCCGCGCCCGCACCACCGGTGGCACCGGCCTCGGACTGTCCATCGCCCTGGAGGACGCACGCCTCCACGGCGGCTGGCTCCAGGCCTGGGGCGAGCCCGGCGGCGGCTCCCAGTTCCGGCTGACCCTGCCCCGTACCGGCGCCGACAGCCTGCGCGGATCACCGATCGCCCTCGAACCCGAGGACTCCCGCCGCAACCGCGACCTCGCCACCGCGCTCTCCCACCGCGGCATGCCCGCGGGCGCCACCGCGCTCGACGCCGTCACGCCCCCGGCCCCCGCACACCACGGCTTCCCGGCGCCGCGCTTCGCCGCGCCCGCCATCCCCTCCATGCCGTTCACGCCGCCGCGGCCCCCCGCCGCAGACCCCGCCGCCCTGCCCGGCAACGGCGCACGGGTCGTCGGGCACCGCGCGGGCGGCGGCACGGTCACCCACCCCACGACAGAGGACGAAGCGCGGGAGGACGACGACTGATGCGCGCGAAGGGGGGCGGCCTCCGCAGGCCGGCCGTTGCAGGCCTGCTCCTGAGCGGACTCGTGCTGCTCACGGGCTGCGCCTCCATGCCCAGCGGCGGCGAGGTGCACAAGGTCGGCGGTGAGAAGCACGCCGACACCGACCCCCAGGTCCGGGTCTTCGGCGTCAAACCGCAGGGCGGCGAGACCCCCAGCGAGATCGTCAGCGGCTTCCTCGAGGCCACCACCAGCGACGAGGCCGACTACGACACCGCCAAGCTCTACATGACCGAGGACCAGGGCAAGCGCTGGAAACCCGGATCGGGGATCACCGTCCTCTCCGGTGCGCTCTCCCAGCTGCAGGAGCCGGGCACGACGGCCGACGGCAAGGACGGCGACAGCACCCAGATCACCCTCACCGGCGCCAAGGTCGCCACCGTCGACGACCGGCACGCGTACCACGCCGAGAACGGCACCTTCAGCAGCGGCATACGCCTCACCAAAGAGGACGGCGAATGGCGCATCGCCGGCGTCGCCGACGGCCTGGTGCTGAGCGAGGCCGACTTCCAGCGCTTCTACCGCTCCGTCGACACCTTCTACTTCGCCGCCCCCGGGCCGGGCGCCAAGGATGCGGCCGCCAGCCGGGACGCCCTCGTCGCCGACCCGATCTACCTGCGCAAGCGCATCAACGCGCTGAGCAACGCCGTCAACGCCCTGCTCGCCGGGCCCACCGACTGGCTGGAGCCCGTCGTCGTCTCGGCGTTCCCCACCGGGATCCGCGCCGAGGAGGTCGAACTCGACGACTCCCAGCGCGTGACGGTCAAGCTCAAGGGATCCCCCGGCGGCGACGGCACACGCTGCGAACGGATGGCCGCCCAGCTGAT
The DNA here is from genome assembly GCF_042956445.1 of Streptomyces sp. NPDC008238. Classification (NCBI taxonomy): domain Bacteria; kingdom Bacillati; phylum Actinomycetota; class Actinomycetes; order Kitasatosporales; family Streptomycetaceae; genus Streptomyces; species Streptomyces sp. NPDC008238. The sequence goes on along the minus strand of NZ_JBIBGK010000011.1, from coordinate 221,588 downwards.
CCAGACCATCCAGGGCATGTCGTCCACGCCCGTGCCCTCCGTCGCACTCCAGGCACCCTCCGGCCGCACCCTGTGCACGCTGCAGCGTGACGAGGCCCGCCGCGCCTACGCGCCCGACAAGCTCGTCGGGGAGAGCAAGGAGCAGTACTACATCGACGCGGAGCACCACCTCGTCAGCTTCGACAGCACCGACGAGACCCCGCTGCCCGGCGAGGTCGAGGGACCGCTCGGCTCCGGGACGTTCAAGGTCGGCTCCGCCGCCGTACGGCGCGACGAGCAGTACGCCGCCGCCCTCAGCGAGGACGACGCGAGCCTCTACGTGACCGGCCTCAGCGCGGACGCCCAGCTCGGCCCCGTCGTCCTGCGCAGCCAGGCCACCGACCCGAAGAACCGGCTGACGACCCCCAGCTGGGACGGTTACGGCGACCTGTGGATCGCCGACCGCGACCCCGCGAATCCGCACCTGTACATGCTGCCGGACGGCGCCGGCGACCCCGTGCCCGTCGACATGCCGGAGCTCGGCGACGGGCGCATCGAGGCGCTGCGGGTCGCGGCCGACGGCGTGCGCATCGCCCTGCTGGTGCGCGCCGGCGACCACACCACGCTGCAACTCGGGCGGATCGAGCGCACCGGTACCGCCGGCGACCAGAAGATCACGGTGGCCGGGCTGCGCAGCGTCGCACCGCAGCTCGAGGACGTCATAGCGGCCTCCTGGGCCGGGTTCAGCCGGCTGGTCGTCGTGGGACGCGAGGCCGGGGGAGTGCCGCAGATCCAGTACGTGGACGCCGACGGCTCGGGAACGTCCTCGTCGAGCCTGCCGGGCATCAGCGGCGTGGTGTCGGTGGCCGCCTCGGAGCGCCAGGACCAGCCGCTGCTCGCGGAGCTCGACGGCGGCGTCTTCCGGCTGCCGCCCGACTCGAACTGGAAGGAAGTCGCGGGCAAGGGCGGCTCGCCCGTCTACCCGGGCTGACCGGCGGTCCCGGGCACGGGGTTCCTGCGCCGCGAGCGGAGCGCGGGGCGCCGGGCGCCGGGCCTGGGGTCGTGAGGCCGTGGGGCCTTGAGGTGGAGGGCGCGGCGGAAGTTATCCACAGGCTGGGGACGGGGCTGGTGGTCGTCGCGGACTCCCGGCATCGTTGAGTCATGCGCGGAGCACGGGGAAGGCGGGGCCTGCGGTGCGGCCGCGCGGTGCGGTCATGGTGGCGGGAGATCGCGGGGCTGCTGCTGCCGGCCGAGTGCGCGGGGTGCGGGGCGCCGCGGACCGTGCTGTGCGAGGAGTGCGGCGCCGCGCTGCACGAGCCGGGGGCGCGGGAGGTCCGGCCGGACGCACCGCCGCCCGGGCTGCCCGCCGTGTGGGCGTCGACCGTCTACGCCGACCAGCCGCGCGCGGTGCTGCTGGCGCACAAGGAGCGCGGCGCCCTGGGCCTGGCGCGCCCGCTGGGCGAGGCGCTGGCGGGGGCGGTCTACGCAGCGGTGCGGGGAGGGGGAGGGGGAGGGGCCCCCGAGACGCGGCACCGGCAGGACATCCTCCCCGTCCCCCCGCTCTTCCCCCCGGCCCTCGCTCTCCCCCCGGTTCTCCTCGTCCCCGTCCCCTCCTCCCGCCGGGCGGTCGCCGCCCGCGGCCACGACGCGACCCGCCGCCTCGCCCTCGCCGCCGCCGCGGACCTGAGGCGGGACGGGCTGTCCGTCCGGGTGGCGGCGGTGCTGCGGCAGCGCCGGGCGGTGGCCGACCAGTCGGGCCTCGGCGCCCGGGCCAGGCCCGCGAACCTCGCCGGCGCCCTGACCGCCGTACGCGGGGCGGGCCGCCTCCTGCGGACCGCGCCGGTGGTGCTGGTGGACGACCTGATGACCACCGGCGCCTCGCTCGCCGCCGCGGCCCGCGCGGTCGAGGACGCCGGAGGGCAGGTCATGGCCGCGGCGGTGGTCGGCGGACCGGCGCCGCTGCGCCACACCGCGGGCCGGCGGTAGCGCCCGGCACCCCCACGGCGGCCCGGCACCCGGCGACGGACGCGGTCCGAACCGCGGCCGGAAAGCCGGCCCGAACGGCGCCCGAACCGCGGCCGGCAAGGCGGCCCGCACCACGCCGGACCACGGCCCGGACAGCGCGGGAGGACAGGCCCGCCGGGCGGCCGAACGGGCGGTCGAAAGGCAAGCGGAATCCGAAGGTCAGGGCCGATCTCGCAGGTGGCACAACGGTCATTTCACCCGAAGGGAGGTATAGCGCATCTGGGGGTGCCGACCCCGGGTCCGCGGGTCTATGTTCGGTGGTGAGGGGCGGCGGTGCCCATGGTGGGCCGCCGTTTCACGGACCGCGAGACGGGGTTCACCCACGGTTCAGTGGGTGAATATCTGTCTCGCGGGGGAGGAGGAGGTGAGAGTCGCGGCTTCGCCGCCCGGAAGCCTCCGAGCGCGCGGAGCGGCAACGAACGTCGACGCCGGGCGGGACCTGGTGCCCGCCGGCCTCAGCGCAAGGGATCGCCCCGTGAGACCGAGGCGATCCGGGAACGGAGTTCTGCGTGGACATCGTCGTCAAGGGCCGTAAGACCGAGGTGCCCGAGCGGTTCCGGAAGCACGTGAACGAGAAGCTGGAGAAGATCCAGAAGCTCGACGGCAAGGTGATGAGCCTCGAGGTCGAGGTGTCCAAGGAACCGAACCCCCGGCAGGCAGACCGTTCCGACCGGGTGGAGATCACGCTGCGCACCCGTGGCCCGGTGATCCGGGCCGAGGCCGCCGCGACCGACCCCTATGCGGCGCTTGACGTCGCCGCGAACAAGCTCGAGGCGCGGCTGCGCAAGGCGGCCGACAAGCGCCGGGTGCATCGCGGCGGCAGTCGGACGCCGATGAGCGTGGCGGAGGCGACGGCCGGACTGGCCACGACCGAACTGAACGGCACCCCGACCGCCGGGGAGACGTCCACGGGCGTGCCCACCACCAAGATCGGCGGTCGTCTCGAGGTCCAGGGTGAAGGACCCCTGGTGGTTCGCGAGAAGACGCACGCGGCAGCACCGATGACGCTCGACCAGGCACTCTACGAGATGGAACTGATCGGGCACGACTTCTACCTGTTCATCGACTCCGACACGGAACAAGCGAGTGTCGTCTACCGGCGGCACGGCTACGACTACGGCGTCATCCACCTCAAGGCGGACCCGTCCGTCGAGGACGCGCCGGCCGGCGCGGGCGGAGCGCTCCGCCGGTGAACTAGGGGTCAGGGGTCAGGGGCGGCGCTCCCGGGCGGGAAAACGACCATTGCCTGGGGGCGTCGTCGTGCCCGGGCGTGAAATCATGGCCCGGCAGCCAATGGACGGGCCGCAGCGCCCGGTTGGCCCGGCAGGGACAGTGCGACTACCGCGGGCGCCGGCCCGAGGGAGGGGAACCGATGGCGGACAGCTTCGAGCCCGCGCCAGCCGGTGGCGCGGAGCCCGTGACGGGTGCCGCGAGGGACACGGGCGTCGCCGGCGCGCCGCGCAAGGAGCCGATCAGGGTGCTCGTGGTGGACGACCACGCCCTGTTCCGCAGGGGTCTGGAGATCGTGCTCGCGCAGGAGGAGGACATCCAGGTCGTCGGCGAGGCGGGGGACGGCGCGGAGGCGACGGAAAAGGCCGCGGACCTGCTGCCGGACATCGTGCTGATGGACGTGCGGATGCCGCGGCGGGGCGGTATCGAGGCGTGCACCTCCATCAAGGAGGTGGCTCCCAGTGCGAAGATCATCATGCTGACGATGAGCGACGAGGAGGCGGACCTCTACGAGGCCATCAAGGCCGGGGCGACCGGCTACCTCCTCAAGGAGATCTCCACGGACGAGGTGGCCACGGCGATCCGCGCGGTGGCGGACGGCCAGTCGCAGATCAGCCCGTCGATGGCGTCGAAGCTGCTCACCGAGTTCAAGTCGATGATCCAGCGCACGGACGAGCGCCGGCTGGTGCCCGCGCCCCGGTTGACGGACCGTGAGCTGGAGGTGCTGAAGCTGGTGGCCACGGGCATGAACAACCGGGACATCGCCAAGGAGCTCTTCATCAGCGAGAACACGGTGAAGAACCACGTGCGGAACATCCTGGAGAAGCTGCAGCTGCACTCGCGGATGGAAGCGGTGGTGTACGCGATGCGGGAGAAGATCCTCGAGATCCGTTGAGCCGGGACCGGCCCGTCCGCCGGTCAGTCGGTCAGCCCGTCAGTCGGTCAAGGGGTGGCGAGGGCTTCGGTCAGGGCCACGGCGAGCTTGGGGTCGTCGAGCCGTTCGACGCGGACCTCCTCGCAGCCGACCCATGTGGCGGCCTCGCGCAGTGCCTGCGCCATGGGTTCGACGGCGCGCGCGGAGTCCAGTGAGACCTGACGGGCGATCAGGGTGCTTCCCTCGCGGGCCGGGTCGGCGCGGCCGACGAGCCGGCCGCCGGCCAGCAGCGGCATCGCGAAGTAGCCGTGTATGCGCTGGGGCTTGGGGACGTACGCCTCGAGGCGGTGGGTGAAGCCGAAGACGCGCTCGGTGCGGGGCCGGTCCCAGATCAGGGAGTCGAAGGGGGAGAGCAGGGTGGTGCGGTGCCGGCCGCCGCGGGAGGCCTCGGCCAGGGCGGTGGGGTCGGCCCAGGCGGGCTTGCCGCCCCAGCCCTCGACCTGGACGGGGACGAGCCCGGTGTCGGCGACGACCGAGTCGACCTGCTCGCCCTTGAGCCGGTGGTAGTCGGCGAGGTCGGCCCGGGTGGCGACGCCCAGTGCGGCGCCGGCCTGGGCGACCAGGCGGCGCAGGCATTCCGCGTCGTCGATGTCGTCGTGGAGGAGGTCGTCGGGGACGGCCCGCTCGGCGAGGTCGTAGACGCGCTTCCAGCCGCGCCGCTGGGTGCAGACGACGTCGCCGGTGTCGAGGAGCCACTCCACCGCGATCTTCGTCTCGGACCAGTCCCACCAGGGGCCGCCGTTCTTGGCGCCGCCGAGTTCGGTGGAGGTCAGCGGGCCGTCGGTCTTGAGCCGGTCCAGGACGGCGGCGGTGGAGCGGTCGGCGTCCTGCAGCACGTGCCAGCGGTGGCCGCGGGCCCGCCGGGCGCGGCGGCGGAAGGCGAAGTGCGGCCATTCCTCGATGGGGAGGATGCAGGCGGCGTGCGACCAGTACTCGAAGGCGTGGTTCTCCGTCCAGTACGCGGCCTCGACGGCGGCGCGGCCGACGGCGCCGAGGCGGGCGTAGGGGATGAGCTCGTGGGAGCGGGCGAGCACGGAGATGGTGTCGAGCTGCACCGCGCCCAGCCGCCGCAGGACGCCGCGGACGCCGCCGCGGCGGTCGGGCGCGCCGAGGAAGCCCTGGGCGCGCAGGGCGGTGCGGCGGGCGTCGTCGGCGGAGAGGGCCACGGGCGTCGTCATGGGCCCACCCTAGAAGCCGCCACTGACATTCCGGTCCGTGCCGGGTCCGCGGCCCCCGCCCGCCGGGGGCCCGGGGGGTTCGCGGCCGGGCCGGCCGCCGCGGTCATCAGCCCTGGTGCGGGAGGTAGGCCGCGCCGCCGCCCAGGCCGAGGTCGGAGGGGAGCAGGGAGCCGATCCAGGCGTCGCGGCGGGTGCCCTGGTGGACGATCTTGGCGCGCATGGTGCCCTCCATCCGGAAGCCGGCCTTGACGGCGACGGCGCGGGAGCCGGCGTTGCCCGCCTCGGCGAACCACTCCAGGCGCTCCACGCCGAGGTCGTCGAAGGCCCAGCGGGCGACCGCGCGGGCGGCCTCGGAGGTGAGGCCGCGGCCGCGCTGTTCCTTGGCGGTCCAGTAGCCGAGTTCGGCCTGCCGTTCCGCGGTGTTCAGCTGGGCCAGCCGCACCAGCCCCATGGCGCCCACCAGGCGTCCCTCGTCGCGCGTGGTGACGGCGAAGTTGTAGACGGTGTCGTCGCGCCAGCCGTCGGGGCAGGTCCGGGTGACGAATTCCTGCGCGTGTCCGTGGGTGTACGGGGACGGCACGGGAGTCCAGCGGGGGATCTCCGGGTCCTGGCAGGCGAGGCGGACGGCCTCGGCGTCGTCCGGTCCGAAGGGGCGCAGGACGAGGCGCTCGGTGGTGAGGCTTATCGGCTCCATGGGTCGGAGTATCCCCGAGCGGGGGGTGCGTTCTCGACCGGAAAGGACCGGATCGGGCGCGGGATCGGCAGGGAGAACCGCCCGGCTTGGCGACGGACCTCCCGGCCCGCTGGTGTCCTCGCTTACGATGGCCGTTGCAGCGGGGTGTGACCTGCTGTGCCAGCGCGAGAAACCGTGCCAGGCCCGACCGGCAAGGAGCCAGCCTACGTGTCCGTCCTCAACAAGATCCTGCGTGCAGGCGAAGGCAAGATCCTGCGCAAGCTGCACCGCATCGCGGACCAGGTCAATTCCATTGAAGAGGACTTCGTCAATCTGACGGACGCCGAGCTGCGGGCGCTCACGGACGAGTACAAGGAGCGCTACGCCGACGGCGAGAGCCTGGACGACCTGCTCCCCGAGGCGTTCGCCACCGTCCGCGAGGCAGCCAAGCGCGTCCTGGGTCAGCGGCACTACGACGTCCAGATCATGGGTGGTGCGGCACTGCACCTCGGTTATGTCGCCGAGATGCGCACCGGCGAGGGCAAGACCCTGGTCGGTACGCTGCCGACCTATCTGAACGCGCTGTCCGGCAAGGGCGTGCACCTGATCACCACCAACGACTACCTCGCCGAGCGCGACTCGGAGTGGATGGGCCGGGTGCACCGCTTCCTGGGCCTGGACGTCGGTTGCATCCTCGCGAACATGACCCCGGCGCAGCGCCGCGAGCAGTACGCCTGCGACATCACCTACGGCACCAACAACGAGTTCGGCTTCGACTACCTGCGCGACAACATGGCGTGGTCGAAGGACGAACTGGTGCAGCGCGGCCACAACTTCGCGGTTGTGGACGAGGTGGACTCGATCCTCATCGACGAGGCCCGCACCCCGCTGATCATCTCGGGCCCCGCGGACCAGGCCACGAAGTGGTACTCGGACTTCGCCCGCCTGGTGACCCGCCTGAAGGCGGGCGAGGCCGGCAGCATGGGCAAGGCCGAGACCGGTGACTACGACTTCGACGAGAAGAAGCGCACCGTCGCCATCCACGAGGCCGGCGTGTCCAAGGTCGAGGACTGGCTGGGCATCGACAACCTCTACGAGTCGGTGAACACCCCGCTGGTGGGCTACCTGAACAACGCCATCAAGGCCAAGGAGCTCTACAAGAAGGACAAGGACTACGTCGTCATGGACGGCGAAGTCATGATCGTCGACGAGCACACCGGCCGTATCCTGGCCGGCCGCCGCTACAACGAGGGCATGCACCAGGCGATCGAGGCGAAGGAGGGGGTGGACATCAAGGACGAGAACCAGACGCTCGCCACGATCACCCTGCAGAACTTCTTCCGCCTGTACTCCAAGCTCTCGGGCATGACCGGTACGGCGATGACCGAGGCCGCGGAGTTCCACCAGATCTACAAGCTCGGCGTGGTCCCGATCCCGACCAACCGCAACGTGCAGCGCAAGGACCGGGCGGACCTGATCTACCGCACCGAGGAGGCGAAGTTCGCGGCGGTCGTCGAGGACATCGTCGAGAAGCACGAGAAGGGCCAGCCGGTCCTGGTCGGCACGACCTCGGTGGAGAAGTCCGAGTACCTGTCGCAGCAGCTGAACAAGCGCGGTGTGCCGCACGAGGTGCTGAACGCCAAGCAGCACGAGCGTGAGGCGTCGATCGTCGCGCAGGCGGGCCGCAAGGGCGCCGTGACGGTGGCCACGAACATGGCCGGCCGCGGTACGGACATCAAGCTGGGCGGCAACCCGGACGACCTGGCCGAGGCGGAGCTGCGGCAGCGTGGTCTGGACCCGGTGGAGCACGTCGAGGAGTGGGCGGCGGCCCTGCCGAGCGCGCTGGAGCGCGCGGAGGCGGCGGTCAAGGCCGAGTTCGAGGAGGTCAAGGAGCTCGGCGGGCTGTACGTGCTGGGCACCGAGCGTCACGAGTCGCGGCGCATCGACAACCAGCTGCGCGGCCGCAGCGGCCGTCAGGGCGACCCGGGCGAGTCCCGCTTCTACCTCTCCCTCGGTGACGACCTGATGCGTCTGTTCAAGGCGCAGATGGTGGAGCGCGTGATGGCGATGGCCAACGTGCCCGACGACGTGCCGATCGAGAACAAGATGGTGACGCGCGCGATCGCCTCCGCGCAGTCGCAGGTCGAGCAGCAGAACTTCGAGATCCGCAAGAACGTCCTGAAGTACGACGAGGTGCTCAACCGGCAGCGCGAGGTCATCTACGGCGAGCGCCGCCGCGTCCTGGAGGGCGAGGACCTGCACGAGCAGGTGCGGCACTTCATGGACGACACGATCGACGACTACATCGCGATCGAGACGGCCGAGGGCTTCGCCGAGGACTGGGACCTGGACCGGCTGTGGGGCGCGTTCAAGCAGCTCTACCCGGTCACGGTGACGGTGGAGGACCTGGAGGACGCCGCGGGCGACCGCGCGGGGATCACCGCGGACTTCATCGCGGAGCTGGCCAAGGACGACATCCACGAGCAGTACGACAGCCGTGAGCAGCAGCTCGGCTCGGAGATCATGCGCGAGCTGGAGCGGCGCGTGGTGCTGTCGGTGCTGGACCGCAAGTGGCGTGAGCACCTGTACGAGATGGACTACCTGCAGGAGGGCATCGGCCTGCGGGCGATGGCGCAGCGCGACCCGCTGGTGGAGTACCAGCGCGAGGGCTACGACATGTTCAAGGCCATGATGGACGGCATCAAGGAGGAGTCCGTCGGCTACCTGTTCAACCTGGAGGTACAGGTCGAGCAGCAGGTCGAGGAGGTGCCGGTGGACTCCGGCGCCCCGCAGGACGCCGCTCCGACGCTGGTCAAGCAGGACGCCCGTCCGGAGATCCGGGCCAAGGGCCTGGAGGCGCCGAAGCGGGCCGACCGGCTGCACTTCTCCGCTCCCACGGTGGACGGCGAGGGCGGTGTCGTCGAGGGCGACTTCGAGAGCGACGCGGGCTCGGAGTCGGACGGTCTGACGCGGGCGGAGCGCCGCCGCGCCGCCAAGGGCGGCCGGCGCCGCAAGAAGTAGCGGACGTGTTGACCGGGGCCGGACTCCTGACGGGGTCCGGCCCCGGCGCGTGTCCGGGACCCCTTCCGGGGCGCGGTCAGTGCGCCTCGACGGCGGCGCAGCGCCATCCGGCGCCGCTGCCCGTACGGACGGCGCCCTCGCGCCCGGGGACGGGGACGGGGCCGGGGACAGGGGCCTCGCGGTCCGTGCGCTCCAGCCGGAAGGCGAGGGCCCGTACGACGTGCGGGGTGAGCAGGACGACGGCGCTGACCTCGACGGCCGTGCCGTCCGGCACCGGCGAGACGCGCGGCGGCTTGAGCAGTCGCGGCAGGTGGCCGCGGGAGACGTAGCGCCAGTCGGCGCGGGCTCCGGCCAGGTCCCAGAGCCGGTCGTAGGCCTCGGGCTGCATCCGTCCGGCGAGGCTCGTGATGGGCCGCCGTCCGGTGAGGACCTCCAGCAGCCGCCCGGCGAACCAGACGTGCGGCGGCAGGGCGGTGACGTGCCGTGTGGACGCGATGGACGCGGTCGTGGGCATGGGCGTGAGGACAGGCATGGTGTGGACCCCCGTGGTCTACCGGCTGGTAACCGGGTTCTACGGGGACGGGTGCCGTGGCGGGAAGCGGGGCCCGCGATGTCCGCGAGGCGGTGCGGGATTCACCTATCAGGGGTGGTGCGCCCGTATGCTGACGCCATGCGCGTCTACATCCCCACGACCCTCCCAGGCCTGGCCGAGGCGCACAAGGCGGGTGAGCTGGGCCCCGGCCCGCTGGACGCCTTCGCCGTGACCCCGAGCCTGCGCGAGTGGTACGTCTCCGACGACATCGAGGAACTGGAGTACGCCGCGCTGACCCGCGCCGCCCAGGCCTCACTGCGCCAGCTCGCCGCCACGCCGGACGCCCCCAGGCGGCGCGTGGTGGTCGCGGTGGACGTCGCCGACGGCGCCGTCGCCTTCGACCCCGACCGCGGCCTGGACCCCTCCGCGCTGGGCGCGGTGCGCCTGGCCGCACCGGTGCCGATGACGCGGGCGGCCGCCGTGCACGCCGACGCCGACGAGGCCGAGCAGGACGTCACGGCGGCCGCCGACGCCCTCGGCGCGGCCGACGCGGGCGACGACGACGCGCGTTTCACCGTCGACGGCGCGGAGGACCACGAGCTGCTCTGGTACGCCACCCAGGAGATCCCCTCGCTCATCGCGTGAGGTGACCGCGCGAACACGCCGCGATTGTATTTGACCTGGGCACTTGCCTTGAGGACATGGGGTCTGGGTACGGTTTCGGGTGTGAACGCGCATCTCGTGTGGGACTGGAACGGCACGCTGCTCCATGACATCGACGCGGTGATCGAGGCGACCAACGCCTCCTTCGCCGAGATCGGGCTCCCGCGGATCACCCTGCAGCGCTACCGCGAGCTGTACTGCGTGCCGGTCCCGCTGTTCTACGAACGGCTCATGGGCCGCCTGCCCACCGACGAGGAGTGGGAGGTGATGGACGACATCTTCCACCGCCACTACTGGACCCTCGCCGGTACGTGCGGTCTCGCCGAGGGGGCGGCGGAGATCCTGGCGCGGCGCCGCTACGAGGGGCTGACGCAGTCGCTGTGCTCCCTGGCGCCCCACGATCGGCTGATACCGATCCTGCGCACGCACGGCATCGAGAACCACTTCCTGCGGGTGGACGGCCGCACCGAGGGCAGCCACAGCGGCAAGTCCGAGCAGATGGCGCGGCACGTCGCCGCGATGGAGGGCATAGCGGCGGACCGCATGGTGGTCATCGGCGACGCCGTCGACGACGCCGTCGCCGCCCGTCACGTCGGGGCCATGGCGGTGCTCTACACCGGGGGCTCGCACAGCCGGGCCAGCCTGGAGACCGCGGGGGTGCCGGTGGTCGACACCCTGGAGGAGGCCGTGGAGGCGGCCGAGGCCCTCATCGCCGCCTGAACCCGGCCGCCTGAACCCGGCCGCCCGAACCCGGCCGCCCGAACCCGGCCGCCCGAACCCGGGCCGCCTGAGCCCGGCCGTCCCCCGACGACCCCGCCCGCCGCGAGCACGCCCGCGCCGCCCGGGCCCCCGCCGGGCCCCGGGCGGCGGTGCGGCGGGCCGTCAGGTCACCGGCGCCTTGGAGCGCAGCACCGTGAGGAACTCGCGCATCCACGCCGGGTGGTCCGGCCAGGCCCGGGCGGAGACCACGACGCCGTCGACGACGGCCTCGGAGTCCTGAAAGCTCGCGCCGGCCGCCTCCATGTCCATCTCCAGCGCCGGGTAGGCCGTGACGCGGCGCCCGCTGAGGGCGCCCACGGCGGCCGTGAGCAGGGGCCCGTGGCAGATCTGCGCGACGGGCTTGTCGGCGTCGAAGAACGCCTTGAGGACCTTGCGCAGCTCCGGGTCGTTGCGCAGGTACTCGGGGGCGCGCCCGCCCGGGATGACCACGGCCGCGTACTCGCCGGGTTCGACGTCCGCGAAGGACAGGTCGGCCTGCCAGGTGTAGCCGGGCTTCTCGGTGTAGGTGTCGAAGCCCTCCTCGAAGTCGTGGACGACGAACCTGAGCTTCTTGCGGCTGGGCGCCGCGATGTGCACCTCGTACCCCTCTTCGAGGAGCCGTTGGTAGGGGTACATGACTTCCAGCGATTCCGCCGCGTCGCCGGTCACGATGAGGATCTTGGTGGCCATGGCTGGGTGTCCCGCCTCTCGCCGTCTGCTGTCCGCCTGCTGTCCGTCCGCTGCGTACTGCCGCCGTGCCGTCCCGCGCACCGGTCGTGTGAACGTCCCGGAACATCCCCGCGACGTTCCCCTCCTCAACCTGCACCCGCCCGGCCGGACTGTCCAGTTCGTCAAAGATTGGTTCGTGGTTTTGTACACAAAGAGCCCCTGACAGCCCCCCCGGCCGTAGCGATAGCCTTACAGCGTGATCAGCGCTGATCCACCGATCTCCATCACCTACGTCACGCAATGGCGCGCGACAGGAGCATGAGGACATGCAGACCAAGCTGGACGAAGCAAAGGCCGAGCTGCTCGCACGGGCGGCCCGGGTAGCTGAGAACAGCCCGGCGGGGGGACAACCTGGCCAGGGCCTCGAGAAGGAGGCGCTGGAAGCGTTCCTCCAGCGCTACTACCTGCACAGCGCCCCCGAGGACCTGCTCGACCGCGACCCGGTGGACGTCTTCGGCGCCGCCGTGTCCCACCACCGCCTCGCCGAGGTGCGCCCGCAGGGGACGGCCAACGTCCGCGTGCACACCCCCTCGGTGGAGGAGAACGGGTGGACGTGCAGCCACACGGTCGTCGAGGTGGTCACCGACGACATGCCGTTCCTGGTCGACTCCGTCACCAACGAACTGTCCCGGCAGGACCGCGCGATCCACGTCGTCGTCCACCCGCAGATGCTGGTGCGCCGGGACGTGACCGGGAAGCTGCTGGAGGTGCTGGACGCCGTGCCCGGCGACGGCGCCGGAGTGCCGCACGACGTGCTGACCGAGTCCTGGATCCACGTCGAGACCGACCGCGAGACCGACCGCGAGGACCTCAAGCAGATCACCGCGGACCTGCGCCGGGTGCTGTCCGACGTCCGCGAGACCGTCGAGGACTGGCAGAAGATGCGCGACGCCGCGCTGCGCATCGCCGACGAGCTGGCCGCGACCCCGCCCGCGCTCCCCGAGCAGGAGGTCGGCGAGGCCTGGGAGCTGCTGCGCTGGCTGTCCGAGGACCACTTCACCTTCCTCGGCTACCGCGAGTACGCGCTGACCACGGAGACCACCCCGGAGGGCGAGGAGGACGTGCTCACCGCCGTCCCCGGCACCGGGCTCGGCATCCTGCGCTCCGACCCGCAGCACCGCGTGGAGGAGTCCGAGAGCGGCCAGGCGGTCTCGCCGTCCTTCAACCGGCTGCCCGCGGACGCCCGCAAGAAGGCCCGCGAGCACAAGCTGCTGATCCTCACCAAGGCCAACAGCCGTGCCACCGTGCACCGTCCGTCCTACCTCGACTACATCGGGGTGAAGAAGTTCGACGCCGACGGCAACGTCGTCGGCGAGCGCCGCTTCCTCGGCCTGTTCTCCTCGGCCGCCTACACCGAGTCCGTGCGCCGCGTGCCGGTGATCCGCCGCAAGGTGCAGGAGGTGCTGGACGGCGCGGGCTTCTCCCCGGACAGCCACGACGGGCGCGACCTGCTGCAGATCCTGGAGACGTACCCGCGCGACGAGCTGTTCCAGACCGGTCCCGACGAGCTGCGCGAGATCGTCACCAGCGTGCTCTACCTCCAGGAGCGCCGCCGGCTGCGGCTGTTCCTGCGCCAGGACGAGTACGGCCGGTACTTCTCGGCGCTGGTCTACCTGCCCCGCGACCGGTACACCACGGGCGTGCGGCTGCGGCTGACCGACATCCTCAAGGAGGAGCTGAACGGCGTCACGGCCGACTTCACCGCCTGGAACACCGAGTCGGTGCTCTCGCGGCTGCACTTCGTGGTCCGTGTCGCGTCCGGCACCGCGCTGCCGCAGCTGACGGAACGCGACATCGAGCGGATCGAGAACCGGCTCGCGGACGCCGCCCGCTCGTGGGCGGACGGCTTCGCCGAGGCGCTGACCTCCGAGTGCGGCGAGGAGCGCGCGGCCGAGCTGACCCGCCGCTACGCGCACGCCTTCCCCGACGGCTACCGCGCCGACTTCACGCCCCGCGCGGCCGTCGCGGACCTGCAGCACCTGGAGCGGCTCAACGGCGAGGACTTCTGCCTCAGCCTGTACGAGCCGGTCGGCGCCGCACCCGACGAGCGCCGCTTCAAGATCTACCGCACCGGTGCCCCCGTCTCGCTGTCCGCGGTGCTGCCGGTGCTGCAGCGCCTGGGCGTCGAGGTCATCGACGAGCGCCCGTACGAGATGCGCCGCGCCGACGGCACCCGCGCCTGGATCTACGACTTCGGGCTGCGCATCGACCCCTCGCTGGGCGACCTCGGCGACGACGCCCGTGAGCGCTTCCAGGACGCCTTCACCGCGACCTGGACCGGGCAGGCCGAGAACGACGGCTTCAACTCCCTGGTGCTGCGCGCCGGGCTGTCCTGGCGCCAGGCGATGGTGCTGCGGGCGTACGCCAAGTACCTGCGGCAGGCCGGCACGGCCTTCTCGCAGGACTACATGGAGGACACCCTCCGCAACAACGTCCACACCACCAGGCTGCTGGTCAACCTGTTCCAGGCCCGGCTCTCCCCGGACCACCAGCGGGCCGGCAGCGAGCTGACCGACGCCCTGCTGGAGGAGGTGGACGCCGCCCTGGAGCAGGTCGCCAGCCTGGACGAGGACCGCATCCTGCGCTCCTTCCTGACGCTCATCAAGGCGACGCTGCGCACCAACTACTTCCAGCGCGCCGGCGGCGGCAAGCCGCACGCCTACGTGTCGATGAAGTTCGACCCGCAGGCGATCCCGGACCTGCCCGCGCCGCGCCCGGCGTACGAGATCTGGGTGTACTCGCCGCGCGTGGAGGGCGTGCACCTGCGCTTCGGCAAGGTCGCCCGCGGCGGCCTGCGCTGGTCCGACCGGCGCGAGGACTTCCGCACCGAGGTCCTCGGCCTGGTCAAGGCGCAGATGGTGAAGAACACCGTCATTGTGCCGGTCGGCGCCAAGGGCGGCTTCGTCGCCAAGCAGCTGCCGGACCCGGCCGCCGACCGCGAGGCGTGGCTGGCCGAGGGCATCACCTCCTACAAGACCTTCATCTCGGGTCTGCTCGACGTCACCGACAACCTGGTCGGCGGCAAGGTCGTGCCGCCCGCCGACGTGGTGCGCCACGACGGCGACGACACCTACCTGGTGGTCGCGGCCGACAAGGGCACCGCGTCCTTCTCCGACATCGCCAACGAGGTCGCCACCTCGTACGGGTTCTGGCTCGGCGACGCCTTCGCCTCCGGCGGCTCGGTCGGCTACGACCACAAGAGGATGGGCATCACCGCCCGCGGCGCCTGGGAGTCGGTCAAGCGGCACTTCCGCGAGACGGGCCACGACACGCAGAGCGAGGACTTCACCGTCGTCGGCGTCGGCGACATGTCCGGTGACGTCTTCGGCAACGGCATGCTGCTCAGCGAGCACATCCGGCTGGTCGCGGCCTTCGACCACCGGCACATCTTCATCGACCCCGACCCGGACGCGGCGACCTCGTACGCGGAGCGCCGCCGGATGTTCGAGCTGCCGCGTTCCTCGTGGGCGGAGTACGACACCAAGCTGATCTCGCACGGCGGCGGGATCTTCCCGCGCAGCGCCAAGGCGATCACGCTCACCCCGCAGATTCGCAAGGCGCTCGGCATCGAGCAGCCGGTGGCGAAGATGACCCCGGCCGACCTGATGAAGGCGATCCTCAAGGCCCCGGTGGACCTGCTGTGGAACGGCGGCATCGGCACCTACGTGAAGGCCGCCACCGAGTCGCACCTGGACGTCGGCGACAAGGCCAACGACGCGATCCGGGTGGACGGCGGCGACCTGCGGGTGAAGGTCGTCGGTGAGGGCGGCAACCTGGGCCTGACCCAGCTCGGCCGGATCGAGTTCGCGCAGACCGGCGGCCGGGTCAACACCGACGCCATCGACAACAGCGCGGGTGTGGACGCCTCCGACCACGAGGTCAACATCAAGATCCTGGTCAACGCGGTCGTCACCGAGGGCGACATGACGGTCAAGCAGCGCAACGCGCTACTGGCCGAGATGACCGACGAGGTCGGCGACCTGGTGCTGCGCAACAACTACGCGCAGAACGTGGCGCTGGCCAACGGCATGGCGCAGTCCGCCAGCCTGCTCCACGCCCACCAGCGCTACCTGCGCAAGCTGGTGCGCGACGGCAAGCTGGACCGGGCCCTGGAGTTCCTGCCCTCCGACCGGCAGATCCGCGAGCGGCTGAGCGCCGGCCACGGGCTGACCCAGCCGGAGCTGGCCGTCCTCCTCGCCTACACGAAGATCACGGTGGCGGAGGAACTGCTCGGCACGGGCCTGCCCGACGACCCATACCTGCGGCAGCTGCTCGACGCGTACTTCCCGAAGGCGCTGCACGAGCGGTTCCACGCGCAGATCGACAAGCACGCGCTGCGGCGCGAGATCGTCACGACGGTGCTGGTCAACGACACCGTCAACACCGGCGGCACCACCTTCCTGCACCGCTTCAAGGAGGAGACCGGGGCCACCACCGAGGAGATCGTTCGGGCGCACACCGCGGCCCGCGCCATCTTCGGCCTGGGCGGCGTCTGGGACGAGGTGGAGGCGCTGGACACGGTCGTCGCGGCCGACGTCCAGACCCGGATCCGGCTGCACTCGCGGCGGCTGGTCGAGCGGGGCACCCGCTGGCTGCTGAACAACCGGCCGCAGCCGCTGGCGATCGCCGAGACGATCGGTTTCTTCCGCGAGGGCGTCGCCACCGTGTGGGCGGTGCTGCCGAAGCTGCTGCGCGGCGCGGACCTGGAGTGGTACCAGTCGATCCACGACGAACTGACGGGCGCGGGCGTGCCGGACGAGCTGGCGACGCGGGTCGCCGGGCTCTCCTCGGCCTTCCCGACGCTCGACATCGTCGACGTCGCCGACCGGACCGGCAAGGACCCGCTGGCGGTCGCCGAGGTCTACTACGACCTCGCCGACCGGCTGCAGATCACGCAGCTGCTCGACCGGATCATCGAGCTGCCGCGCGCCGACCGCTGGCACTCCATGGCCCGCGCGTCGATCCGCGAGGACCTGTTCGCGGCGCACGCGGCGCTCACCCAGGACGTGCTGTCCGTCGGCAACGGCTCCTCCACCCCGGAGCAGCGCTACCAGGCGTGGGAGGAGTCCAACAGCGCGCTGATCGGGCGGGCCAGGACGACCCTGGACGAGATCCAGGGCTCGGAGAGCTTCGACCTGGCGAACCTGTCGGTGGCGATGCGCACGATCCGCTCGCTGCTGCGGGCCCGCCGCTGACGCGTACGACCGCGGCAGGACGACGGCAGGGGCCGGGGAGCGGTGCTCCCCGGCCCCTGCCGCGTGGAAGGGATCAGCCGACCCGGTACAGCCGCTCGCCGGTGCGCGGGCCCCGGGCGACCTCGACGCCGCCCGGCGGTGCCGGGTCGCCGGAGCCGGTCATCACCCACTTCACGTGGTAGCGACGGGCGATGTCCAGGCGCTGCTCCGCGGGCGTCGAGGGGGACAGGTAGGCGCGTACGTCCTGCTCGCGGCGGGCGCGGTCGGCCGCCGTGGTCGACGGGTCGGGCCAGGCGGGTGAGACGAGGAACGCGCCGTAGGCGGGCATGACGTGCTTGGGGTCGTACCCGTCGGTCAGCAGCACGTCCCCGACGGCGACGTGCTCCTGCGCCCACAGGTAGCCGGGCCAGGTGCCCAGCCGCTGCAGGTGCAGCGCGGGCGGCACGTAGCGGGCCGGGACGACGGCGCCCGCCTGCGCCAGCAGTCCCGCGCAGGCCGCCACCGCCGCCAGCGGCGCCAGCACGGAGCGCAGCGGGGTCCACGGCGGGGCCTCGGCGAGTTCGATCGCCAGCGCGAGCTGCAGCGGCACCAGCAGCAGCCCGAAGATCCGCCCGAAGGAGTAGGAGCCGCTGAGCCAGCCGTACGCGGCGACGGCGCAGTCGGCGGCGAACATCAGCACCAGCGGGTCGAAGCGGTTGACCCGCAGCCGGCACAGCAGGGCCGGCAACCCGGCCAGGGCCAGGCCGTACCACTGCCACAGGTCGGCGTACAGCCGCCGGTGGACGTCGTCGACGGTGGGGTCGCCGAGCAGCGAGGAGAGGCTGAAGTACGGCCACCAGGCGGCGACCGCGAAGGCGACCGCGCCGGTCAGCGCCCACCGGCCGAGGACCCCGGCGGCGACGGGCATGCGCTGCATGCCGATGACGATGGCGACCACGCCGATGACGGTGCCCATCGCCGTGAAGGGGTGGACCAGCAGCACGGTCCCGATGAGCAGTCCGAGCCAGGCGTGCAGCCAGGTCCCCGCGACGCCGCGGCGGGCGGCCCGCGCGGTGAGCGCCCACACCCAGAACGTCACGCCCACGGCGAAGGCACTGGGGTAGGTGAGCCCGCGGATCATCGACTGCAGGCCGAGGAAGCCGCTCCACTCCTTGTGCTCCGGCCCCCACAGCAGCACGAACGCGGCGAGCGCCAGCACCGGCGCCCAGCGGCGGCGGCTCAGGGTGCGGGTGAAGGCGCCGATGCCGGTGACGACCAGCGCCAGGTTGACCGGGCCGCACCCCTTGAGCAGTTGCCAGCCCGGTACGCCGGTCAGCTTCGACAGCAGGCCCAGCAGCACGGTGTACGGGGTGAAGTAGGGGCTGCCGGTGCCCGGCACGTCGAGCAGCGGGTTGGCCGGGTGCCGCCAGTCCGCGGCGATCCGCTCGATCGCGGCGGCGTGCTGCCCGAAGTCGGAGGCGATCGGCGCCTGCCAGGTGCGGTAGGCCACGACCGCCCAGAAGAGGGTGCCGAGGATCAGGTACGGGGAGGGCCGGCGCACCTCCCGCAGCTCGTACGTCTGGATCCGCCAGTCCCGCTGGGTCAGCACGCCGGTCACCGCAGCCCTCCCGGCCCTCGTCGGCTCGTCACCTCGTCCTCTCGATGCTTGATCGTGACGGGCGCCGCTGCATCCCGGCGGGGCCCGTACGGGGCGCGGTCAGGGCCGTGCGGCGGCCTCCTGCGGACCCGAGCGCGGCTCCTCCAGCGGGCCGGCGCCGGCCGGGACTCCGGGCGCGGGTGCGGGGGTGCGCTCCTCCAGGGGCACGAAGGGCAGTGGATCGCTCTCGCCGAGGAAGACCCGCCGTACGACGCGCTCGGCGGCCCGGCCGTCGTCGAAGGCGCAGAAGCGGCGGCGGAACGCGGCCCGCAGCCGGGCCGCCTCCGGGCTGTTCCAGGCGCCGTCCCGGAAGGTCGCGATCAGTTCGTCGTCGCTGGTGGAGACCGCGCCGGGGGTCTCGCCCGGGGCGCCGGAGAGCAGGTCGAAGTAGACGCCGCGGCTGGCCCGGTAGACCGGCCAGTCGTCGGCGTGGACGACGATGGGGCGGTCGAGGAGCGCGTAGTCGAACATGATCGACGAGTAGTCGGTGACGAGGGCGTCGGCGGCCAGGCACAGCTGCTCGACCGAGGGGTGCCGGGACACGTCGACCAGCAGCCCCTCCTCGTGCAGCGCCTTCAGCCGGGCGTCCTCGCCGTGGAAGTAGTGGATGCGGGTCAGCAGGACGAAGTCCTCGCCGAGGGCGCGGCACACCCGCTCCACGTCCAGCCGCGGCACGAAGTTGCGCTGGTAGTCGCGAATGGTGGGCGCGTACAGGAGCGCGGTGCGGCCGGGGGCGATGCCCAGGGCGGCGCGGGCGCGGGCGACCTCGGCGGCGCCCGCGGTCAGGAAGACGTCGTTGCGCGGGTAGCCGGTCTCCAGGTGCTGCCAGGAGGAGGGGTAGACGCGTTCCCACACCTCGCTGGAGTGCGGGTTGGAGGACAGGCTGTAGTCCCAGCGGTCGACCCGCTCCAGCAGCCGGCGGAAGCTCATGCCCTTGGCGGAGGCCGGGTAGCGCTGCTGGTCGATGCCCATCTTCTTCAGCGGGGTGCCGTGGTGGGTCTGCAGGTGGACGCTGCCGGGCCGCTTGCGCACGTCGTTGGGGAAGTTGACGTTGCTGATCAGGTACGTGGCCCGGGCCATCAGCCGCCAGTAGCGCCGGGTGCGCGGTACGACGTAGTCCACGCCCTTGGGCACCCGGGGCACGTCGGACTTGCGGACCAGCCACACCCCGTGGACGCCCGGGGCGATCTCCCGCGCCTTGTGGTAGATCGCGGCCGGGTTGCAGAACACCCCGCGGTCCCAGTACGCCGAGTACACCGCGAGGCCGGGGTCGAGGGGCCGCCGCAGGTGGTAGGCGTACAGCGCGGTCTTGGCCCGCTGCGCGAGCTGCCGGCGCACCCGCCGCCTGCGCCGCGTCAGCTCCTTGCGGACCTCGCGCGGCACGTCGCCCAACCGGGCCAGCAGCCAGCTGCCGCGGGCCAGCCGCCGGTAGCCGAGGGCCTTGTCCGCGGGGGCGGTGAAGCCCTCCGGGAGGTGCCGGGCGTACCAGCGGGCCGCGAGCCGGAAGAACGCGCCGCGCAGCCGCGGCGGGATGCGGTCGGGGTTGCCGAGGCAGAACAGGAAGTGGCTGACGGCCCGTTCGAAGAGCATCGGCCGCAGCGGCGCGAGGTGCTCGCGGCCGGGCGCGTCGAGGAACGCGAAGAGCCGGGTGTACTGGTCGAGGATGACGAAGTGGTTGCGGCCCGGGCTGCGGGTGCTGGCGCCGCTGCGCCGCTGCCGGTACTCCAGCACCGCCCGGGCCAGGCAGGAGATCCGCTCGGCGCTGAGCATCGTCACGTAGGAGACGAGGGCGTCCTCGTAGATGCCGTCGCTGAAGGAGAAGCCGTGCTCCCGGTAGAAGGCGCGGCGGTAGACCCGGTTGGAGGTCATCGCGAACAGCCGCAGGAACTCGGGGCGTTCGGTGATCCGGAAGACCTCGGTGCCGGCGGAGGCGAGCAGGTCCCCGAAGACGCTCTTCTCGGCCGCCTCCCACCAGTAGGTGCGCACGTGGTCGAAGTAGAGGATGTCCGGGTCGCCGTCCTGCTTCAGCCGCTCGGCGACCGCCTCCAGGGAGCCGGGGGCGAGGGTGTCGTCCCCGTCGAGGAAGAGCAGGTAGTCGCCGGTGGCCCGCTCCGCGCCGGTGTTGCGGGCCCGTCCCACGCCCCGGTTCTCGTCGTGGTGCAGCGCGACGACCCGGGAGTCGCGGGCCGCGTACTCGTCGAGGATGCGGCCGCAGTGGTCCGGCGAGCGGTCGTCGACCGCGATGACCTCGAGGTCGGGCAGTGACTGCGACAGCACCGAGTCGAGGCAGGCGCGCAGGTAGCCCTGCACCTTGTGGACCGGGACGATGACGGAGAAGCGGGGCATGTGGATCCTGGGTTCCCTCAGGGTCGGTGACGGTCGGGTTCGAGCAGCCGGTCGACGGCGCGGGCCGCCGCGCCGCCGTCGTCGAGGTGGCAGAACGTCGCGCGGAAGTGGGCGTACGCGTCGGCGCTGTGCCGTGCCACGGCGTCGAGGTCGCGCAGCGCGCCCGCCAGTTCGGCGGTGGACTGCAGCAGCGGGCCGGGGGCCTGGGCCTCGAAGTCGGGGTAGAAGCCGCGCAGGGTGTCGCGGAAGTGCTCCAGGTCGGGGACGAGGAAGAGCATCGGGCGGCCGGTGTTGGCGAAGTCGGCCGCCGGTGACGCGTAGTCGGTGACCAGGACGTCGGCGAGCAGCAGCAGTTCCGCGACGTCCGGGTGGCAGGACACGTCGCGCACGAACCCGGAGCGCGGGGTGCGGACGCGGTCGGCGACCAGCGGGTGGGAGCGGTAGAGCAGCACGTGGTCGGCGCCCAGGGCGCGTTCGGCCTCCGCCAGGTCCAGGTACGGCGACATGCGGTAGTGCTCGCCGTCGTACGCCTGGTCGTCGCGGCGCGTCGGCGCGTACAGCACGACGGTGCGGTCCGCGGGGATCCGCAGCCGGTCGCGCAGCGCGGCGGCGACCTTGTCGCGGTCGTCGGCGAAGAGGACGTCCGTGCGGGGCAGCCCGGTCTCGGCGACCGGGCCGTCGTAGCCGAGCGCGGTGCGCAGCAGCGGGGTGCTGGGGACGTTCGGCGACAGCAGCAGGCTCCACTGGGCGCCTGGGTCGCGTGGCGGGCGGGGCAGGTGCACCAGGTCGGCGCACAGGGTGCCGGCGAGGTCCCGGCCGGTCCGCTTGAGGGGGGTGCCGTGCCAGGTCTGCAGCACGGTCTGGTCGGGGCGGCGCACGAACCACGGCGGCAGGTGCGTGTTGGTGACGACGTAACGGGCGCGGGCGAGCGCCTCGTACCAGGCGGCGCTGTGCAGGACGACCGGGCGGGCGGTCGCCGGCGGCGGTGCCTGGCCGTCCCTGACCACCCACAGGTGTTCCAGGCCGTCCGCCGCGCGGCGGCGCAGCAGCTCCTCGTGGACGGCGCGCGGGGAGTCCCCGTACGCCCGCCCGTCGAAGGCGCTGTAGAGCACCGCCTCGCGGCGCGGCAGGCCGCGGGTGCGCGGGTGGTGCCTCTCGCGCAGCACCCGCTGCCGGTACGGGCCGCGCTGCGGCTCCGGCACCGTGGGCCGGGAGTCGAGGAACAGCCGGTCGTGGAAGCGCCGGTCGACGGAGAAGGACTTGCCGCCGGCCTCCGCCGCCATCGGCAGCGCCTCGAACACCCCCGGCGCGACCCGCACCGGGGCTTCCGTGCCGGCCCCGTCGCGCAGGTGCAGGTACCAGCGCCCGGCGGGCAGCGGGACGGTGCCGGCGAGGGAGTCCAGCACGCCGGGGCGCAGGGTGGCGGTGAAGCGGCGCCCTTCGTGCGGGCCGGGCCCCGCGGCGTCCTCCGGGGCCTGCGGCAGCGCCGGGATGGCGCTGGACGGCGGAGGGAATCCGGGCCGCCGCCCCGGGACGCCGTCGGCCTGGACCGGGACGGCGTGCTCCACGCGGTGGGTGCCGTGGCGCAGCACCAGTTCGGCCGGGCCGGGCGCGGAACCGGGGGCGAGTCGGCCCGCCACGACCAGGGCGCCCTCGGCGGTCCAGCCGATCGCGTCGGCCACCGGCTGCGGGGTGCGGTCGCGCAGCACCAGTTTCCCCGACGCCTTCGCCTCGACCAGCAGCCGCCGCGGTGTGCCGCCGAGACGGGGGTCGGTGCCCAGGTCGTAGTGCCCGGCGGGCAGCGCTCCGTCGAGGTGGACGGGGTCGGCGTGCCCGGGGCGCAGCAGCGCCACGTCCCAGCTGTCGGTGTCCTCGGGGCGGATCTCCTTGGGCCCGGCGTCCAGCGCGGGCCGGGCGGCCGCCAGGGCGGCGAGGGGCACGAGGGCCCGGCGGACGCCGTCGTCCGCCTCCCCGGAGGCCAGGGGCCGCAGCGGGTACTCCAGCACGGTGGGTGTCGCGGAGTGCGTCAGCCGTACCGCCGTCGCCTGCGGTGCGCCGGTGAAGTCCAGCTCCACCGCGGCGCCGTCGGCGGTCGCCCGGTGCGCGGTCAGCCGCCGTACCTCCGGCTCCACCGACAGGTGCAGCCGTCCCTGCCGGTAGTACGGCACCAGCCGCAGGCCGCCGCCGGCCGCGTACGACGGCGGGGACGCGCCCGAGCCGCTGTCCGCGGCCCGCAGGCCCGCCGTGCGGATGACGCCCTTCGCGGCGACGACCACCCCGAGCCGCCAGCGGCCGGTCCCCGGTTCGCCCTGGCGGCGGCCGCCGGCCAGCCGCGCCGGGTCGATCGTGATCTCGAAGCCGGACCAGTCGTAGCAGTGTTCCTCCTGGCGCGAGTTGAGGGTCGCGGCGGGCTCCTGCCGGATCCTGACCGGCAGCAGCACCACCTTGGCCCGGCGGCCGTGGCCGTGGACGGCGACGGCGGTGATGTGGGCCGCGCCCTTGCGGTCCGCGTCGATGTTGCGCAGGTAGGCGTAGCCGCGCAGGACGAGCCGGCCGTTCTCCCGCACCACCTCGCGCACCCGCGCCCGGACCGGGAAGTCCGAGCGCCGCAGCCGGGCCGCCGCGGCCGGCAGGGCGATCCGGCCGCCGTCCGCGCCGCGCAGCACCGCCCGCTTGCGCAGCGGCGGGCCGGCGACGGCGAAGCCGGCGGAGTTGCGCTGCTCGTGGTCGAGCACCGCCAGCAGGTCGTCGAGGCGGTCCTTGAGGATGAGGTGCCACTTGATGCGCAGCGCGGCGGGCAGTTCGGGGAAGAGTGCGGGGTCGACCCGGGTCAGCCAGTCGCGGCAGCGGTCCATGAAGACGCGCCTGTACTCGGGGCCGGCCATCGGCAGGGCGTCGATGAAGTACAGCAGGTCGTCGGTGAGGACCGAGCGGTCGTAGGCCCGCTTGAAGGCTGTCCAGCGGGTGCGGGCCGGGTCGCCGAGGAAGCGGCTGACGTGGTCGACGGCGGCGATCCGGTCGCGCACGCCCCTGACGTCGGTGCGGCGCCGGGTGATGGAGCCCTCGCGGATCCGCCAGTAGTAGACGTGCTCGTGGGCCACGTCGACGGCGTCGGCGAGGAAGTGCGCGGGGATGGTGAGCGGGGTGTCCTCGTAGAGCACGCCCTCGGGGAAGGCGAGCCGGTGCCGCTCCCAGAAGGTGCGGCGGAAGACCTTGTTCCAGGCGACCCGGTCCGAGAGCAGGCTCAGGTCGCGGGTGATGTGGGTGCCGGTGACGGTGCGGGTCATCTCCCGGTGCTGCCAGGCCTGGCTGCGGCCGTCGGCGGTCAGCCGCCACACGTTGCCGGTCGCGAGGTCCGAGCCCGAACCGTCCAGCAGGCCCACCAGCGTTTCGTAGGCGCGCGGCGGCAGGATGTCGTCGCTGTCGAGGAAGCACAGGTACTCGGTGCGCGGGTCGGCGTGCCGGGTGCCGGTGTTGCGGGCGTGGCCGAGTCCGCCGTTGTCCTGCCGGACGAGGCGGAAGCGCGGGTCGCGGTCGGCGAAGCCCTGGGCGATCTCCGGACCGGAGTCGGTGGAGCCGTCGTCGACCATGACGACGTCGAGCGCGTCGAAGGTCTGCGCGGCCACCGACCGCAGGCACTCCTCCAGCCAGCTCTCGACGTTGTGGACCGGAACGACGACCGTGAGGCGGGGCGTGCGCGACACCATGGTGACGTGGCCCTTTCCGGACGAGGGCGACAGGGGGCGAGGGGTTCAACTCGCGACCGCCTCCTCGGTCACCTCGCCTGCGCCTTTCGGGTGATCCACCGGGCGCCGGGGGCCGCCGCTGCTTACGCTCGGCGCTATGCCTCGGTTCAGCGTGATCGTCCCGGTGTGGAAGGCCCAGGGCTACGTCCGTGCGTGCCTGGAGTCGGTGCTCGGGCAGCGGTACGCGGACCTGGAGCTGATCGCCGTCGACGACTGCTCGCCCGACGGGTCGGCCGCCGTCGTCGAGGAGGTCGCCGCCGCCGACCCGAGGGTGCTCCCGCTGCGGCGGCCGCGCAACGGCGGCGCGGGCCCGGCCCGGGACGCCGGCGCGGCCCGCGCCAGCGGCGACTACCTGCTCTTCCTCGACGCCGACGACCTCCTCGCGCCCGGCGCCCTGGCCGCCCTGGACGCACGGCTGCGGGCCACCGGCGACCCGGAGGTGCTGCTCTTCGACCACGACCGGCTCGACGTGTGGGAGCACCGCGCGGAGAGCGGTGACGGCCCCTTCCTGCAGGCCGCCGCCCTCGCCGGGCACGCCGTCTTCCGGGCCACCGAGCGCCCCGAGTGCCTGACGGTCTTCCCCGCCGCCTGGAACCGGGTGGTGCGGCGCGACTACTGGGCCGGCTTCGGGTTCGGCACCGGGCCGTACGAGGACGTGCCGGTGGTGTACGAGACGCTGCTCGCCGCCCCGCGCATCGCCTGCCTGGACCGGGTCTGCGTCACCTGGCGCAGGCGCCGCCACGGCAGCTTCTCCAGCACGCCGGGCCCGCAGCACCTGGCGCTGGCCGACCGGTACGACGCCCTGCTGGCCCGGCACGACCTGCCGGTGCTGCGCGCCGAGCGGGACCGGCGGCTGACGGCCGTCCTGGACGATCCCGGGCGGCTGCGCCCGCAGGACCGCGCCGCCTTCTTCCGCCGTGCCGGGCTGCCCGGCAGCTTCGCAGCGCACCGCGCGGCGGAGTTGCGCGCCGACGCGGCCCGGCGGCTGCGGGTCCGCCGCAACGCCGCGGCCCGCGAGGTGTACCGCCGCTGGTACGCCCTGGAGCGCCGCCGCCCGCTCGACGACGACCTGGTGGTGTACGCGGCGTACTGGAACCGGGGGGTGCTGTGCAGCCCCGCCGCGATCCACCGCAAGGCCCGGGAGATCGCCCCGCACCTGCACGGGGTGTGGGTGGTCCGGCGCGGCGCCCGGGACGCCGTCCCCGAGGGCGTCGACCGGGTGGAGGTGAACTCCCGCCGCTACTGGGAGCTGCTGGCCCGCGCCCGCTTCCTGGTGAACAACGCCAACTTCACCGGGGAGGTCGTCAAGCGCCCCGGCCAGGTCTACCTGCAGACCCACCACGGCACCCCGCTCAAGCACATGGGCATGGACCTGCGCGCCCACCCGGCGGTGGCCAAGGGCATGAGCTTCCGCCGGCTGCTGGACCACGCCGACCAGTGGGACTACTCCCTGTCCGCCAACCCCCACTCCAGCGAGGTGTGGGAGCGGGTCTACCCCGGCAGCTACCTGACGCTGCCCACCGGATACCCCCGCAACGACGCCTACTTCACGGCCGGCGCCGACGACGTGCGCCGGATCCGGGCCCGGCTGGGCGTCCCGGACGGCGTCAGGGCCATCCTGTACGCCCCCACGCACCGCGACTACCAGCGGGAGTTCGTCCCGCAGCTCGACCTTGCCCGGCTGTGCCGGGCGCTGGGCCGGGAGTACCTGGTGCTGGTCCGCGCGCACTACTTCCACCCGGGGGCCGGGCCGGCGGCGCTGCCGGAGGGGGCGCTGGACGTCTCCGCGCACACCCCGCTGGAGGAGCTGTGCCTGGCCTCCGACGCCCTGCTCACCGACTACTCGTCGCTGATGTTCGACTACGCGGGCCTGGACCGCCCGATCGTGGTGCACGCCGCCGACTGGGAGGTCTACCGGGCCGCCCGCGGGGTCTACTTCGACCTGGTCTCGGGGCGCCCCGGCGACACCCCGGGCGTCGTCGCCCGCGACGAGGCCGGCATCGCCACCGCCTTCCGCTCGGGCGCCTGGTCCTCGCCGGAGGCCGCCGAGCTGCGGGCGGCCTTCCGGGCCCGTTTCTGCCCCTGGGACGACGGCCGCGCCGCCGAACGGGTCGTGCGCCGCGTGCTGCTGGGCGAACGCGAGCTGCTGCCCGTCCTCAAGCCGGACGAGCGCACCCCGGCGCCGCCGCCGGTGTGAGCCCGCGGCGGCCTAGGCGCGGGCGGCGCTACGGGCGGGCCGGCGGGGCCGGGGTGCGGCGCTCCGGGGGGAGGGCGCAGGGCTGGCCGCCGTCCTCGCCGAGGAAGACGCGGCGCACGACCCGTTCGGCGGCGTGGCCGTCGTCGTACGGGCAGAAACGGGCCCGGAACGCGGCGCGCAGCTGGGCCGAACGGGGGCCGCGCCAGGTGCCGGTGGTGAGGATGGACAGGAGCTCGTCCTCGCTGCGGGCGACCGGGCCGGGCGCCTCGGCGGTGATGTCGAAGTAGGTGCCGCGGGCGGCCCGGTAGGCCGTCCAGTCCTCGGCGTGGACGACGATCGGGCGGTCCAGGCCCGCGTAGTCGAACATCAGCGACGAGTAGTCGGTGAGCAGGGCGTCCGCGGCCAGGCACAGTTCCTGGACCGAGGGGTGGCCGGAGACGTCCAGCACGGTGTCGGGCAGTTCCTCGGGGAGGGTGGCCGTGCCGGCGTCGCCGTCCGGCGCGCGGTACAGGACGACGTGGCCGGGGCCGAGTTCGCGGACCAGCCGGACCAGGTCGACGGGCGGGTGGAAGCCGCGCCGGTAGTCGCGGTGCGCGGGCGCGTACAGGAGCGCGGTGGACCCGGCCGGGACGCCGAGGCCGGCGCGGATGCGCCGCACGTCGTCGGCGTCGGCGCGCAGCAGGACGTCGTTGCCGGGCCGGCCGTGCTCCAAGGTGGTGTAGCCGGCCGGGTAGGCCCGTTCCCAGACCACCGTCGAGTGCGGGTTGGCGGACAGGCAGAAGTCCCAGCGGTCGGTGTGGGCGAGCATCCGGGCGAAGTCCCGGCCCGCCGAGGCGGCCGGGTGCCCCTGGACGTCCAGGCCCGTGCGGCCGAGCGGGGTGCCCTGGTGGGTGTGGAGGTTCACCTGGCCGCGCCGCTTGCGGTAGGCGTGCGGGAAGTTGACGTCGTTGACCAGGTAGGTGGCGCGCGCCAGCGCTGTCCAGTAGGCGGGCGAGCCGGGCTGGAGCCGGCGTACGCCGCGCGGCAGGGTGTGCGCGTACGCCGGGGTCGTGATCCACGCGGTGCGGACGTGCGGGGCCAGGTCGCGGACGGCGGCCTCCAGGGCGGCGGGGTCGCCGCCGTAGCCGCCGTACCGGCGGGCCGCGAAGACCGCGAGGTCCGGGTCGAGGGAGCGGTGCCGCTGGATCCGGTAGTGCAGCCGCAGGCCCGCCTCCCCGGCCGCCCGGGAGGTGTCCTTCGCCAGCCGCCGCAGCCTCCTGCGCAGCGCGTTGGCGGTGCGCACGGCGTCGAAGACCTGCCGCGCGCCGAGCCGCACCAGCAGCCGCCGGACGCCGCCGGGGACACCGTGCGCGCGGCTGCCCGGCTCCTGCGGGCGGTAGCGGCGGAAGTGGACGCTGCAGCGCTGGAAGTAGACGCCCCGGGCCGAGCGGGGCAGCCGGCCCGGGGTGTTGTAGACCGCCAGGAGGTGGTCGGTCATCCGGCCGAAGAGGGCGGGCCGCCAGCCGTCGAGCGCGGGGTTGCGGTCGAGGAAGGCGAAGACCCGGTCGTACTGGTCGAAGACGTCGAAGTGCCGGCTGCTGGTGGTGCGCAGGATGCTGCCCCTGCGGCGCTGCCGGTAGTGCACGCAGACCCGGTCGAGGACCGCGATGCTGCGGGCGGCCAGCAGCAGGGGGTAGGTCCAGGGGACGTCCTCGTACCAGCCGGGCGGGAAGGCGACGTCACGACGCTGCACGAACTCCCGCCGGTACGCCTTGTTCCAGGCGACGGGCAGCAGCCGCAGCAGGTCGGGGCGGTCGTCGAGGGGCCCGGCGGGGCGGCCGTCCTGGGCGAGCAGCGCGGCGCGCTGGTTGCGCACGACGCGGCCGTCCCAGTAGGTGCGGGCGTAGTCGTAGACCAGGACGTCCGGCTCCGCGGTCTCCTTCAGGCGGTCGGCGAGGGCCTGCAGGGAGCCGGGGGCGAGGGTGTCGTCGCTGTCGAGGAAGAGCAGGTAGTCCCCGGTGGCGCGGGCCGTTCCGGCGTTGCGGGCCGGGCCGAGGCCCACGTTCTCCTTCAGGTGCAGGACGGTCACCCGGCGGTCGCGGGCCGCGAAGGCGTCGAGGATGGCACCGCTCGCGTCGGGGGAGCGGTCGTCGACGGCGATCACCTCGAAGTCCGAGAAGCTCTGGCCGAGCACGGACTCCAGGCACTCGTGCAGGTAGGCCTGCACCTTGTGGACGGGCACGATGACGCTGAACCGGGGCAAGGCAGCACATCCGTAATGTCGGCTTACGCGGCGTATGCCCGTTATATCCCGGGCATGCGCCGCGCACGGCGACCCGTCCGGCGACGGAGTGTTGCCCCCTCTGACCTGCGCGGGGCTACTTGACGGCGCCCGCCATGACGCCGGAGACGAACTGGCGCTGGAAGGCGAAGAAGACGACGAGCGGGACCACCATCGACACGAAGGCCCCCGGCGCCAGGACGTCGATGTTGTTGCCGAACTGCCGGACCTGCTGCTGAAGGGCGACGGTGATCGGCTGCGAGCCGGTGTTGGAGAAGATCAGCGCCACCAGCATGTCGTTCCACACCCACAGGAACTGGAAGATGCCCAGCGAGGCGATCGCCGGGCCGCCCAGGGGCATGATCACGCGGGCGAACAGCCGCAGCTCGCCCGCGCCGTCCAGCCGGGCCGCCTCCAGCAGCTCCCGCGGGATCTCCGCGAAGAAGTTGCGCAGCAGGAAGACGGCGAACGGCAGGCCGAAGCCCACGTGGAAGAGCACCACGCCGATGATGTCGCCGAAGATCCCGATCTCCCCGAACAGCTTGGCCACCGGGATGAGCGCGATCTGCACCGGCACCACGAGCAGCCCCACCACCACGAGGAACAGCCAGTCCCGGCCCGGGAACTCCATCCAGGCGAACGCGTAGCCAGCCAGCGCCCCGATCACCACGACCAGCACGGTGGCCGGCACCGTGATCAGCGCGGTGTTGACCAGCGAGGAGGTGACGGCGTCGTTGCCCAGCAGCTCCCGGTAGTTGGTGACGGTCAGCTGCGAGGGCGCGGTGAATACCTTCCACCAGCCGGAGTCGGCGATGTCCACCGGCCCCCGGAAGGAGGAGATCAGCAGCCCCACGGTCGGCATCAGCCAGAACAGGGCCACCAGGACGAGGAAGACCCTCAGCACCCCGCCGCCGGTACGGGCCGCGACCCGTGCGGCGAAGGACTCCCGGGCGGCGGCCGTGCCGGTCCGCGCCCCGGCCGTGCCCGCGGGTTCCGCTGTGCCTGCGACGGTCGTCATCGCCGGGCCTCCCTGCGCAGTCGGCGGATGTTGAAGACCATGACCGGGACGACCAGCAGCAGCAGGACCACACCGATCGCGCTGCCGACGCCCTGGTCGTTGCCGGCCCCGAAGGAGGACAGGTACAGCTGCAGGGCCAGCACGTTGGCCTCGTCCTTCGAGGTGTCGGGCGCGACGATGTAGACCAGGTCGAAGATCTTCATCACGTTGATCATCAGCGTGACGACGACCACGACCAGCACGGGGGCCAGCAGCGGCACGGTGATCCTGCGGAAGACCTGCCACTCGTTGGCGCCGTCGATGCGCGCCGCCTCCATCAGCTCCCGCGGCACCCCGGCCAGACCCGCCGCGATGAGCACCATCGCGAAGCCCGCCCACATCCACAGGTACGACCCGATGATCGCGGGCGTCACCAGGGTGGGGCCGAGCCAGTCGACACCGTTGTACGGCTCCGCGAAGTTCGAGGCGGGCAGCCGCAGCCGGGCCCCCTCGGCCGAGGCGGGCAGCGCATAGGTGCCGTCCTTGCCGGAGGTCGCGGAGGCCACCACCCGTCCGTCCCGTACGGCCTCGACCTTCACGCCCTCCAGGGCCTTCTCACCGGGGTCGATCACCCCGGGCCTGCCGCCCCCGCCCGGCTTGAAGTCCAGCCACACGGTGCCGGTCACCCCGGGCCCCGCGGGTGCCTGACCGGCGTCGGCGGTGCCCGCGGGCAGCTTCGCCGCGGGGACGCCGATCAGCGGCAGCCCCACCGCCGTCCCCGCGCCGGCGGCGTCCCGGGTGGTGAAGGAGCCGCCGCCGGAGGCGGCCAGCGAGCCGTTCGGGCGCGGCCGGGCCCCCGGGTACGCCGAGGACTCGGCGAAGGTGTCGTGCACCCCGACCACGACGGCGTTGGCCGCGCCGCGCGCCGGGTCCTGCTCGTACACCAGACGGAAGATGATCCCGGCCGCCAGCATCGAGATCGCCATCGGCATGAAGACGACCAGTTTGAAGGCGGTGCCCCAGCTCACCCGTTCGGTCAGCACCGCGAAGACCAGCCCGAGGGCCGTGGCCAGCACCGGCGCCACGACCACCCAGACCGCGGTGTTCCGCAGCGCCGTCAGCGTGCCGTCGTCGCTGAAGACCGAGGCGTAGTTGTGCAGGCCCACGAAGCCCGAGCCCGCCTTGTCGAAGAGGCTGCGCCAGGTGGTGTACCCGATCGGGTACACCACCAGCGCGCCCAGCAGCACCAGCGCGGGCAGCAGGAACAGCCCCGCCACCCAGCGCCGGGTACCCATGACGCTCCTGCCCCGGGCGGAGGGCGCGCCGCCGGGAGCGGCCGGCCCCTTCGCCGTGGCCGCCGTCGCCATCGCGGCCGCCTATCCCGCGTACGCCTTGGCGGCGTCCGCTTCCAGCTTGGCCTGCGCGCCGGCGACGTCGGAGGGGTTCCGCAGGAAGTCCTGCAGGTTTTTCCACTCGCCCTTGCCCGCGGTGCCGCCGAAGGCCGCCGGGGCCTGGTCGGACATGTCGAAGCGGAAGTCGTCGCCCGCCGCGACCAGGCCCTGCGCGATGGAGCGGGAGACCTCGTCCGGATAGGCCGACAGGTCCAGCGACTTGTTCGGCGAGACGAAGCCGCCCGAGGAGGCCCACACCTTCGCCGCGTCGGTGGAGGCGAGGAAGGTCAGCAGCGCCTGCGCGCCCTCGCCGTCCTTCAGGGCCACGCCGACGTCACCGCCGCTGACCACCGGCGCCTTGCCGGAGCCCACCGCGGGGAAGGGGAAGACCTTGGCGTCCTCGCCCACCTTCGCCTTGGTGTTGTCGCCGATGAACGCGCCGACGAAGTCGCCCTCGTAAACCATGGCGGCCTTCGGCGGGTTGCCCGTGAAGGTCTGCGTCACGGACGTCGGGAAGTCGGTCTTGAGCGCGCCGTTCTGGCCGCCGGCGATCAGGTCCTTCTTGCCGAAGAGCTGGGCGAGGGTGGTGAGCGCGTCCTTCACCGAGGGGTCGGTCCACTTGATCTTGTGCTCGGCCAGCTGGTCGTACTTCTCGGGACCGGCCTGGGAGAGGTAGATGTTCTCGAACCAGTCGGTGAGGGTCCAGCCGTCCGCGCCGCCGACCGACACCGGGGGGGTGCCCGATTCGAAGAGGGTCTCGGCGGTCTGCAGGAAGTCGTCCCAGCTCCCGGGCGGTTCGGTGATCCCGGCGTTCTCGAAGGCCGCGGTGTTGTACCAGACCAGCGACTTGTTGGCGGCCTTGGCGTACACGCCGTACTGCTTGCCCTCGTACGCGCCGAGGTCCTTCCAGCCGGTGGTGAAGTTCTTGTCGAGCTGCGCCTGCACGTCGGAGGAGAGCGGCTTGAGCCAGCCCTTCTGCGCGAACTGCCGCAGCACGCCGACCTGGGGGAGGAACGCCACGTCCGGCGGTTGGCCGCCCTCGATCTTCGTACCGAGGAAGGTGGAGACGTTGTCCCCGGTGGGCACGAAGCCGACCTCGGCCCCGGTGCGCCGGGTGAACTCGTCCAGCACCTTCTGGAAGTTCTTCTGCTCCGGCCCGGTCCACACCGCCGCGACCTCGAGCTTCTGGCCCTTGAGGTCCGGCAGCGGGACGCTCCCGCTCGCGCCGGAACTGCTCCCGCCGCCGTCGGGGGTGCCCTTGTCGTCGTCGCCACCGCCGCACCCGGCGGCCGTCAGCGCCAGGGCCGCCGCCACGGCGGCGATCACCGTCCGGCGTGTACGTCGCGTGCGCCTGCTGGATGTCCGCATCTGCCTGCCCATCCCCTCAGCGCGGACCCGCGCCGCGGTGGCAGCCCGCCGCATGGCCGTGGCAGCTGCGCCGGGCGTCCCGTCCCCGCGTCATCCGCTGTTGCGCGTTCAGTCCTACGCCCTGTCTGATAACCGCCGCAATAGCGCCTCAGCGCACGGCGGTTGGATCGTGACCGTCATGTGACCGGCCGTTCGGACCGGCGTACGGGACCGGGACGGATCAGAGCAGCGGCGGCACCGGATCGGCCGCCGCGGACTCCGCGGCACGCTGCAGGGCACTGGCCAGCAGGGCGAGGTCGGTGGGGCCGTTGCCCAGTTCGCGCACCGGCCGGCGGGTCGGCGGGTCGCCCATGCGGTCCCACTCCAGCGGGACCACCGTCGGCCGCAGGGTCGCCGTCCGGGGGATCCGGCCACTGACCCGGCCGGCCTGGAAGGCGGTGACCGCCCCGTCCGGCCGGCGCAGGTAACCGCGGCCCGGCAGCGCGTCGTCGACGGTCGCCGGCTCCTCGACGGCGACCAGCAGCGCGGCCGACTCCGGCTCCTCGGTGCGCAGCGCGATCCGCAGCCGCGCCGCGTCGTCGGCGTCGGTGCCCGAGGTGCGCTCGGGGCGGCCGGTCGCGGCGACCAGGTGGACGCCGAGCCGTTCGCCGTCGCGCGCCACGGCCTCCAGGGCGCGCACCACCGAACCCGCGGCGGGCCGGCCGGGACTGCCGAGGGCGGGGGCGACCAGGGCGTCGAAGTCGTCGACCACGACGACCAGCCGGGGCAGCGGCTCGGTGGTGCGGGTCCGCACCCGCACCGCGCCGCGCACCTGCGGGTCCGCCGCGACGGCGGCGGCCGGGGCGTGGCCCGGCTCGGCCTGCCGTGGCACGACGGGCAGCCGGCGGCGTTCGTGCCACTGCGCGAAGTCCGCACCGTCCAGCAGGTCGTCCCGGCGCTTCAGCTCCGCCGAGAGCGCCTGCGCGAACTCGCGCATCCGCACCGGGTCGGTGGCGGACAGGTAGGTGGAGACGTGCGGCAGGTCGGTGCAGCTGCGCAGCCCCTCGCCGCGCTCCGCCCCGGCGCCGTCGACGAGGACGAGGGCCAGCCGGTCCGGGCGCTCGCCCGCGGACAGCGCGGCGGCCACCGAACGCAGCAGCTCCGTCTTGCCGGAGCCCGCCGCGCCGCCGACGAGCAGGTGCGGCCCCTCGGCGACCAGGTCGACCAGGATCCGGCCCTCCGGCCCGGCGCCCAGGACGGCCGCGGCGGCACCACCGGAGGGGGTGGGCCCGGCCCAGCGGGTGGAGATCTTCGCCGGGGTGGCGAGCGCCAGGTCCAGCTCGTCCAGGAGCCGGGCCGTGGGCGGCAGCGCCGAACGCGTACGGCGCGGCGCGGAGTCGCCCTCGCGCAGCGGGGCGAGGGCCCGCGCGAAACGCTCGGCCCAGGCCGCCGACACCGCCTCCATCGTCATGTGGCCGGGGCCCTGCGGTTCCATCCGCAGCGTCGTCGCGACGTCGCCCTCCAGCACGGCGACGGCGCCGCACCGGGCGGCCAGCCGCTCCGGGCTCTCGGCCAGGCACAGCAGGTGCACCCCGACCGACGGCCCGGCGGCCGCGATGCGGTCGGCGGCCTCGCGCAGGTAGGCCGAGCCGGGGTCGCCGTCCACCACCAGCAGGGTGTACGGGCCCTCGCGGCGTGCCGCGGCCTCGGCGACCTCCTCGGGGGTCGCCGTCGCCCAGCCCGGGCCGAGCGGGCCCTCCTCGATGCGGCGGACCACCTCGGCGATCCGGGCCTCGGCCTGTTCGCGGTCGGAGGCCGTGAGCAGCCGGCAGTCCTGGCCGTGGGCCGGGCGCAGATGCGGCAGCCAGTACAGCCAGCCCCACTCCTCGGCCCGCTGCTCGGCGGGACGGGAGCGGTCGGCGCTGATCAGCACGACCTCCAGCACACCGGGCGCGTGCAGGGCGCACAGCTGGGCGATCACCGCCCGGGCCAGCCCGGACAGCCGGGGGCGCGGTCCGGTGAGGCCGAGCACCCGGGTGTGCGGGTCGCGCAGGTCGACGGTGAACGGCACGGCGGGCAGCGTCCGGAAGCCGTCCTCCGCGGTCAGGTCGGCGGTGCCGAGGCGGACCGTGAGCAGGTCGGGGTGGCCGGGGGCGCGCTCCCACAGCCGCGGTCCCGGCCCGAGGGCGGTGAGCAGGACCGCCGCCGGGTCGGGCCAGCGCTCGCGGAGCGCGGCGGCGTCGGCCCGGTCGTACGGGGTTCCGCCGCCCTCGGACCCGTCGGCGTCCGGGGCGCCGCGTCCGGTGGTCAGGCGCCTGGCCCAGTCCCCTATCGCGCCGGCCATCCGGGTGCCGCCGCGCCGGACCTGGGGCGGCTCGACGGCGCGGGTCTGCTCGGACAGCCCGCGCTGCGGGGTGTCCCGCCGGGCCGGGGTGCCCGCGGCGGCCTCCGCCCGGTCCTCCCCGGGCGCGGGCGGGGGGCCGGCGTCCGCGCCGACGCTCCCGGACCCGGTGCCGGCGGTCGTCGCGCCGTCGGCGGGCGCCGCCTCGCGCGGGGTGGTCCGCTGCGCGGCGCCGTCGCCGGGCCGGGCGGGACGCCAGGTCGCCACGCGGCCCGTCTCGGGCCAGGAAGTCGGGGGGAGGGCCACCTGGAGGTGCCCCTCGGCGTCGGGGACGGCGGGGACGGAGGCGGGCGGCGGGGGCACCGTCGAGCCGGGGGGTGCCGGTTCCAGCCGGAGGGTCGACTCGCCGATCCGCAGCAGCGCGCCGGCGGGGAGGGGGACCGCGCGCTCGCCCACGGGAGCGCCGTCCAGGAAGGTGCCGTTGGTGGAGCCGAGGTCGGCGACGGTGACCCGGCCCTCGCCGTCCACCGTGACGGCGCAGTGCAGCCGGGAGACGTCGGGGTCGTCCAGCGGCACGTCCGCGTCGGCGGAGCGGCCGACCCGGATCCGGCCGCCCTGCAGCAGGTGGACCCCGCCCGCGTCGGGGCCGCCGACGACGTGCAGCCGGGCGGCGGCCGTCGGGCGGCCGCCCTCGTGCCCGTCGGCGGGGGCGTGCAGCGACAGCACCGCGCCGTCGAGCAGTGGCGGAACCCCGAGGACGGCGGTCGCCGGGTCCAGCCGCTCGGCGCCCGCGTAGAGCGGCGGCGTGGACTTGCCGGCCCGCGCGGGCTGCCCCGAGCCGCCCGAGCCGGACGCCAGGGCGCCGGCCACGGCACTGAGGGGTGTGCCCGCGGGCGCGGTGACGAGCACGTCGCAGGAGCGCGCCGCACGGCCGCCGCGCGGCCCGAGAACGGTCAGCCGGATCTGCATCTCCGTCCACGGTCCCTTCTGCCCGGATCCACCGCGGCGCGGGCCCCCGACCCCACCCGCCGCCCTGCCCGGGACGTCGACACGTACAAGAGCGGAACGGTTGCCTCCCCTTGCCCGGCAGGCCCAGCCCGCCCGGCGAAGTGCGATCCGCGACAGGCATCCTCCCACTCGCCGCCGACAGCTCGCCGCCGGTGCCCACCTTTGCGATCTTGAATGGTCGGCTTTGGGCGGAAAGAGCAACCAAACGACCGTACTCCGCGTCCTAACCCCACACCCGCCCCGTACCGGAACGCAGCCCCGCTCCCACGTGGCGGCACTACAGTGGGCGAAACAGGCCACGGACCAGGCCAAGATCCAGGGAGCGCGAACGTGCGGCCGGTAGGCAGCAAATACGAACTGGTGGAGCCGCTCGGGCGCGGAGCCACGGGCACCGTGTGGCGGTCTCATGTGCGGGACACCGGCGAGACCGTCGCGATCAAGGTGCTCAAGGAAGAGCTGGCGAGCGACCCCGACATCGTCATGCGCTTCCTCCGGGAGCGCTCGGTCCTGATGCGGCTGCGCCACCCGCACATCGTCCGGGTCCGCGACCTGGTGGTGGAAGGCGAGCTGCTCGCCCTGGTGATGGATCTGGTCGACGGTCCCGACCTCTACCGCCACCTGCGCGAGAACGGCCCGTTCTCGCCGGTCGGCGCCGCACTGCTGACCGCCGCCGTGGCCGACGCGCTGGCCGCCAGCCACGCCGACGGCGTCGTCCACCGCGACCTGAAGCCCGCCAACGTCCTGCTCGCCACCGTCACGGGCCCGGACGGCACCCAGCAGATGCACCCGATGCTGACCGACTTCGGCATCGCCCGGCTGGCGGACTCACCCGGCGTCACCCGCACCCACGAGTTCGTCGGCACGCCCGCCTACATAGCGCCGGAGTCGGCCCAGGGCCGTCCGCAGACCTCGGCCGTGGACATCTACGGCGCCGGCATCCTGCTGTACGAACTGGTCACCGGCCGCCCGCCGTTCAGGGGCGAGAGCGCGCTGGAGGTGCTGCAGCAGCACCTGAGCCAGGAGCCGCGCCGTCCCTCCACCGTGCCCGAGCCGCTGTGGACGGTCATAGAGCGCTGCCTGCGCAAGGAGCCCGGCGAGCGGCCCAGCGCGGAGAACCTCGCGCGTGCCCTGCGCGTGGTCGCCGCGGGCGTCGGCGTGCACTCCTCCCCGGCGCAGTCCGAGGCGGCGCTCGGCGTCGCCGCGCTGCTCGCCCCGGACCCGTCCCCGGCCACCGTCCCGGACACCCCGCTCGTCCCGCCGGGCACCGCGGACCCCACCCAGGTGCTGCCGAACCGGGCGCCCGCCGGCGGGTACGACGCGTACGACCCGAATGCCGCCACCAGTGTGCTGCCCGCCTCCGCGGGCGGCGCCGCCGACGCGACCCGGGTGATCCCGGGCGGCTCGGCACCGGTCGGGGCCGGCGACGGCACCCGCGTGATGCCGCCGGTGCCGGACGGGACGCCGGAGTCCGGCGCCCCGCAGGGCCCGCACCCGTGGGAGTCGCAGCTCAACCGCGCCCGTGCGCGCGCCGAGCAGACCGAGATCCAGTACCTGGACCCGGAGCAGGACCCGCTGCGCCGCAGGCCGCGCCGGCAGGCCGCCCAGCAACCGCAACAACCGCCGCAGCAGCCCCCGCAGGGGTACCAGCAGCGGCCGCAGCAGCCCCAGTACCGGCAGCCGGCGCAGCCCGCCTACGCGCCGCAGCCGCACCCGCAGCAGTACGCCCAGCAGCAGCAGCCGCAGCCCCAGCAGTACGCGCCGCGGCCGCAGCCCGCGCCGCGCTACGAGCAGCCGCAGCACCAGCGGTACGAGCCCCAGCGCCCGGCGGCGCCCGAGCCCGCCCCGCGCCGCGAGCCGCGGCAGCGCGGCGCCAACCCCATGAAGATCCCGGGCCTGGGGTGCCTCAAGGGCTGCTTCACGATGATCATCGTGCTGATCGTGATCGTCGTGCTCGTCTGGTACCTGACCCCCGTCCCGGAGTGGCTGGACACGGGCAAGAGCCTGTGGGGCACCGTCAGCAGCGGCGTCCAGAACTTCTGGGACTGGGTCTCGGAGCTCGGCGGCTCCTCGGGTGGTTCCTCCGGCACCACCCCCTAGGGCGTGTCGTCACATGCCCGCCCCCGGCCTTCGGCCGGGGGCGAGGACGGCCCTCCCTCTTGCGACGTACGGCGCCTGGGGGCACCTCCCGGCGGTAGCCGGGGGAGCCCGGTTGACGGCACGCCCCGGCCGCGGGGACGGAGCGCGCGCGAGCACGGCGCCGGGCACCGCCCGCGCCGCACCGGCGGCCGCGCCGGTGCCGTCAATCACGACTGGCCCACCGTCACCTCCCCGCGAGGCCGGTGTTGGTGATTTGTCGACTTCTGGAGGGTGATTTCTCCCGGAGAAGCCGCACTCACCCCCCGCAGGTTCCCCCAACCGGCTCGCATCCGCGTAGCTTTGTCGCCAACACGACGGCACCTCGGAGGAGTCGGAGCAGCCTTGGGACGCA
This sequence comes from Streptomyces sp. NPDC008238, assembly GCF_042956445.1. Taxonomy (NCBI): domain Bacteria; kingdom Bacillati; phylum Actinomycetota; class Actinomycetes; order Kitasatosporales; family Streptomycetaceae; genus Streptomyces; species Streptomyces sp. NPDC008238. The sequence goes on along the minus strand of NZ_JBIBGK010000011.1, from coordinate 182,913 downwards.
AGATCGGCAGCCGGTACACCGCGCACCAGGTGCTGGGGCGGGGTTCCGCGGGCACGGTGTGGCTGGGCGAGGGCCCCGAGGGCCCGGTCGCCATCAAGCTGCTGCGCGAGGACCTCGCCTCCGACCAGGACCTCGTCGGCCGCTTCGTCCAGGAGCGCACGGCCCTGCTGGCGCTCCACCACCCGCACATCGTCGGCATCCGCGACCTGGTGGTCGACGGCTCCGACCTCGCGCTCGTCATGGACCTGGTCCGCGGCACCGACCTGCGCTCCCGGCTGGAGCGCGAACGCCGGCTCACCCCCGAGGCGGCCGTCTCCATCACCGCGGACGTCGCGGACGGCCTGGCCGCCGCCCACGCCGCGGGCGTCGTCCACCGTGACGTCAAGCCGGAGAACGTCCTGCTGGATTCGGCCGCCCCGCCCGGACCGGGCGGCGCGCCCCCGGCGCTCCTCACCGACTTCGGCATCGCGCGGCTGGTCGACTCCCCGCGCAGGACCCGGGCCACCCGCATCATCGGCACCCCCGACTACCTGGCCCCGGAGATCATCGAGGGCCTGCCGCCGCGCGCCTCCGTCGACATCTACGCCCTCGCCACCGTCCTGTACGAACTGCTCGCCGGCTTCACCCCGTTCGGCGGCGGTCACCCCGGCGCGGTGCTGCGCCGGCACGTCACCGAGTCGGTCGCGCCGCTGCCCGACCTGCCCGACGAGCTGTGGCAACTGCTGTCCCAGTGCCTCGCCAAGGCCCCCGCCTCCCGGCTGAGGGCGGCCGAGGTCGGCGCCCGGCTGCGCGAGTTGCTGCCCGCCCTCGCCGGGCTGCCCGCGCTGGAGGTGGACGCCCCCGGCGACCAGCACGGCGAGGAGGAGTACGACCGGGACCCCGGTTCCGCCGCCGAGCCGTACGACCCGCCCGCCGGCCGGCCGCGCGGCGCCGTGCCCCTGGTCCGCGGCTCCGCACCGGACTCGACGCGCGACACGCACACCAGCATCAAGCTGCCCACCGCGGAGGAACTGGCCGTCGGCGGGCCCTCCGCGGTGCCCGGACAGCGCCCCCGGCACCGCCACCGCGCCGTCCCCGACGCGCTGCAGCGCCGCCGCGTCAAGATCGGCGCCGCGGCGGCCGCCGTGCTGGTCGTCGGCCTAGGCGGCTGGGCGATCGCGGCCTCCGGCTCCGACGACGACGGCGGCTCCACCAGCCGCGAGGACAAGCCGTCCGGGCCGGCCTCGACCACCCCGACCGCCCCCACCGGCGCCGCCGCCTCCCCGCAGGGCGCGGTGAGCACCCCGGCGGGCACCGCGCAGGAGGCCGCGCTGCGCTGGTCCGGCTACACGGCGCTGCCCCGCTTCCCGGACCGCGACGTCCACCCGCTCGGCGGGCCCCGGGCGATCTCCGTCTCCGGGACGACGTACGTCTTCAGCCGGGGCAGCGACAAGAACGTCTGGTACCTGGTCTCCGGCACCTGGCACCGGCTCACCGGGATAAGCGTCGCCGACGACCCCTCGGTCGTCTCCTCCCGTCCCGGGCAGCTGGACGTCTTCGCCCTCGGCACCGACCACCGGGTCTACCGCCGCACCCTCAGCGGCGGCGCCTGGGGCGACTGGTACCAGGTGGACCAGCCCGCACGGTTCACCACGACCCCCGCCGCCGCGTCCTCCGCCCCGGGGCGGATCGACCTCCTCGGCTGCTCCGGCGGTGACCTCGTCACCTCCTCCTGGGTCGACGGCCGCTGGAACGCCTGGGCGCTGGTCCCCACCGCGGGCCGGGTCACCGCCGCCCCCGGCCTGGTCTCGGCGGCGTCCGGCACCCTGGACGCCTTCGCCGTGCGCAAGGCCGACGGCGCGGTGCTGCGGCTGCCGTACGTGAACGGCGCCTGGCGGCCCTCCGAGATCGTCACCGGCCTCGACGCCACCGGCCGCCCCGAGCCCGCCGTGTCCGGGGGCCGGCTCTTCGTCCTCGCCCCCGCCGACGACGGGGCCCTGGCCGCCGCCGTCCTCGACGGCGGCACCTGGACGCCCGTCCCGCTCTCCGCCAGCACCCCCTCCCACCCCGGGCTGACCACGGCGGACGACACCCTGACCCTCTACCTCCGGCGTGCCGACGGCACGCTCGCCCACGCCTCGGCCCCCGTCCCGGCCTGAGCCGCGCGGGGTGCACCGGCCGCCGGCCGGCCCTGCCCGGCTCACCGGAGCGGCAATGCGCGGCGTGCCGGTACGCTGGGGGACGTGGCAGTCCTGGATGTATCCGAAGAGCTCAAGTCCCTCTCGTCGACCATGGCCTCGATCGAGGCCGTTCTGGACCTCGACAAGCTGAGGGCCGACATCGCCGTGCTCGAGGAGCAGGCGGCCGCGCCCTCGCTGTGGGACGACCCCGAGGCGGCGCAGAAGATCACCAGCAAGCTGTCGCACTTGCAGGCCGAGGTCCGCAAGGCCGAAGGGCTGCGCGGTCGCATCGACGACCTCGGGGTGCTCTTCGAGCTCGCCGAGGCCGAGGACGACGCGGACACCCGCGCCGAGGCCGAGAGCGAGCTGGAGTCGGTGCGCAAGGCGCTGGACGAGATGGAGGTCCGCACCCTCCTGTCCGGCGAGTACGACGCCCGGGAGGCGCTGGTCAACATCCGCGCCGAGGCGGGCGGCGTCGACGCCGCCGACTTCGCGGAGCAGCTGCAGCGGATGTACCTGCGCTGGTCCGAGCGGCACGGCTACCCGACCGAGATCTACGAGACCTCGTTCGCGGAAGAGGCCGGCATCAAGTCCACCACCTTCGTGGTGAAGGCGCCGTACGCCTACGGCACCCTCTCGGTCGAGCAGGGCACCCACCGGCTGGTGCGCATCTCGCCCTTCGACAACCAGGGCCGCCGCCAGACCTCCTTCGCGGGCGTCGAGGTGCTGCCGGTCGTTGAGCAGAGCGACCACGTCGAGATCGACGAGACCGAGCTGCGGATCGACGTCTACCGCGCCTCCGGCCCCGGCGGCCAGGGCGTCAACACCACCGACTCCGCGGTCCGGATCACCCACATCCCGACCGGCATCGTGGTCTCCTGCCAGAACGAGCGCTCCCAGATCCAGAACAAGGCGAGCGCGATGAACGTGCTGCAGGCCAAGCTGCTGGAGCGGCGCCGCCAGGAGGAGCAGGCCAAGATGGACGCCCTCAAGGGCGACGGCGGCAACTCCTGGGGCAACCAGATGCGTTCCTACGTCCTCCACCCGTACCAGATGGTCAAGGACCTGCGGACGGAGTTCGAGGTCGGCAACCCGCAGGGCGTCCTCGACGGCGACATCGACGGCTTCCTCGAGGCGGGCATCCGCTGGCGCAAGCAGCAGGAGCAGGGCGCCCGCGTCTGACGTGACGTCACCTCCGCAGGATCCTCACAACTGCCGCCCCATGGGTGGCAGTTGTGCGTTTTGGGTCACAGCCCCATAAGCAAGTGGGTGGCATAGTCAGCCAATTCCGGCATTGAGCTTGGAACGCCCTTGACGACGCTGTGAAATCTGGGAATCGTGATGCGCGGCATGCGTATGACTGGGGCGTGAGCGAACGGGGGCGAGCGCGGCCGGTGGCTCAGGCCCCGGCCTTGAACGTGCACCGCCCCGCAGGACGCTCCCCCTGTGACGCTGCTCCACTGACGAGAAGCTACTGGGGGTAGTTGCCAGATGAGCATGAAGAACACACGGCTGCGGGTGGCCCGTATAGCCGCCGCCGCGGTGATCGCGGGCGGTGCCTCGCTGACCGCCGCGGGCGCCGCCCAGGCCGTCGGCCTGGACATCGGCCTGAGCGCCGGCGAGGCCCAGGTCGGCGTCAGCGTCAACCTCGGTGACGACGAGAACGACATCTCGGGTGTCGACGGCGGTCCGACGGACGAGCCGACGAACCCGACGGACCCGACGGACGAGCCCACGAATCCGACGGACCCGACGGACGAGCCCACGAATCCGACGGACCCGACCGACGAGCCGACCGACCCGACGGACCCGACGGACGAGCCCACGAATCCGACGGACCCGACCGACGAGCCCACCAACCCGGGCGAGCCGACCGACCCCGGCGGTGACGACGGCGGCAACGGGAACGGCGGCAACGGCGCCGGCGGCTCGGACGGCGACGGCACGACCTGCACCCTCGACGGGGACAGCGTGACCTGCGCCGACAACACCAACACCGACAACGCCGGCAGCAGCGAGGTCGTCACCCAGGGTGACACCACGGAGGAGCTGGCCGAGACCGGTGCCGGCGAGACCCTGTTCCTGCTGGTCGGTGCCGCCACGATGATCGCGGGCGGTGTCGGCTTCCGCCTGATGCCGCGCCTGGTCGGCGGCGGCCGCAACACCGCCGTCTGAGGTCCACGCCCGGACGCCGGCGTGCACCAAGGGCCCGCACCGCATGCGCCGCATGCGGCGCGGGCCCGCGCCCGTCCACTGGAGGCCCGGGGAACGCCACAGGGGCCCGCAGCGCCGTGCGCCGCGGGCCCCTGTGTTCGCCGTATGTGTACGCCGCGCTACGCGGCGGCCTCGTGCACCACCCACACCACCGCGAGCAGCGCCACCAGCAGCGCGATCAGAGCCGCCGGGGAGATGGCCGCGAAGGGGTTCTCCTGCTGCATGCGGGCGCGGTGGGCGCGGCAGACCGCACAGCGGCCCTCGCTGACGGGGCCGGCGCAGTTGGCGCACACCAGTCGGTCGACTGTCATGCCGTCGCCTCCTCCCAGGCGGCCCGACGGCCGCTCCATGAACAACGCGCGACAGGGGCGGTACGTTCCCGAGCCCCCCGACCACTGTGCCAGTTCCCGGGGCACTCGGCGCGCCCCGCGCGATTCCCGCGACTCCGAAGAGTGACCCATGTGGCCAATGCCTGCTTTGTCCCCCGGTGGTCGGTGAATAAACCCGTCATCCCGGACCGCGGACTGCGCGGGTCGCGGCCGTTCGCGTAAGGTCGCCTCCGATCCCCTGTATCCGGAGTGCGACCGTGATCCGATTCGACAACGTCACCAAGACCTACCCCCGGCAGAACCGTCCCGCACTTCGGGACGTTTCGCTGGAAATCGAGAAGGGTGAATTCGTCTTCCTGGTGGGCTCCTCCGGCTCCGGGAAGTCGACCTTCCTGCGGCTGATCCTGCGAGAGGAGCGGACGGACACCGGCATGGTGCACGTCCTCGGCAAGGACCTCGCGCGGCTGTCCAACTGGAAGGTGCCGCAGATGCGACGCCAGCTGGGCACCGTCTTCCAGGACTTCCGCCTGCTGCCCAACAAGACGGTCGCGGAGAACGTGGCGTTCGCCCTCGAGGTGATCGGCAAGCCGCGCGGCACCATCCGCAAGACGGTCCCCGAGGTGCTGGACCTCGTCGGCCTCGGCGGCAAGGAGGACCGCATGCCGGGCGAGCTCTCCGGTGGTGAGCAGCAGCGCGTGGCGATCGCCCGGGCGTTCGTCAACCGCCCGATGCTGCTGATCGCGGACGAGCCCACGGGAAACCTCGACCCGCAGACCTCCGTGGGCATCATGCGGTTGCTGGACCGCATCAACCGCACCGGCACCACCGTGGTGATGGCCACCCACGACCAGAACATCGTCGACCAGATGCGCAAGCGCGTCATCGAGCTCGAGAAGGGGCGACTGGTCCGCGACCAGTCCCGCGGCGTCTACGGCTACCAGCACTGAGCCTGGGCCCCGCCCTGCACACCGCAGCCTTCTGAAAGGACAACATGCGCGCCCAGTTCGTGCTCTCGGAGATCGGCGTCGGCCTCCGGCGCAACCTCACCATGACCTTCGCGGTCATCGTCTCCGTGGCCCTCTCGCTCGCGCTCGCCGGCGGCTCGTGGCTCGCCCGCGAGCAGGTCGACTCCATGAAGGGGTACTGGTACGACAAGGTCCAGGTGTCGATCTTCCTCTGCAACAAGAACGACGCCAAGACCGACCCCAACTGCACCAAGGGTGCCGTCACCGAGGAGCAGAAGCAGGACGTCGAGAAGCAGCTCAAGGCGCTGCCGCTGGTGGACAAGTACTTCCACGAGAGCGCGGAGGACGCCTACAAGCACTACAAGGAGCAGTTCTCCGACTCGCCGCTGGCCGACTCGCTCACCCCGGACCAGATGCAGGAGTCGTTCCGGGTCAAGCTCAAGGACCCGACGAAGTTCCAGGTCGTCGCGAGCGCCTTCCAGGGCCGCCCCGGCGTCCAGGAGGTGCAGGACCAGAAGGCCCTGCTGGACAACCTGTTCGGGCTGCTCAACGGCATGACGCTGGCCGCGCTCGTGGTGCTGGCGTTCATGCTCGCGGTGGCGATGATGCTGATCGTCAACACGGTGCGCGTGTCGGCCTTCAGCCGGCGCCGCGAGACCGGGATCATGCGGCTGGTCGGCGCGTCCAGCTTCTACATCCAGATGCCGTTCATCATGGAGGCCGCGTTCGCCGGTCTGGTCGGCGGTGGCCTGGCGTGTCTGATGCTCCTCGTCGGCCGCTACTTCTTGATCGACCACGGCCTGTCGCTCCAGACCAAGGTGCCGCTGATCAACTTCCTCGGCTGGGGCGAGGTGGCGCAGGTGCTGCCGCTGGTGCTGGTGGTGGGCATGCTGATGCCCGCGCTGGCGGCCCTGATCGCGCTGCGCAAATACCTCAAGGTCTGATGTGCGCCAAGGGCGCTGTACGGCCAACTTTCCGTACAGCGCCCCCTTCTCGCCTAGACTGCCCGACGTGCTGAGCCACTGTCCGCCCGGGAGACCACGCCGGCTGTGCCGCGCCGCGGCGCTGACGCTGGTCTTCGGCGCGGTCCTGGCGACCGGCGCGGCGGCGGGTTCCTTCGGGGACCTCGGCGGGGACCGGCGGACGCCGCCGCACTCCCGCATCCCGGCCGGCACGGTCGCCGACACCGACGAGATCGCCGAGGCGATCGCGGAGGGGAAGGTCGGCCCGCAGGCCGCGGAGGCCCTGGTCAGCCGGAGCGGCGACCGCTGGTCCTCCTTCTACACGGCCCAGGAGTACGAGGGCTTCCAGCAGTCCCTGGACGGCCGGTACGTGGGGGTCGGCCTGTGGGTGCGGCGCACCGAGGACGGCCGCATCGGCATCGACCGCGTCCAGTCCGGCAGCCCCGCCGCCCGGTCCGGCGTGCACGCCGGGGACCGGCTGACGAGCATCGACGGCACCGAGGTCACCGGCCGTCCCGTCACCGAGGTGGTCGCCCGGCTGCGCGGTTCCGACGCCGCCGGCACGCCGGTCGCGCTGGGCCTGCGGCGCGGCACGCGTTCCTGGGAGGTCTCCCCGCGGCGCGCCCTGCTGCCGACGGAGTCCGTACGGGTGCGGCACGTCCCCGGCGGCGCCACCGTCGTCACGGTGGACGCCTTCACCAAGGGCGTCGCCGAGCAGGTCCGTACCGCCCTGGCCGGCCGGCCGGGGCACGAGGGCATACTCCTGGACCTGCGCGGCAACTCCGGCGGCCTGGTCACCGAGGCCGTCGGGGTGGCCTCCGCGCTCCTGGACGGCGGCCTGGTCGCCACGTACGACGTCCACGGCAGGCAGCAGGCGCTGTACGCCGACGACGCCGGTGACACCGAGACCCCGCTCGTCGTGCTCGTCGACGGCGGCACGATGAGCGCGGCCGAACTGCTCGCCGGCGCCCTCCAGGACCGCGGCCGTGCCGTCGTCGTGGGCTCCCGCACCTTCGGCAAGGGCTCGGTGCAGATGCCCAGCCGGCTGTCGGACGGCTCGGTGGCCGAACTCACCGTCGGCCACTACCGGCTGCCGGCGGGCCGCCGGGTGGACGGCCGGGGGATCGAGCCCGACCTCGCGGTCACCGGCGGCGAGGACGCCGAGTCCGAGGCGCTCGACGTGCTGGACGGCCTGGGCACGCCGGCCCGCTGACCGGCGCGCAAACCGGTACCCCGGGCCGCGCCGAGGTGCGAGAATAGCCGCGCTATGGCAAAGGAAACGGGTCGCAAGCTGATCGCGCAGAACAAGAAGGCGCGGCACGACTACCACATCCTCGACACCTACGAGGCGGGCCTGGTGCTCACCGGCACCGAGGTGAAGTCGCTGCGCCAGGGACGCGCCTCCCTGGTCGACGGCTTCGGCCAGCTCGACGACGGCGAGGCGTGGCTGCACAACGTGCACATCCCCGAGTACACCCAGGGGACGTGGACGAACCACTCGGCGCGGCGCAAGCGCAAAATGCTGCTGCACCGTGCGGAGATCGAGAAGCTCTTCCAGAAGTCGCAGGAGACCGGTCACACGATCGTGCCGCTCGCCCTGTACTTCAAGGACGGCCGGGCGAAGGTCGAGATCGCGCTGGCCAAGGGCAAGAAGGAGTACGACAAGCGGCAGACCCTGCGCGAGCAGCAGGACCGCCGCGAGACCGACCGGGCCATCTCGGCGGCGCGCCGCCGGCAGCGCGGGGAGTGAGCGCGGGCCCGCGCCGCCCGCGCGGGAATGCGCTGGCCACCGTGCGCGTTGGTCACGTAGGATGGCACCAGCACCACCGGACGGTGACCGCCCGGTGAGCAGTTTGAAAAATCAACATGGGGATGATCGGTTTCGACTGGGGATGTCGAAGCAGGGGAAGCGAGCCGAGGAAGCGGCAATGATCTCGTAAACCATATGCCGAAAACAATAATCGCCAATAACAAGAGCGATTCCTCCGCCTTCGCGCTCGCTGCCTAATTAGCAGCTAGCCGAAGACTCCGCGGAGTGTCAGCCCGGGGCTGTTCCCGACCCGGATCCTGGCATCAGCTAGGGGACTAAACCACTGGGCCCGGCCACGGGGCTCGGTGGGAAACCAAACAGTGGCTGGGCCCGTCGGCGGCTTGTCCGCGTGACTGCCGGGGCCGAGAAAAGCACAGCGGACTGCGCTCGGAGAAGCCCTGGTTCCGCACCACAGGACGCGGGTTCGATTCCCGCCATCTCCACTGACCCAACGGAAGGCGATGCCTGCCGCGCACTGCGCGGGAGGCATCGCCTTCCGTCGTTTCCGGGTGGGTCCGGGACGGGAAGCGGCCCGGCGTCACACGGGGCACCGGTCTTCCGGACAGCCCGAGGTGCCACTGACGACGTCAGGTCCGGTGCCGGGCCGCCCGCAGGGAGACCGCCGCTACGAGTGCGGCGGTGGCCGCGGCGAGCGCCGGTATCGCGTACGCCGTCACCGCGCCCCGGTGCTCCACGACGGACCCCGCGGCGAAGGAGCCGGAGGCGATGCCGCCCAGCAGGGCCGTGACGGCGAGCGTCATCCCCTCGTTGAGGCGGCCCGGCGGGACCCGCCGCTGGATCAGGGCCATCCCGTTGATCATCGTGGGCGCGGTGGCCATGCCCGCCAGCAGCAGCGCGGGGGCCAGCAGCCACAGGCCGCCGAGGGCCGCCGCGGGCAGCGGGCCGAGCATGAGGACGGCCATCAGCGCGACGCTCGCGGCGAAGCGGCCGCCGGTGGTGCCCCGGGGGCGGCGCAGCCCGTACAGCAGGCCCGCCGCGCAGGAACCCGCCGCCTGGAGGGCGAGCACCGCCCCGGCGGCGCCGCGGTGACCGCGGGCGTCGGCGAAGGCGATCGTGGTGACCTCCAGGGCGCCGAAGACGGCGCCCGTCGCCAGGAACGTCAGCAGCACCGCCGGCACCGCGGCCCGCCCCGCCCCGGCCGGCGCCCCCTCGGTCCGCCGCGGCACGGGCGGCGGCTCGCTGCCGCGCTGCGCGGCGAAGAGCAGGATGCCGGTGAAGAGCAGCAGCGCGCCCGTCAGCGGCCTCGGGGAACAGCGCGGTGCACAGGAAGGCCGCGAGGACCGGGCCGAGCATGAAGCAGACCTCGTCCGCGGCCTGTTCGAAGGAGTTGGCCACGTGCCGGGCCCGCTCGTCGTCCCGGTACAGGTGCGCCCAGCGGGCCCGCGCCATGCCCCCGGTGTTCGGCGTCGTCGCGGTGGCGGCGTAGGCGGCGAACAGCGTCCAGGCGGGGGCGTGCAGCCGTACGCACACCACCAGCGCGAGCGAGCCCAGCGCCGCGAGCCCCGCGGCCGGCACGGCCACCCGGGCCTGGCCGTGCCGGTCGGTCAGCCGGGCGGTCCAGGGAGCCACCACCGCCGTCGCGGCGAGCCCGGTGGCGGTGACCGCCCCGGCCAGCGCGTACGAGCCGTACCCGGCGGCGATCATGACGACCGCCCCGACCCCGAACATCCCCATCGGGAGCCGGGCCAGGAGGTTCCCGGCGGTGAAGGCCCGGGTGCCGGGCAGGGCGAAGAGCCGCCGGTAGGGGGCGGCGAGGGCGCTCGCGGTCATGCGACCACCCTCGCGGGACGCGCCGGACGCGGTCCAACACCTGATCAGGAGCGATTGACGCGCACCGGTTGTGAATGGCGGGCGTGTTCAATGGGCGGATGCCGCACGTCATCGACCCGCGCCTGCTGAGGGCCTTCACCGCCGTCGCGGAGGAACTGCACTTCACCCAGGCCGCCGCCCGCCTCCACGTCGCGCAGCAGGCGCTGAGCCGGGACGTCCGGCGCCTGGAGCGCGAACTGCGAGCCGAGTTGTTCGTGCGTACGACCCGCTCGGTGCGGCTGACCACCGAGGGGGAGCGGCTGCTGCCGTACGCCCGGCGCGTGCTCGCCGCCCACGACGAACTGGCCGCCGCCTTCGCACCCGCCGGCCGCCCGCTGCTCGTCGACACCGGCGCGCCCGTGGGCACCGGCCACCGGGTGCTGACCGCCGCGCGGGCCGACGCGCCCGAACTCGAACTGACCGCGCGCTTCCACAGCGGGCTCACCGGCGCCGCCGCAGAGATCCTCGCCGGCCGCCTGGACGTCTCCTTCGGCCGCGCGGCGGGCCTGGCCCCCGAGGTGCTGGACCGGCTGGAGCACCGGCCGGTCCGCTACGAGCGGATGGCCGTCCTGCTCCCCGGCGGCCACCGACTGGCCCCGCTCGCCGAGGTGCCGCTCGACCGCCTCGCCGGGGAGTCCCTCTACGCCGCCGCCGGCAACCCGGACACCGCCGAGTGGACGGACCTCGCCCACCGCCTCTTCCGCGGCCGCGGCATCTCCGTGGCCGCGCCCTTCCCCGCCATCGACGGCCCGGAGGAGTTCGTCCGCCTCGTGCGCAAGCACCGCTGGCCCGTCCTGGCCAGCACCGAGTTCATCGACCTGCCCGGCTTCGTCCTGCGTCCCCTCACCGGCCCCGTACCGCTCGCGCCGGTCTCCGTGGTGTGGCGCCGCGGGTTGCGCCACCCGGGGCTGGACGCCCTGCTCTCCGCCGCGCGCCGGCTCGCCGGCGAGGGCGACTGGCTCACCCCGCCGGACGGCGCGTGGCTGCCGGAGCCGGACGCCCGCGTCATGGCGCCCCCGGCGCTCACAGGGCACACGCGCACCGGGTGAGAGCAAGGTTGCGTGGCGGTCACCTCGGGCCATCAGGCGGAAACGCGCCGTTCCTACCGTCGTGGGCATCATCCGACGAGCGACATCAGGGCCTGGAGGCGTCATGACTGCCGCGAGCACCACAGCACGCAAGGGCGGCCGCTGGATCGAGCGGTGGGACCCGGAGGACGAGGCGTCCTGGGAGGCCGGCGGCCGCCGGGTCGCGCACCGGAACCTGCTCTTCTCCGTGCTGTCCGAGCACGTGGGCTTCTCGGTCTGGACGCTGTGGTCGGTCATGGTGCTCTTCATGGGCCCGGAGTACGGCATCGACCCCGCCGGGAAGTTCTTCCTGGTCGCGACGGCCACGGCGGTCGGCTCGGTGGTCCGCGTCCCGTACACCTTCGCCGTCGCGCGCTTCGGCGGCCGCAACTGGACCGTCGTCAGCGCGCTCATGCTTCTGCTGCCGACGACCGCCGCCGCGGTCGTCATGGAGCCCGGCACCTCCTACGGCACCTTCCTCGCCGTCGCCGCGCTGACCGGGGTCGGCGGCGGCAACTTCGCCTCCTCCATGACCAACATCAACTCCTTCTTCCCGCTGCGGCGGAAGGGCTGGGCGCTCGGCATCAACGCCGGCGGCGGCAACATCGGCGTGCCCGTCGTCCAGTTGGTCGGCCTGCTCGTCATCGGCACGGCGGGCGCCGGTCACCCGCGGCTGCTGCTCGCCGTCTACATCCCGCTCGTCGTGGTCGCCGCCACGCTCGCGGCCCTGTTCATGGACAACCTGGCGCCCGTACGGAACGACACCGGGGCGGCCGCCCTGGCGGTGAAGGACGGCCACACCTGGATCATGTCCCTGCTCTACGTCGGCACCTTCGGCTCCTTCATCGGCTACAGCTTCGCCTTCGGGCTCGTCCTGCAGAGCCAGTTCGACCGCACCCCGCTGCAGGCCGCCGCCGTCACCTTCGTCGGCCCGCTGCTCGGCTCGCTGTTCCGCCCGGTCGGCGGACGGCTCGCCGACGCCTACGGCGGCGCCCGGATCACCCTGTGGAACTTCCTGGCGATGGCGGCCGCCACCGCCGTGATCGTCCTGGCCTCGGCCCAGAGGTCCCTGGTGCTGTTCTCCGTCGCCTTCGTCGCGCTGTTCCTGCTCACCGGTCTCGGCAACGGCTCGACGTACAAGATGATCCCGGGCATCTACGCCGCCAAGGCCGCCGCCATGGGCCTGACCGGCGAGGCCGCGGCCTCCTGGGCACGCCGGCTGTCCGGCGCCGCGATGGGCCTGATCGGCGCCGTCGGCGCGCTCGGCGGCCTCGGCATCAACCTCGCCTTCCGGCAGTCCTTCCTCAGCCGGGGCACCGGCACCCCGGCCTTCGTCACCTTCCTGGCCGTGTACGCGGTCTGTTTCGCGGTCACCTGGGCCGTATACCTGCGCAGGCCCGCCCCGGCCCCCGCTCCGGCCGCCGGGGCGGAACCGGAGCAGCGTCTGTCCTACGCGCAGGTGTAGCCCGGGCGAACCGTGTAACAACGGGGAAATACCGGTGAACCCGGAACGTCACCGGGGCTTGGCACCATGCGCGGAACGGGGCGCACGACTCCGGGACCCGGGACGGTCCCGGGCCTCCGTTGCACGTGTACCTCCGGCGGAGCGAGGCAAGAGCCATGCAAGTGCGACACGCAGACGTCCTCCCCCTGGCGGGCTTCACGGTCGGCGTCACCGCGGCCCGCCGCGCCGACGAACTCTGCGCCCTCCTCGAGCGGCGCGGAGCCGTCGTTTTGCGGGCCCCCGCGCTGCGGATCGTCCCGCTGCCCGACGACACCGAACTGCTGGCGGCGACCAAGCGGCTGCTCGACCGCGGCCCCGACGTCGTGGTCGCCACCACGGCGATCGGCTTCCGCGGCTGGATCGAGGCGGCCGACGGCTGGGGCCTCGGCGAGACCCTGCTGGAACGGCTGCGCCACGTCGAACTGCTCGCCCGCGGCCCCAAGGTGCGCGGCGCGGTCCGCGCGGCCGGGCTCAGGGAGTCCTGGTCACCGGCGTCCGAGTCGATGGCGGAGGTCCTGGACCGGCTGCTGGACGAGGGCGTCGCCGGCCGGCGCGTCGTCGTCCAGCTGCACGGGGAGCCGGTGCCCGGCTTCATGGAGGCGCTGCGCGCGGCCGGCGCGGAGGTCGTCGGCGTCCCCGTCTACCGCTGGATGCCGCCGGAGGACCTCGGCCCCGTCGACCGGCTCATCGACGCGGCCGTCGCGCGCGGCCTGGACGCGGTCACGTTCACCAGCGCCCCGGCCGCGGCGTCCCTGCTGGACCGGGCCGAACGCCGGGGCCTGCGCGGCGAGCTGCTCGACGCCCTGCGTCACGACGTCCTCCCGGCCTGCGTGGGACCCGTCACGGCGCTGCCCCTGGAGGCCCACGACGTCCCGACCGCGCAGCCCGAACGCTTCCGCCTCGGGCCGCTCGTCCAGCTGCTCGCCGCGGAGCTCCCGGGCCGGGCGCGCCCGCTGCCCGTGGCCGGCCGGCGCCTGGAGATCCGCGGCCACGCGGCCCTCGTCGACGGGGAGCTGCGCGCCGTCCCCCCGGCGGGGATGGCCCTGCTCCGGGCCCTCGCCCGGCGTCCCGGGTGGGTGGTCTCCCGGGCCGACCTGCTCCGGGTGCTGCCGGGGGCGGGGCGCGACGAGCACGCGGTCGAGACGGCGATGGCGCGGCTCCGGGCGGCGCTCGGGGCGCCGAAACTCATCCAGACGGTGGTCAAGCGGGGTTATCGCCTGGCCCTGGATCCGGCCGCGGACGTGAAGTACGGCCCCGCTGCGGGGTGACGTTCCGGGCGCGGGCGGGTCGGGTGGGTGCGGGTTCGTCTCGCGCCCTGCGGGCGTAAAGCGGCTGGCTGCGGGTGGGAGGGTGGGGGGCCCGCCCTTGGCGGCCGTGTGCGGGTCCGTTCGTGGCCGGGGTTCAGGCGCCGGAGCGGGGCTGTTGTTCGTCTGGTCGCGGTCTCGTTGCCGTCCGCGGGTGCAGATGGCCGGTGACCACGCCCACTGTTCGTGGTGGGCGCGCCCGCCGTAACCGACGTCTGCGGGTGCTTCCCCGACATCGGGCCCTCTTCCGACGGCTATACCGCTGAAAGCGAGCCCGATCTCGCCCGGCTCAAAGATCGGGCTCTGTTTCGACGTCCATACCGCTGAAAGCGGGCCCGATCTCCTTCAAGCCCCCCGCAGCACCTCGAAATATCCGCAGTCGCGGGTTACGGCGGGCGCGCCCACCACCCACGGATGGCGTGGAAGCGGCCATCTATACCGGCGGACGGCAACGAGACCGACACCGCCGGAAAGGCGACCCGCTCGTGCGCCTGAACGCCCGTCACCCACCCACCCGCACACCGCCGACAAGCTACGGACCCCCACCCTCCCCTCCGCAGCCAGCGCCGTGCGCCCGAAGGGCGCGAGACGGCGGGACAGCCGGAACCCGGCGCACAGCCCCGCCCCCACGCCGGGACCTCGGCCGCGGAGCCGTGCCCGGAGGCGGTCGCCGAGTGGGCGGCAAACGCCTGGTTGGCGTACGGTGACAGGCTGCCCCGTTCGCCGGGGCGGCGCGCACGGCGCGTGACGTACGGAAGAACAAGAAGGGGGTCCTGCGTGGCAGCGGTCCGGGACACGGAGATCGCAGTCGAGCAGACGCATCTGGACCGGGTGTACGACCGGCTCGAGGAGAAGATCCACGAGGCGGAGTTCCTCATGGACGACGCCGTCAAGCGCGGTCAGGTCGGCACGCCGGGCGCGCTCGCGGAGCGCGACGCCCAGGTGTTCCGGGCGGGGCTGCACCTGAACCGGCTGAACTCGGAGTTCGAGGACTTCCTCTTCGGCCGGATCGACCTGCTGCGGGGCGAGGACGGCAAGAAGGGCCCGGACGGTGCGTTCACCTCCGTGGAGCCCGCGGACGACGCGATCCGGTCCGACGGCACGGCGGACGTCGCCGAGACCCTGCACATCGGCCGGCTCGGCGTGCTGGACGCGGACTACGCGCCGCTGGTGATCGACTGGCGGGCCCCCGCCGCGGCGCCGTTCTACCGGGCGACCCCGGTGGCGCCCGGCCGGGTCGTGCGGCGGCGCGTCATCCGCTCCAAGGGCCGCAAGGTGCTGGGCGTCGAGGACGACCTGCTGCGCCCGGAGCTGACGACGGGGCTGCCCGTGGTCGGCGACGGCGCGCTGATGGCCGCGCTGGGCCAGGCGCGCAGCCACACGATGCGGGACATCGTCTCCAGCATCCAGGCCGAGCAGGACGTGGTGATCCGGGCCCCCGCGGCCTCCGTCACCGAGGTGACGGGCGGGCCCGGCACCGGGAAGACGGCGGTGGCCCTGCACCGGGCGGCGTACCTGCTCTACCAGGACCGGCGCCGGTACGCGGGCGGGATCCTGGTGGTCAGCCCGACGCCGCTGCTGGTGGCGTACACCGAGGGCGTGCTGCCCTCGCTGGGCGAGGAGGGCCAGGTCGCGATTCGCGCCGTGGGCTCGCTGGTGGACGGCGCCGAGGCGACCACGTACGACGATCCGGCGGTCGCCCGGATCAAGGGCTCGCTGCGGATGCTGAGGGTGCTGCGCAAGGCCGCCCGCGGGGTGCTGGAGTACGGGACCGGGGCGGGGCGCTGCCCGGACCGGCTGCGGGTGGTGGCGTTCGGGCGGCGGCTGGAACTGGAGGCCGAGGAGCTGTCGGCGATCCGGCACGCCGTGCTCGGCGGCACGACCCCGGTGAACCTGCTGCGGCCCCGGGCCCGTCGTCTGCTGCTGGACGCGCTGTGGCGCAAGGCGGGACGCCGCTTCGACGACCCCGAGCTCGCCGCCGAGGAGCGGCAGGGCTTCGACGAGGACGTCTCCACCGAGCAGGACTTCGTGGACTTCCTGGCCGCCTGGTGGCCGGTGCTGACCCCGCGCGGGGTGCTGGCGGCGCTCTCCGACGAGAAGCGGCTGGGGCGCTGGGCGCGGCGCGTCCTGACACCGCCCGAGGTGCGCCGGGTGGCGCGCTCACTGCGCCGGCTGGACGCGGCGGGCAACGGGGCGCTGTCCGTGCACGACGTGGCGATGCTCGACGAGCTGGAGGCCCTGCTGGGCCCGCCGCCGAAGGTGCGCAGCCGTGAGGCGGACCCGCTGGACCAGCTGACCGGTCTGGAGGAGGTCACCACCTTCGCCGACCGGATGGCGGGCGGCCGCCGCAGCCGGCAGGACCGGCTGGACGCCGAGCGCACCGAGTACGCGCACGTCATCGTCGACGAGGCGCAGGACCTCACCCCGATGCAGTGGCGGATGGTGGGCCGCCGGGGCCGTGCCGCGACCTGGACGGTGGTCGGCGACCCCGCGCAAAGTTCGTGGACCGACCCGGACGAGGCGGCCCTGGCCCGTGACGAGGCCCTGGGCAACCGTCCGCGCCGCCGTTTCACGCTCACCGTGAACTACCGCAACCCGGCCGAGATCGCGGACCTGGCGGCGAAGGTGCTGGCGCTGGCCATGCCGGGCAGCGAGGCGCCGCGCGCGGTGCGCTCCACGGGGCTGGTGCCCCGGTTCGTGGTGGCCGCCGACGGGGGTTCCGGCGAGTCGGTGCGCGCGGAGGCGGAACGGCTGCTGGGCGAGGTCGAGGGCACGGTGGGCGTGGTCGTCGCCATGGGCCGCCGCGAGGAGGCCCGGCGCTGGCTGGCGGGGCTGGGCGAGCGCGTCGTGGCGCTGGGCAGCCTGGAGGCCAAGGGCCTGGAGTACGACGCGACGCTGGTCGTCTCGCCGGCGGAGATCGCGGACGAGTCCCCGGCGGGGCTGCGGGTGCTGTACGTGGCGCTGACTCGGGCCACCCAGCGGCTGACGGTGCTCTCGAGCGGGCGCGACCTGCCGGACGCCGCCGGCGTCCCCGACCTGCTGCGCGACTGACCGTCACTGGGAACGACGGCGGGGCGCCCCCTCGAGAGGGGGCGCCCCGCCGGACGCATGTGACACCGACCCGCCATGCTCGCCTCGCGGCAAGTGGGCGCTCTAAGCGCCTAAGGTTGGGCCCGGGGGCTTGGATCGAGCCGGTGCCTCACCCAGGCTAACAAAGGATCCGCGATTGTCATTCCGTCCGTGTGCGCCGTTCCGGTGGCGGCTGGGGGAACATTAAGCACACAAGCTTCCGTTGACACCCATCGCTGCTCGACAGTTTGTCGTAGGCCCCCCGGTTTACGCGTACCCACCAGTAGGTGGCAGCATCGAGGGCGCACGAAGCAGCGACAGCGGAGGAACAGCGGCCATGGCAACGGCGCCGAGCGTCTCGTACTCAATCACGGTGCGGCTGGAGGTGCCCGCGAGCGGATCCGCGGTCAGCCAGCTCACCACGGCCGTGGAGGCCTCCGGTGGCGCGGTCCACGGCCTGGACGTGACCGCTTCCGGCCACGAGAAGCTGCGGATCGACGTGACCATCGCGGCCACCTCGACCGCGCACGCGGACGAGATCGTCGCCAAGCTGGCGCAGATCGAGGGCGTCGCGATCGGCAAGGTCTCCGACCGCACGTTCCTGATGCACCTCGGCGGCAAGATCGAGATGGCGTCGAAGCACCCCATCCGCAACCGTGACGACCTCTCCATGGTCTACACCCCCGGTGTGGCGCGGGTCTGCATGGCGATCGCCAAGAACCCCGAGGACGCCCGCCGGCTGACCATCAAGCGCAACAGCGTCGCGGTGGTCACCGACGGCTCGGCCGTGCTGGGCCTCGGCAACATCGGGCCGAAGGCCGCGCTGCCGGTCATGGAGGGCAAGGCGGCGCTCTTCAAGCGCTTCGCGGGCATCGACGCCTGGCCGATCTGCCTGGACACCCAGGACACCGACGCGATCGTGGAGATCGTCAAGGCGATCGCCCCCGGCTTCGCCGGCATCAACCTGGAGGACATCTCGGCGCCCCGCTGCTTCGAGATCGAGGCCCGGCTGCGCGAGGCCCTGGACATCCCGGTCTTCCACGACGACCAACACGGCACCGCCATCGTGGTGCTCGCGGCGCTGACCAACGCGCTGCGCGTGGTCGGCAAGCAGGTCGGCGACGTCCGCGTCGTCATGTCGGGCGCGGGCGCCGCGGGCACGGCCATCCTCAAGCTGCTGCTCGCGGCGGGCGTCAAGCACGCGGTCGTGGCCGACATCCACGGCGTGGTGCACAGCGGCCGCGAGGACCTGGTCGCGGCCGGTCCCGGGTCGGCACTGCGCTGGATCGCCGACAACACCAACCCGGAGGAGATCACCGGGACCCTGAAGGAGGCGGTGCGCGGAGCGGACGTCTTCATCGGCGTCTCCGCCCCCAACGTCCTGGACGGCGAGGACGTCGCGGCCATGGCCGACGGCGCCATCGTCTTCGCCCTGGCCAACCCCGACCCCGAGGTGGACCCGGCGGTTGCCCGGGAGACCGCCGCGGTGGTCGCCACGGGCCGCAGCGACTTCCCGAACCAGATCAACAACGTGCTGGTCTTCCCGGGCGTCTTCCGCGGCCTGCTGGACGCCCAGAGCCGTACGGTCAACACCGAGATGATGCTCGCGGCGGCCACCGCCCTCGCGGACGTCGTCACGGAGGACGAACTCAACCCGAACTACATCATCCCGAGCGTCTTCAACGACAAGGTCGCGGGCGCCGTCGCCGGCGCCGTCCGCGAGGCGGCGAAGGCGCAGGGTCTCACCGCGACGTCGTGACGACGGAGCGTCATCGGGCCGTACACGACCCGCTTTTTGTGTGACTCTCCCGGGTGCCGGATTGGCGTTTCCCCCAGAAATAGGGGCAGGATGCGTACCTGGGCGGTGAGGGCCGCACCGCAGAAGCGCGATGAGCGTCTTCACAATGCGTCTTCCCCGACGGTCGACGTTGGGGGTTTCCATGCAAGGAGTACTTAGATGAACCGCAGTGAGCTGGTGGCCGCGCTGTCCGAGCGCGCCGAGGTGACCCGCAAGGACGCCGACGCCGTTCTGGCCGCGTTCGCCGAGGTCGTTGGCGAGATCGTCGCCAAGGGCGACGAGAAGGTCACCATCCCCGGCTTCCTCACCTTCGAGCGCAGCCACCGTGCCGCGCGCACCGCGCGCAACCCGCAGACCGGTGACCCGATCCAGATCCCGGCCGGCTACAGCGTGAAGGTCTCCGCGGGCTCGAAGCTCAAGGAAGCCGCCAAGGGCAAGTAATTCCGCGATCGACGCGACATGTGAAAGGGCGGCCTCCCCGCGGGGAGGCCGCCCTTTCGTGTGCCGTGCGGCGGGGGCCGGTCAGTCCGTGCCGGGCAGCTCGACCTTGGCGCCGAGCTTCTCCAGCTTCTGCATGAAGTTCTCGTAGCCGCGGTTGATCAGGTCGATGCCGTGCACCCGCGAGGTGCCCTGGGCGGCCAGGGCCGCGATCAGGTACGAGAACCCGCCGCGCAGGTCCGGGATGACCAGGTCGGCGCCCTGCAGCCGGGTCGGGCCGCTGACGACCGCCGAATGGAGGAAGTTGCGCTGGCCGAAGCGGCAGGGGGTGCCGCCCAGGCACTCGCGGTAGAGCTGGATGTGGGCACCCATCTGGTTGAGCGCCGAGGTGAAGCCCAGCCGGGACTCGTAGACCGTCTCGTGGACGATGGACAGGCCCGAGGCCTGCGTGAGGGCCACGACCAGGGGCTGCTGCCAGTCGGTCTGGAAACCGGGGTGGACGTCCGTCTCCAGGGCGATGGCGTTCAGCGGGCCGCCCGGGTGCCAGAAGCGGATGCCGTCGTCGTCGACCTCGAACGCACCGCCGACCTTGCGGAAGACGTTGAGGAAGGTCATCATCTCGCGCTGGCTGGCGCCGCGGACGTAGACGTTGCCCTCGGTGGCCAGGGCCGCGCAGGCCCACGAGGCGGCCTCCAGGCGGTCCGGGAGGGCGCGGTGGTTGTAGCCGCCGAGCTTGTCCACGCCGGTGATGTGGATCGTGCGGTTGGTGCCCATCGTGATGATGGCGCCCATCTTCTGCAGGACGCAGATGAGGTCCTCGATCTCCGGCTCGATCGCGGCGTTGCTCAGCTCGGTGACGCCCTCGGCCAGGACGGCCGTCAGCAGCACCTGCTCGGTCGCGCCGACCGACGGGTACGGAAGCTCGATCTTGCAGCCGCGCAGCCGCTGCGGGGCCTCCAGGTACTGGCCCTCGGGGCGCTTCTCGATGACCGCGCCGAACTTGCGCAGCACGTCGAAGTGGAAGTCGATCGGCCGGCCGCCGATGTCGCAGCCGCCCAGGCCCGGGATGAAGGCGTGCCCGAGACGGTGCAGCAGCGGGCCGCAGAACAGGATCGGGATCCGTGAGGAGCCCGCGTGCGCGTCGATGTCCGCGACGTTCGCGCTCTCCACCTTGGACGGGTCGAGCACCAGTTCCCCGGGCTCGTCACCGGTCTGCACCGTCACGCCGTGCAACTGCAGCAGGCCCCGCACCACACGCACGTCACGGATGTCGGGCACGTTGCGCAGCCGGCTGGGTTCGCCTCCCAGCAGCGCGGCCACCATCGCCTTGGGCACGAGGTTCTTCGCGCCGCGGACGTGGATCTCCCCCTCGAGGGGGGTGCCACCGTGAACAAGCAGTACGTCCTTGAGGCCGGTCATAGCTCTCGCGTTCCTGGAGACGGGCAGAAATGAAGCTCGGTCCCCGCAGGCACCAAGGAGAAATGGTAATCGGCCTTCCGGCGCCCGGAAGAGGCCTGTGAGGTCCCACTCATGTAATGGCTTCGCTACAGCACCCTGTGCGCCCGCCCGGTTCCGGAGGGTGGCCGCCCCCGCGGCCCGGGCGCGGCCCCCGGGCCGGGAAAGGGGGTCGTTGCCACCCCGCGCGGCGGCGGAATGCGGGATTATGTTGACCATGACCGAAGTGTCATCGCTCACCGGCAGACTGCTCGTCGCGACGCCCGCGCTCGCGGACCCGAACTTCGACCGGGCGGTGGTGCTCCTCCTCGACCACGACGAGGAGGGGTCGCTCGGCGTCGTCCTCAACCGTCCGACGCCCGTCGGGGTCGGCGACGTCCTGGAGTCCTGGGCCGGTCTTGCGGGCGCGCCGCAGGTCGTCTTCCAGGGCGGGCCCGTCTCCCTGGACTCGGCCCTGGGCCTGGCCGTGGTGCCCGGTGAGCCGCGCAACGGCGAGGACGCGGAGCCGCTCGGCTGGCGCCGGGTGTTCGGCGCGATCGGCCTGGTGGACCTGGAGGCGCCGCCGGAGCTCCTGGCGGCCGAGCTGGGCTCCCTGCGCATCTTCGCCGGCTACGCCGGATGGGGGCCCGGCCAACTGGAGGACGAGCTCGTCGAGGGTGCCTGGTACGTGGTGGAGTCCGAACCCGGGGACGTCTTCTCCCCGGACCCGGAACAGCTGTGGCGCTCCGTGCTGCGCAGGCAGCGCAGCGAACTCGCGATGGTCGCGACGTATCCGGACGATCCGTCTCTGAATTAGGCTTGCGTGCCATGAGCACTCTCGAGCCCGAGCGCGGGGCGGGCACCGGCACCCTCGTCGAACCGACCCCGCAGGTGTCGAACGGCGATGGCGACCACGAGCGCTTCGCGCACTACGTCCAGAAGGACAAGATCATGGAGAGCGCGCTCTCCGGGTCGCCGGTGGTCGCGCTGTGCGGGAAGGTCTGGGTGCCCGGCCGGGACCCCAAGAAGTACCCGGTCTGCCCGATGTGCAAGGAGATCTTCGAATCCATGCCCACCGGTGGCGGGGACAAGGACAAGGGCGGCAAGTAGCGGCCGCCACGGCACCCGGCGGGTACGGCCGCGGCACCGCGGCCGTACCCCGCGCGGTCGGGGGGACATGGCGCAGGACGACGCCGTCACGGCGGACCGGGTCTTCGGGCTGTGCGAGCGGGGGCGCTTCGAGATGGCGCACTCGCTCGTCGACGACGCCTTCGTCGCCCGCAACGGCAGTTTCGGCTACCTCGTACGGGCCAGGGTCTTCGCCTACGAGCGGCGCGCCGACCGGTCCCGGGAGGCCGTCGACTGGGCGCTGGCCCACGCCGAGCCCGGCGACCCCGATCCGCCGCTGCTGGCGGGTCTCGTCCTGCTGATGCTCGGCGACGCGCACGCGGCCCTCGGGCTCGGGCTGCGGGCCGCCGCCGCCCGGCCCCGCGAGTGGCGGGCCCAGGTGCTCGTCGCCGACGCCTGCCGCATGCTCTCCCGCCGTCCCGAGGCGGTCGCCGCCGCCCGGCGGGCGGTCCTGATCGCACCCCGCGAGGCCGAGGCGCACGTCGCGCTCGCACGGGCGCTGGACCTCTCGCTCCGCCCGGCCGCCCGGGCCGAGCGCCGCACGGCCGTCGCACGGGCCCTGGAGCTCGGTGCCGCACCCTCCGACGTGGCGGGAGGGCGCCGGTGGCCGCGGTTCGTGCCGGCGCTGCTGGTGGCCGCGCTGGTGCTGTTCGCCGACCCGTGGGTGCTGGCGGGCGGGACGGCCGCCCTGGCGGTCCTGGCGGGCGCGCTGTGGCTGCTGCAGGCCCGCCGCTCCGGCAGCACCGGCCGGGGCCGCCTGCAGGCCGTACGCGCCCTGGCGAGGGCCGAGCTGCACGGGGACCCGGCCCGCGCCCGGGCCGCCGCCCTGACCGCCGGGGCCCTCCTGCCCGTGCTGCCGTTCGCCGCCACCGGCCTGGCGGCCGCCTCCGCCGCCGACGGGACGCCGTGGCCGCTTCCGGCCGTCCTGGGCGTCGCGGCGGGCGCCGTCGTGGTGCTGCTCGCCGCCGCCCGCGCGGTGCGCTGGTGGTACGGCGACGCCTTCCTGCAGCGCCACTTCCTGCCCGGCCGGCACGCCGTCCTTCAACTGACCGCCGTCGTCGCCCTCATCGGCACCGTCGTGGCGCTCTCGGTGGCGGGCGCGACCTCCACGGCGCTGTGGTCCGCGGTGACCGTGGCGCACGTCCTGTGGTGCGTCGTCGGCATGCTGATCCCCGTCCTCGCGCTGAACAGGGCGCGCCGGGCGGCCGGCTGAGGGCCGGCTGAGGGCGGGACCCGACCGGACACGGGCCGGACACGGGCCGGACACCGGCCGGAAAGATGCGGCGATTGGTCTATTCCAGTTGCCGCGGGCGCGGCAGGATGGGCGCCATGGACCTCATCCCGGCGCCCGTCGAGGCGCACCGGCACGGCGACGGCGGTCATGTGGACCTGGGCCCCGGCACCACCCTGGACGCCGGTCCCGGCACCGAGGGGACCGCGCACTGGCTGCGTGCCACCGTCGGCGCCGCCACCGGGCTCCGGCTGCCCCCGCCGCCCGCGGGCACGCCCGGCACGATCACGCTCCGCGTGGACCCGCGGGTGACCGGGCGCCTCGGCGCGGAGGGCCACCGCGTGACGGTGTCCGCCGCGGACGGCGTGCTCATCGAAGGCGGGGGAGCGGCGGGGGTGTTCTGGGGCGCCCAGACCGTACGGCAGTTGCTCGGCGCCGACGCCTTCCGGCGCGCGCCGCTGCCGGGACGCGCCTGGCGGCTGCCGCACTGCTCCGTCGAGGACGCCCCGCGCTTCGGCTGGCGCGGCGTACTGCTGGACGTGGCACGGCACTTCATGCCCAAGGACGTCGTCCTGCGCTACGTCGACCTGCTGGCCGCGCACAAACTGAACGTGCTCCACCTGCACCTGACCGACGACCAGGGCTGGCGGGTGGAGATCCGCCGCCACCCCCGCCTGACCGAGGTCGGCGCCTGGCGCACCCGCACCAAGGTCGGGCTGCGCGAGTCCCCGCTGTGGGACGAGCGCCCGCACGGCGGTCACTACACCCAGGACGACCTCCGCGAAATCGTGGCGTACGCGGCGGAACGGCACGTCACCGTCGTGCCCGAGATCGACGTCCCCGGCCACTCGCAGGCCGCCATCGCCGCCTACCCGGAACTCGGCAACGCGGACGTGGTCGACACCGGCGCCCTGCCCGTGCTGACCGGTTGGGGCATCAACCCCAACGTGCTGGCGCCCACCGAGGCCACCGTGCGCTTCTACGAGGAGGTCCTCGCCGAGGTCCTGGAGGTCTTCCCCTCGGAGTTCGTCCACATCGGCGGCGACGAGTGCCCCAAGGACCAGTGGCGCGCCTCCGCCACCGTCCAGGCGCGCATCAAGGAGCTGGGGCTGCGCGACGAGGACGAGTTGCAGAGCTGGTTCGTCCGGCACTTCGACGCCTGGCTGGCCGCACGCGGCCGCCGGCTGATCGGCTGGGACGAGATCCTGGAGGGCGGACTGGCCGAGGGCGCCGCCGTCTCCTCCTGGCGCGGCTACGCGGGCGGCGTCGCGGCGGCCCGGGCGGGGCACGACGTCGTGATGTGCCCGGAGAGCCAGGTCTACCTGGACTGGCGGCAGTCGGACGGCGAGGACGAGCCGGTGCCGATCGCGCACGTGCGCACCCTGGAGGACGTCTACCGCTTCGAGCCCGTCCCGGACGACCTCACCGCCGAGGAGGCCGCCCACGTCATCGGCGCGCAGGCCAACATCTGGACGGAGACGATGGATTCGGTCCGCGCGGTGGACTACATGGCCTTCCCGCGGCTCGCCGCCTTCGCGGAGACGGTCTGGAGCCGGCTGCCCGCGCCCGCGGCCCGCGACCACGAGGGCTTCGCGGCCCGAATGACCACCCACTACGGGCGACTTGACGCACTGGGGGTCGAATACCGGCCGCCGGGCGGTCCGCGGCCGTGGCAGCGGCGTCCGGGCGTCATCGGACGCCCGATCGAGGGGCCGCCCCCGATCGTGTGAGGCATGCCACAACCCGGGGCCGGGCGAGGCGGGAGATGGCAGGGTGGTGTGGCCAATCACGGCAAGGCGCGTGAAGGAGGCCATTCCCATCGCAACCTGGAGAAAGACGCAAACCGGACGTAGGTCCATCCGGAAGGCGGGCTCTCCTTTGCGACCCTCGCGTTGATCACCCCGGAAGATGTGCCAGAGTTGCCACGTCCGGGCTGTCAGCACGTACCGTACGGCTACCGCACCGCGGACAGCCGGGGAAGGGGCAGCTGCGTGAGCACGTACGCACGGCAGGCAGCGCGCAATGTGGCGTTGCCGACCTCGCTCGACGAGGCCGTGGCGGCATTGGCCGCCGCGCCCACCGCCGTGCCCGTCGCCGGAGGCACCGACCTCATGGCGGCCGTGAACTCCGGGCTGCTGCGTCCCTCGGGGCTGGTCGGTCTCGGACGGATCAGCGAGATCCGCGGCTGGCAGTACGCGGACGGCGCGGCGCTGCTCGGCGCCGGCCTCACCCACGCCCGCATGGGCCGCCCGGACTTCGCCGCGCTCATCCCCGCCCTGGCCGCGGCCGCCCGCGCCGCCGGGCCCCCGCAGATCCGCAACGCGGGCACGCTCGGCGGCAACATCGCGAGCGCCGCCCCGACCGGCGACTCGCTGCCCGTGCTGGCCGCCCTGGAGGCGTCCGTCCTCGTCGCCGGCCCGGACGGCAACCGCGAGCTGCCGGTCAGCCACCTGCTCACCGGCATGGACCCGCTGCGGCCGGGCGAGGTCCTGGCGTACGTCCGGGTCCCGCTGCTGCACGCGCCGCAGACCTTCCTCAAGGCCACCGGCCGCACCGGGCCCGGCCGCGCGATCGCGTCCCTGGCCGTCGTGCTCGATCCCGCGCGCCGGGGCGTACGCTGCGCGGTGGGAGCTGTCGCACCGGTGCCGCTGCGGCCGCTCGAGGCCGAACGCTGGGTCGCCGGGCTGATCGACTGGGACGGCGAGCGCACGCTGGCACCGGAGGCCCTGACGGCCTTCGGCGAGTACGTCGCCGCCGCCTGCATCCCCGACCCGCTGCCGGCCGCGGACGGGACCACGGCCCCCGAACTGCCCCCCGCAGCCGTCCAGCTGCGGCGTACGGTGGCCGCACTGGCCCGCCGCGCGCTGGGGAGGGCACTGGCATGAGTGACGACGTGTACGACGACAGGACACCGGACGGGCGCATGACCGACCAGCCGCACGAGGGGACCCCCGTGCCGCACGGCGGGGGATTCACCCCGGGGCACGGGGTGTGGGAGCCCCTGCCCCACGGCGAGTACGACCCCGACCAGACCATGCACGTCTCCTTCGCGGCGCAGTTGTCCATGACCGAGCCGGGCGCCGACCCGCTCGCCGCCCCGGGCCACGGCTACGCGCCCGAGCCGCCCTCCCTGCCGATGCCGCCCGCCCACGTCGAGGCGCCCGCCGTCCCGTCCGCCGAGGACGCGGCGACCACGTGGGCGATCCCCGTGGTGCGCGAGGACGCCACCGCCGACGACTCCGGCGAGTACTCGGTGGGCGCCTTCGTGCCCACCCCCGACCCGGCGCAGTCCTGGCACGCACCCGCCGCCCCGCAGGCACCCCCGGTGCCGCACGCGGGGCCGGCCGACGGCGGCTGGTCGCTGCCTGCGGACGCCACCGGCCAGTGGAAGCTGCCGCTCGCCCCGGACGGCGTCGCCGAGGAGTCCGGCGAGTACCGCTTCCCGCCCGCGCAGGACCACGGCGCGGACCACGTCCAGGACCACGGCGCCGACCTCGCCCAGGACCACGGCGCCGACCTCGCGCAGGACCACGGCGCGGACCCCGTCCAGGACTTCGGCGCGGACCCCGCCCAGGACTTCGGAGCGGACCTCGCGGCGCAGGAGCCGCCGGCCCCCGAGGAGGCGGCCGGGGAGACCGGTGAAGGGCCCGGCGCGGACGCGCACAGCGAGCACCCGGTCGACTCCTACGTCCTCAACGTCAACGGCACCGACCGGCCCGTCACGGACGCCTGGCTCGGCGAGTCCCTGCTGTACGTGCTGCGCGAGCGCCTCGGCCTCGCCGGCGCCAAGGACGGCTGCGAGCAGGGCGAGTGCGGCGCGTGTTCGATCAAGGTCGACGGCCGGCTCGTCGCCTCCTGCCTGGTGCCGGCGGCGACCGCCGCGGGCAGCGACATCCGCACCGTCGAGGGGCTGTCCGCCGACGGCGGCCCCTCGGACGTACAGCGTGCGCTCGCCGAGTGCGGGGCCGTGCAGTGCGGTTTCTGCATCCCCGGCATGGCGATGACCGTGCACGACCTGCTCGAGGGCAACCACAGCCCGACCGAGCTGGAGACCCGGCAGGCCATCAGCGGCAACCTCTGCCGCTGCTCCGGCTACCAGGGCGTCCTGGAGGCCGTCCGCCAGGTCGTGGCCGAGCGCGAGGAGACCGCCGAGGCCGCCGCGGACGACACCGCAGGCGACCCCACCGACGGCATCCGCGTCCCGCACCCGCGCCCCTCCTCCGGAGGCCCGGCGTGAGCACCCCGAACCTCCCGAACCGGCACCACCTCCCCCCTCGCGGCAGCGAAAGGTACGCGCGATGACGGGCCCCGACGCCGCGACGGCCACCCCGGCCGTGGGCACCCCCGCGACGGTCGCGACCGGCGCCACCGAGCAGCAGTCCGCGCCGCACGGCATCGGCGCCTCCCTGCCCGCCACCGACGCCTTCGCCAAGGCCCAGGGCACCTATCCGTACGCCGCCGACCTGTGGGCCGAGGGCCTGCTGTGGGCGGCCGTGCTGCGCTCCCCGCACCCGCACGCCCGCATCCTGTCGGTCGACACGACCGAGGCCGCCGCGCTGCCCGGCGTGCGGGCCGTGGTGACCCACGAGGACGTCCCGGGCGACGTCATGCACGGGCGCCGCGTGGCCGACCGTCCGGTCTTCGCCAAGGACACCGTCCGGCACCACGGCGAGGCCATCGCCGCCGTGGCCGCCGACCACCCCGACACCGCCCGGCTCGCCGCCGCCGCCATCCACGTCGAGTACGAGGTGCTGGAGCCCGTCATCGACCCGGAACGGGCCTTCGCGGCGGCCCCGCTGCACCCCGACGGCAACCTGATCCGGCACATCCCGCTGCAGTTCGGCGACCCGGACGCGGTCGGCGAGGTCATCGTCGAGGGCCTGTACCGGGTGGGCCGGCAGGACCCGGCCCCGGTCGGCGCCGAGGCCGGCCTCGCCGTGCCCCGCCCCGACGGCGGCGTGGAGCTGTACGTCGCCTCCACCGACCCGCACACCGACCGCGACCTGGCCGCCGCCTGCTTCGGGCTGGAACAGGACCGGGTCAAGGTCGTCGTCACCGGCGTGCCCGGCGCGATGGGCGACCGCGAGGACTCCGGGGTGCAGATCCCCCTCGGGCTGCTCGCGCTGAAGACCGGCTGCCCCGTGAAGTTCGTGGCCACCCGCGAGGAGTCCTTCCTCAGCCACAACCACCGCCACCCGACGCTGCTGCGCTACCGCCACCACGCGGACGCCGAGGGCCGGCTGGTCAAGGTCGAGGCCCAGGTGCTGCTGGACGCCGGCGCGTACGCGGACACCTCCGCCGACGCGCTGGCCGCGGCCGTCGCCTTCGCCGCCGGGCCCTACGTCGTCCCGCACGTCTTCGTCGAGGGCTGGGCGGTGCGCACCAACAACCCGCCCTCCGGCCACGTCCGGGGCGAGGGCGCGATGCAGGTCTGCGCGGCCTACGAGGGCCAGATGGACAAGCTCGCCGCCAAACTCGGCCTGGACCCGGCCGAGATCCGCATGCGCAACGTGATCGCCACCGGCGACCTGCTGCCCACCGGCCAGACGGTCACCTGCCCGGCGCCCGTCGGCGAACTGCTCAAGGCCGTGCGCGACACCGACCTGCCCCCGCTGCCCGTCGACGACGACGAGTCCGAGTGGCTGCTCCCCGGCGGCCTGGAGGGCGCGGGCGAGCCGGGCGCGGTACGCCGCGGCGTGGGCTACGCGCTGGGCATGGTCCACATGCTCGGGGCCGAGGGCACCGACGAGGTCTCCACCGCCACGGTGCGCGTCCACGACGGCGCCGCCACCGTCATCTGCGCGGCCGTCGACACCGGCCAGGGCTTCGCCACCCTCGCCCGGCAGATCGTGCAGGAGGTCCTCGGCGTCGAGGACGTCCGCGTGCTGCCCTCCGACACCGACCAGCCACCGGCCGGCGCCGCCGCCCGCGGCCGTCACACCTGGGTCTCCGGCGGGGCCGTCGAACGCGCCGCCAAGATGGTCCGCACCCAGCTGCTGCAGCCGCTCGCCGGGAAGTTCGGCATGTCGGCGGAGTTGCTCTCGATCGCCGACGGCAAGATCACCTCGTACGACGGGGTGCTCTCCACCACCGTCGAGGAGGAGCTGGCCGGCAAGGAGTTGTGGGCCACCGCCCAGTGCCGTCCGCACCCCACCGAGAAGCTCGACGACACCGGTCAGGGCGACGCCTTCGTGGGCCTGGCCTTCTGCGCCGTACGCGCGGTCGTGGACGTCGACATCGAACTCGGCGCGGTCCGGGTCGTGGAGATGGCCGTCGCCCAGGACGTCGGCCGGATCCTCAACCCCGCGCAACTGCACGCCCGCATCGAGGCCGGGGTCACCCAGGGCGTCGGCATGGCCCTGATGGAGGACCTCCGCGCGCCCCGCGGCGTCATCAAGCGGCCCAACCTGACCGGCTATTCGCTGCCCACGGCGCTCGACGCGCCCGCGATCCGCGTGGTCCGGCTCATCGAGGAACGCGACGTGCTCGCCCCCTTCGGCGCCAAGGCCGCCAGCGCGGCCCCCGTCGTCGTCTCCCCGGCCGCCGTCGCCTCCGCCGTCCGCGCCGCCACCGGCCGCCCGGTCAGCCGCCTCCCCATCCGCCCCCAGCACGCGGTGGCCCGTCCCCAGGGCTGACCCACCGCCACTGACGACGAAGGGCCCGGTCCGTGCGGACCGGGCCCTTCGCGCGGAGGCCGTGGCGGGAATCGAACCCACGTAACTCGATTTGCAGTCGAGCCCCTGAACCACTCGGGCACACGGCCTTGCGTCGGTGACGTACACCGACCATAGGCGGGGCCCCCGGGAGGGGGTCAACGGTTCCCGGGGGCCTGCAACAGGACTGCCATACCGCGTTCACGAACCGCCGGGGGCGCCCGACAGGAACTCCTCGACCACCGGGCGGAACAGTTCGGGTTCGTCCACCCACGGGAAGTGCCCGACGGCGTGCAGCGGGCGCAGCCGGGCGTCCGGGAAGCAGGCCGCGACGACCTCGCCGGCGCGCATGCCGGTGACGGCGTCGCGGTCGCCGGTGAGGACCAGGACCGGGCAGGTCACCTCGCGCAGCCGGGCCAGGACGGCGAGCCGGGCCGGCTCGTCCATGCCCTGCCAGAACCCGGCGCGGGGGACCGGGTGCAACTGGCCGCCCTCGGCGGCCGCGTGGGCGCGCTGGGGCTCGTCCCAGCGGCCGTACGCCATGGGCGCGACCTGGAGCAGCAGCGTGCGCACCCGGTCGAGGTCGTCGGCGCTCTCCAGTTCGGCGAGGGCGGCGACCGCCTCCGGCCACCAGGGCTCGCCGACCCGGCCCTCGAAGATCTCCCGGGCGTCGTCCGGCAGCGCGCCCTGCAGCCGGGAGCCCGGGGTGACGAGCACGAGGTGCGTCAGCCGCTCCGGGTAGGCGGCGGCGTACGCCTGCGCGGTCGCGGCGGCCGCGTCGTGCGCCAGCAGCGCGAAGCGCTCCAGGCCGAGGTGCCGGCGCAGCGCCTCCACGTCCTGGGCGAGGCGGGGGAAGGAATAGGTGAGCGGGTCGCCGGCCGGCGGGCTGGCCCCGGTTCCCCGGCTGTCCGGGACCACCAGGCGCCTGCCCCGGTCCAGGCCGCCCAGGTCGCCCAGGTAGGCGGCGTCCCGGCCCGGGCCGCCGGCGAGGGCGAGCAGTACGGGCCCCTCGCCCCGGTCCGTGTAGGCGAGCCCGGTTCCGTCGTACGAGGTGTAGTGCGGCATGGCCTACGCCTTCCCTGCTCTGCCTGGCTTTCTCCCGGTCCTAGGCCGAAAGGCCGACCGGGGCGCCAGGGGCAATGGCCATGTTGACCCCTTACCCTGTCGTGGTGACCACCGCAGACACCGAGCCGGTATCCGGCCATGCAGGCATGCCCCTCGCCGCGCCGGACACCGGCACCGACACCGTGCTGGGCAGCCGCTACCGCGCGCTGACCCTCGCGATGGTCTCGGTCGTCCTGCTCATCGCCTTCGAGGCGACCGCCGTCGGTACGGCCATGCCCATCGCCGCGCGCGAGCTGGACGGACTGCCGCTGTACGCCTTCGCCTTCTCCGGCTACTTCACCACCTCGCTCTTCGCGATGGTCGTCAGCGGCCAGTGGTCCGACCGCAGCGGCCCGCTGGCGCCGCTCGTCGCGGGCATCGCCGCCTTCGCCGCCGGCCTGGTCGTCTCCGGCACCGCCCAGTCCATGTGGCCGTTCGTGCTGGGCCGCGCCGTGCAGGGCATCGGCGGCGGACTCGTCATCGTCGCCCTGTACGTCGTCGTCGGCCTCGCCTACCCCGAACGCCTGCGGCCCGCGGTGATGGCCGCCTTCGCCGCGTCCTGGGTGCTGCCCTCCATCGTCGGCCCGCTCGTGGCCGGCACGGTCACCGAGCAGTTCGGCTGGCGCTGGGTCTTCCTGGCCATCCCCGTGCTCGTCGTGCTCCCGCTCCTCGTCGGCCTGCCCGCGCTGCGCCGCACCTCCCTGCAGCGTCCCCCCGACGACCGCGCGGCCCCCGACCGCCGTCGGCTGCGCCTCGCCCTCGCCGTCTCGGCCGGCGCCGGGCTGCTCCAGTACGCCGGGCAGGACCTGCGGCCGCTGTCCCTGGTCTTCGCGGCGGCGGGCGCCGCACTGGTCGTGCCGTCCGCGCTGCGGCTGCTGCCCCGCGGCACCTTCCGCGCGGCGCGGGGGCTACCGTCCGTGGTGCTCCTGCGCGGTGTGGCCTCCGGCACGTTCCTCGGCGCCGAGAGCTTCGTCCCGCTCATGCTCGTCACCCAGCGGCACATGTCCCCGACCCTCGCCGGGCTCTCCCTGGCCGGCGGCGGCGTCACCTGGGGCATCGGCTCCTGGATCCAGGGCCGCCCCCGCCTGGAACCCCACCGCGAACGCCTCGTCGTCCTCGGCATGTTCCTCATGGCCGCCGCGATCGCCGGCGCGGCCCTGCCGCTGCTGGACGCCGCCCCCGCCTGGAGCGCGGCCGCCGCGTGGGGCGTGGGCGGCCTCGGCGCGGGCCTGGTCATCTCCTCCCTGAGCGTCATCCTCTTCAAGCTCTCGCCGCCTTCCGAGGCCGGCGCCAACTCCGCGGCCCTCCAGGTCTCCGACGCCCTGTCCAGCGTCGTCCTCGTCGCCGCCGCGGGTACCGTCTTCGCCGCCCTCGGCGGCGCGGCGGGCGCGTTCACGGCCGTCCTCCTCCCCATGGCCGTCCTCGCCCTCGCGGGCGTCGGCGTCGCCGTGCGGCTCCACCCGAAAACCGGGTGAGGCGGACGCGCCGGGGCGTTACCGTCCCGGTGTGAAAGAGCTGACCGTCGTCTTCACCGACGCCGAGTGGGAGTCCCTGGGCGACCTCGCCGACGCGCACGGCGTGCCGGTCGCGGAGTTCGTGCGCACGGCGGTGCGGGCGTACGAGGCGGCCGAGGCCGCGCGCATCCGGGCCGCGGGCGAGGCGTACGCCGCCGCCCACGCGGACCTGCTGCGCAGGCTGGGGGAGTGACGTGACCGTGCGCCACCTCACCCTCACCGAGGTCACCGACCTGGCCCGCCTCGCCTGCGGCGGCGAACCCCCCGCGCTGCGCGAGCCCGGGCTGCTCGCGTCGGCCGTGCACCGGCCCCGGGCCCGGATGTTCGGCGTCGAGGCCTACGGGGACGACGTCTTCGCGGCGGCGGGGGCGCTGCTGCACGCGATCGCGGCGAACCATCCCCTGGTCGACGGCAACAAGCGGACGGCGTGGCTGGCGGCGGCGGTGTTCCTGGCGCTGAACGGGGTCGACCTGCGGTCGGCCGACCAGGACGCGGCGTACGACCTGGTCGTGTCGGTCGCGGCGGGGGAGGTTTCCGCCCCCGCGGCGATCGGGAGCGCCCTGGCCCGCCTCGCCGGCGTCTGAGGGGGGTGGTTCCTCCCGGGTTCTTCGTGCCCTCCAGCGGTGGGCCGGTTCTTCGGCTGTCGCGCCGTCTCGCGCCCTGCGGGCGCAAAGATGCCGGCTGCGGAGGGGAGGGTGGGGGCTGGGGCTCGTCGGCGGTGTGCGGCCCTGTGGTCGGTTGGGGTTCCTGCGCCGGAGCGGGGCGGGTTGTTCGTCTGGCTTCGGTCTCGTTGCCGTCCGCGGGTGCAGATGGCCGGTGACCACGCCCACGGTCCGTGGTGGGCGCACCCGCCGTAACCGGCGTCTGCGGGTGCTTCCCCGATCGGACATCGGGCTCTCTTCCGACGGCTATGGCGCTGAAAGCGAGCCCGATCTCGGCCGATCCGAAGATCGGGCCCTCTTCCCACGGCTATACCGCTGAAAGCGGGCCCGATCTCCGTCCGCGCAAAGATCGGGCTCTGTTCCGACGTGTATACCGTCGAAAGCGGGCCCGATCTCCCTCCGCCCCCCGACAGCACCTCGAAGCACCCGCAGTCGCGGGTTACGGCGGGCGCGCCCACTACCGCGAGTAGGCGTGGCAACCGGCCATCTATACCCGCGGACGGCAACGAGACCTCCGCCACTGGAAAGGCACTTCGCTCCGGCGCCTGAACCCCAGCCGTCCACCGGGCCGCACACCGCCAACGAGCCCCGGCCGCCCACCCTCCCCTCCGCAGCCAGCCGCTGTGCGCCCGCAGGGCGCGAGACGGCGCGACAGCCGACGACGCTGAGCACCCGAAACGCCCGCCCCAGCCACCCACCCTCCCACCCTCCCCGCCCCGCCGCAGGCACGACGCACCCGCATACCACCCCGGGCCGCGACCACGGGCCCGGTCGGTGCCGCAGCCCGAGGCACGGACACCGCCCCAGTAGGCTGTGACGGTTGTCGTACCCGACCCGTCACCGGAGACCGTGACTACCACCGCCCCGCACAGCGCCAGCAACTCGCACTCGCACCACCTGTCGCCCGCCTTCCCCGGCCGCGCCCCTTGGGGCACGGCCGGCAAGCTGCGTGCCTGGCAGCAAGGTGCCCTGGACCGGTACATCGCGACGCAGCCACGTGACTTCCTGGCCGTCGCGACCCCCGGCGCCGGCAAGACGACCTTCGCGCTCACCCTGGCCTCGTACCTGCTCCACAACCACCTCGTGCAGCAGATCACCGTCGTCGCCCCCACCGAGCACCTGAAGAAGCAGTGGGCGGAGGCCGCGGCCCGGATAGGCATCAGGCTGGACCCCGAGTACAGCGCGGGGCCGGTCGGGAAGGACTACCACGGGGTCGCGGTGACCTACGCGGGCGTCGGTGTGCGCCCGATGCTGCACCGCAACCGCTGCGAGCAGCGCAAGACGCTGGTGATCCTGGACGAGATCCACCACGCGGGCGACAGCCGGTCCTGGGGCGAGGCGTGCCTGGAGGCGTTCGAGCCGGCGACCAGGCGGCTGGCGCTGACCGGGACGCCGTTCCGGTCGGACACCAACCCGATCCCGTTCGTGGTGTACGAGGAGGGCAACGACGGCATCCGCCGGTCCTCCGCCGACTACACCTACGGCTACGGCAACGCGCTCGCCGACCACGTCGTGCGCCCTGTGATCTTCCTCTCGTACAGCGGCAACATGCGCTGGCGCACGAAGGCCGGCGACGAGATCTCCGCGCGGCTCGGCGAGCCGATGACCAAGGACGCGATCGGCCAGGCCTGGCGGACCGCGCTGGCGCCGACCGGCGAGTGGATCCCGAACGTGCTGCGCGCCGCCGACCAGCGGCTGACGGAGGTCCGCAAGTCCATCCCGGACGCCGGTGCGCTGGTGATCGCCACCGACCAGGACACGGCCCGCGCGTACGCCAAGCTGATCCGGGAGATCACCGGGCACAAGGCGACCGTGGTGCTCTCCGACGACACCGGGGCGTCCTCGCGGATCGAGGAGTTCAGCGCGAGCGACGACCGCTGGATGGTCGCGGTCCGCATGGTGTCGGAGGGCGTGGACGTCCCGCGGCTGGCCGTCGGGGTCTACGCGACGACGATCTCCACGCCGCTGTTCTTCGCGCAGGCGGTCGGCCGCTTCGTGCGGTCCCGCAGGCGCGGCGAGACGGCCTCGGTCTTCCTGCCGACCATCCCCACGCTGCTGGAATTCGCCGGCGAGATGGAGGTGGAGCGGGACCACGCCCTCGACAAGCCGAAGAAGGAGGGCGAGGAGGACCCTTACGCGGAGTCCGAGAAGGAGCTGGAGGAGGCCGAGAAGCAGCAGGACGAGGACACCGGCGAGCAGGACATGCTGCCCTTCGAGGCGCTGGAGTCCGACGCGGTCTTCGACCGGGTGCTGTACGACGGCGCCGAGTTCGGCATGCAGGCGCATCCGGGCAGCGAGGAGGAGCAGGACTACCTGGGCATTCCGGGCCTTCTCGAGCCGGACCAGGTGCAGTTGCTGCTGCAGAAGCGGCAGGCCCGGCAGATCGCCCACAGCAGGAAGAAGCCGGACGACGAGGCGGACCTGCTGGAACTGCCCGCCGAGCGGCGGCCGATCGTCACGCACAAGGAACTGCTGGAGCTGCGCAAGCGGCTGAACACGATGGTCGCGGCGTACAACCACCAGAGCGGCAAGCCGCACGGCGTCATCCACAACGAGCTGCGCCGGGTGTGCGGCGGTCCGCCGAGCGCGGAGGCGACGGCGGGGCAGCTCAACGAGCGCATCAAGAAGGTCCAGGAGTGGGCGACCCGGATGCGCTGAGCGGCGGACGTTCCCTCATCCGCGGTGCTCCGCCCCGCTACTGACAGGGCATCAGCATTGGTGTGAATCTTGCGGCGCGAGGGGCGATTCGGCGGAAGATTTACGTCGGGCGCCCCCGCTGCTCCGGTCACGTGACCGGATTGTGGACGAAGTCTTCCGCTGAGCGGTACGCATCGCTACCGTTCCGCTCACGCAACGCGCCGTGGCAGAGCAGCCTCGGGGCGCCAGCCGGTACCGCCAGACCGGTGGCCTCTCCGCGCTCTGCCGCGGGACCGGCAGTGCTCCCGACGTGAGAGATGAGCCGCCACTCACACGAGAAGGGGGCGTCGTGACCGCGGAGACCTCTCAGACGCTCGACCGGGGCCTGCGGGTCCTGAAGCTGTTGGCCGACACCGACCACGGACTGACCGTCACGGAGCTCGCGGCGAAGCTGGGCGTGAACCGCACGGTGGTCTACCGCCTCCTGGCCACCCTGGAGCAGCACTCCCTGGTCCGCCGGGACCTCGGCGGCCGCGCCCGGGTCGGCCTCGGCGTGCTGCGGCTGGCGCACCAGGTGCACCCGCTGCTGCGCGAGGCCGCGCTCCCCGCCCTGCGCTCGCTGGCCGAGGACATCGGGGCCACCGCCCACCTCACCCTGGTCGACGGCACCGAGGCGCTGGCCGTGGCGGTCGTCGAGCCGAGCTGGACCGACTACCACGTCGCCTACCGCACCGGCTTCCGGCACTCCCTGGACCGCGGCGCCGCGGGCCGGGCCATCCTCGCCGGGCGCAGCGTGCAGCCGTACGAGCCCGATCCGCGCTGCTCCGAGGGCCCCGGCTACGTCCTGACCCACGGCGAGCTGGAAGCCGGCGCGAGCGGCGCAGCGGCCCCGCTGGTGGGGGTCCCGGGCATCGAGGGCAGCGTCGGTGTGGTGATGCTCGCCGACGTGATACCCGAACGGGTGGGTCCGCGGGTCGTCGAGGCGGCCCTGGAGGTGGCCGACGCCCTGCGGTGAGGGCGCCGCCGGACCGGGGTCCACCGGGCCCCGGCACGTCGCGCCGCTCCCGTGAACTAGATTCACCCCATGCCTTTCGCCTCCGCCCGGAACCGGATCCTCGCCGTCTGCGCCGCGCTCGTGGCCGCGCTGCTGGCGGTGGCCCTGTTCGCGCCGCTGCCGATCTCGATCGTCGTGCCCGGGCTGACGGCCGACGTCCTCGGCGACGACCAGGGCAAGCCGGTGATCACGATCACCGGTACCGAGACCCGCGACACCTCGGGGCAGCTGCGGATGACGACCATCGCCGCGACCAACCCGGACGCGACCGTCCGCTTCGGCGACGTCCTCACGGCCTGGTTCGCCACGGACCGGGCCGTGATGCCGCGCGACGCGGTCTACCCGACCGGTGGCACGGTCAAGGAGATCGAGCAGCACAACCAGGCGGAGATGACCGAGTCCCAGCAGGACGCCACCGCGGCGGCCCTGCGGCAGCTGCGGCTGTCCCCCTCGGACGTCGATGTCACCCTGCACCTCGCGGACGTGGGCGGGCCCAGCGCGGGCCTGATGTTCAGCCTGGGCATCATCGACAAGATCGAGGGCAACGGCCGCGGCGGCGACCTCACCGGCGGCCGCAGGATCGCCGGTACGGGGACGATCACCGCCGCCGGCAAGGTCGGCCCGGTCGGCGGCGTCCCGCTCAAGGAGCAGGCCGCGAGGCGCGACGGCGCGACCGTCTTCCTCGTCCCGAAGGCCGAGTGCGCCGACGCCAGGGCCGAACTCCCCCAGGGGCTGCGACTGGTGCCCGTCACCACCCTCGACGGCGCGATCGACGCCCTGGACGCCCTGCAGAGCGGCGGCAAGGTACCCAGCTGCTAGGCCGCGGTCAGTCGCTCCTCGCGGCGTCCATGCGGCGCCAGGAGGGGAAGACCAGCGGGCACAACGTGGCCAGGAAGTACGCCCCGCCGGTCAGCAGCAGCGCGGTGGTCAGACCCGCTCCGTCCACCAGGTAGCCCGCGGCGAGTCCGCCGACGGGGGTGGTGAGCAGCACCCCGGCGCCGAGGGTGCCCAGCGCCCGGGTGCGAAGTGCGTCGGGGATGTGCTCGAACGTCACCGTCGCCAGGATCGGGTTGAGCGCCCCCGCCGCGAGGCCGCCGGCCACCATGGTCACCGCCAGGCCGCCCCACCCGGGCACCCACGCGGCGACCAGGAACCGGGGTGCGCCGCACAGCAGGAAGCACACCGTGTACACCGGCCATCGCGGCAGGCGGTGGCCCACCGCCCCGTAGAGCAGGGCCCCGGCGAGGGCGCCGGCCCCGAAGAGGCCCGACAGCAGTCCGAGTTGGACGGAGCCGCCGAGTTCCCGCTCGGCGTGCACCGGCAGCAGCACCGAACTCCAGGCGGCGTCCAGGCCGTTGGTCACCATGACCATCAAGGTGATGGCGAGCAGCAGCCGGGAGCGGATCAGGAAGGCGTAGCCCTCGCGCAGTTCGGCCCGGTAGGTGCGCAGGGAGACCGGTGCCGCGTCCTTGACGGGCTCGGCGCCCGGCAGCCCGCGGACGCCGAGGGCGATCAGCAGCGCGGAGACGGCGAAGGTCGCGGCGTCCAGCAGCAGCACCGCCTCGGCGCCCAGGACGGCGATGAGCACGCCGCCGACCGAGGCGCCGAGCATCCGGGCGCCGCGTGAGGCGCCGTCGAAGTAGCCCGCGGCACGCCCCAGCGGTGTCCCCGCCCGCTCGGCCAGGACGGGCAGCAGCACCTCGCGCGCGGTCTCGCCGGGGCCGTGGAAGAGCCCGCTGACGGCCATCAGCGCGCACAACTGCCAGAACTGCAGCACGCCCGCGAAGTGGAGCAGCGGGATCGCCACGACGGCCACCGCGCACACCGCGTCCGACAGGACCGATGACCTGCGCCGCCCGAAGCGGTCGATGACCGGTCCGCCGACGAGCGCGGAGACCACGACCGGCAGGGTCGCGCAGAAGGCCGCCAGGCCGGCGCGGGCGGCGCTGCCGGTGGTCTGCAGCACGAACCAGGGGACGGCGAGCACGGTGAGCGAATTGCCGCTGATCGACACGACGTTGGCGGCCAGCACCAGCCGCAGCGGCCGCGGGTCGGGTGCGGGGTCGGGTGCCGGGGTGGGCGCGGTGGCCCCTCCGGTGCCGTCGGGTATGCCGGTCTCGGTGTCCATACGGGTCCCCCGTGGTCGGTGCGGTCAGTCCGCGGCGCGCGGAAAGGCGTGCAGGTGGACGCGGACGTGTGCGGTGTCGTCGGCGTCGCCGCCCTGCCGGTCGGTGTCCGCGTCGCGGTAGCTCTCCACCACGGCGTGCAGCTCGGCCCGCAGGGCGCGGGCCCGTTCGGGCGTGAGCCGCAGGGCGAAGTCGCTGAGGTCGAAGCTGCGGCGCCACTCCTCGGACCAGTCGCCGACGGTGGCGAGCCAGGTCTCCAGCTCCGTCGCGTGGACCGCCGCGACCTCCCGCCCGAACAGGCCGATGGCGGCGCGCACTTCGGGGTCGGCGTGGCCGAGGAAGCCTCCGGCGTCGAAGTGCGTGCCCCGGTGCGCGGCCTTCCACCAGCGTTCGCGGGCGGTGCCGCGCCCCGGGTCCTCCTCCACGAAGCCGTACGCCGCCAGTTGCCGCAGGTGGTAGCTGGTAGCGCCGCTGGACTCGCCGAGCCGGCCCGCGAGCCCCGAGGCGGTGGCGGGCCCGTACTCGCGCAGTGCGGCGAGCAGCCGGATGCGCAGCGGGTGCGCGAGTCCGCGCAGGGTGCGCGGGTCGAGGCTGATGACGCCGGGATCGGCCGCGTCGGCGGTGGGTTCGTCTGGCACGCCCCCACCGTAGAGCTTGCAAAGGCTCCTTTGCAACGCTTTCTTTGCAACCTCGGCGCCGGTATCCCGCCCGGCGGACTCAGCCCGCCGTGATGAAGCCCTCCTTCACCAGCCACTCCTTGGCGACCTCGTGCGGGTCCTCGCCCTCCACGTCGACCTTCGCGTTGAGCTCCCGGCCCACGTCGGTGGTCAGCTTCGCCGACAGCGGGTCGAGCAGGCCGCGGATGGCCGGCCAGCGTTCCAGCGCCTTGCTGTTGACGACGGGGGCGGCGTCGTAGTTGGGGAAGAAGTGCTTGTCGTCCTCCATGACCTGCAGGCCGAGGGAGGCGATCCGGCCGTCGGTCGTGTAGACCTCGCCGAGCAGGCAGGAACCCGGCTTGGCGATCTGGGTGTAGATGATCCCGGTGTCCATCTTGCGGATGTTGGCGGAGGGCAGGTCCATGCCGTACGCCTTCTGCATGCCGGGCAGGCCGTCGTCGCGCGAGGCGAACTCGTTCTCCACGCAGAGGGTGACGGCCTTGGGGTCCCTCCTGGACAGGGCGGCCACGTCGGACAGTGTCCGCAGCCCGTACGGGCGGTTCTTCTCCGGGCTGACGGCCAGGGCGTAGGTGTTGTCCAGGGTGGACGGCCGCAGCCAGGTGATTCCGTTCCGCAGGTCGGCGTCGCGGACGGCCCGCCACTGCTCCCCGGGGTCGGTGATGGGCTCGTCGTTGCCGAGGTAGGTGATCCAGGCGGTGCCGGTGTACTCGTACATCGCGTCCGCGGCGCCGGACTTGACCGCCTCCCGCGCCCCGATCGAGCCCTGGATGTTGGTGCGGTCCAGCACTTCGGCGCCCGCCGCCTTGAAGACCAGGCCGATCATCGAGCCCAGGATGATCTGCTCGCTGAAGCTCTTGGACGTCACCGTGAGCGAGGCGCCCTTGAGCGGCAGCCCCTTGCCCAGGGAGCCGGGGCGCACGTCGTCGACGAGCGGGCTGCCGCTCTTGAGCCCGCAGCCCGGGGCGCAGGCGAGCAGCACCAGCAGGCCCGCGGCCAGGGCCCGGCGGCGCGTCATGCCGTCTCCAGGCCGTGCGGGCGCAGCAGGTGCTCGGCCAGCGACGCCAGCCAGTCCACCAGCAGGGCCAGCACCACGGTGAGCACCGAGCCCAGCACGAGCACCGGCATGCGCTGCGTGACGATCCCGGTGGTGATGATGTCGCCGAGCCCGCCGCCGCCGACGAACGTGGCGAGCGTGGCGGTGCCCACGTTGAGCACCAGCGCGGTGCGCACGCCCGCCAGGATCAGCGGTACGGCCAGCGGGAGTTCGATCCGCGACAGCGTCCCGGCCGCCGACATCCCGATGCCGCGCGAGGCCTCGATCAGGGTCGGGTCGATGGCCCGCAGGCCCGCCATGGTGTTGGAGAGCACCGGCAGCACCGCGTAGACCACCATGCCGACCAGTGCGGTGCGGGGCCCGATGCCCAGCCAGATGACGAGCAGCGCCAGCATCCCGATGGCGGGCGTGGCCTGCCCGATGTTGGCGATCGCCGTCACCACCGGAGCGGCCGGACGCAGCCGCCGGCGGGTCAGCGCGATGCCGAGCGGGACGGCGATGACCAGCACCCAGAAGGTGGAGATCGCGGTGAGCTTGACGTGCTGCCACAGCCGTACCCGGACGGTGTCGCCGACGAGGGCGTTCTCGGCGATGGAGTCGAGGGTGATGCCGGTGATCCACAGGTAGGTGGCGAGCAGGACGAGGGCCAGCGCGGCCGGGGTGACCAGGAGCCGCCGCCAGGTCAGCCGCCGGACCGGCCCGGCGGCGGGGGCGGCCGGCTCGCCGCCGGGGCCCTGACTGGCCGCCGGTTCCTCCGGGCCCGCCGTGCCGTCGCCGGCCCCGGAGGCCGCCGCGGGGCCGCCCGGTCCACCCGGTCCGCCCGTCCCGCCCGGCGGTGCGGCGGCGGGCCTCATGCCCGCGCCCCCGGTTCGTGGTCGGAGCCCTCCTGCTCGGCCCGGGTCTGCGGGGCGCGCGTCTCCTCCAGCTCGTGACGGTGCTCCAGCGCGGCCAGCCGGTCCTCCTCCAGCAGTTCGTGCACGGAGTTGAGCAGCGTCTCCATGTCCACCACCCCGGTGAACTCGCCGCGCCGCCCGGTCACCGCGACCCGTCCGCTGCTGTCGGTGAGCACCGCCTCCAGGGCGTCCCGCAGCGTCGCGTCCCGGGTCACGGTGTCGCCCACCAGCGTCCCGGCCCGGGCCAGCGAGCCCTTGGCGCGCATCAGGTCGCCGCGCCGCAGCCACTTGTAGGGGCGGCCCCTGCGGTCCAGCAGCAGCAGCTCGTTGGTGGTGGTCGCCTCCCGCAGCCGGTCGAAGATCGACTGCAGGGGGTCGTCCAGGCGCACCGTCGGGAAGTCGGCGACGCCCACGTCCCGCACCCGGGTCAGGTTGAGCCGCTTCAGGGCGGCCCCGGCGCCGACGAACCCGGAGACGAAGTCGTCGGCCGGATTGGTCAGGATCGCCTCGGGGGTGTCGAACTGGGCGATGTGCGAGCGCTCCCGCAGCACCGCGATGCGGTCCCCGAGCTTGATCGCCTCGTCGAAGTCATGGGTGACGAAGACGATCGTCTTGTGCAGTTCGTGCTGCAGCCTGATCAGTTCGTCCTGGAGGTGGTCACGGGTGATCGGGTCGACGGCACCGAAGGGCTCGTCCATCAGCAGCACCGGCGGGTCCGCCGCCAGCGCCCGCGCCACCCCGACGCGCTGCTGCTGACCGCCCGACAGCTGCCGCGGGTAGCGGCCCCGGAACTCCCGCGGGTCCAGCCCCACCAGGTCCAGCATCTCCTCGACGCGGTCCCGGACCCGCGCCTTGGACCAGCCCGTCATCCGGGGGACGAGCCCGATGTTCTCGGCCACCGTCATGTGCGGGAACAGCCCGGAGGACTGGATCGCGTAGCCGATCTTGCGGCGCAGCCTCACCGGGTCCATGTCGGTGACGTCCTCGCCGCCGATGCGGATGCGGCCGGAGGTCGGCTCGATCAGCCGGTTGATCATCTTCAGGGTGGTGGACTTCCCGCACCCGGAGGGCCCGACGAAGATCACCGTCTCCCCGGCCCCGATCTCCATGCTCACGCCGTCGACGGCCGGCTCCGCGCTGCCCGGGTAGCGCTTGGTCAGCTGCTCCAGCTCGATGGTCGCGCCCGACGCCTCAGCCACGGATCCCCCGGGGGATGGTGAGCCGCCCGAGCAGCACGTAGCAGGCGTCGAAGAGCAGCGCCAGGACGACGATGCCGATCGTCCCGGCCAGCACCTGGTTGAGCGCGTTGGCGCCTCCCAGGGAGGCGATCCCGCGGAAGATCTCGTTGCCGAGCCCCGGCCCGGAGGCGTACGCCGCGATCGCCGCGATGCCCATCAGCATCTGGGTCGCCACCCGGATGCCGGTCAGGATCGGCGGCCAGGCCAGCGGCAGCTCGATCCGCGCCAGGGCCGCCGTCCGGGACATGCCGATGCCGCGGGCCGCGTCGACCAGCGCCGGGTCGACCCCGCGCAGTCCCACGATCGCGTTGCGGACCACCGGCAGCAGCCCGTACAGCGTCAGCGCCGTCACGGTCGGAGGCACGCCGAGCCCCAGCCAGGGGATGAGCAGGCCGATCAGGGCGAGCGAGGGGACGGTGAGGATCGTGGCGGTGGAGGTCACGGCCAGGCCCGCGGCCCAGTCGCGCCGGTAGGAGAGCACCCCGATCGCCACCCCGATCGCGGTCGCCGGCACCATGCACTGGAAGACCAGGCTGGCCTGCTGGTAGGCGTCGATCAGCAGTTGCTCGTGCCGGCCGGCGAGGTACTCCCAGAAGCTCACCCGGCATCACCCCTGCCGTCCCTCGGCTACGTGTCCGCGTCCTGTGCCGCCTGCTCGACCAGCGGGATGATCCGCAACGGGACCGGGTTCTCCATGACGATCGCCGTGGAGGCCCGCACGATGCCATCAAAGCCCACAACCCGGTCGATCACACGTTGGAGATCGGCGTTCGAGCGGGCCACCAGCCGGCACAGCATGTCCCCCTGCCCGGTCGTG
Organism: Streptomyces sp. NPDC008238; assembly: GCF_042956445.1. Taxonomy (NCBI): domain Bacteria; kingdom Bacillati; phylum Actinomycetota; class Actinomycetes; order Kitasatosporales; family Streptomycetaceae; genus Streptomyces; species Streptomyces sp. NPDC008238. The sequence continues at coordinate 139,242 of NZ_JBIBGK010000011.1, read as the reverse complement.
GTGTGCAGCTCCAGGACCTCCGGCACGCCCGCCAAGTGCGCCCGTACGTCCGGGCCTTGCCCCTGCTTGATCTCCAGGGTCGCGAAGGCCGTCACCGGGTAGCCCAGCGCGGCCGGGTCCACCTGCGGCCCGAAGCCGCGGATCACCCCATTGGCCTGAAGCCGGTCCAGTCGTGCCTGCACGGTCCCGCGCGCCACTCCCAGGCGGCGCGAGGCCTCCAGCACGCCGATGCGCGGTTCCTCGGCGAGCAGCTTGATCAGCCGTCCGTCCAGCCGGTCGATCCCCATGGCACCCCAGTCCCTCCTGTGACGGTGGTCACCGTGCACAGAATGCGGCCTCTTTTCGCGGTAGCGCTGTACAGAGTGCCCAGTCGTTCCGGAAACTATTGCGCACCTTGAGCTGCCGGGCGAGGCTGCTGCCATGACTGAGACCCTGGATCACACTTCCCCCACCCCCGGCGACGCGGACCCGTTCCCGGTCAAGGGAATGGACGCGGTCGTCTTCGCGGTGGGCAACGCCAAGCAGGCCGCCCACTACTACTCGACGGCGTTCGGCATGAAGCGCGTGGCCTACTCCGGACCGGAGAACGGCAGCCGCGAGACCGCGTCCTACGTCCTGGAGTCCGGGAGCGCCCGCTTCGTCTTCACCTCCGTCGTCAGGGCCGCCACCGACCACGGCCGCTTCCTGGAGGAGCACGTCGCCGCCCACGGCGACGGCGTCGTGGACCTGGCCCTGGAGGTGCCGGACGTCCGCGCCGCCTACGAGTACGCCCTCGCGCACGGCGCCACCGGCCTGGAGGCGCCCCACGAGGTCGGCGACGAGTACGGCACCGTCGTCCTGGCCGCCATCGCCACCTACGGCCAGACCCGGCACACCCTCGTCGAGCGCGGCGCCTACAAGGGCCCGTACCTGCCCGGCTACGTCGCCGCCGAGCCGATCGTGGAGCCGCCGGCCAAGCGGTTCTTCCAGGCGATCGACCACTGCGTCGGCAACGTCGAGCTCGGCAGGATGAACGAGTGGGTGACCTTCTACAACCGGGTCATGGGCTTCACCAACATGAAGGAGTTCGTCGGTGACGACATCGCCACCGAGTACTCGGCGCTGATGTCGAAGGTCGTCGCGGACGGCACGCTGAAGGTCAAGTTCCCCATCAACGAGCCCGCGATCGCCAAGAAGAAGTCCCAGATCGACGAGTACCTGGAGTTCTACGGCGGCCCGGGCGTCCAGCACATCGCCCTCGCCACCAACGACATCGTCGCCTCGGTCCGCGCGATGCGCGCCGCGGGCGTCGAGTTCCTCGACACCCCCGACTCCTACTACGACACCCTCGGCGAGTGGGTCGGCGACACCCGTGTCCCGATCGACACCCTGCGCGAGCTGAAGATCCTGGCAGACCGGGACGAAGACGGCTACCTGCTGCAGATCTTCACCAAGCCTGTCCAGGATCGCCCGACCGTCTTCTTCGAAATGATCGAGCGGCACGGTTCGATGGGCTTCGGCAAGGGCAACTTCAAGGCGCTCTTCGAAGCGATCGAGCGCGAGCAGGAGCGTCGCGGCAACCTCTGATCGCCGATGCCGCGGACTCCGGCGCCGGACCATGCCTCCACGGGGGAGAGGCGTGGACCGGCGCCGGCCGCCGTCAGAAGACGATCGTGAGGTTCCGCAGGGCCGAGACGAACGCCCACACCCCGAAACCCCACAGCGCCAGCGCCCCCAGCACCGCGCCCGTCGCGGCCCACAGCCCCGTGCGCGGCGGCCGCCGCAGCGCACCGGCGAGGGCGCCGGCCACCGCGCCCGCCGCGGGCAGTCCCGCGACGAGCAGGGCCGCGTTCTCCAGCGCCACCTTGGTCCGGTGGTTGCCCACCCAGTCCGTGGGGCTCTTGTGGTGCGCCGCGTCCGCCGCGCCCATGACCCACAGCACCACCGGCGGGGCGAGCAGCACCACCGTCCACACGCAGCGCACGGCGATCCCGCGCCGTGCGCGCCGCCGCGCCGGTGCAGTGCCGCCCGCTTCCTCCGTCGCGTCCCTCGTGTCCGTCACGGCGGCCATCCTCGCCGCGCCCCGCCCGCACCACCATCCGTACGGATACTCAGAACGCCGCGGGCCCGCCCGGTGACGTGATCTTCCCCGGGCGGCGGCGCGGTGCGAAGCTTGACGCATGGGCGATCTCATCGACCGGCTGCGCGCCGGACTCCCCGACGAGGCCATCCTCGCCGATCCCGACGTCACCGCCTCCTACGCCAACGACATGGCCAGCTTCTGCCCGGCCGGTGCACCCGCCGTGGTCGTCCTGCCACGCACCGTGGAGCAGGTCCAGCACGTCATGCGGACCGCCACGGCCCTGCGGGTGCCCGTCGTGCCGCAAGGGGCCCGTACCGGCCTGTCGGGCGCCGCCAACGCCTCCGACGGCTGCATCGTGCTCTCCCTGACCAGGATGGACCGCGTCCTGGAGATCGACCCCGTCGACCGCGTCGCGGTCGTCGAACCGGGCGTCGTCAACGCCGCCCTGTCCCGCGCCGTCGCCGAGCGCGGCCTGTACTACCCGCCGGACCCCTCCAGCTGGGAGCAGTGCACCATCGGCGGCAACATCGGCACCGGCTCCGGCGGCCTGTGCTGCGTGAAGTACGGCGTCACCGCCGAGTACGTGCTCGGCCTGGAGGTCGTCCTGGCCGACGGGCGGCTGCTGCGCACCGGCCGGCGCACCGCCAAGGGCGTCGCCGGCTACGACCTGACCCGGCTCCTCGTCGGCTCCGAGGGCAGCCTCGGCATCGTGGTGCGGGCCGTGCTGGCGCTCAAGCCCGCGCCGCCCGAGCAGTTGGCGCTGGTCGCCGAGTTCCCCTCGGCCGAGGCGGCCTGCGCGGCGGTCTGCGACATCATGGCCGGCGGCCACGTGCCCTCGCTGCTGGAGCTGATGGACGGCACGACCGTGCGCGCGGTCAACGCCATGACCAGCATGGGACTGCCCGAATCCACCGAGGCGCTGCTGCTCGCCGCCTTCGACACCCCCGACCCGGCCGCCGACCTCGCCGCGGTGGGGGAGCTGTGCACGGCCGCCGGGGCGACGCAGGTGGTGCCGGCCGAGGACACGATGGAGTCCGAAATGCTGTTGCAGGCGCGGCGGATGGCGCTGCCCGCGCTGGAGCGGGTCTCCACGGCCACGATGATCGACGACGTGTGCGTGCCGCGCGGCAGGCTCGCCGCGATGCTCGACGGGGTCGCGGCGATCGCCCGCAAGCACGACCTGACGATCGGCGTGTGCGCGCACGCCGGCGACGGCAACACCCACCCCGTGGTGTGCTTCGACGCCGCCGACCCCGAGGAGTCCGGCCGCGCGCGCGAGTCCTTCGACGAGATCATGGCGCTCGGCCTGGAACTCGGCGGCACGATCACCGGGGAGCACGGCGTGGGGGTGCTGAAGAAGGAGTGGCTGGCGCGCGAACTCGGCCCGGTGGGCGTGGAGATGCAGCGCGGCATCAAGGCCGTCTTCGACCCGCTCGGCATCCTCAACCCGGGCAAGGTGTTCTGACCCCGCTCCGGCCGCCGGGCCCCGGGGTCCCCGCCTCAGGCGTCCGGCGGCTCGTCGGAGCCCTGCCAGGGGTCGCGCGTACGGCGCTCGTCGCGCGCCCCCTCGCCGGCGGCCGGCGCCAGCAGCTCGTCCAGCCGTTCGTCCATGGACAGGTGGTCCAGTTCCGTCCCCGGCGGCACCGCCCGCAGCGTCCGCTCCAGCCACGCCGCCACCGGGTGCGAGGACGCCTCCAGCAGGGCGGTGCCGTCCGGCGAGCTGAGGGCCATGCAGATCACGCTCCGCCCGTCCGTCTTGGTCGGCCAGATCCGCACGTCACCGTGCCCGCTCGGCCGGAACACCCCCTCGACCAGCAACTCCCGCGCGAAGGTCCAGCTGACGGGGCAGTCCGAGCCGATGTGGAAGGTGATGTGCACGGCGAAGGGGTCCTCGGCCCGGTAGACCAGCCTGGCCGGGACGGCGATGCTGCGCTCCGGCGACAGCACCAGGTGCATCTCCAGCTCGCGTTCGACCACGGTGTGCATCTCGTCGTCCTTTCCTCGGCGCGAAGGCCCCTGGCGGTGCTGCGCGGCGGGTGCTGCGCGGGGCCCGCACCGGGAGAGAGCGCATACGGCCTTCACCATTACGCGGGTTCCGGCGATCGGGGGGACTTTTCCCGAAGGCCTGCACACGCGAGATGGATGCGGTACACACGGAACGTCGCCGTCCGCCCCGGCTGGGGGTGCGTCCGGCCCTGCGACGGTCCTCCCGTTCCCGCCCCCGCCGCGCCCACGGCTCCGCGGCGCGCACGTCCCCGTCCGTCCGAGGCGGTGTCAGTTCGGAAGCGTATCGGTTCGGTAGCCGGGATTTGCCCCGGAATGCCGATCCTCGCCCACGGATCGTTTCTTTCGTCCGCCCGCCGCGTTCTTCGTTAGTGTCCTCCTTGCACGCCGGGGGACGGCGGGCTGGTCGAGCGTGTCGGTCGTGAGGGGAGTTGTCACGGATGACCTCCGGTAGCAGCGGCGGGAGTCTGCCAGGTCCCGGGTACTACCCGGACCCGTCCATCCCGGGCTACATCCGGTACTGGAACGGCTCCTCCTGGGTGCCCGGCACGAGCCGTCCCGCCCCGCGGCCCGGGGAGGACCTGGCGCCGCCGTCGGGTGCGGCCGTGGCCGCGGCCGGCCCCGCGCTGGCACCGCCGCCCGTGCCCCCCGTCCCGGAGGCCCCGGGGGCCCCGGAGGCGGCCGCGACGCCGCGGACCCCCGCGCTGGAGGAGTCCGGGCCGATGTTCCTGGACGAGGACCCGCGGGCGCCGCGGGCCGAACGCGGACCCGAGACCGTCACCGGACTGCAGCCCCAGCCACAACAGCCGCAGCAGCCGCAGCAGGAGGCCCGCCCGGAGCCCGCCGCGGAGCGGGCGTGGGCCGCCGACCCGGCCCGGCAGGACCCCTCGCCCCGCGTGTCGTGGGGCGCCGCCGAGCGCGCGGAGCAGCCCGCGCGGGCGGAGGCTACGGCCCCCGCCCCGGCCCCGGCACGGACCCCCGCCCCTGCTCCCACCCCCTCGCCGGCCCCGGCCCCGGCACCCGCCCGCACGGGATCCGCGTCCCCGTCCGCGGCCGCCGCCACCGCGTCCGCGGCGACCGAGAGCGCCGTGCCCGGGCAGCAGTCCCCGGCCGTGCCGTGGGCCCAGCAGGTGCACGACCTGGCCCGTCAGGTCCCCGCGCAGGGCGGGGAGGCGGCGTCCCCCGCGCCGTGGCGGCCGGTCGCCGACGACCCGTTCGCCGCCGCGCAGCAGCAGGCACGCCCCGCGTCGCCCGGGAAGCGTCTGGTGGCCCGGCTGATCGACACCGCCGTGATGGGCGCGCTCGTCGCGGCGGCCGCGGTGCCGCTGGGGACGGCGGCGTACGAGCACCTGCGCGACAAGGTGGACGCCGCCCGCCTGACCGGCGAAGAGGTGACGGTCTGGCTGATCGACGGCACGACGGGCCTGCAACTGGGCATCGTCGCCGCGGTCGTGCTCGTCACCGGACTGCTGTACGAGGTGCTGCCCACCGCCAAGTGGGGCCGCACCCTCGGCAAGAAGCTGCTCGGCCTGCGCGTGCTCGACATCGAGAGCCAGTACGAGCCCGGTTTCGGGCAGGCCCTGCGCCGCTGGCTCACCCACACGGTGCTGGACGCGCTGGTGATCGGCTTCCTCGGACTGGTGTGGTGCCTGTTCGACCGGCCGTGGCGGCAGTGCTGGCACGACAAGGCGGCGCGCACCTTCGTGGCCCGCGACCGCTGACACCCGAACGGCCCCCGCCGGAGGCGCGGCCGAATCGTACGGGTTTCACTCGGGGCATGAGCACCGACCAGCCCGAGGATCCGTTCGCCAAGCCGCCCCGGGAGCCGTCCGGGCCCGCGCAGCCGCCGCCGCCCGGGCAGTCACCGCCGCCCGGTCAGCAGCCTCCGCCGGGTCAGCAGGCACCCGGTCAGCAACCGCCGGGGCAGCAGCCGTACCCGCCGCCCCCGTACCAGCCCCCGGCCGGCGGCTCGCCCTACGACCAGCCGCCCCCGGCGTACGGCGGCGCCGGCGACCCGTACGCGAGCGGCCCCTACGGCGTGGGCGAGCCCGACCCCCTGGCGGGCATGCCCCCGCTGGCGAACCGCGGGCGCCGGCTGGTCGCACGCATCGTCGACGCGCTGATCGTCGGCATCCCGGTCTACGGCCTCACCGGTCTGATCTGGAACTACGACTACGACACCACCGGCGCGCTGTTCTCCCAGAGTGTGATCTACGCCGTGATCTACCTGGCCTACCAGGTGTTTATGCTCACCCGGTACGGGCAGAGCCTCGGCAAGAAGCTGCTCAGGGTGCGCGTCGGCATGCTCACCGACGGCGCCAAGCCGACGACCCCGGCGGCGCTCAAGCGGGAGGGGGTCTACGCGCTGGTGCCGATCATCCCGTGCTGCGGTGAGATCTTCTGGATCATCGAGGTGCTCTGGTGCACCTGGGACAAGCCGTACCGCCAGTGCCTGCACGACAAAGCGGGGCAAACCGTGGTGGTTTCGGTGGAGTAAGACACGCTGTGGGGTGATCGTCGCAGGGCCGTGACCATCTGCGTCTATGCGCCGTCATTCCCGGCTGATTTACTCACTCCATGAGTTCGAATCAACCGCCCGGGTACGGTTACCCGCAGGGCGGCTCGGGGGACCAGAACCCGTACGGCCAGCAGCCGTACGGGCAGCAGCAGCCCCAGGGCCAGAACCCGTACGAGCAGCAGCCGTTCCCGCAGCAGCAGCCCTACGCCTATCCGCAGCAGGCGCCCGGCTACGGCCAGATGCCCACGGACCCGGCCCTGGCGGGCATGCCCCCGCTGGCCGACAGCGGCCAGCGCTTCCTCGCCCGGCTCATCGACGGCGGCATCTTCCTCGTCGCGCTCATCATCCTGATGGCCGTGACGGGCACCTCCCTCACGGACACCGGCGCGCTGCTCGGCATCGAGCTGCTCGTCTTCGCCGGTGCGTTCGTCTACGAGGGCCTGATGCTCCAGTCCACGGGTCAGACCATCGGCAAGAAGGTCATGAAGATCCGCGTGGCCAAGCTGGCCGACGGCAGCCCGCCCGGCAGCGCCGCCTGGGGTCGCGCGGCGGTGTACTCCTTCGTCGGCATCGTGCCGTGCGTGGGCTTCATCCTGTCGCTGCTGAACGTCCTGTGGCACCTGTGGGACAAGCCGTACCGCCAGTGCTGGCACGACAAGGCGGCCAAGACCGTCGTCGTCAAGGCCTGACGCGCACCCCCACGTAGACGACGGCCCCGGAGCGGATGCTCCGGGGCCGTCGGCGTGTTCGGGGGGTGTGGCGCTCAGCGTCGCAGCGAGTGCTCGCTCAGGCGGGCTTCGGCGTTGCCGCGGACACGGGGCCGCGGGACCGGGTGCGGCTCGGCGGGCGGTTCGCGCCGGGTGCGGCGGGTGCCGGCCGGGATCGCCGCCGTCACGGCGACCAGGACACCGAGCGCCAGTCCCGCCGCGGCGATGACCGCCACCGCGAAGCCCGATCTCGCCTCGGAGAGCAGCAGCATCGCGAGGGTGGAGAGCACCACGGTCGCGGAACCGTACGTCAGCTGCGCGGGGGTGGGACGTGGCATGGCTGATCCGTCCTCATATGCGTCGATTGTGGCGGAGCGTCGGCCAGGGCCGTCTTCCGGGTGGTTCGGACGTGGCACGCCAACCACCGACCCTACGGTGCGAGATGCCCGCGCGGAACGCCCGGTAAGCGTGACCTAACCCACGGTGCGGAAGCACGGGGGGCGCATGGGGTCGCATCACGATCTTCTTATGTCCAACGGATCTGCGGCGAAAGATACTTGCTCGGGCCGCGGTGTCCGCTATGTGCAACCGACCGGTCGCTCACCGTACTTGCCGGTCATGGTCAAGTCAAGATCTGTCTTTTCACGCGTCACTCCGGTGCAATGGCTTCACCCTAGGGAGGTCAATACATCGTGATAAGCCAACGACGGACCATCAGATCCGCCGCTCTGGCCGTGGCGATCGCCGCAATAGGCGCCACCGCCTTCCCCGTCGCGGCAGCCCAGGCCGACCCGCAGGCCGGTCGCGTCGTGCGGCACGACCCGGCGAAGGCGGAGCGTGTCGAGCACGATCTGAAGGGCCCGCTGAGCGAGCGTCAGGCCGCCCAGCGCCAGCAGGCGATCGAGCAGGTCATCTCCGGCAAGTCCAAGGTCGAGGACCGCGGTGCCTCGGACGTGGTGAAGCTCGGCAAGAACAAGTACGTCGAGCTCGCGCGCGAGAAGACCGACAAGATCTTCGTGATCCTCGCGGAGTTCGGCAACAACGCCGACCCCGCGTACGGCGGCACGCCCGGTCCCGCGCACAACCAGATAGCCAAGCCGGACCGCACCAAGGACAACAGCACGGAATGGCAGGCCGACTACAACCGGCAGCACTTCCAGGACCTGTACTTCTCCAAGGCCGCGGACAAGGAGTCCGTGGCCAAGTACTACGAGAGGCAGTCCTCCGGCCGCTACTCGGTCGCCGGCGAGGTCGCCGACTGGGTCAAGGTCGACTGGAACGAGGCCCGGTACGGCAGCAACAAGTGCGACACCTGCACCTGGAACCTCGTCGCGGACGCGGTGAACAAGTGGGTCGCCACCCGCAAGGCCGCCGGTGACAGCGCCGCCACGATCAAGGCGAAGCTGGCCGAGTACGACCAGTGGGACCGCTACGACTACGACGGCGACGGCAACTTCAACGAGGCCGACGGCTACATCGACCACTTCCAGATCGTGCACGCCGGCGAGGACGAGTCCGCCGGCGGCGGCGCCCAGGGCGAGGACGCGATCTGGGCCCACCGCTGGTACGCGTTCGGCACCGACGCCGGCGCCACCGGCCCCCAGGACAACCTGCTCGGCGGCACGCAGATCGGCGACACCGGCGTGTGGGTCGGCGACTACACCGTGCAGCCGGAGAACGGCGGCCTCGGTGTCTTCGCCCACGAGTTCGGCCACGACCTCGGTCTGCCGGACCACTACGACACCACCAACACCGCCGAGAACTCCACCGGCTTCTGGACGCTGATGTCGTCCGGTTCCTGGCTCGGCACCGGCGAGGACGCCATCGGCGACCTGCCCGGCGACATGACGGCCTGGGACAAGCTGCAGCTGGGCTGGCTGAACTACGCCACCGCCAAGGCCGGCAAGACCTCGCTCAACACCCTCGGCGTCGCGGAGTACAACACCGCGAAGAAGCAGGGCCTGGTCGTCACGCTCCCGGAGAAGACCGTGACCACCGAGCTGGCCACCCCGGCCGAGGGCACCAGGCAGTGGTGGAGCGGCAGCGGTGACAACCTGAGCAACACCCTCACCCGCGACGTCGACCTCACCGGCAAGACCTCGGCGAGCCTGGCCCTCAAGGGCTGGTACGACATCGAGGAGAACTACGACTACCTCTACACCGAGGTGTCCACCGACGGCGGCGCCACCTGGAACGCGGTCGACGGCACCATCGGCGGCGCCCCGCTCCCGCGTGACGCCAGCGGCAAGCCCGCGCTGACCGGCACCGCGGCCTCCTACCAGGACATGGTGCTCCCGCTGGACGCCTACGCCGGCGAGTCGGTCAAGCTCCGCTTCCGTTACCAGTCCGACGGCGGCGTGGCCCAGAAGGGCTTCCTCGCCGACGCGATCACCCTGACCGCCGACGGCGCGACCGTGTTCAGCGACGGCGCCGAGTCCGGTGACAACGGCTGGACCGCGAACGGCTTCACGGCCAAGGGCTCCACGTTCTCCGAGGAGTACGCGCAGTACTACATCGCGGAGAACCGGCAGTACGTCTCGTACGACAAGACCCTCAAGGTCGGCCCCTACAACTTCGGCTGGGCCGCCCCCAAGGACAACTGGGTCGAGCACTACGCGTACCAGAACGGCCTGCTGATCTGGCTGTGGGACACCTCGATGAACGACAACAACGTCAGCGCGCACCCGGGTGCCGGCCGGATCCTCCCGATCGACGCCCACCCCAAGGCGCTGAAGTGGAAGGACGGCACGCTGCAGCGCAACCGCGTGCAGGCCTACGACTCCACGTTCACCTGGGCCCGCACCGACGCCCTCACCCTGCACAAGAACGGCGTCGCCACCAAGATCCCGAGCCTGCCGGGCAACCCGGTCTTCGACGACCGCAACTCCTACTGGTCCTCGGAGAACCCCACGGGCAGCGTGAAGACGTCCCCGACCAACACCCGCATCACGATCATCCACGAGGCCCGGGACGGCAGCACCGTCACCCTCCTGGTCAGCCCCTCCAAGAAGTGATCGCGCACCACCGGAAGTGACCTGATCGGCCCCCGTCCCCTGGTGGACGGGGGCCGATCTGCCGATCATGTGCTTATGGCCAGCGGCGGTTTCACCCGGCTCCTCAGCGGCGACGTCGTCGTGGCCCTCCGGTTGCCCTCGCCCGGCGGGGCCCCGGACGAGTACATCAGGGTGCTGGTCGTCGCCGTCAACCGCCAGCGCGCGCTGACCCGCCTGCGGAACCTCGGCTTCCGCGCCGCCCGCCTCGTCGGCAACATGGAGCCCCCGACGTCCGACGAGATCAACGCCGTCCTGCACCACCCCGACGGCCTGGTCTGGCGCCGCATCCCCTCCGCGCCCGCCGCCCCCTGGCAGTCGATCGGGGCACTGCTGGGCCCGACCGCGCGCCGCTGAACCCCGGCGGGGCCCGGGTGTCAGGCCCGTCCGCGCACGACCGGCTTCCCGGACAGCTCCGCGCCGGCCGCGCGCAGCTCCTCCAGCGCCCGCTCGGTCGTCTCCGCCATGACGCCCGCCGTCAGGTCGAGCAGCACCCGGGTGCGGAAGCCCTCCCGCACGGCGTCCAGCGCGGTCGCCCGCACGCAGTGGTCGGTGGCGATGCCGACCACGTCGACCTCCGCCACCCCGCGCTCGCGCAGCCACCGGGCCAGCCCGGTGCCGTTCTCGTCGACGGCCTCGAAACCGCTGTACGCGCCCGCGTACGCGCCCTTGTCGAAGACCGCCTCCACCGCGCCGGAGGCGACCGCCGGAGCGAAGTTGGGGTGGAAGCCGACGCCCTCGGTGCCGGCGACGCAGTGCGGCGGCCAGGTGTGGACGAAGTCGGGGTGGTCGGCGAAGTGCCCGCCGGGGGAGACGTGGTGGTCGCGGGTCGCCACGACGTGCCGGTAGCCGGCGGTGGCGTCCCCGACCAGGTCCGTGATGCCCGCGGCGACCTCGGCGCCCCCGGCGACCGGCAGGCTGCCGCCCTCGCAGAAGTCGTTCTGCACGTCCACGACGATCAGTGCGCGGTGCATGGCGGTCGGTCCTTTCCGGTCGCTGTCGCTTGTCGACTGTGGTGAGCGGCGCCCGGCCGGGGCAGGGCGCCGCCGGCGGATCAGTGGGTGAGGTACTCGGTGTGCAGCACCGGCTCGCCGCGCGACAGCTGCGTCGCGGACAGCGGCAGTGCGGCGCGCGCCTCGATGTGGCGGGCGCGGGCGGCGTCCAGCGGCTCGCGGTGCACGGTCTCGCCGCCCAGCACCAGCGGCACCAGCAGCTGCCGGTCCGCCAGCGGCCCCGGGACCGGGCCGGTGCCGATCACCTCGGCCTCGGCGATCCCGTCGGCGTCCGGCCGCCGGGCCGCCCACTTGCGGCCGCCGATGCTGGTCTTGCCGCCCAGGGACTTCTTCGCCACCGGCACCAGGGGCGCGGCGGGGTCGTCGGAGGTGGCGCGGGCGACCAGCTTGTACACCATCGAGCAGGTCGGATGGCCGCTGCCGGTCACCAGCGAGGTGCCCACCCCGTACGCGTCGACCGGGGCCGCGGCCAGCGAGGCGATCGCGTACTCGTCCAGGTCGGAGGTCACCACGATCCGGGTGTTCTTCGCCCCCAGGTCGTCCAGCTGCTGCCGCACCCGGTGGGCGAGCAGCAGCAGGTCCCCGGAGTCGATGCGCACCGCCCCCAGCTCGGGGCCGGCGATCTCCACGGCGGCCCGCACGGCCGACGCCACGTCGTAGGTGTCGACCAGCAGCGTGGTGCCGCTGCCGAGCGACTCGACCTGCGCGGTGAAGGCGTCCCGCTCGTCGTCGTGGAGGAGGGTGAAGGCGTGCGCGCTGGTGCCGATGGTCGGCAGGCCGTAACGGAACCCGGCGGCCAGGTTGCTGGAGGAGGCGAAGCCCCCGACGTAGGCGGCGCGGGAGGCCGCCACCGCCGCCAGCTCGTGGGTACGGCGGGCCCCCATCTCCATCAGCGGCCGGCCCGCGGCGGCCACGGCCATCCGGGAGGCGGCCGCCGCGATCGCCGAGTCGTGGTTGAGGATCGACAGCACCACCGTCTCCAGCACCACCGCCTCGGCGAAGGTGCCCTCGACCCGCATGACCGGCGAGCCGGGGAAGTACACCTCCCCCTCGGGGTAGCCGTGGACGTCGCCGCGGAAGCGGTACCCGGCCAGCCACTCCAGGGTGGGCCCGTCCACCACCCGCTCCCGTTCCAGGAAGGACAGGATGTCGGCGTCGAAGCGGAAGTTCTCCACCGCGTCCAGCACCCGGCCGGTGCCGCACACCACCCCGTACCGGCGCCCCTCGGGCAGCCGGCGGGTGAACACCTCGAACACCGAACGACGGTGGGCTGCGCCGCTGCGCAGCGCGGCCTGCAGCATGGTCAGCTCGTACCGGTCGGTGAACAGCGCGGTGGAGGGGACCGTGACGGGCAGCCCCAGGTCTGCAGTGCTCATGTCTGAGGATGCTACCCCCAACTCTCGTCAGAGTGACGATTTCTCGGGAGCCGGTTTCCCTGCGGGCACCCTCTGGTGACAGCATGGGTCACGTGAGTGTCGCCCCCGCAGAGATTGAACGGACCGAGTCGAGCGAGGCCCCCTTCGAGGTGCCGTCCCCGGACGTTCCCTGGGTGACTGTCGTCCACAACGACCCGGTCAATCTGATGAGCTACGTGACCTACGTCTTCCAGGCGTACTTCGGCTACCCGAAGGACAAGGCCACCAAGCTCATGCTCGACGTGCACCACAAGGGCCGGGCCGTCGTGTCCAGCGGCACGCGCGAGGAGATGGAACGCGACGTGCAGGCCATGCACGGCTACGGGCTGTGGGCCACCCTGACTCAGGACCGCTGACGCCGCGGGACCCGCGAGACCACCGAGAACCGAGACCACCGAGCCCCTGAGGGACGGCTGATACCGACATGCCCGGGTACTTCCAGACCGCCGCCGCAGGCGGCGCCGCCGTCGCGCTCGACGACGTCGAGATCTCCATCCTGCGCAGCCTGGCCGTGCAACTCCTCGAACTGATCGGCCCCGGCGACGCCGCCGACGGCGACGAACCGGCCGACCCGCTGGCCGAACTGTTCGCCGAGGGCCCCACCCGGCCCCCGCAGGACCCGGCGCTCGCCCGGCTCTTCCCCGACGCGTACGAGGAGGAGGCCGACTCCTCGGAGTTCCGCCGCTTCACCGAGAACGACCTGCGCACCCGCAAGCGCGACGACGCCCTCGCCGTCGTCCGCAGCCTCGACTCCCTCTCGACCGGCGGCGACGGGGGAGCGGTCCTGACCCTCGCCCCCGGGCAGGCCCGCCAGTGGCTCGGCACCCTCAACGACCTGCGGCTGACCATGGGGACCCGGCTGGAGGTCAGCGAGGACGAGGACAGCGAGCTGTACCGGCTGCCGGACTCCGACCCGCGCAAGCCGCTCGTCATGGCCTACCTCTGGCTCGGCGGACTCCAGGAGAGCCTCGTGGAGACCCTCATGCCGTGATCCGGAAAGGGCGTCCGTTCGCTCAGACGACCCTCAATTCCGGATAACGATGACGTCTCCGCCGCCGACCGCCTTCCCATTCGGCGCACCTTTTGTCTGCTTCTCCCTGTGCCATGTGCCACATTTGCGCTGCGTGCCCGGCGCACACCCCGTGATACGAATCCTCGACCACCGGCCGTGACGCCACCCCTGTCGCGGTCGGTCGCGTGGCCGGCTGACCCCGGCGTGCACCTCCACCATCCGGGGGGATCGGAACCCGATCCGGGCCGTCACGGCCGGACGGGCACGGAGAAAGGCACAGCACCATGACCTCGACGCAGGTCGAGCAGTACGAATCCGGCGGCGGCGCCACGGGGACCGGTCCGGAAGAGGGCTACAAGCGCGGACTCAGCGCCCGCCAGGTCCAGATGATCGCGATCGGCGGCGCCATCGGCACCGGCCTGTTCTACGGGTCCAGCAAGGGCATCGCCGCCATCGGACCCAGCCTCATCGCCTGCTACGCCGGCGCCGGCATCGTGATCTTCTTCATCATGCGGGCCCTCGGCGAACTCCTCACCTACCGCCCCACCTCCGGCAGCTTCGCCGACTACGCCCGCGAGTTCTTCGGGCCGTTCGCCGGCTTCGCCACGGGCTGGTCGTACTGGGCGCTGTGGGTCACCGCCTGCATGTCCGAGGTCACCGTCGCCGGCGCCTACATCAACTTCTGGTGGCCGTCGGTGCCGGTCTGGTCCACCGCCGCGGTCGCCCTCGTCGTGCTGTTCGTCGCCAACCTCGTCTCGGTCAAGATCTTCGGCGAGCTGGAGTTCTGGTTCTCCACCATCAAGGTCACCGCGATCATCGCGATGATCGTCATCGGCGTCGGCATCCTGACCTTCGGCTTCTCCTCCGCCGGCGACACCGCCTCCGTCACCCACCTGTGGACCGACGGAGGCTTCGCCCCCAACGGCGCCTGGCAGGCCATGCTCGCCATGCAGGGAGTGATCTTCGCCTACCTCGGCGTCGAACTCGTCGGCATCACCGCGGGCGAGGCCGAGAACCCCAAGCAGACCCTGCGCAAGGCGATCAACACCCTCCCCGTCCGCATCGGCATCTTCTACGTCGGCACGCTGATCGTCCTGCTCTCCGTCTTCTCCTGGACCAGGTACGACCCCGGAGTCAGCCCCTTCGTCCAGGTCTTCGTCCAGGTCGGCATCCCCGGCGCCGCCGGCATCATGAACTTCGTCGTCCTCACCGCCGCCCTGTCCTCCTGCAACTCCGGCATCTACTCCACCGGCCGCATGCTGCGCGGCCTGGCCGTCAACGGCGAGGCACCCAAGGCCGTCGCGAAGCTCAGCGACCGCCAACTCCCGCTGCCCGCCCTCGTCATGTCCACCCTCGTCATGGGCATCGGCGTCATCGTCAACGTCGTCTCCCCGGACAAGGCGTTCGTCTACATCACCTCCGTCGCGACCTGCGCCGGACTGTGGACCTGGATCATGATCCTCGCCGCGCACCTGCGCTACCGCGCCAAGGTCCGCGCCGGCCTGCTGCCCGCCTCCGACTTCCGCATGCCGGGCGCCCCGGTCACCAACTGGCTCGGCATCGCCGCGCTGCTCCTCGTCGCCGTCCTGATGGCGACCGACGCCGACACCCGGCTCGGCCTGTACGTCTGGCTCGTCTGGTCGGCCGTGCTGGGCACCGGCTACCTCGCCCTCAAGCGACGCGCCCCCCGCGACCCCGCCCCCGCGCCCGCCGCGCAGTGACCCCGTCCGCGTCCCGGCCCGCGGCCGCCGTACCCCCCGTACGGCGGCCGCCGCCCTCGCCAGGGGCGCCGCGCACGCACCCCTCTATCCTGACGACCATGCTGACCATCACCCGCGCCCTGCACGACGCACTCGTCGCCCACGCGCGCGCCGACCACCCGGACGAGGCCTGCGGCGTGATCGCGGGACCGGCAGGCAGCGGCCGCCCCGAGCGGCACATCCCGATGCTCAACGCGGCCCGCTCGCCCACGTTCTACGAGTTCGACTCCACCGACCTGCTGAGGCTCTACCGCGACCTCGACGACCGCGACGAGGAGCCGGTGGTCATCTACCACTCCCACACCGCCACCGAGGCCTACCCCTCGCGCACCGACATCTCCTACGCCAACGAGCCCGGCGCCCACTACGTACTGGTCTCCACCGCCGACACCGACGACGCCGGCCCCTTCCAGTTCCGCTCGTTCCGCATCCTGGACGGCGAGGTCACCGAGGAACCCGTCGAGATCGTCGACTCCTATATCTGAGACGGCACGGTCCGCATCCTGGGACGACCCCCTCTGGGGCCCCGGGGGAATCGATACGATGACCCCATGGTTTCCCACGACGTGAGCGACAAGGCGCCGGGCACGCTGCTCGTGGCGCGGCTGCACGTCGACCTGTGCCGCCTCGCCAGCGCGGCATGTCCGTGCGCCTGAGCACCGTCAGCCCGCGCCACCCCGCCTTCCCGCCGTACTCACGCACCCCTTGGAGCCGACGCATGGCCATCGAGGTCCGCATCCCGACCATCCTCCGCAGCTACACCGACGGCGCCAAGGCCGTCGAAGGCAGCGGCAGCACCCTCGACGAACTCCTCGCCGACCTCGACACCCGCCACACCGGCATCCGCGAGCGCATCGTCGACGCGGGTGAGCTGCGGCGCTTCGTGAACGTCTACCTCAACGACGAGGACGTCCGCTTCCTCGACGGCATCACCACCAAGCTCACCGACGGCGACAGCGTCACGATCCTCCCGGCCGTCGCGGGCGGCAGCGGTCTGCCGGCCGACTGCGTCGGCGGGCGCTGATGCGGTACGACAGCCCGCTGGCAGCCGTCGGCAACACCCCGCTGGTACGGCTGCCGCGCCTGTCCCCCTCCACCGAGGTCTCCGTCTGGGCCAAGCTGGAGGACCGCAACCCCACCGGCTCCGTTAAGGACCGCCCGGCCCTGCACATGATCGAGCAGGCCGAGCGCGCCGGACGCCTCACCCCCGGCTGCACGATCCTCGAACCCACCTCGGGCAACACCGGCATCTCCCTCGCCATGGCGGCCAAGCTCAAGGGCTACCGCATGGTCTGCGTCATGCCCGAGAACACCTCGTCCGAGCGGCGCGAGCTGCTCACCATGTGGGGCGCCGAGATCATCCCCTCCCCGGCCGCCGGCGGCTCCAACACCGCCGTCCGCGTCGCCAAGGAACTCGCCGCCGAACACCCCGACTGGGTGATGCTCTACCAGTACGGCAACCCGGACAACGCCGGCGCCCACTACGCCGGCACCGGCCCCGAGATCCTCGCCGACCTCCCCTCCGTCACCCACTTCGTCGCCGGCCTCGGCACCACCGGCACCCTCATGGGCGTCGGCCGCTACCTGCGCGAGAAGGCCCCCGGCGTGCAGATCGTCGCCGCCGAGCCCCGCTACGACGACCTCGTCTACGGACTGCGCAACCTCGACGAGGGCTTCATCCCCGAGCTCTACGACGAGTCCGTCCTCACCACCCGCTTCTCCGTCGGCTCCGAGGACGCCGTCCGCCGCACCCGCGAACTCCTCCAGCAGGAGGGCATCTTCGCCGGCGTCTCCACCGGAGCCGCCCTGCACGCGGCCCTCGGCGTGGCCCGCAAGGCCGAACGCGCCGGAGAACACGCCGACATCGTGTTCGTCGTCGCCGACGGCGGCTGGAAGTACCTGTCGACCGGCATCTACACCGCCGAGTCCACCGAGGCGGCCGTCGCCGCCCTGCACGGCCAGCTCTGGGCCTGACCCTCCTCCCACGGCGCCCCCGCCCGTCCGGACCTCCGGCGGGCGAGGGCGCCGTACTGGTGATTCCGCCCACAACGGGGCTCCGCAGAGGAGCACGCGCACGCCGTGCGCCTTACGCTCAAGAACACATGGCGGGTCGCTCCCGCCCCTCCCCCCTCCCCCTGCGGAGCGGGGGGCGTCGTGGCGCGCCAACGCAAGACCCCCGGAACAATCCACGGAGGTTTCTGCACATGAAGCTCACCGTCGTCGGCTGCTCGGGTTCGTTCCCGTCCGCGGAATCGGCCTGCTCGAGCTACCTCATCGAGGCCGACGGCTTCAGGCTGCTCCTCGACATGGGCAACGGTGCCCTCGGCGAGCTGCAGCGCCACTGCGGTCTCTACGACCTCGACGCCATCCTGCTGAGCCATCTGCACGCCGACCACTGCATCGACATGTGCGGGTACTTCGTCGCCCGCTACTACCGGCACGAGGGCGGCCCCGCCCACGCCATCCCCGTCTACGGGCCCGAGGGCACCGAGCGGCGGCTGGCCAGCGCGTACGGGGACGTGCCCGACGAGAAGTGCATGAGCGAGGTCTTCGACTTCCGCACCCTCGAACCCGGCACCTTCCGCCTCGGCCCCTTCACCATCGCCGCGGACGTCGTCAGCCACCCCGTCGAGGCGTACGGCTTCCGTGTCGAGCACGCCGGTCGCTCCATCACCTATTCGGGTGACACCGGTCCCTGCGACGCGCTGCAGACCCTCACCGAGGGCACCGACCTCTTCCTGTGCGAGGCCTCCTTCACGTACGGCAAGGAGGACATCCCCGATCTGCACCTCAACGGCCGCGAGGCCGGCCAGTACGCCGACCGCGCCGGCGCCGGTCGCCTGGTCCTCACCCACATCCCGCCCTGGACCGACCCGCAGGTCGCCCTCGAGCACGCCCGCGAGGTCTACGACGGCCCGGTCGAGGTGGCGAAGGCCGGCGCGGTCTACGAGGTCTGAGCGCCCCCGCACCCTTTTCGCGCAGCACGAAGCCCCCGGATCCAGGCGGATCCGGGGGCTTCGTCGTGCGGCGGCGAGGCTACGCCTTGGTGAGGTCCTCGATCTCCTCATCGGGTTCACGGCCCGGGGTGGGGAGGTTGAACCTGGTGATCGCGAAGCGGAAGACCACGTAGTAGATCGCCGCGAACACCAGGCCCAGCGGAATGATCAGCCAGGGCTTCGTGTCGAGCTTCCAGTAGAGGGCGTAGTCGATCAGACCGGCCGAGAAGTTGAAGCCCGCGTGCACCCCCAGCGCCCAGGTGACGGCCAGGGAGACGGCCGTCAGGACGGCGTGCACCACGTACAGCAGTGGCGCGACGAACATGAACGAGAACTCGATCGGCTCGGTGACACCCGTGACGAAGGAGGTCAGCGCGAGCGAGGTCATCATGCCCAGCACGGCCTTGCGGCGCTCGGGGCGGGCGGAGTGCGCGATCGCGAGGGCGGCGGCCGGGAGGGCGAACATCATGATCGGGAAGAAGCCGGACATGTACATGCCCGCGCTGGGGTCGCCGGCGAGGAACCTGCCGTAGTCGCCGTGCGCGACCTGCCCGGCGGCGTCGGTGAAGTCACCCAGCTGGAACCAGGCCACCGTGTTGACGAACTGGTGCATGCCGATCGGGATCAGTGCGCGGTTGACCAGGCCGAACAGACCGGCGCCGGCCGCGCCGAGGCTCGTCATCCACTCGCCGAAGTTGCCGATGCCCTCGCCGATGGGCTCCCAGACCAGGCCGAAGAAGACGCCGACGACGATGCCGACGAAGGCCATGATGATCGGCACCAGGCGGCGCCCGTTGAAGAAGCCGAGCCAGTCGACCAGTTTGGTGCGGTGGTACCGCTGCCACAGGACGGCGGACAGCAGGCCCATGATGATGCCGCCGAGGACGCCGGGATTGTTGTACGTCGCGGCGATGTCCGCGCCCGCCTGGACCTTGGCCTCGGTGACCGGGAAGGCCTCCAGCACCTTGCTGTAGACCAGGAATCCGACGACGGCCGCCAGCGCCGTCGAGCCGTCGGCCTTCTTGGCGAAGCCGATGGCCACGCCCACGCAGAAGAGCAGCGGCAGGGCGCCGGTGAGGGCACCGCCCGCCTTGTCGAAGACGGACGCGACCTTGTCCCAGCCGAGGCCGTCCGCGCCGAAGACGTCGGGCTGACCCAGTCGGACCATGAGGCCCGCCGCGGGCAGGACGGCGATCGGCAGCTGCAGGCTGCGGCCGATCTTCTGCAGGCCCTGGAAAAGGCCGGAGCCCCGCTTCTTCGCTGCGGGGGCCGCCGATGCGGTGGCGGTAGTCATGGGGGGTCCTCCTGGTCTAAACCACCGAGTGGTGTAGACCAGTATTAACATGTAAGCAACGCGTCAAGGAAAGCCTCGTCGGGTGTGGTCTAGACCACAATGCCGAGCGTGGTCCCCCGGCTACGCCTTGACGTTGTCCCGCTCCATCCCCTCCGCGATCTCCTCCGGCTCACGTCCCGGCGTCGCCAGGTCGAACCTGGTGATCACGAAGCGGAACAGCACGTAGTACACCGCCGCGAAGACCAGCCCGATCGGGACGATCAGCCACGGCTTCGTCGCCAGGTTCCAGTTGATGACGTAGTCGATCAGCCCCGCCGAGAACGTGAAGCCGTCGTGCACGCCCAGGCCCCACGTCACCGCCATCGACACCCCCGTCAGCACCGCGTGGATGGCGTACAACGCCGGCGCGATGAACAGGAACGAGTACTCGATCGGCTCGGTGATGCCCGTCACGAACGAGGTCAGCGCCACCGACAGCATCAGGCCGCCCACCTCCTTGCGGCGCGACGGGCGGGCGCAGTGCGTGATCGCCAGCGCGGCGGCCGGCAGGGCGAACATCATGATCGGGAAGAAGCCCGAGGTGAACTGCCCGGCCGTCGGGTCACCCTGCAGGAAGCGGTTGATGTCCCCGTGCACCACCGTCCCGTCCGGCTTGGTGAAACTGCCGAACTGGAACCACACGAAGACGTTGAGGAACTGGTGCAGCCCCACCGTCAGCAGCGCCCGGTTCGCCACCCCGAAGATGCCCGCCCCGTACGAGCCCAGGTCCGTGAGCCACTGGCTGAACGAGGTGAGCCCGGCACCGATCGGCGGCCAGACGAACACGCACAGCACCGCGAAGACGATCGCGACGAACGCCATGACGATCGGTACGAGCCGGCGCCCGTTGAAGAAGCCCAGCCAGTCCACCAGCTTCGTGCGGTGGTAGCGCTGCCAGAAGAACGCGGTCAGCAGCCCGATCACGATCCCGCCGAACACCCCCGGGTTCTGGTACGCGGCCGGGGCCGCCGCCGCAGGCGTCCCCGGCGGGATGCACGCCCCGCTGATGGTGCTCGTCGCCAGGAAGGCCGTGCCCTTCGGGCAGTCCTGCGGGAACTGGTGCAGCACCCCGTAGTAGACGAGGAAGCCCGCCACCGCCGCCAGCGCCGTCGAGCCGTCCGCCTTCTTCGCCATCCCGATCGCGACGCCCACCGCGAACAGCAGCGGCAGCCCCAGCGAACCGTCCAGCAGGGCGCCGCCCGCGCCGTTGAAGACCTTGGCCACCGCGTCCCAGCCCAGGCCCCGGGGTCCGAAGACGTCGTCCTGGCCCAGCCGGTTGAGGATGCCCGCCGCCGGCAGCACCGCGATCGGCAGCTGCAGGCTGCGGCCCATCTTCTGCAGCCCCTGGAACAGCACGGAGCCCCACGTCCGGCTCGGACGCGGGGCGGCCGCGGCGGCGTCCGGACCCATGGGGCCACCTCCCGGCGGGTAATGTGGTGTAGACCAGTTGCGGCGCGGCTGGGACACTCATGCATCCCCGCAAAACCGGTCCACCACTGCACTACGGTGTGAAATCGGACCGAACGGCCGAGACCAACCAGGAGCACAGATGGCCAGCAAGGCAGAGAAGATCGTCGCCGGGCTCGGCGGACTCGACAACATCGAAGAGGTCGAGGGCTGCATCACCCGACTCCGCACCGAGGTCAAGGACCCCTCGCTCGTCGACGAGGCCGCGCTCAAGGCCGCCGGAGCCCACGGCGTCGTCAAGATGGGCACCGCCATCCAGGTCGTCATCGGCACCGACGCCGACCCCATCGCCGCCGACATCGAGGACATGATGTGACCCGGCACTGACCGCCGGACCACCACAGCCTCACCCGCAAGGGGCCCGTTCCAGGACCGGCACGGGCCCCGAGCCGCGCTACGACTAGGCTCGACGCCATGTCTCGTATCGACGGCCGCACCCCCGAAGAGCTCCGCCCCGTCACCATCCAGCGCGGCTGGAGCAAGCACGCCGAAGGATCCGTCCTCGTCTCCTTCGGCGACACCAAGGTCCTCTGCACCGCCTCCGTCACCGAGGGCGTCCCCCGCTGGCGCAAGGGCAGCGGCGAAGGCTGGGTCACCGCCGAGTACGCCATGCTGCCCCGCTCCACCAACACCCGCGGCGACCGCGAGTCCGTCCGCGGCAAGATCGGCGGCCGCACCCACGAGATCTCCCGCCTCATCGGCCGGTCCCTGCGCGCCGTCATCGACTACAAGGCACTCGGCGAGAACACCGTCGTCCTCGACTGCGACGTCCTCCAGGCCGACGGCGGCACCCGCACCGCCGCCATCACCGGCGCCTACGTCGCCCTCGCCGACGCGGTCACCTGGATGCACGGCCGCAAGCTCGTCCGCGCCAAGGCCCAGCCCCTGAGCGGCACCGTCAGCGCCGTCAGCGTCGGCATCATCGACGGCGTCCCCATGCTCGACCTCTGCTACGAGGAAGACGTCCGCGCCGAGACCGACATGAACGTCGTCTGCACCGGTGACGGCCGCTTCGTCGAGGTCCAGGGCACCGCCGAAGGCCAGCCCTTCGACCGCAAGGAACTCAACAACCTCCTCGACCTCGCCGTCGCCGGCTGCGCCGAACTCGACGCACTCCAGCGCGCCGCCCTCGCCGAACTCGAACAGATCACCAAGGACTGACAAAGAGCAGGTCTGGAAACCGCAACCTGAGGACGGCGCGGTGCGTATGTAAAGGTATGCACCCACGCACCCGCCGCCTCGCGGCGCTCGCCACCGCGGCCGCCCTCGGCACCACCGCCCTCATCGGCTGCAGCGCCGTCGACGCCGTCGACAAGGCCCTCGACTGCGCCAACGTCGCAGCCCAGATCGCCACCGACGTCCAGAACCTGCAGAACGCCGTCAACAACGCCGGCAACAGCCCACAGGACGCCGCCAACGCCCTCGACCAGATCGCCGACGACCTCGCCGACCTCGGCGACAAGACCGGCAACGCAGACGTCAACACCGCCGTGGGCGACCTCCAGAAGGCCGTCGAGAACGCACAGAAGGCCGCCCAGAACGGCGACACCCCCGACATCACCCCCGTCGCCGACGCCGCGACCGAACTCTCCAAGGTCTGCACCCCCGGCTGACGGGATAATCGGACCATGCCGCACACCCGCCTGGTCCTCGCCACCCGCAACGCCCACAAGGTCGCCGAACTCCACGCCATCCTGGCCGACGCCGGACTCGGCGTGGAGCTCGTCGGCGCCGACGCCTACCCCGAAGTCCCCGACGTCCGCGAAACCGGCGTCACCTTCGCCGAGAACGCCCTCCTCAAGGCCCACGCCCTCGCCCAGGCCACCGGCCTCCCCGCCGTCGCCGACGACTCCGGCCTCTGCGTCGACGTCCTCGGCGGCGCCCCCGGCATCTTCTCCGCCCGCTGGGCCGGCAAGCACGGCGACGACCGCGCCAACCTCGAACTCCTCCTCGCCCAGCTCTCCGACATCGACACCCCCCACCGCGCCGCCCACTTCACCTGCGCCGCCGCCCTCGCCCTCCCCGACGGCACCGAACGCGTCGTCGAGGGCCGCCTCCTCGGCACGCTCCGCTTCGAGCCCCACGGCAACGGCGGCTTCGGCTACGACCCGATCCTCCAGCCGCTCGGCGAGTCCCGGACCTGCGCCGAACTGACCGCGGACGAGAAGAACGCCATCAGCCACCGCGGCCAGGCCTTCCGGGCCCTGGTGCCGGTGGTGCGGGAACTGGTGGGGTGACATGACGAAGGGCGCGGCAATCTTGGAGATGCCGCGCCCTCGGCGGTGGGCCCGGTGGGACTCGAACCCACGACGCACCGGCTCTAAACCGGCGTCCTCTTGGCCAGCTGGGATACGGGCCCGCGGCGCCACTCTACTGGGTGGTGGTGCCCACCTGCACGGCTATGGCGCCAGGGTCTGTTCGACCGGCGAAGCCGGCGGTCTGGCTGTGGCACGAAGGGCACAGATACCGCAGGTTGCTGACCCGGTTGTCCAGCCGGTCACCGTTGACATGATCGATCTCAAGTGTGATCGACAACCCCTGCCATACCGGGCCCGTGCCGCAGGCACGGCATTTGTACGGGACGTCCTTCTCCTGGAGCGCGCGGTGCAGCATCCGCCGGCTGGTACGCGGGCTGCCGGCGGCGAGCAGTTGCAAAGTGTCCTCCGCCGGTTTGCGGCGTGGGGAGGGGACGCCGCGGGCGTGTGCCTGACCTGTGAAGTGCGCCGTGGACAGCCCGCGCTCCGCGATGGCTTGCTTGAGCCGCCTTCGGGACGTTCCGTTGTCCGGTAGACCCAGGCGGCGAACGACGCCCGCGAGGCTCGTCGACCTGCCGACGGCCCGACCCAGCTCGTGTACGTCGATGAGCGGTGGCTCCTTGGCGGGCGTTCGGACGAAATGGGAGGTGTCGATCCCGAAGTGGGCGAGCCGGCGCTCGATGTGCCCGTAGGCGCTGTCGTACGGAGGCACGTCAAGCTGTTCCAGGACCTCCCGGATGGACCCGCAACAGGCCGCGGCATTCTCCAAAACCTCTCTCGTGTACCTGCGGGGTGGTCTGCTGGGCAGCGGTTCGTCGACGAAGTGGCGCGTGTCGACGCCGTAGTGCCGGAGCCGCTCCTTCAGGTAACCCAGTGGGCCGCTGCCGAGGGGCTGGCCGAGGCGCGTGAGCATGTCCACGAGACTGCGGGACCGGGCAGCGCAGGCTGTGAGCGAGGTGCGGGTGTAGCCCGGACTGTCGTAGAGAGGGGACATCTAGCGCACCGCCCCACGGCGCTTTCGGCCCCGGTAAGTGTCGGTGGCCGCGTGGCAGTTCGGGCAGAGCAACCGCAGGTTCTCAGGGCGGTTGTCCCACCAGTCTCCGTTGACGTGGTCGACCTCCAGACGTAGGGGCGCGCCCTTCCACACCGGTCCGGTGCCGCACATCGCGCACACCTCTGCAGCGCCCTGCCGGAGTAGGTGTCTGCGCAGCCGGTGGCTGGGGATCCGGCCGTCGTCGGGAGTGCCGAGCACCAGTCGTTCGGACAGGGGGCTCCTGGGGCGGCGCGCGCCACCGCCGTTCGGTGTGAAGTGCGAGATGTCGATGCCCAGTCGGGCGATACGGCGTCCGATGTGCGCCTGATTGCCGCCGACCGGGTTGATGCCCAGTCGGCGTACGACCTCCGCGATGCTGGTCGATTCGCGAACGACGGCGCGCAACCGGCTCTCGGTGTGGCGGATTCCCTCCTGCTCGAAGTGCGAGCAGTCGACGCTCCATGCGCTGATCAGCTTGCGCAGGTAGGCGCGACTGCCGTTGGTGGGCGTTCCCCCGAGCCTGGTGATCACGTCGGAGAGCGACGTGCACTGGGCGGCGGCCTCTTCGACGAGTTCACGTGTGTACCTGGCTGTCACATATCCCCCATGCGATCGCGTGTTGCACTTTCGCACGTTTTAACGACCCGCTTGTACGACGGTTACGCCGACCGGGATACGCCGAAGGGCGCCCGGCGTGTGGTGCCGGGCGCCCTTCGGCGGGGGAGGGGGCTACGCGTCCTTGAGGGCCTGGCGCTGGTGGCCGAGGCCGTCGATCTCGAGCTCGACCACGTCGCCGGCCCGGAGGTACGGCTTGGGCTCGGGGCGGCCGAGGGCGACGCCGGCGGGGGTGCCGGTGTTGATGACGTCGCCCGGGTACAGGGTCATGAACTGGCTGACGTAGCGGACGACTTCGGCGACCGGGAAGATCTGCTCGGCCGTGGTGCCGTCCTGCTTGAGGTCGCCGTTGACCCACAGCCGCAGGCCCAGGGCCTGGGGGTCGGGGATCTCGTCGGCGGTGACGAGCCAGGGGCCGAGGGGGTTGAAGGTCTCGCAGTTCTTGCCCTTGTCCCACTGGCCGCCGCGCTCGATCTGGAAGGCGCGTTCGGACACGTCGTGGGAGACGGCGTAGCCGGCGACGGCGGCGAGGGCCTCCGCCTCGTCGGCGGCGTAGCGCAGTTCGCGGCCGATGACGACGGCGAGTTCGACCTCCCAGTCGGTCTTGCGGCTGCCGCGGGGGACGAGGACGGTGTCGTCGGGGCCGACGACGGTGTCGGGGGCCTTCATGAAGAGGATGGGCTCTTCGGGGACGGCGGCGCCGGTCTCGCGGGCGTGGTCGTGGTAGTTGAGGCCGATGCAGACGATCTTGCCGATGCGGGTGAGCGGGGGGCCGATGCGCCGGTCGGCGGCGTCGGCGGGGTCGAGGGCGGGGAGGGTGCCGTCGGCGGCCGCGGCGCGGATGCGGGCGAGGGTGTCGTCGTCGGCGAGCAGGGTGCCGTCGATGTCGGGGGTGAGGGAGGACAGGTCGCGCAGAATGCCGTCCTGGTCGAGCAGGGCCGGGCGTTCGGCTCCGGCGGGGCCGAGTCGCAGCAGCTTCACAAGACTCTCCGGGTGTGGTCGGGGGTGGCGGTGGTCATGTCCGGGGTCGGGGTCCGTGGTCATGTCCGTGGTCATGTCCGATGGGGGCGGTCATCGGAGGTCTTGGTTGATCCTCCAGCGCCGGGGGTGGCGTCCGCAACCCCTTGACCGCGCTGTGGACGGTGGAGCCAGGCGCGTTCGGCGGCGGTCCAGGCGGTGGAGGTGGCGATGTAGAGGCCGGCGGCCGGGGGGACGACGGCGGCGGTGATCAGGGTGCCGAAGGAGAGCAGCGGGAGGTGTTTGGCGAGGCCTTCGGCGTCGGGGGCGGCCTTGCGGGCGCGGTGGTAGGACCAGTAGGCGACTGCGGCGACCACGACGAGGATCGCGAGGTGCAGGGCGCCGGTCCGGTCGTCGGCGATCCGGGCGGTGGAGGAGGCGTGGTAGAGCACGAAGAAGGCGGGGAGCTGGAGGAGGGTCGGCAGCACGCCGGCGAAGGGGGAGGCGCCTTCCTGGGTGTAGAGGCCGCCGAGGGCGCGCTGGAGTTCCTGCGGGTCGCGTGCGTGCTTGCGGCGCAGTTCGGCGACGCGTGGGGCGAGGGCGGCGCGGGCCTTCTCGCCGCGGGCGGCGGCGCGGGCGAGGGGGTGGAGCGCGAGTCGTACGAGGAGGGTGACGAGGACGATCGCGGTGGCGGGCGCCGCGGTGCGTCCGGTGAGCGGGGCGAGGGTGTCGGTGAGGGTGAGCAGGGCGTGCGTGAACACGGACATGGGGGTGGGACCCTCCGCGGGTGTCGTCGTGCCGGTCGGGGTGGGCGCGGCGTGACGGGGCGCGGTGGGGCGGTGGGTGCCGTGGTGCGGTGGCGTTGCCCCTAGGCGGCCGTCGGGAGGGGGCGGCCGGGGGCCCTGGGGCGTGGGCGGCCGGAGGCGTCGGGGTCGCGCTGGGGGAGGAAGGCGGTGCGGTGTTCCCGGTCGCGCAGCGCGGTGCGGACGCGCCCGCGGGGGACGGGGGGTGCGGTGGCCGCGAGGCGGCGGGCGCTGCCGAGCAGGAGGGCGAGCGCGGCGGTGGTCGCGGCGGCGGCGACGGCGGTGGTGAGGCCGCTGTGGGTGAGCAGGAGACCGGTGAGGAGCAGCAGGAAGGCGGCGCCTTGCACGCGTGCGGCTGCCGCGGTGCTGCGGATCACGCGGACTGCTCCTTCCGGCCCTTCCGGTCGTTTCGTCAGGGATGACGTTCGGGGGGCCGGCGTGGTTCCGCTGCGGCGAGTCCGCCCCAGACGACCAGGCGGTAGGTGGAGGTGAATCCGGGGGTGCAGGTGGTGAGGGTGATGTAGTGGCCGGGTCCGGTCATGTGCCGGCGGGGGTGGACGCCGCTGTGGGGGACGGGGGCGATGACGGTGCCGTCGGAGGGGGTGGTGCGGGTGAGGGTCTGCCGGACGACGTAGGTGTAGCGGGTGGTGGCGGTCTCGACGAGGAGGGTGTCGCCGGGGCGGAGCCGGTCGATGCGGCGGAAGGGTTCGCCGTGGGTGTTGCGGTGGCCGGCGAGGGCGAAGTTGCCGGGTTGTCCGGGCTGGGCGGTGTGCGGGTAGTGGCCGGCGTATCCGTGGTCGAGGACTTCGGTGCGGTTGACGCCTTCGGCGATGGGGGTGGTGACGCCGATGCGGGGGATGCGCAGGACGGCGTAGGCCTGGGCGGGCCGCGGGGTGGTGGCGCCGGCGGTGGTGCGGGTGCCGGCGCTGCGGGGTCGGCTCGTGGGTGCGGCGGCGCCAATAACAGCGAATTCGTCCGATGTCTCGGGGGTGGGGGTGCCGGTGGCGGGGGCGCGGTCCCACTGTCGTTCGATGGTGGTGACCCGGTGCGCGGCGCCGGACTGGGCCCGCAGGTTGGTCCACCACAGCTGGTGGGCGACGAGCAGCAGGAGGACGGCGCCGAGGGTGAGGGCGGCTTCGCCGGCGCCCCACAGCGCGCGTCCCTGCCGGCGCAGCGGGGCGGGGGTTCGGGTGGGCATGCCGGCACGGTAGGTGACGTGGCGTCAGATTCCCAGAGCGGGGCCGGCCCGGGCCCGCCCGTCCCCCGGCTATCCCGCGAGGAACCGGGAGACGGTGTAGATGACCAGCCCCGCCAGTGAGCCGACGACGGTGCCGTTGATGCGGATGAACTGCAGGTCGCGTCCGACGTTGGCCTCGATCTTGCGGGTGGTCTGCTCGGGGTCCCAGCCGGCGATGGTGTCGGTGATCAGCGCGGTGATCTCGTCGCGGTAGGTGGTGACGACGTACGTCGCGGCGTCCTCCAGCCAGCCGTCGATCTTGGCGGTCAGCCGGGGGTCCTCCGTCATCCGCGCGCCCAGCGACAGGAGTGAGGCCCGGGCCCGCAGCCGCAGCTCGCTGCGCTCGTCCTCGGCGGCGGCGACGATCATGCCGCGGACCGAGCCCCACGCGGACTCGATGAGGTCCTGGACCTCGTTGCGGGCGATGAGGTCCTTCTTGAGCCGTTCGACGCGGGCCCGGGTGTCCGGGTCGGACTGCAGCTCGACGGCGAAGTCGGCGAGGAAGCGGTCGATCGCCTCGCGTGCGGGGTGCTCGGGCATGTCCCGCATCTCGGCGGTGAAGCGCACGAGTTCCTTGTAGACGCGTTCACCGACCCTGCGGTCAACGAAGCGCGGGGTCCAGCCGGGGGCGCCTCCCTGGACGGCGTGCATCACCGAGTCGGAGTGCTCGACCAGCCAGTCGTGGGCGCGGACGCAGACCAGGTCGACCACCCGCCGGTGCCCGCCGTCGGCGACGACGCGCTCCAGCATCTTGCCTATCCCCGGGGCGATCTCCTGGGCGTCGGCGCGCCGGGTGATGGCCTCGCCGACGACGGCCTGGACGTCGGAGTCGCGCAGCACGGTCAGGGCGCCGCGCAGCGCGGCGGCGCCCTGTTCGGTGACGCGGTCGGCGTGCTCGGGGTGTTCCAGCCAGGCGCCGAGCCGCCGGGCGATGCCGACCTTGCGCAGCCGGGTGCGGACGACCTGCGGGGACAGGAAGTTCTCGCCGACGAAGTCGCCGAGGGTGCGGCCGAGCGCGTCCTTCTTGGTGGGGATGATCGCGGTGTGCGGGATGGGCAGGCCGAGCGGCCTGCGGAAGAGCGCGGTCACCGCGAACCAGTCGGCGAGCGCGCCGACCATGCCCGCCTCGGCGGCGGCCGCGACGTAGCCGGACCAGGCGCCGGCCCCCGCCGACTCGGCCCACTTGGCCAGTCCGTAGACGGCCGTGGCCACCAGCAGCAGGCCGGTGGCGATCACCTTCATGCGTCGTACGCCGCGCCGACGGCCCTCGTCGGCGGGGCTGTAAGAGAACACCGGGGTCGGGCCTTGGTCCGATCCGGTCACCGGAGCCGTTTCCATCCGCCGCATCCACTCCTTCCGCGTATCGTCCACACCACACTCTTCGAGTGGAACGAACAACGAGTTCCCGGCGTCCGACCATGCAGACGGGCAGGCCCCACGTCTCCATGGGATCATGGCGACAGCGGATCGCGCCGGTTTCCCGCCCATTGATCCCAGGAGTGAAGCACCGCATGGCCAGGACGACGGGTTGTGCACTGCTCGCCGGAATCGTCGCGCTGGTCGTGGTCGTCTCCGCCGCGATCTTCGTCACCACCAGCCACGGCGACGCCTCGACCCGCTCCGGGGGGCCCGTGGTGCCGGCGGGACTTCCCGGTGTCCCCAACCAGGCCGCGCCCGCGGCGTCCGGTTCCTGGGTCGGCACCTGGTCGACGTCCCCGGTCGGCGGCGAGCCGAACACGCCGGACGGCTATGCGGGGTGGTCGATCCGCAACGTGGTGCACACCAGCGTCGGCGGCACCTCGGCGCGCGTCCACCTCTCCAACCTCTTCGGCCGCACCGCACTGCCGGTGGGCCGGGCGACGGTCGCGGTCGGCGCGGCGCCGGGGTCGCCGGCCGCGGCGGCCGGCACGATGCGGTCGCTGACCTTCGGCGGGCGGACGTCGGTGCGGATCCCGGTGGGCGGCGCCGTCGTCAGCGATCCCGTGCAACTGGCCGTCCCGCAGGCGGCGGACCTGCTGGTGACGACGTACACCCCGCGGGCCGCGGGCCCGGTGACGTACCACCCGCGGGCGCAGCAGACCTCGTTCATGGCGTTCGGCGAGCGCGCCGCGCGCACCGACGGCGCCGCCTACACCACGCGGACCCCGTACTGGCGTTACGTGACGGGGGTGGACGTCTTCACGCGGCAGGCGGCCGGGTCGGTGGTGCTGTTCGGCGACTCGATCACGGACGGGATCACCTCCACGCCGGGCGCGAACCACCGCTGGCCGGACCGCCTGGCGGTGCGGCTGCGCGGTTCCGGCGACCGCGGGCTGCGATTCGGCGTCCTCAACCAGGGGATCAGCGGCAACCGGGTGCTGCGCGACGGCGAGAACGGCGCCAATCCGAGCGGTCTGAGCCGTCTGGAACGGGACGCGCTCTCGCAGACCGGCGTCCGCGCGGTCGTCGTCGATCTGGGCATCAACGACGTGCTGCGGCCGCCGCAGCGGACCGGCGCGGCGGAGATCGTCACGGGGCTGCGGGAGATCGTGGCGCGCGGCCACGAGCGCGGACTGCGGGTGCTGGGTGCCACGCTGGCCCCGTGCGGCGGCCACGCGGGCTTCAACCCGCACTCCGAGTCGGTGCGGCAGCAGGTGAACGCGGCGATCAGGGCCGGCACGGTGTTCGACGAGGTGATCGACTTCGACCGGGCGCTGCGGGACCCGGACCGTCCCAGTGCGCTGCTGCCCGCCTACGACTCCGGCGACCACCTGCACCCCAGTGACGCCGGTTTCCTGCGCATGGCGGAGACTGTGCAGTTGTCGCTGCTCAAGGGCGGCGCGGCGGCCAAGGTGTGACGAGTACGGACGGACGGCGACACCCATGACGGACCACGCGGGCGGGCTGACCGGCTACGCCGAGCACTTCGGCGAGCCCGAGGGCTACCTGGACTTCGCCCGCTACGGCCCGCCCTCGCGGGACGTCCTCGACGCCACGGCGGCCGCCCTGGCGGCGTCGGCGGAGGCCGACCACACCACCGTCAACGACCTGATGCGGGCCGAGCCGCGGGCCCGGGCCGCGGCGGGACGGCTGGCGGGCACGGACACCGCGCACGTGGCGCTGCTGCCCAACGCCTCCACCGGTCTCTTCCACGCCGCCTTCGGCGTACCCGGCGGCGCGGTCCTGGTGCCGTCGGCGGACTTCCCCGCGAACCACTACCCGTGGCGGCGCACGGCCGCCCTGGGCCGGGCGGTGCCGCGCTGGCTGGACGGGGCGCCGACCCCGGAGGCGGTGCGTGCGGCGCTGACGGACGAGGTGGTGGCGGTCTCGGTGAGCGCCGTGGACTTCCGCACCGGTTACCGGGCGGACCTCGCGGCGCTGCGCGAGGTCGTCGGGGACCGGCTGCTCGTGGTGGACGCGATGCAGGCGTTCGGCGTCGTCGAGCTGCCGTGGCAGGCGGCGGACGTGGTCGTGGCCGGCGGCCAGAAGTGGCTGCGGGCCGGCTGGGCCACCGGGTTCGCGGCGCTGTCGGACCGCGCCCTGGAGCGGCTGGAGCCCACGCTGACGGGGTGGACCGGGGTCGAGGACGTCGCCGTCTTCGACGACACCGAGCACCCGGCCGCGCCGGACGCGCTGCGCTGGAGCATCACCAATCTGAGCCCGGTGACGGCGGCAGCCTTCGCGGCGGCGCTGGAGCTGGTCGAGGGCGTCGGGGTGGCGGCGATCGAGGCGCACGTCGCGCGCCGGGTCGACGAGCTGATCGACGTGGTCCGCTCGGCCGGCGGGAAGGTGCTGTCCCCGGTGGCCCGCGCCGAGCGGGCGGGCATCGTGTCGTTCGCGGTGCCGGACGTGGACCCGGCCCGGATCGCGAAGGCGCTGCACGAGCACGGGGTGACGCCGTCGGTCCGGACGGACTCCGTCCGGCTGTCCGCGCACGCCTCGACCACGGCGGGCGCGGTGGAGCGCGTGCGCGCGGCCCTCGCCTCCCTGCGCTGACCTTCGGGGGCGGGGACACCGCCCCGCTCGGCCCGCACCCCGGCCGCCGGGTGCCTCCAGCCGGGGACGCCGCGGTGCCGGGGAGGTCCCGTCCGGACGATCGGCGGCTGCCGCGCCGCGCGCGCCGTCCTGGCGTCCCCGCAAGGGACGACAGGACGGGGCCCGTGGTCGAGGAACCCGTCC
Source organism: Streptomyces sp. NPDC008238 (assembly GCF_042956445.1). NCBI lineage: Bacteria > Bacillati > Actinomycetota > Actinomycetes > Kitasatosporales > Streptomycetaceae > Streptomyces > Streptomyces sp. NPDC008238. The sequence continues at coordinate 106,847 of NZ_JBIBGK010000011.1, read as the reverse complement.
CGTGCCGGCTGCCGACTGCCGGCCGCCGCGGGACGCGCCCGCCGCGGTCGTGCCGGGGCGGCCCGGCGGGTACGTGACGGACCGCGGGCGGGGCGGGGGCCCCCGAGTGGGCGGCCGCACGCCGTGCCCGGTGCGCCGTCAGGGGCGGCCCGGCCGGGTCCCCCGCAGGACCCGGCGGTCGTGGCCGCCCGTGCCGCTGGTCGGCCGGTGGGCGGCGGGGTGCCGACCCCGCGGCCTCACGCGGGAGCGGTGCTGCTCGCGGCGTACATGCGGGCGATGACGTCCTCGATGGCGGGTTCGCGCACCGACAGGTCGACGACGGCGTGGCGTGCGGCGAGTTCGGCGACCAGGGGCGCGGCGCTGGCGGCCGCGGGGAAGGCGATCCACTGCCGGGCGCCTTCGACGCGTTCGCAGCGGGCGCCGGTGAGTTCCACCGGTGGCAGCTCCCGTTCGAAGTCGACGACGAGGGTGCGCTCGCTCTCGCCGGCCTCGTGCAGCCCGTCGAGGCCGCCGTCGTACACCAGGCGGCCGTGGTCGATGACCATGACGCGGCCGCACAACTGCTCGATGTCGGTGAGGTCGTGGGTGGTGAGCAGCACGGTGGTGCCCTGTTCGGTGCTGACGGTCCGCAGGAAGGAGCGGACCTTCGCCTTGCTGACGACGTCCAGCCCGATGGTCGGCTCGTCGAGGTAGAGCACCTCGGGGTCGTGGAGGAGCGCCGCGGCGATGTCGCCGCGCATGCGCTGGCCGAGCGAGAGCTGCCGTACGGGGACGTCCAGGAGCGGCCCGAGGTCGAGCAGGTCGACGCAGCGGTCGAGGTTGCGGCGGTAACGGGCGGCGTCGACGCGGTACATGCGACGTACGAGTTCGTAGGAGTCGCGCAGCGGCAGGTCCCACCACAAGGTGGTGCGCTGTCCGAAGACGACGCCGATACGGCGGGCGAGCCGGGTGCGTTCGCGGGAGGGGTCGATGTCGGCGACGCGCAGCCGGCCGCCGCTGGGGGTGAGGATGCCGGTGAGCATCTTGACGGTGGTGGACTTGCCGGCGCCGTTGGGCCCGATGTAGCCGACCACCTGGCCGGCGGGGACGGTGAAGGAGATGCCGTCCACGGCGCGGACCTGGCGGCGCTCCCTGCGGAGCAGGCCGGTGCGCCGGCGTACGTCGAAGACCTTCTCGACGCGGTCGACTTCGATGAGTGCGGTCATGTCGGTCATCAGCTCCCGGTGCTCCGGTACGAACGCAGGCCCGCCCGCCAGGCGGCGCCGGCCAGGGCGCAGCAGGCGACGGCGACCAGGGGCGGGGCGAAGTCCACCCAGCCGGGCAGGCCCAGGGGGTCCTGGCGGCCCAGAATGCGCAGTGCGGGCAGCCAGTTGACGAAGGCGAGCGGCACGATGAAGGTGACGCCGCGCACGAGTTCCTTGCCGAAGACCGACGGCGGGTACTGCAGCAGGGTGGCGCCGCCGTAGGTGAAGGAGTTCTGCACCTCGGAGGCGTCGCCGGCCCGGAACTGGAAGGCGGCGCCGGCGACGAAGACGGCGCCGAAGATCCCCGCTCCGCTGAGCAGCATCATCGGCAGCAGCACCAGGTCCAGGGCGGTCCAGTGCAGGTCGAGACGGGTCACCGACCAGCCCAGGACGAGCAGTCCCTGCACGATCCGGCCGATCCGGCGCAGTGCGAAGCGGTCGGCGGCGACCTGGGCCAGGACGGGCACGGGCCGCACCAGCAGGGTGTCGAGCGTGCCGTCGCGGATCCGGCCGCCGAGCCGTTCCATGCTGCCCAGGGCGAGGTCGGCGAGGCCGAAGGCGGTGCCGGAGGTGCCGTAGAGGAAGGCGATCTCGGGCAGTGAGTAGCCGCCGAGCCGGTCGACCTGGGAGAACATCAGCAGGATCGCGAGGAAGTCCAGCCCGGTGGCGGCGAAGTTGACGGCCGTGTTCATCACGAACGACGCCCGGTACGCCATGGTCGAGCGGGTCCACATCCACACGATCAGCCCGTAGGCGCGCAGTGCCTCAGCCACCTTGGACCACGACCTTGCGGGTGGCGGCGGACTGCAGCAGCCGTCCCGCGCCGAGCAGGACCACCGCCCAGGCGGCCTGGAAGGCCAGGGCGGCGGCGAGCGCGGCGCCGGTGTGCCGGCCCATCAGGATGTCGGCGGGCACCTGGAGCAGCGCCGACCAGGGCAGCAGCAGGACGACCGGGGCGAGGCCGGCGGGGAAGGCGTTGAGGGGCAGCAGCATGCCGGAGAAGAAGAGCGTGGACAGGCCGGAGACGGCGACGATCCCGGCGCCGTCCATGAGCCAGAAGACGCTGAGGACGACGAGGTAGCGCAGGGCGAAGCCGACGACGACCCCGAGGGCGACCGACAGCAGGAAGCAGGCCCAGGTGGCGGGGGAGGCCGGCAGGGCGAGGTCGAAGGCGAGGGCGCCGCAGACCATGGGCACCGCGCCGCGGGCGAGCAACTGGTAGCCGGCCCGGCCGAGGTCGGCGGCGAGCCACCAGGCCTGCAGGTCGGCGGGGCGGTGCAGGTCGACGGCGATGTCGCCGTTGCGGACGCGTTCGATCAGTTCGTCCTGGAACCCGCCGCCCATGAGGGCGGACGTCGCGAACAGGGCCTGGCCGATCCAGACGTACGTCAACGCCATGGACTGGTCGTAGCCCCCGAGGTGGGGCCGTTCGTGCCAGAGGGCGATGTAGGTGTATGCGGTGATGAAGCCGAAGACGGTGTTGGTGAAGACGCCGGCCGCGGTGGCCACCCGGTACGTGGCGTGGCGCCGGAAGCCGTTCGCCGCCACGGTCGCGTACAGGTGCATGGTCCCTCCTCCCGGTGCGGGGGAACGGGCCCGTCCGTTCCGGCGCAAGCGCCCGACGTTACCCGCCGTGTCCGCCGGGTGCCACGGGGTTTTCACCCGGCGGGGTGGTGGGCGTCACGCTTTCGGCCTGTCACAGGCTTGTCACGGATGCACGTCGATGACCCGATTTGTCCTGATGGTGGGAGAGTGTCCGGCGGGTCGTACGGCACGATTGACCCAAGATGTTCCGCCGCGGCACAACCCTCGGCGGCCGCGGAGGAGTCAGTACAGACATGAGCAGCAGCAACGCTTCCCCCGGCGGCTGGGAGAACCCGCCCTCCGGCAAGAAGCCGAAGCGCACCGGTGCCCGCAGACTGATCCCGAGCTGGCGCGCGGTGCTCGGCACGCTCCTGCTGGTCGTGCTGGCGTGCGCGGGCGCGTTCATCATCGGCTACCAGCTGGTGGACATCCCCAAGGCCAACGCGGGAGCGGTCGCGCAGAGCAACGTCTACCTGTACTCCGACGGCAGCCAGCTCGCCCGCGACGGGGCGGTCAACCGCGAGAACGTGAGCCTGGACCAGGTGTCCGAGGTCGCCCAGCACGCCACCCTCGCCGCCGAGGACCGCAACTTCTACCACGAGTCCGCGGTCAGCCCGAAGTCGATGCTGCGCGCGGCGTGGAACACGGTCACCGGCAAGGGCAAGCAGTCCGGTTCGACGATCACCCAGCAGTACGTCAAGAACTACTACCTCAACCAGGAGCAGACGGCGGTCCGCAAGGCCAAGGAGTTCTTCATCGCGATCAAGCTGGACCGCGAGAAGACCAAGGAGGAGATCCTCGAGGGGTACCTCAACACCAGCTACTACGGCCGCAACGCCTACGGCATCCAGGCCGCCGCCCAGGCCTACTTCGGCAAGGACGCCGCCGAACTCGACGCCGCCGAGGGCGCGTACCTGGCGACCCTGCTCAACGCGCCCAGCGAGTACGACATCGTGGCGCACCCGGAGAACAAGGCCAAGGCGAAGGCCCGCTGGGACTACGTGCTGGACGGCATGGTCAAGGAGGGCTGGCTGAGCGAGGGCGAGCGCGCGGGGCTGGAGTTCCCGAAGCCGCACAAGGCCAAGGCCGCCACCGGGATGTCCGGCCAGCGCGGCTACCTGGTCGAGGCCGTCAAGGACTACCTGTACGGGGCGGGGATCCTGGACGAGGAGACCCTGCGCTCGGGCGGGTACCGCATCACCACGACCATCGACCGCAAGAAGGAGAAGGCCTTCGTCGAGGCGGCCGAGGAGCAGCTGCTGGACAAGCTCGACCCGAAGGCGCACCCGGTCGACAAGTACGTGCGGGTCGGCGGGGCGTCCATCGACCCGGCCAGCGGCAAGGTCGTCGCGATGTACGGCGGCGTCGACTACACCAAGCAGTTCGTCAACAACGCGACCCGCTCGGACTACCAGGTGGGCTCCACCTTCAAGCCGTTCATCTTCGCCTCCGCCGTGCAGAACGACTCCACCACCCAGAACGGCCGGCGCATCACCCCGTACACCGTCTACGACGGCCGGAACAAGCGCGAGGTCATCGGACCGGACGGCCCCACCGGCTACGCCCCGGCGAACGAGGACGACGTCTCCTACGGGTCGATCACGGTCACCAACGCCATGGACAAGTCCGTGAACTCGGTCTACGCCCAGATGGCGCAGGACGTCGGCCCGGGCAAGGTCAACGACACGGTGCGGGCGCTGGGCATGCCGGAGAAGGTGAAGCTGGTGACCAGCCCGGCCATGGCGCTCGGCACGATGACGGCGAGCCCGCTGGACATGGCGCAGACCTACGCGACGCTCGCCAACCACGGCCGGTACGTCCCGTACACCATGGTCGTGAAGATCACCAAGAACGGGCAGGAGGTGCAGCTGCCCAAGCGCCGGCCCACGCAGGCCGTCCACCGCGAGGCGGCCGACACCACGACCTCCATCCTGCGTTCGGTGGTCCGCGGCGGCACCGCCACCGCCGCGCAGGCCGCCGGCCGTCCCGCGGCGGGCAAGACCGGCACGATGGAGGAGGACAAGGCGGCCTGGTTCGCCGGCTACACCCCGGACCTGGCCACCGCCGTCGCCGTCATGGGCCAGGACTCCCAGACCGGCGCCCAGAAGAAGCTGTACGGCACCACGGGGCTGTCCCGCGTCAACGGCGGCGGCTTCCCCACGCAGATCTGGGCCCAGTACACGGCCGACGCGCTGAAGGGGAAGCCGGCGAAGAACTTCAAGCTGCGGCTGGAGCCGGGGGCCCAGGCCCCGCCGACCAGCGCGCCGCCGGCCAGTTCCGCCCCGCCGACCTCCGCCCCGCCGACCGAGTCGGCCCCGCCGGAGTCCTCCGAGCCGCCCGGCACGGAGGAGCCGCCCAGCGAGGAACCCAGCGAGGAGCCCAGCGAGCCGGCCAGCCCCGGCGAGGACGGCGGCACCGAGGGCGGCGGACTGCCCATCGGCGGCCTCGACGGCGGACCGGGCGGCGAGGACGACTTTCCGTAGGAACGCCCGCCGGGTGCCGCCGGGGAGCTCCCCGGCGACACCCGGCGCGACGGCGTGCGGGGCCGCACCAGGGCGTGCGCCGTGGCGCCGTTCAGTGCCCCGAGGTCGCCTTCAGGCCGACCACGGATACCAGCAGCAGGCAGATGAAGAAGATCCGGGCGGCGGTCGCCGGCTCGTCCAGCACCACGATGCCGAGCACCGCCGCGCCCGCCGCGCCGATCCCGACCCACACCCCGTAGGCGGTGCCGATCGGCAGCGTCCTGGCCGCGTACGACAGCAGCAGCATGCTCGCGACGATGCCGAGCCCCGTGCCGACGCTGGGCCACAGCCTCGTGAAGCCGTCGGTGTACTTCATGCCGACCGACCAGCCGACCTCCAGCAGGCCGGCGAGACACAACAGGACCCATGCCATGACGGGCACCTCCACGATCCTCGAGGGGTCAGGGGGTGCGTCGTCTTTGCATGGGCCCTGGTACGGCGCGTCTCGTCAGGGTACGGACCCGACGATAGCAAAGTCAGAGGTAGAGGCCGGTGGAGTCCTCCGAGCCCTGCAGCCGCTCCGCCGCCACCGCGTGCAGGTCCCGCTCCCGCATCAGCACGTACGCCGTACCGCGCACCTCGACCTCGGCCCGGTCCTCCGGGTCGAAGAGCACCCGGTCACCGACCTCCACGGTCCGTACGTTCTGTCCCACCGCGACCACCTCGGCCCAGGCCAGGCGCTTGCCGACGGCCGCCGTGGCGGGGATCAGGATGCCGCCGCCGGAGCGCCGCTCGCCCTCGGGGACGTCGGACCGCACCAGCACGCGGTCGTGCAGCATGCGGATGGGGAGCTTGTCATGCGTCTGCGAACTCACAGGTACGACGTTACCGGCGACGCCGGCGCAGTGAGAGACCGGCCACCACGGCGACCAGCGCCACCGCCGCCACCGCGACCGGCACGATGCGCTCCACGCGGGGCGCGCCGTCCTCCGCCACGAAGTGCCCCCGCAGTTCTGTCACGCCGCGGTTCACCGCCACGTACGCGCGTCCCGCGGTGCGGTCCACCGCCGAGGCGACCTTCGCCTTGGTGTCCGCCGCGATCGTGCTGGGGTGCACCCGCACCGCGATCTCGTCCAGCGTCGCGGCCAGCGCCTGCCGCTTGAGGGCGATGTCCGCCTCGATCTGAGCAGGGCTCCTGCCATCCGACACTGCTCCGCCTCCGTCGTCCTTGTCGACCGGTACCGTGCAGACAGTCTGTCAGTCCGTCCGTGCCGATGCCCGTCGGCACCCCGAACCGGAGAACTGCACCATGAGCGAGCGCCTCCAGCCCGGCGACACCGCCCCCGCCTTCACCCTTCCCGACGCCGACGGCAACGAGGTCTCCCTCGCCGCACACGCGGGCCGCAAGGTCATCGTGTACTTCTACCCGGCGGCCCTCACGCCCGGCTGCACCAAGCAGGCCTGTGACTTCACCGACAACCTCGAGGTGCTCGCGGGCGCCGGCTACGATGTGATCGGGATCTCCCCCGACAAGCCCGAGAAGCTCGCCAAGTTCCGCGAGAAGGAGTCCCTGAAGGTCACCCTGCTCGCCGACCCCGACAAGTCGGTGCTGACCGCGTACGGCGCCTTCGGCGAGAAGAAGCTGTACGGCAAGGTGGTGACCGGGGTGATCCGTTCCACGGTCGTCGTCGACGAGCAGGGCAAGGTCGAGCACGCCTGGTACAACGTCAAGGCCACCGGCCACGTGGCCAAGCTCATCAGGGACCTGGGGGTCTGACGTCCCGTCGGTCCCGGGGGGTCACGCCCGGGTGTGCGAGCCGGTCAGCGCCGCGTACACCACGACGTTCGCCGAGTAGGTCTGGGTGGCGTGGTCGAAGGTGCCGCCGCAGGTGATCAGCCGCAGCTCGGGGCGGACCCCGGAACCGTACACCCGGTCGGGGCGGAAACCCGCCTTGTCGACGATCTCCACGCCCTCGACGGCGAACTCGGCGACCGAGCCGTCCGAGCGGGTGACCTCCACCAGGTCGCCCTGCGTGACCGTGCTCAGGGCGTAGAAGACCGCCGCCTTGCTGCGGGTGTCGACGTGCCCGACGATCAGCGCCGCCCCCGCGTCACCCGGGGCGGGGCCGCGCCCGTACCAGCCCGCCACGTCCGGTGTGCTGAACGGCGGCGGGTCCACCGCGCCGTCGGCGGTGAGCCCGCGCTCCACCAGCTTGGCGTGGATGCCGGCCGAGCGGATGTCGATCCGCAGCGGGCGCGCCGGGGGCAGCGGTGTGTGCGCCGCGTAGACCTGGGCGGGCCGCCCCGCGGCCCCGGCCTGCGCGGTCGCGGCGGGCGCGGGCGCGCCCACCCCGAAGCCGGGCAGGCCGGGGTCGACGTATCCCTTCAGCCACGCCGCACCGAGCACCACGGCGGCGGCGAGGGCCGCGACGGTACGTCCCTGCACCGGTCAGTCCCGGGTGCGGCGGCGGTGCACGACCAGCCCCGCCGCCCCTGCCACGGCCAGCACGCCGGCGGCCACGATGCCGGGGACGCCCGCCGGCTGCTGCTCCGCGGCGGCCTGGTGGTTCGCCATGGCGCCGCCGCCCGCGGGGACGGGCGCGGACGGGAAGCCGGAGGCGGCCTCGGTGACCTCCAGCGTTCCCTCGTGGGACGCGCCGTCGCAGGTGATGGCCACCCGGTAGGAGCCCGGGGTCAGTCCGGAACGGACCACCGCGGAGGCGTACATGCCGCCGTCGCTCGCCGGGGCGAGCGTGACCGGGGTGACGAAAGCGGAGGAGCTGACGGTGCCGGTCTTGGCGCGGTCGCACTGGTCGGTGCGGACGTCCACGTCACCGCCGGGGCCGACCGTGCCCGGGGTGATCCGCACCGGGACGGCGACGCCGCCGACACCTCCAACGCCGCCGACGCCGCCGACACCTCCGACGCCGCCGACACCTCCGACGCCACCCGTGCCGCCGATCCCGCCGACGCCTCCGGTGCCGCCGGTCCCGCCGTTGTTGTCCGTGCCGTTGCCGTTGCCGGGGCCGTCGTCCTCGCCGTCGTTGCCGTCGCGTCCGGAGTCGTCCCGCCCGGAGCCGTTGTCGTTGCCGTTGTCGCGGCCGGAGTCCTGGCGGTCGTTGCCGTTGTCGTTGCTGTTGTCGCGGCCGCTGCTGTCGCGCCCGCTGCCCCCGTCGTCGTCATCGTCGTCGCGGTTGTTGCTGTTGCCGCTGTCGCCGTTCTGCCGGCCGTTGTCCTGGCGGTCGTCGTTGTTGTCGTTGTTGTCGTTGTTGAAGAACTGCAGGAGGGGGTTGCTGCTGCTTCCGCCGTCGTCGTTCCCGTCACCGCCTCCGCCGCCCCCGCCGAACCGGAACGTGGACCCGCTGGAGTCGTCCGGCCCGTCGTCGGCCAGGGCGGCGGGACCGCAGAACACGATCAGCGTCGCCGCTGCGGCGGCGCACAGGGGAACGCGGGCGGCTCCCATGACAGAGCCCATGATCACGACCTCCACTCACCCGGGCTCATGTCGTCGGATTGGTCGGCCCCGGTGTTTCGAAGGTCCCTTCCCTCGCGGGCCCCCGCATGCGGTGGTGCTCCGGACGGGTCGGGAGGTCGCCCGGACCGGGGAACGCGGGGCGGACACCGGGCCCATGTGCACAGGTCACCCGGCCGGACTAGAGTCCGCAGCCATGACAGCGCGCAAGCCCATCGAATCCTGGCTCACCGACATGGACGGCGTCCTCATGCACGAGGGCATCCCGGTGCCCGGCGCGGACGCCTTTATCAAGCGGCTGCGGGACTCGGGCCGCCCGTTCCTCGTCCTGACGAACAACTCCATCTACACCCCCCGCGACCTGGCGGCCCGGCTCAGCCGCATCGGTCTGGACGTGCCGGCCGAGAACATCTGGACCTCGGCGCTGGCCACCGCCCGTTTCCTGGACGACCAGCACCCCGGCGGGACGGCGTACGTCATCGGCGAGGCCGGACTCACCACCGCCCTGCACGACGCGGGCTACGTGCTGACCGACCACGAGCCGGACTTCGTGATCCTGGGCGAGACGCGCACCTACTCCTTCGAGGCCCTCACCAAAGCCATCCGGCTGATCAACGCCGGCTCCCGGTTCATCGCCACCAACCCCGACAACACCGGGCCCTCGCCCGAGGGGGCGCTGCCCGCGACCGGCTCGGTGGCCGCACTGATCACGAAGGCGACGGGGAAGGACCCCTACTTCGTGGGCAAGCCGAACCCGCTGATGATGCGCACCGGCCTCAACACCATCGGCGCGCACTCCGAGACCTCCGCGATGATCGGCGACCGCATGGACACCGACGTGCTGGCGGGCCTGGAGGCCGGGATGCAGACCTTCCTGGTGCTGACCGGCCTGACCAAGGCGGGCGACATCGACCGCTTCCCGTACCGGCCGACCACCGTCGTGGACTCCATCGCGGACCTCGTCGACCTGGTCTGACCCCGCCCCGGCGACGGTGCGCCCCCGGCCGGTCCCGGCCCCGGCGCACCGTCGCCGAACTCCACGCCCACGCGCTCGCGCAGGTACGCGTAGAAGGAGGAGTCCGGGTCGAAGTCCGCGTCCAGCCGCGGCACCCGCGCCACCGCGACGTAGGTGCTCTCCAGGCCCACCCGCTCCCCGTCGGCGAGCAGCACGCGCTCCATGTGCCACACCGTGTCGCCCGTGGCGTGCCCAGTTGGCCGGCCAGCACCTCGTCCGCCGCGATCCGGTCGAGCGCGGTCAGGTTGCGGCCCGGCACCCGGCCCTGGCGGCGCACGCCCTCGGTGTAGCTCGCCGGCGACAGCGGCTGCTCGAGCTTGGGTCCCGCGACCACCGTGGCGCGCCCGCGGCGCCGCAGCCGGCCCTGGATCAGCAGTTCGCACAGCGCTTGCCGTACGGTCTCGCGCGCCACGCCGAAGCGGGCGGCGAGCTCGCGCTCGGTCGGCAGCGGCACGTCCTCGCCGAGTTCGCCGAGCAGTTCCTCCAGCCGCGTCTTGACGACGAAGGCGCGGGTGCCCGGCCGTGGGCGGGCGGCGGCCGGGCGGCGTCCGGGCCGCGGGGCGCCGCCGCGCCGCGAGACGTTCACCCGATGATCATCCGGCGGGCGGCGGGAGTTGGGGGCCGTGGAGCAGGCTCTCCCCGCATTTCCGCAGCGATCTTGGAAGGGCGTCCACCGATGCTGTCCCGCTCCCGCACGGCCACCCTCGTCCCCGGCGCGGTCGCCACCGTGCTCGCCGCCACGATGGTGCCGCTCCTCGGCACCCCGGCGGGCGCCGCCTCGTACGGCACCCCGACGATCTCCCTGTCCGCCTCCTACCTCTCGGGCGCGGTCGGCGCGACCGCCGACCCGTCCGTCACGGTCACCGTCGCGCAGAGCGGCGCGGACGCCTCGGCGCTCACCGTCGCCGCCTCCGCCAGCACCAGGACCTCGGTCGCCGGCACCGGCGACGTGACCGTCACCGGCACCGCCGGCACCCGCACCCTCACGGTCGCCCCCCGGGCCCGCGGCTACGCCGACCTGACGGTCAAGGTGACCGGCCTCGGCGGCAAGACCGCCACCAAGACCCTGCACTTCGCCGCCTCCGCCGCCGTCACCCGCGCCGCCGACACCCGCTACACCACCGGTTCCAGCGACGCCTCCGCCGCCGTGGACGTCGGCGGCGGCTACATGGTCGTCGCCGACGACGAGAGCAACGTGCTGCGGCTGTACCGGCGCGACGGCTCCGGCGCCCCGGTGCGCACCTGGGACATCGGCTCCAAGGCCGGCGCCTCCTCCGAGATCGACATCGAGGCCGGCACGCGGGCGGGCAACACCATCTACTGGACCGGCTCCATGGGCAACAACAAGGACGGCGAGGTCAAGGCCGACCGCTCCACGCTCTTCGCCACCACCGTCACCGGCAGCGGCGCCGACACCCAGCTGGCCGTCTCCGGCTACTACGAGGGCCTGCGCGCCGACCTGATCGCCTGGGACAAGGCGAACGGCAACCGCTACGGCTTCGCCTCGGGCGCCGCCTCCGGCGAGATACCCAAGGCCATCGACGGCTTCAACGCCGAGGGCATGGAGTTCGCGCCCGGCTCCACCAGCACCGCGTACATCGGCTTCCGCGCCCCGCTGGTGCCCCCGGCCTCCGGCGGCAAGGCCCTGCTGGTGCCGGTCACCAACCTCGACAAGCTGGTCGGCGGCAAGCCCAACACCTCCGTCCACGCCACCTTCGGCACCCCGGTCACCCTCGACCTCGGCGGCCTCAGCGTCCGCGACATCCGCCGCAACGCCGCCGGGCAGTACCTGATCCTGGCCGGCTCCTGGGCCGCCGACGACAACAGCGACCCGTACGCCCTGTACTCCTGGGACGGCAACGCCGGCAGCGCCCCCGTGAAGCTGCTCGACCTGCCCACCTCCGACCCGGGCGCCTGGGAGGCCGTCGTGGACGTCCCGGACCTCACCGCGGCCGGCGCCCGGGCGCAGCTGATGACCGACAACGGCGCCGCCGACCTGTACGGGGACGGCAAGGAGGCCAAGGACCTCAGCCACCCCGAGTGGCAGAAGTCCCGCAGCACCTGGTTCACCCTCGGCGGCTGAACCTCAGGGCCGCACCGCCCATGACCATGAGCACCCCGGCGCCCGCGAGCACCAGCGCGGGCGCCCGGTGCGGGTCGCCGGTGGCGGCGAGTTCCGGGACGGTCTCGCCGCCCTTGCCCGTCCCCGGGTGCGCCCCGGGTCCGGTGTCCGGTCCGGTGTCCGGCGCGGCGCCCGCGGAGGGCTCCTGCCCGGTCCCGGGCCCGCCGCCCGGCCCGCCGCCCGTGGAGGGACCCGGTGCCGGGGACCCGCCGGGCCGCGCGCCCGGCGTCTCGCCCGGTCCGGTGCCGGTGCCCCCGCCGCCGTCCCCGTCCTCGCCGCCGTCCGGCCGCCCCTCCTCGCCGGTCCGGCCGGGGCGCGGGGACTGCGGCCCGGCCGGGGCGTGCCGGGACGGTACGACGTCGAAGTCGTAGCCGGTGGACTCCCCGACCCAGTCGCCGTCCTGGCCGCGCCGCTCCATGATCGTGGCGGACGCGGTGACCGGCCCGGCGGGCGTTTCCGCGGTGAAGCGCAGCCGCAGCGCGATCGCCACCTTCCGGCGCGGGGGGAGCGTGGTGCCCGGCCCGTGCGCGCCGCCCAGCACGGCGATGTTCTCGTCGTTGTCCGTGTGCTCGACGGCCACCGGCCGCCACGTGCGGTCCCGGGCGGTGTTCCCGGCCCCCGCGACGGACGTCGCCTTCCGGTACTCCAGGCGGATCTGCCCGGCCGTCAGTTTCCGTCCGCGGTCGACGAAGACGAGGACGGGGTGGACGTCGCGCAGCGGCCCGCGCGAGGTGTTCTCCAGTTCCACCCGGAACTCGCGGGGCCCGGCCCCCGCCGTGTAGACCGGCGGGCCGTCCAGCAACCGGGCGTCGACCGGGAAGGGCTCCACGGGTGTCCGGGGGGCCGCCGCCACTACCGCGGCCGCGGCGACGGCCAGAGCGCTGCACCACCTCATGGGCAGCGAAGCTCTCACGGTCATCCGCTGATATCACCGCACGACGCGGCGCGGGCCCGCCCGCCGCACCCGTCCGGGCGGCTAGCCCACCGCCGTCTGGCCGAAGAGCGGCGCCAGCGCCAGCAGCGCGGCCCCCTCGGCGACCACCCGCCGGCCCGCAGGCGCGACGGTGACCGGCACCGTACGGCCGGCCGCCCGCAGGGTGCGCGGGTCCATGGCGGCGGCCACCTCGCGCGTGAACAGCCCGGGGTCCGCCAGCACCGTACGGCCGCCGAGCACGACCCGGTCGATGTCCAGCAGGGAGACCAGGTTGGCGGCGCCGACGCCGAGCAGCCGCGCGGCCCCGGCGGTGTCGCCGCGGCCGACGGCGGCCAGGCACAGCGCCTCCAGGCAGCCCCGGTTGCCGCAGGCGCACTCGGGCCCGTCCAGGGCGACCGCCTGGTGGCCGAACTCGCCCGCGCCGGTGCGGGCACCCCGGTGCAGGGTGCCGTCCAGCACGAGGCCCGCGCCGAGCCCGGTGCCCAGGTGCAGGTAGCCGAACGAGTCCCCGGCGCCCGTTCCGCCCGGCCCCGGCCCGTCGTCTCCGACGTCCTCGCCCTCGGCGCCGGGCGGGAGCACGGCGAGCGCGGCGGCGTTGGTGTCCTTGTCCAGAACGACCGGCAGCCCGAGGTGCTCGGCCAGCGCGTCGCGCAGCGGGTAGCCCTCCCACCCCGGCAGGCCCGTGACGCGGTGCAGCACCCCCGCGGTGTGGTCGAGCGGGCCCGGGCAGGCGAGTCCGGCGCCGAGCACCGCCCCGTCCGCGCCGGGTGTGGCGCCGACGGTCTCCCGGACCAGATCCGCCACGGCCTCCAGCACCTCCCCGGCCGGGCGGCCGAGGTCCAGCGGGACGGTCCTGGCGTCCACCACGCCGCCCGCGAGGTCGGCGAGCACCACGGTCAGTTCGTCGCGGTCCAGGTGCACCCCGGCGGCGTACCGGGCGCGGCGCGCCAGGCGCAGCAGGGTGCGCGGCTTGCCGCCGGTGGGGGCGCCCCGTCCCGCCTCGTCGACCAGTCCGTCGGCCCGCAGCCGCGCGGTGATCTTGCTGACCGCCTGCGGGGTGAGCCCGGTGCGCTCGGCCAGTTCCAGACGGCTGATGCCCGTGCCCCCGCCGGCCGTCGCCGTCCGCAGCAGGCCCAGCACGAGGGCGGCGTTGTGGCTGCGCAGCGCGGGCAGGTTGGCCCCGGAGATTCCCCTGTTCACGTTCCCCATTGTCGGCTTCCCTTGCACTTTGGCAACAGCGTTGCTTAAGTGGTCGCATGTCTCCCGCACCTCTTCGCGTCGGGCTGGTCGGCTACGGTCTGGCCGGCTCGGTCTTCCACGCCCCGCTGATCGCCACCACCGACGGCCTCGTCCTGGACACCGTCGTCACCAGCAACCCGGAGCGCCAGGCGCAGGCCCGCACCGAGTACCCGGACGTCCGCCTGGCCGGCACCCCGGACGAGCTGTGGAAGCGGGCCGGCGAGCTCGACCTGATCGTCGTGGCCTCGCCGAACAGGACCCACGTCCCGCTGGCGACCGCCGCCCTGGAGGCCGGGCTCGCGGTCGTCGTCGACAAGCCGGTCGCCGGCTCCGCGGCCGAGGCGCACGCCCTCGCGGACCTCGCCGACGAGCGCGGCCTGTTGCTCTCGGTCTTCCAGAACCGCCGCTGGGACAACGACTTCCTCACCCTGCGCGGGCTGCTGGAGCGCGGCGAGCTGGGCGACGTGTGGCGCTTCGAGTCCCGCTTCGAGCGGTGGCGGCCGAGCCTGAAGGGCGGCTGGCGCGAGTCCGGCGACCCCGCCGAGGTCGGCGGTCTGCTCTACGACCTCGGCAGCCACCTCGTCGACCAGGCGCTCACCCTCTTCGGCCCCGCCGTCTCCGTCTACGGCGAGCTCGACGTGCGCCGCCCCGGCGCCCAGGTCGACGACGACGCCTTCGTGGCCGTCACCCACGCCGGGGGCGTCCGCTCCCACCTGTGGATGAGCGCCACCACCGCGCAGCTCGGCCCCCGCTTCCGGGTGCTCGGTAGCGCCGCCGGCTACGTCAAGCACGGTCTGGACCCGCAGGAGGCGGAACTGCGCGACGGCGCCCGCCCCGCGCCCGGCGCCGTGTGGGGCACCGAACCGGAGGCCGAATGGGGCGTGCTGGGCGCGGGCGACGACGTGCGCCCCGTGCCGACCCTGCCCGGCGACTACCCCGCGTACTACGCGGCCGTCGCCGCCGCCCTGCGCGACGGCACCGCCCCGCCGGTCACCGCCCGCGAGGCCGCCGACGCGCTCGCGGTCATCGAGGCGGCCGCCGTCTCGGCCCGTGAGGGGCGGACCGTGCGGCTCACCCCGGCGGGCTGACGGCACCTCCACGCCTCCCGCACCCCACGAGGGGTCACAGCGCCCGGCCCGCGGTCCGCTCCTCCCGGAGCCGCCGGCCGGGCGCTCCTCACCCTCGGGCGCCGGGACCGCGGGAGTGGTCCGGCGCGTCAGGGGAGGGACGGTGGGCGCGCCCCGGACCGCCCGGTTCGGGCAGCCGGGCGCGGAAGCGCACCAGCACCGCGCCGTCCGCCGTGTGGTGCACCTGCACCCCGTCCAGCGGCCCGCCCGTTCCCGTGCCGGTGCCGGTCAGCGTCCGGCACAGCCGGGTGGTCTCGTCCGGGGACGGCGGCTCCGCCGGCCCCTGCGCGGACCCGCCGGGCGGCCGGCCGTAGCCGGTGTCGGTCACGCACACCGCACAACGGCCGCCGTCCACGCCCAGGGTGACGCGGAAACGGGGCGCCTGCCCGTACGCGACGACGTAGCCGCAGGCGACCGCGACCGCCTCGGCCACCCGCTGCGCGGCGGGCCCGTACGCCAGGGTCTCCAGCGCCGCACCGCTCATCCGGGCGGCCAGGGCCTCGCCTCCGGGGGCGCGCCGCAGGGAGAAGGTCCAGGAGACGTCGAGTGCGGATCTGCGCGGATCGGACAGGGACAGTCGTGAGGAGGCCGCGAGCTTGGCCATGGCCGGACCACGTCCTGGAGGCGTAGGAGGCACTTCCGGCGACCGGGGTCCAGGGCCGCTCGGTCAGGCTAGAACACCTGAACGCGGCCGGGCTAGGGCGTGTTGGGGGCGCGTGGGCGGGCGCGCGCGTCAGCCGGTGGGCTCCGGCCAGTCCCGCAGGATGGTGAAGCACCGGGTCAGCCGGGTGGCCCGCAGCGTGCGCAGCGTGAACTCGTCCCGGCACACCAGCCGTACCCGCCCGGAGCGCTCCTCGGCGCGGCGCCGGGCGCGCACCAGCGCCGACAGGCCGCTGCAGTCGATGAACTCCACCGGCCGCAGGTCCACCACGATGTCCGGGCGGCCGGCGCCGGTCAGCGCGTCCAGGGCGGCGGACACCCCGGGCGCGGTCAGCGCGTCCACGGCGCCGCCGAGCGTCACCAGGGTGCTGGACCCGTCGGTGCGCCGGTGGATCAGGGGCGTGGCGTCTGTGGCGTCGTCGGACATGGGACGTCTCCGGGAACGGGAGCCTGGCGAGTGCGGCAGGGACGGGAACGGGACGGGACGCCACCGGGGTCCGGGGTGGTGCGCCCCACCCTATGCCCGGCGCCCCGGCACGGGCCCGGCCGAGGACGGACCCGGGGCCCGGCCGGGCGGGCCGCTGGCCGGCGCCGTGCCGAGCGGGGCCGCCGTGGCCGCAGACCGCGACCGGCCGCGAACCCGGAGGACGCGCGGGTGCGGCCGTTGACCTCCGACGTCGGGCGGCTGGTGAAGGCGGGCGTGACGATCCCGGCCGCCCGCGCCCCGGACCCGGGACCGTGTTCGGGGCGGGTCCGCACCGGGAGCCGGAACCGCTGCTCCGGCACGGGTGTTCGTCCGCGAGGCCACGGGCACCCCGCGTCCGGCCGTCGTGGCCGGCCGGCCCCGTGGCGGCGGGTGGAGCCGCCGGCGCCGAGCACGCTTCCGGCCCCGGGGGTCACGTCCGCCGGGGGACACCGCGCGTCAACCGCCGGGCCCCCGCAGGGCGTCGGAGTCCACCGCGCCGCCCACCACGCCCGCGGCCAGGTCCGCCAGCCGCACCCGGTGGGTGCGCGCGTACCGCCGCAGCGCCGTGAACGCCTCGTCCACACCGACGCCCCAGCGTTCCGCCAGCACGCCCTTGGCCTGCTCCAGTACGACCCGGCTGTCCAGCGCGGCCTGCAACTGGGCGGCCAGCGACTCCTGCCGCTGCCGGGCCCGTTCCTGGAGGATCCCGACGGCGGCGGCGTCCGCGAACGCCCGGGCCAGCGCCACGTCACCGCGCGGCGGATCGCCGGGCACCTCCCGGAACAGGTTGAGCGCCCCGATCACCTGCGCCCTGCGCCGCAGCGGCACGGCGTACGTCGCGTGGAAGCCCCGGTCGCGGGCGAGCGGGGCGAAGCGCGGCCAGCGGTCGTCGCAGCGCGCCAGGTCCGGGGCGGTGACCACGTCGGAACCCCGGTAGCACTCCAGGCACGGCCCCTCCTCCCGCTGCCGCCCGAGGAGTTCGCCCGCCCCGCCGCGGCCGGCCGCGGTCCGCAGTTCCCCGCGGCCGTCGTCCAGCAGCAGCCCGGCCGCCGTCACGTCCAGCATCTCCACGCAGCGGTCGGCCACCCGCTCCAGGAAGACGCCCACGTCGAAGTCGCCGTCCAGGGTGTCGGCGAACTCCACGAAGACCTCGGCGAGCCGCAGCTCGCGCGCACTGTGCGTCGGGTGCTCTGTCACGTACGGCTCCAGCCCTCGGCGGCCACGGCTTCGCCGGGGGATTCTGCCATGCGGACGAGACGCGGCATTCGACGGGAAAGTCGCGGACTGGCCCGATCCCAGGGCCCGTTGAGGGTTCGGTATGTCAGGATTGAGGACGACCGGTCTCGTCCCGCCATCCAAGGGGGAGTGGATGTTCGGCACCAACACCGGCCCACTGCGCAGAGCGGCGTGCGCCGTGTCCGCCGCCGGACTCCTCTCCGTCGCCCTCGGCGGCTGCTTCGGCACCGGCAGGCCCGGGGGGCACCAGGACAAGGGCGGCGACGACCGGAGCAGCAGCCCCGCGAGCACGGCGGGGGCGCCGTTCTGGGTCAACCCCGACACGGCCGCGGCCCGGCAGGTGGCGCAGTGGCGCGCGGGCGGCCGGGAGGCCGACGCCGAGTTGCTGGAGAGGATCGCCGGCCGGCCCGTCGCCGAGTGGATCGGCCAGGACGACGCCGAGGCGCGGGCCAGGACCTACACCGAGTCCGCCGCCCGCGACGGCCGGGTGCCCGTGCTCGTGCTCTACAACATCCCGCACCGCGACTGCGGCCAGTACTCGCGGGGCGGTGCCACCGACGGCGCCGCCTACCGCGCCTGGGTGGACGAGGTCGCGGCCGGCATCGGCGACCGCGAGGCCCTGGTGGTCCTCGAACCGGACGCCCTCACCCACCTCGTCGACGGCTGCACACCGGCCGAGTTCCACGACGAGCGCTACGCCCTGCTGACCCACGCCGTGGACACCCTGGGCGCGCTTCCCCGCGCGCGGGTCTACCTCGACGCCGGCAACTCCGGCTGGGTCAGCGACCCCGCGCGCCTGGCGGGCCCGCTGCGCGCGGCCGGCATCGCCGGTGCCGACGGCTTCGCCCTCAACACCTCGAACTTCTACACCACCGCCGCGAACACCGCGTACGGCAGGAAGCTGTCCGCCCGGCTCGGCGGCAAGCACTTCGTCATCGACACCAGCCGCAACGGCCGCGGGCCCCTCGACGGCGCCCACGACGAGGCGTGGTGCAACCCGCCCGGCCGCGGTCTGGGCACCCCGCCCACCACCGACACCGGTGACGGACTCGTCGACGCCTACCTGTGGATCAAGCGCCCCGGCGACTCCGACGGCACCTGCAAGGGCGGCCCGCAGGCCGGCGACTGGTGGCCCGAGTACGCCCTGGGGCTGGCCCGGCGCGCGGCCTCCTGACCGCGCGCCGGACCCCCGGCCTCAGGCCACCCGCACCCAGCGCGCCTCGGAGGGCGTGCCCTCGTCGTCGGTGACGACCAGCATGTACCAGCCCGGCGGCACGATCGACGGGTCCGCGGGGACGGTCACGCTCACCGCCCCCTTCCCCCGCCGCACGTCCAGCGCGATCGACCGCTGCTCCACGTCGGTGGCGTGGGTGACCGCGCTCGGCCGCATCAGCCGTGCCGTCTCGATGTGCTCCGCGTACGCCGTCGGGTACGTGGCCGTGCCGCCGCGCCGGACGAGCGCCGGGCCCTCGCCGAGCGAGGGCCGGGAGTCCCGGTAGCGGTACGCCGGGGTGTAGACCTCGATCCGCTGCTCGAAGAAGCCCGGCTTGGTGTCCGCCGCGTCCCCGAAGAGCGGGTTGGACCCGAAGACCGCCACCCGGCCGTCGGGCAGCAGCAGCGCCTCGGAGTGGTAGTTGCGGCCCACCGACGGGTCGGCCGCCTCCCGGAAGGCGTTGTCCGCCGGGTCGTAGATCTGTGCCCGCAGGACGTCGCTGGCGCCGCGGCCCCGGTAGTCGCGGGAGCCGCCGGTGGTGAACAGGGTGTCGTCGGGCAGGATCACCGTGTTCAGGTACCGGGTCGGCTCGGGCAGGTCGGGACCGGTCGTGTAGCGCGGGTCCGCGGCGTCCAGGTCCACCACGGCGGTGCGGGTGGTCGAGGAGTGCGACTCGCCGACCCCGCCGCCGCCCAGCACCATCACCTTCTGGTCCTGCGCGGGCGGCAGCAGCACCGAGCCCGCGGTCTCCAGGTCCCCGGCGTCCTCCAGCCCGCCCACCGCGGTGAAGCGGTTGGTGCGCAGGTCCCACACACCCGGGACCCGGCCCTCGTCGGCCGGCCCGTACCCCGCGTTGGCGCCCGAGTAGAAGATCTTCCCGCCCTTCATCAGGAACAGCGCCGGGTAGGTGGGGAAGTAGCGCTCGGTGGTGTACGTCCACCTGCGGGTCCTCGGGTCGTAGACCTCGTTCTTGCCCGGCACGACCTGGCCGATGTCGTCCAGCCCGGAGACCGACAGCACCCGGCCGTCGGCGAGGGTGACCAGCGTCGGGTACCAGCGGGCCTCGTTCATCGGGTCGACCGGGACGTAGGCCTCGGCGACCGGGTCGAACTCGTAGGTCTCCTTGATCCCCTGGAAGTCCTTCTTGTCCAGGCCGAGCTTGGTGGCCAGCCCGTAGAGGTTCTCCCGGTCCTCGCCCGCGAGGCCCCTGATCCCGTACTGCGCCGCGGTGTTGACGATGCCCTTCTCGCCCTTGACCAGCGACTGCACGAAGACCCGTGCCTCGCTCGCGGTCACGGTGACCTCGCCGGTCCGGGCGTCGACCGTCTTCTTGGCGCGGGGCACGTTGACGGGGAACTCCGACCGGAAGGAGCGGCCGTTCTCGTTGTTGACGAAGACCGTGCCCTTGGGGAAGTTCCGCGGCTCGTCCGGGTCCTCGTTCTTGATGAGCATCGCGCCGCCCGCCCGGTCCACGGCCTCCTTGAGCTTCTCGTAGCGGGCGGTGCCGCCGGCCACCAGCAGGGTGCCGTCGGCGAGCTGGGTGTGGCCGGCGCAGAACATGTCCTTGGGGGTGTCGACCTCCTTGAAGGTGTTCTCCACCGGGTCCCAGAGCACGCTCTTGAAGGACTTGGCCTTGAAGTTCCGCTCGTCGTTGCCGGAACCGGCGATCAGCAGCACCTTCCCGGTGCGCAGCAGCGCCGCGTGGATGGCGTTGATCCGGAACTCCTCGGGGACCTCGACCAGGTCCCAGTGGCCGTACGCGGCCTTGTACTCGGGCTGGTTGATCTTGTAGTCGTGGTACTTCGCGGCGGAGTAGCCGTAGATCGCGGGCGCGTTCATCCCGGCGAGCACCCCCACGGCCGTGCCCCCGACGGCGATCTTCCGCAGTCTGCGGCTGGGTCGGTAGCTCATCGGGCGGCGCTCCTGGCACGGACGAGGGACAGGGACCAGACGGCGACCGGTGCCAGCGCCAGGACGAACGCCAGCGTTGCCCAGGTGCGCATCGCCACGTGGGTGTGGCCGTTGAAGAAGCTGGCGGCGAGCGAGCCGCCGAAGACGAGCAGCCAGAACAGGTGGATGCGGAAGGTGGACAGCAGCCGGTCCGGGCTCGCGGAGTCGCCCTTGGGCGTGACCACGAACCCGCTCTTGCGCCGCAGCACCGCGTCCATCAGCGAACGGGCGTAGATCGGCGCGGACAGCGCCGACATCACCATGCCCGCCGCCCCCGAGGAGCCCTCCGGCTCGTGGGGGCTGACGTTGTGCCGCCGGTTCCACACGTACAGGCCGATCTGCAGCGCCGCGGCGTCGCTGTAGAGCATCATCCAGACCTCGGAGTCGATCTGGATGCCGGAGGCGCCCAGGCCGAGGAAGAGCGCGCAGCTGAGGCCGCCCAGCACCCAGTTGACGGCCGTCATCGGGTAGTAGACGACCATCAGCGTGTAGTTGAGCAGGCGCCCCGGGGAGAGGGTGAACGGCACCCTCCAGAACTGCTTGATGAGCGTCTCGTAGGTGCCGCGGCTCCAGCGCAGCTGCTGGGTGAAGAAGTCGGTCCAGGAGGTCGGCCCCTCGCCGACGGCGAGCACGTCCGGGGTGTAGACCGAGCGCCATCTGCGCCCGGTGGCGGGGTTGCGGTGCCGGTGGAGTTCCAGGCCGGTGGCCATGTCCTCGGTGATGGAGTCGTACAGCCCGCCGACGCCCTTGAGGGCGCTGACGCGCACCGCGTTGTTGGTCCCGACGAACATGGGGGAGCCGTAGCGGTTGCCGGCCCGCTGGATGAGCGCGTGGAAGAGGAACTGCTGGCTCTCGGCGGCCTTGGTGACGGCGCTGTCGTAGTTGCCGTAGACCTGCGGCCCGACGACGAAGGCGATGTCCGGGTCGCGGAAGTAACCGAGCATCCGCTCCAGGAAGTTGGGGAGCGGGACGTGGTCGGTGTCGACGGAGGCGAAGAAGTCGTAGTCGTCGCCGTGGGCGTCGAGCCAGGCGTTGTAGTTGCCGTGCTTGGTGCGGGCGCGGAAGGCGCCGCCGGGCCGGTTCCAGCGTTCGACGCCCTTGCGGGTGAAGTGGCGTACGTTCAGGCGCTCGCAGAGGCGCTTGACGTCGGGGTCGTCCCCCTCGTCCAGGAGCCAGACGTGCAGTGTGCCGCGGTGCCGCAGGCGGACCGCGGCCTCCAGGGTCGCCCGCACCATCGCCAGGGGCTCCTTGCCCGGCACGAAGGTGGTCACGAAGGCGACCTTGCTGCCCTTCTCCGGGACCACGGGTACCGGATCGCGCGCGACGAGCGTCGCGTGGGCGTTGGACGTCACGTTGATCAGCCGGAAGAGCTCGATCAGGCCGATGGATATCAGCATCACGGCGTCGCAGGCGACCATCCAGCCCGGCGCGTTCTCCCGGCGGGTCCAGTGGGCCGGCTGCATCAGCCAGACGAGCAGCACCGCCGAGAGCACCGGGGCCGCGCCGAGCAGCAGCGCCGCGCGTATCCGGTGGGGCTCCTCGGAGAGGAGGCTGCGGTACTTCACCCGGTACGGGACACCGGGCTCCGGCTCCGTGAGCGGGCCCGCGAGTCTGCTGTAGTGCTCGTAGTCGTACCGGGGCGCGGCCGCGCCGGGGTCCGGCCGGAACGGGCCGGGACGGGACTGCTGGGGTATGACGGGCACGGCTGTGCCGGCCCGAGGGTCGGTCGTGTACTGCTGGGCGCCGGGTGTCGGCGGCATGTGGATGCTCCCCCCGAAGCATGTCGCGCCGCTGTCGCGGCGGTGTCGGCGCCCCGGGCGCTGCGGCCCCCCGCCCCCGGGGCATGCGTGGGCGTTCTGTGGCCTCCGGGTCGCGTGAGGCCGGCCATGACTCGTCAACGACCGGACGACCGTGAGGTAACGCCTGAATTCACCCCCCTTGCCCCCTGAGGGCCCTCCCCAGGGCCTCCACACGAAAAGCCGCCGAAACGGACCCTTTCGTTCGCCGGTAAGGGCGCATAGGTCCGTTTGGCGCATACATGTCCTGCGGTCCCAGCGTCCCTGAATGCCCGTCTTGATCGCAAGGTGTGAAACGAGTTGTTAACCGATCGTATGAGCGATTTGGTCCGGTTGTGTGCGGGTGACCAGCGGCAGGACCGCGGACGGGGGAGCGTTCACCGCTAGGCGTGGACCGAGCACCGCGAGCCGGGAACCGCGGCTCAACTCCCGTCGGCCGCCTCGAAGCCGGACGGCTCGTCGTCGGCCTGTTCGTCGTCGCCCGCCGCCGGTGCCCCCATCCGGGCCAGCAGCAGGGCGACGTCGTCGTCGGGTGACTGCAGCCGGGCGCCCAGGACGACGTCGCAGGTGTCCTCCAGCGAACGGTTGCGGCTCTTGAGCTTGAGCGCGCGCATCAGCGTGCGCAGCCCCACGTCGATGGACTGCCGGCGGTCCTCGACCAGCCCGTCGGTGAACAGCGCCAGCAAGGTGCCCTCCGGGAGCTTGCGCTCCACCGTGCGGAAGCGGATGCCGCCGACGCCCAGCGGCACCGCGCTGGGCAGGTCGATCAGCTCGGCGCGGCCGCCGGGCGGCACCAGCACCGGCGGCAGGTGCCCGGCGGTGGCGAACTGGCAGCGGCCGGTCGCCGGGTCGCAGACGGCGTAGACGCAGGTGGCGATGAAGTCGCCCTCGGCACTGCCGGTGATGTTGTCCAGGTGCGCCAGCACCTCGTGCGGCGGAAGGTCGAGCCGGGAGAAGGCCCGGGTCGCCGTCCGCAGCTGGCCCATGATCGCGGCCGCGTGCAGGCCCTTGCCCATCACGTCGCCGACGATCAGCCCGACCTTGCCGTCCCGCAGCTGCAGGACGTCGTACCAGTCCCCGCCGACCTCCCGGACGGCGGGGATGTAGCGCGCGGAGATCTCGATCCCGTCCACGCGCGGTGGCTCGTGCGGCAGCAGGCTGCGCTGCAGGGTGAGGGCCGCGTTGCGCTCGCCCGCGTACAGGCGGGCGTTGTCGATGGAGATCGCGGCCCGGGCGGCCAGCTCCAGCGCCAGGGTCCGGTCCTCGTCGTCGAAGGGCTTCTGGTTGCGGGTGCGGAACATCCCCACCGCCCCCAGCACCTCGCCGCGGGCGATCAGCGGCGCGGCGAGGTAGGAGTGCGCCCCCGCCCGTTTCAGCTGGGCGGCGGCCCGTTCGTCGCGGGCTATGCGGCGCAGCATGCGGCTGCTCACCCGGTGCACGACCACCGGCAGGCCCTCCCGCACGATCTTGGTGATCAGCCGGTCGTCGGGGTACCGGGCCAGCTCGCCGACCGGGTCGACGGCGCCGATCGCCTCGCCGGACTCGGCGGCGGCGACGGCCAGCGCCCGGAACTCGGCCGACTGCTGGGCGCGCACCTTGGGCACCGGGCCGCCGCGCAGCACCTCGTCCAGCACGTCGACGGTGGCGATGTCGGCGAGCGTCGGCACCACCACCGAGGCCAGCTCCCGCGCGGTCTGCTGCAGGTCCAGCGTGGTGCCGATCCGGGTGCCGGCCTCGGCGATCACCGCGAGCCGGCCGCGTGCCTCGGCGATCTCCTCGGCCGCCTGGTGGCGCTCGGTGAAGTCCGCGATCGACGCGGCCAGGCCCAGCACCCGCCCGGTGGGGTCCTGGATCCGGTAGTACGAGACCGACCAGGCGTGGTCGTGCTCCTGGTCGGCGTAGGTCCGCACCACCGTCTCCAGGTCCAGCAGCGGCTCCCCGGTCTCCAGCACCTGCCGCATCCGGGCCTCCATCGCCCGGAACTCCGCGCCGGGCGAGATCTCCCGCACCCCGCGCCCGATCATGGCCGCGGCGGGCAGGCCGTGCAGTTCCTCCATGGCCCGGTTGACCCGCACGATCCGCAGGTCGGTGTCGAAGACGGCGAGCCCGATCGGGGACTGGTCGACGAGGCTGGCGGACAGCGCCATGTCCGTCTCCACGCGCCGCACCGTGGAGAGGTCGGCGCCCAGGCCCAGCGCGTAGACGCCGCCGTCCACGTCGTGCATCCGCATGTTGCGGAACTCCACGTCGCGGGTCGTGCCGTCGGCGTGCACGATCGGGAACACGCCCTGCCAGATGGCACCCGCCCTGACCTGCTTGAACAGCTCGGTGACCAGCTCCAGCTTGTCCGGCGCCACCAGCAGCAGACCGGCGTTCTGGCCCAGCGCCTCGGCCGCCGAGTAACCGAACAGACGCTCGGCCTCCGGGCTCCACAGCACGATGTGACCGGTCCGGTCCAGCACCATCGCCGCGACCTGCAGCAGGTCGAGCAGACCCCCGGGCGAGGCGGCCCCTGGACTCGGCCGGGCCTCCCTGCCCGTGCCGGGCGGCGGCGGATCGTGCGCGCGCATGGCCTCCTCGTGAGCCCCCGTAGAGCCCTCACATCATCGTTACGGGATATTTTCGCACCGAGTCACCCGGGACGCCGCCCTTGCCGCACAAATGAGCGAGGGCGCCCTTCCCGAAGGAAGGGCGCCCTCTCGCTGTGCGCCGCCAGGGACTCGAACCCCGAACCCGCTGATTAAGAGTCAGCTGCTCTGCCAGTTGAGCTAGCGGCGCTCACCGACAGAGAGGATCCTACCGGACCTGCGGGGGTGCTCCCGACCACGTCGTCCAGGAGCGCGGGGTCGTCGTCCAGCCATCCGAGGCGGACCATCTTCACCCCCGCCTGGAACCGGCTGTCCGCCCCTATCTGCTGCATCAGCTCGGCCACTATCCGCCGTACCGTCCGGTCGGACAGGCCCAGCTTCCGGCCGATGGCCTCGTCCGTGAGCCCGGAGGCGAGCAGCCGGACGACCTCCCGATGTCGCGCGGCGGGGGCGGCGCCGACGTCGTCGGTGAACAGGTCCGAGGCCGCGGCCCAGCAGTGCTCGAACATCTGCCGCAGCACGGCCACCATGGCGGGGCTGCGCAGCACCATGGCGGAGCCCGGGCTCCGCTCGGAGTGGGCCTCGGGGCCGAGCGGCGGCACGATGGCGAGGGTGTGGTCGACGATGATCAGCTTCATGGGCACCGTCGCCGCCGTACGGACCTCGCCGCCGTCGTTGACCATGGTCCGCAGGTGAGCGCGCACGTGCGGCACGGCCGCGGCCGTGGCCAGGTGGATGGAGCGCATCGCGACGCCCCGGCTGAGCGCCTCACGGTTGCGGTCGTCCGCCTCGAAGAGGTGGTCCTCGGGCAGCGCGCTGGGGTGCATCGACAGGATCTCGGTCGTGACGGTGCTCGCCGCCTCGTCCAGGATCGCCGCGATCTGGGACGGCTGGGCGGCGACCTCGATGCGCGCCTCCGCCAGTTGCCGCATGTGCACTGGCTGGAATTCGGACGCCACCTGGCTGAGCGCGGTGTGGGCGTGGGTGATGGTGCCGACCAGTTCCTCGGTGCGCCGGCGGCTGCCCTCGATGAGCTGGGCCATCGCCGTCGCGGGGGAGTGCACCGACCAGCCGCTGCGGGAGGAGGGGAACTGGGCCGCGAGCCCCAGTTCCGCCAGGCAGCGCAGGGCTTCGTCCAGTTCTTCGCGCGACCAGCCGGTGAGTGAACAGACGCTCTCCGGTGTCCAGTCGGCCTCGGCGAGTGCCAGGGCGTAGAGTTCCTGCGCCCGGGCGCGCAGAAGGTCGTCGGTCACTGCTCGCACCCCCAATGCTTCACGTCACCCCCGGCTTCGATCAGGTTAAGGGGCGGGGCTCGTGTATGGACCCTTCGGGGCCCATCCGGTCCCATGTGTCCGCATAGGGCCATGTCCGAATCCGGAACGCGAAAACTACAGACCAGCGGCCCGGCGTCCGACAGAATTCAGTCAGTCGTACGGTTCCCCCAGACCGGCGCAGCACCTCCACCAGCAATACCCCAGCTCACACCCCCAGGACAGGCCTGCCATGACTTCGATTCGCCGCTTCGCCCTCCGTGTCGCACTGGGCGTCGTCGCTTCCATCTCGATGGGGCTGATCGGCGCGAGCGCAGCATCCGCGCAGCCTGCACCGGCCGGTGACATCGCGTGGACGGCGCCCAACCTCGTCATCCACGCGAATGACATCGCCTGGTAGGTCCCGGGCGTAGTACCCCCAAAGACAACAACACCCCCCCAAAGCCACACCCCCTCCCCCCACGCTGATGGGCCCGGCATACCTCCCCCCTCTTGCCGGGCCCTTCAGCATGCCCGCGTGACGGGCGGCCGTACGGGAGTTCGGCGAGGGGTCCGGTCCGCCCCCGGGGCCGGTGGGCGTGGTCATGAGCACCCCCCGGGACCCCGTATGATTGTTCTGCACGCGCCGCTAGCTCAACTGGCAGAGCAGCTGACTCTTAATCAGCGGGTTCGGGGTTCGAGTCCCTGGCGGCGCACAGCGAGAGGGCGTCCCTCCTCCGGGAGGGGCGCCCTTCGTCGTGTCCGGTGCGTGCGTCGTCGCGGCCTCAGAGGGTCAGTGAGAGCAGCACCGGCGCCGCGCGCTCGTTGAGGGTGTCGGCCGCGCCCTTGAGGCGGTGGGCCTGGGTGACGGGCAGGGAGAGGGCGAGGCAGCCGACGGCCTTGCCGACGGTGATCGGGATCGCGGCGCAGACGGTGCCGATCGCGTACTCCTGGATGTCCAGGGTCGGGGTGCTGGCCGGCTGGCTCTCCAGCTTGGTCAGCAGCAGCTTCTCGCTGATCGTCGTCTTGGAGGTGAGCCGTACCGTCTTGTGCCGGGACAGGTGGTCGCGGCGTCCGTTGTGGTCGAGTTGGGTGAGCAGGCACTTGCCGACCGCGCTGGCGTGGGCGGCGAAGCGGAAGTCCACCCACTCGTTGACCTTGGGTGCCGCCGGGCCGTCGGCGAAGTCGACGATCTTGACCTCGCCGTCGTCGTAGCGGCTGAAGTAGACGGCCGCGCCGACCTCGTCGCGCAGGGCCGTCAGGATCTTCTTGATCTTCTCGCCGAGCGCCAGGTCACGGCTGGCGCTGCCCAGCAGGACCAGCGACTCCCCGACCGCGTACCCGCCGCCGGGCAGCGCGTTGAGGTAGCGCTCGCGGTTGAGCATCGCGAGGAGTTGGCCGAGGTAGGCGATGGGTACCCCGATTTCGCGGGCGAGCTGCTCGGCGGTGACGCCGTTCCTGTGCTTGTCCACGGTCTCGAGCACGCGCAGCGCGTGCTGGACCGCGTAGACCGGCGCGACCTGTCGGTGCTCAAGCGCCACGGTGTCCCCCTACAGGTGTGACCGTTTGCGTCCTTGCTGTAGCTGCTGGTCACGGCTGCCGGGCACGACGGGCGGGCCCGGCAGCTGGGCCGGATTCCACGATAGCCTCAATGTTGTTTGCAGTAGAGCCCGTTGGAGCTTTCCGTACGCGGCCTCAGGCGTATACGCAGGAACGCGCCACTCTGGCATATGCCAAGGGCACGGACCAATTTTCCTCAGAGCACCGCACCGAGGAATTCCCGGGTCCTGGCGTGCTCCGGGGAGCCGAAAATCCGCTCCGGCGGACCGGACTCGACGACACGGCCGCCGTCGAACATCAGTACGCGGTCCGAGACGTCCCGGGCGAACCCCATCTCGTGGGTGACGCAGAGCAGCGTGATGTCCGTACCGCGGGCGATGTCCCTGAGCACGTCCAGCACACCGGCCACCAGTTCGGGGTCGAGCGCCGAGGTCACCTCGTCCAGCAGCAGGATGTCGGGCCGCATCGCCAGCGCCCGGGCGATGGCGACGCGCTGCTGCTGGCCGCCGGAGAGCCGGGTGGGGTGGGCGTCCTGCTTGTCGGCGAGACCCACCAGCTCCAGCAGCCCGCGGGCGCGCTCGGCGGCCTCGTCGCGGTCCATGCCGAGGACGTGCACCGGGGCCTCGGTGACGTTGTCCAGCACCTTCATGTTCGGGAAGAGGTTGAAGTGCTGGAACACCATGCCGATCCGGCGGCGCGTGGCGCGCAGGTGCCGCTCGTCGGCCGGCACGAGCCGCCCGCCGCGGCCCGGCATGTGGGAGAAGGGCGTGCCCTCCACGTGGATGACGCCCTCGGTGACCCGCTCCAGGGTCATCAGCAGCCGCAGGATGGTCGTCTTGCCGGAACCGCTCGGGCCGATCAGCGTGACGCGCTCGCCGCGGCCGACCTCCAGGTCGAGGTGGTCGAGCACGGTGTTCTCCCCGTACCGCTTGACCACCCGGTCGAAGCGGACGGCGGGCGCCGTGGGAGGGGACCCGGCGGGGACGGTGGACTCTTCAGTGAGCAAGGCGCTTCTCCAGCTTCCGCATCAGGATCGAGGTGGGGCAGCTCGCGACCAGGAAGACCACGGCCGCGATGGTGAACGCCTCCAGGTAGGCGAAGTGGTCACTGCCGAAGCGGTTCGCCTCGTGCACCATCTCGTCGACGGTGATGACCGAGAGGAAGGGCGTCTCCTTGAACATCGAGATCACGTAGTTGCCGAGGGCGGGCACGATCTTCCGCACCGCCTGCGGCAGCACCACGGCGGACCAGGTGCGCGCCCGCGGCAGCGACAGCGCGACGGCCGCCTCCCACTGCCCCTTCGGCACCGCGTCGATGCCCGCCCGGTACACCTCCGAGGTGTACGTCGCGTAGTGCACGCCGAGCACGGTGATCCCGATCACCAGCGGGTCCAGGCCCGGCACCAGCACCCAGACCGCGAAGAGCTGGATCATCACCGGCGTCGAGCGCACGAACTCCACGGCCGCCCGCAGCGGCAGCGTCACCCAGCGGCCGGCCGTGCGCCGCAGCACCGCGATCGCCAGTCCCAGCACGACGGCGAGCGCCGAGCCCAGCACCGTGGCCAGCAGGGTGATCCCGAAGCCGCGCAGGATCAGCGGCAGGCCCTCGCGGGCCGTCTCCCAGCTCCACATCAGGCCCGACCTCCCGCCGGCTGCTGCCCGAGCCGCGCCTTGGCCACGGACTCCAGGCCGTTCACGGCCAGCGTCAGCGCGTACGCCAGGACGAAGTAGACGACCAGGAGCAGCAGGTACGCCGTCGCGGTGTCACCGGTGGTCGAACGGAGCTGGTCCATCTGGAAGGTGAGGTCCGAGATGGTGATCAGCGACATCAGGGGCGTGCACTTCAGCAGCTGGACCAGCAGGTTGCCGAACGGCGGGATCATCTGCGGCCAGGCCTGTGGCAGGACCACCAGGCGCATCCGCTGCCAGGGCGTCATGCTCAGCGCGACCGCCGCCTCCCGCTGCCCGGCGGGCACGGCGTCGAGGGCGCCCCGGACGACTTCCGAGCCGTACGCCCCGTAGTTGAGCCCGAAGGCGACCACGGCGCAGGCGAGCGGCACGAGCTTGAAGCCGAGGATCGGCAGCGCGAAGAAGAGCCAGAACATCTGGACGTACAGCGAGGTGCCGCGGAAGAACTCCACGACCACCCGGGCGCCGCCGCGCACGAGCAGCCGCCGCGAGCGCGCCATGAAGCCGAGGACGAAGGCGAGCAGCAGCGCGAGTGCCGCGCCCAGGACGGTGGCCTGCACGGTGACCCACAGGCCGGCCCCCAGGCTCGGCAGGGAGTGCGTGAACTCCGTGAGGCCGGAGAGGGGTTCACCGGCGCGGAGCAGGTACGGGGACGAGGACAAGGCGCCGCCTCAGGCCTTGCACAGCTGTGCGGTGCGCAGGGTCGCCGGCGGGACCTCCGCCTTGGTGAAGCCGTACTTCCCGATGAGGGACGTGTAGCGGCCGGGGTCGGCGGTGATCTTCCCCAGCTCCTTGTTGAACGCGTCGCGCAGTGCGGTCGCGTCCTGCCGGAACACCGCGCCGCCCGGGCTGTACTGCTTGCGGCCGCCGACCACCGGCAGGAAGGGGTCCAGCACCTCCACCGCGGCGCCGTCGTTGGTGCGGGCCAGCCAGCGCAGCGAGATCCCGGTCAGGGCGAAGGCGTCGATCCGTCCGGCGAGCAGCGCGTCCACCCCGTCCTGCTGCTTGGCCAGGGACTTCACCGAGGTCAGCGGCACCCCCGCGGCGTCCGCGTAGTCCGCCTCTACCGCCGCGCTGAGGACGCCGACGGTGGCCTTCTCGCGGGCGCAGGACACCAGGTCGCTCAGGCCCTTGGGGTTGCCCTCGCGGACCATCAGCGCGGTCGGCGAGACGAACTCGGGCTCCGAGAAGATCACCTTTGTGCACCGGTCGGGCGTGATCGCCATCCCGGCGCTGACCACGTCGAAGCGGTCGGCGGTCAGGCCCGGTATGAGCGCGCCGAAGTCGGTGAGCGTGGGCCGCAGTTCCGGTACGCCGAGCGCCGTGAAGATCTCCCGGTGGAGGGTGGGCGCCTCGCCGGCCAGCTCGTTGCCGTCCCGGTACCCGTACGGGGCCTCGCCCGCGAACCCGACCCGGACGTACCCCTGCTTCCTCAGCCTGGCCAGCAGGTCGCCGTCGCCGGTGGGCGCGCCGGTGCCCACCTGGGTACGGCTGCAGGCCGCCAGCAGCCCCGGGACCGCGGCGAGACCGCCGACGGCCGCGGTTCGGGAGAGGAAACCCCTGCGGGACAGTGCACTGCGCTCCGACATGAACCAGACCTCCGGTAGTTCGCTTCCGTGCGGCACGGTGACCGCACGAGGGCCGCGCCTACCCCGGCGCACCGGGGGCATTCATGCGAATCTGGTGGGGTACCCGATGTCCGGAACGTCCGCGAGAGGCAGGGAGCTGCCATGAGCGACAGCACCGAAGGGAACGGCAAGCGCGAGCAGCTGGTCGTCGAGCGGGTGCCGAAGGCACTGCTCGTCGGCGGCCGCTGGCGGCCGGCGAGCGACGGGCGCTTGTACGAGGTCGAGGACCCCTCCACCACGCGGCCGCTGTGCGCCGTGCCGGACGCCGGGGCCGAGGACGCCGAGGCGGCGATGGACGCCGCGGCCGCCGCGCAGGAGGGATGGGCGGCCACGGCGCCGCGCGAGCGCGGGGAGATCCTGCGCCGGGCCTACGAGCTCATCGTGGAGCGGCAGGACGAACTCGCCCTGCTGATGACCCTGGAGATGGGCAAGCCGGTCGCCGAGTCGCGCGGCGAGGTCCTCTACGCCGCCGAGTTCTTCCGCTGGTTCTCCGAGGAGGCGGTACGGATCGAGGGCGGCTGGCGTACCGCGCCCGACGGCAACGGCCGGATCTGGGTGATGCGCCGGCCGGTGGGCCCGGCGCTGCTGATCACCCCGTGGAACTTCCCCATGGCGATGGGCACCCGCAAGATCGGCCCCGCCGTCGCCGCGGGCTGCACCATGATCGTCAAGCCGGCCCACCAGACGCCGCTGTCGATGCTCGCCCTCGCCGAGGTCCTCGGGCAGGCCGGGCTGCCGGACGGCGTGCTCAACGTGCTGACCACCTCACGCCCCGCGGAGATCAGCGACCCCCTGACGCGGGACCCGCGGCTGCGCAAGCTCTCCTTCACCGGTTCCACGGGCGTCGGGCAGAAGCTCATCGAGCTGAGCGCGCGGCAGGTGCTGCGCACCTCCATGGAGCTGGGCGGCAACGCCCCCCTCATCGTCTGCCGGGACGCGGACCTGGAGAAGGCCGTGGAGGGCGCGGCCATCGCCAAGATGCGCAACATCGGCGAGGCCTGCACGGCCGCCAACCGGATCTACGTCCACCGCGAGCTGGCCGAGGCCTTCACCGGGCGGCTCGCCGAGAAGCTCGGCTCCATGGTCGTCGGCCGCGGCACCGAGCCCGGCACCCAGGTCGGCCCGCTCATCGACGGCGCGGGCCTGGACAAGGTGGACCGCCTGGTGCGCGACGCCGTGACGGCCGGGGCCCGCGCGGTCACCGGCGGCGCCCCGCTCTCGGACCGCCCCGGCTACTTCTACCCGCCGACCGTGCTGGCCGACGTGCCGCCGGACGCGGCGATGCTGCGGGAGGAGATCTTCGGCCCGGTCGCGCCGGTCGTCACCTTCGAGGACGACGACGAGGCGATCCGGCTGGCCAACGACACCGTGTTCGGCCTGGTCGGCTACGTCTTCACGGAGAGCCTGCGGCGCGGGATCCGCTACGCCGAGGAACTGGAGACGGGCATGCTCGGCCTCAACAAGGGCGTGGTCTCCACGCCCGCGGCGCCCTTCGGCGGCGTCAAGCAGTCCGGGACCGGACGCGAGGGCGGCGCCGTGGGGATCGACGAGTACCTGGAGATCAAGTACGTGGCGGTGGACGTCTAGGGCCTGTTTCGAAAGTAGCGCCGGCCGCCCGGAGGGCGGGTCCCGCGGCGTCTGGTGCGGTGCATCGCAAGGCGGAGAGTCGTCCTCGTAGTGGGCTACTCGGACGATTCGACAACGCAGCGAGGCGCCGTGCCAGGCGTCGCGGGACAGGCGGGACTTTCGAAACAGGCCCTAGCGGAGCCGCCCCGGGCGCGCGGACGGACGGTACGCCCGGGGCGTGGGCGGCGCCCACGCCCCGGCCCCGGGGTCAGGCGCCGCCGGGCAGGCCGTACGCGTCGGCGATCAGCTCGTAGGAACGCACCCGCGCGGCGGGCGTGTGGGCGTTGGCCGTGATCATCAGCTCCTGCGCGCCCGTGCGGCGCACCAGCGCGTCCAGGCCCTCGCGGACCGCGTCCGGCGTGCCGTGCACCACGTTGCCGAGCCACCCGTCGACGAAGTCCCGCTCGGCCGGGCTGAACTCGTACGCCTCCGCCTCCTCCGGGGAGGGCAGCAGGCCCGGGCGTCCCATGCGCAGGCGCAGCATGCCCAGGGCGCCGCTGAGCACCTGCCGGCGGGCGTCCTTCTCCTCCTCCGCCGCCAGTGCCGCGACGCCGATCAGCGCGTACGGCTCGTCCAGCACCTCGGAGGGCCGGAAGGACCTGCGGTACAGCTCCAGCGCCGGCTCGGTGTTCGCCGCGGAGAAGTGGTGGGCGAAGGCGAAGGGCAGTCCGAGGACCGCGGCCAGCCGGGCGCTGAAGGTGCTGGAGCCGAGCAGCCAGACCGACGGCCGCGCCGCGGACTGCACGCCGCCGGGCACCGTGCCCTGCACGGGACCGGGGATGGCGTGGATGCGCGCGTATGGGTGGCCCTCGGGGAAGTCGTCGTCCAGGAAGCGCAGGAGTTCGGACAGCGCTTGCGGGAACTCGTCGGCGCCCTCGTTCAGCCGGTCCGTGCGGCGCAGCGCGGCGGCCGTGGCGCCGTCGGTGCCGGGGGCGCGGCCGAGGCCGAGGTCGACCCGGCCCGGTGCCAGCGCCTCCAGGGTGCCGAACTGCTCGGCGATGACCAGCGGCGCGTGGTTGGGCAGCATGACGCCGCCGGAGCCGAGGCGTATGCGCTCGGTGTGGGCGGCGAGGTGGGCGAGGATCACGGCGGGGGAGGAGGACGCGACCCCGGGCATCGAGTGGTGCTCGGCGACCCAGTAGCGGTGGTAGCCGCGAGCCTCGGCGAGCCGGGCCAGCGCGACCCCGGAGACGAGGGCGTCCCTCGCGGTGAGGCCGCTGCCGACACCCGCCAGGTCGAGGACGGAGAGCGGGACGGGTGCGTTGCCGAGGGTGGTTCCTCGTACCGGGTCGTTCGTGTCCACGTGCCTGCGTCGCCTCCTGCGGCCGGTTCGCTGCCTACGGCAACGACCAACCCGGTACCGGCTCCCGCTATTCCCCGGGGACGGCGGCGTCCGGCCCGGGGCCGCGCAGGGCGGCGATGCCCTCGGCCGGCACGGGGCGCGAGTACAGCCACCCCTGCCCGGTGTCGCAGCCGATCCGGCGCAGCCGCTCCGCCTGCTCGGCGTTCTCCACGCACTCGGCGGTGACGGTCAGCCCGAGCCGGTGGGCGAGCTGCACCAGGGCCTCGACGATCGTCTCGTCGGCCGGGTTGGGGTGCAGGCCGTCGCGGAAGCCGTGCACGAAGCTGCCGTCGAGCTTGAGCGCGGAGACCGGCAGCCGGCTGAGGTAGGCCAGGTTGGAGTAGCCGGTGCCGAAGTCGTCGATGGCGATGCGCACACCCATCTCCTGCAGGGCGTGCAGGGCCTGCAGCGGCCGGCCGGCCGAGCCCATCACCGCCGACTCGGTCAGCTCCAGTTGCAGCAGCCCGGCGGGCAGCCCGGTGTCGTCGAGGATCTCCGCGACGTCGGCGACCAGGTCGGAGTCCCACACCTGGCGCACGGCGACGTTGACGCTGACGAAGAGGGGGTCGTCGGGCCAGTCCTTCTGCCACTGCCGTGCCTGGCGGCACGATTCGGCGAGTACCCAGCGGCCGAGCTGGACGATGGAGCCGTTCTCCTCCGCGAGCGGGATGAACCGGTTCGGCCCGAGCCGCCCGAAGTGCGGGTGCTCCCAGCGCACCAGGGCCTCGACCCCGCGCAGGCAGCCGGTGCCGAGTTCCACCAGCGGCTGGTACTCCAGCGTGAACTCCCCGCGCTCCACGGCCTGCCGCAGGGTGCTCGACAGCGCCTGCTTGGTCATCCGGTGGGCGTTGCGCTCGGGGTCGAAGAGCGTCCAGCGGGCCTTCCCGTCGGCCTTGGCCCAGTACAGCGTGGTGTCGGCGGCCTGCATGATGCCGGTGGCGGTGGCCCCGGCGGCCTCGCGCTCGACGACGCCGATGCTGGCCGAGACCGCCAGGCGCTGCCCGGCGAGGTCGAAGGGCAACTGCAGCGCCGTCAGTACGGAGTCGGCGAGCCCGGTGGCCTGCCCGGTGCCGGTGGAGTCCTCGACGAGGACGGCGAACTCGTCGCCGCCCAGCCGGGCGACGAGCGTCCCGCTGCGCCCGAGGCGGGCCGCGCAGTCCGAGAGCCGGCCGGCGACGGCCTTGAGCAGCCGGTCGCCGATCCGGTGGCCGAGGGTGTCGTTGATGGCCTTGAAGCCGTCGAGGTCGAGGTAGCACAGGCCGATCCGGCCGGTGCGGCTGTCGGCGCCCTCCAGCGCGGTGGCCAGGCGCTCGAAGAACAACTGCCGGTTGGGGAGCCGGGTGACCGGGTCGTGCATCCGCAGGTGCCGCAACTGCTCGCGCAGGTCGCGGGTCTCGCCCAGGTCCTCCACGGACATCAGCGCACCGCCGGGCACGGGCACGACGACGACCTCCGCCCAGACCGTGCGTCCCTCCGGTCCGCGCACGGGTCTGGTGCGGCGCAACTCCCTGCGCCGTCCGGTCAGTACGTCCTCGTACTCGGCGTACTCCGGGCTCTCCGCGAGCGGGGGCGCCTCGCCGCCGGCGCCGGCGAGGCCGAGCAACTCCGCCGCCGAGCGGGTGGTGAGCAGCAGCGGGTCCGCGCCGAGCAGCGCACCGAGCGCCGGATTGGCCTCGCGCACCCGGCCGTCGGGGTCGACCAGTGCCATCGGCAGCCGGGCCACGTTGAAGGCGGCGTGGTAGTCGCGCACCTCCGGCGACGTGCGCTCCGGGGCCGGCCGTTCGGAGGCTGACCGTTCCGGGGCCGAAGCGTGACACTGAGTGACCGTCGTGGCCGTCGCCTCGGGTTCGAGGTCCGGGCCTCCCGAGGGTCCGCCCACCGCTGGCTCCCGCATAGGTGTCGTCTCGCACACGTGGTCGTGGAGAAATCGAATGACCGCCAAGAAGCGGCGTTCATGCTGGAAATGTGCCGATCATAGACGTTGGGGAATTGCCGCGGCCACCGCCGTCGTGGTGATTCTCGGCACGCGGCATGCGATCTTGATCATTTGTGATTGGCCCCTGAATTCCATTGACCGGTTTTCGTCACTCATTACGCACTGTAGTGATCGGACGGTAACCCGGGCGGCGCAGCATAACAGGGCAAAACATAGCAAACCGTAGCAGCGTGATGTGGGTGTCCCGACCCCGTACGGGAGGTCCACGTGCCGCTGTCAGGGCTACCCATACGTGCGCATCGGCGGTTCCGCCGGAGCGTCCGCGGGCATGCCCCCGACGGGATCCGGGCGGCCATCGCCGCCGTCAGCGTCTTCGCGGCCGTCGTCGCGTGGACGCTGGTCACCGGCCCCGCGGCCGGGGGCTCGGACTCCTCGCTGTGCGCCCTGCAGCGGACCCGGGCCCACCACTCCGAGGGCGTCAGCGCCTGGAACGCCGCCTACCCGCGCGCCCGCGGCGACGTTGACGCGCTGATGGTGTTCCTGGCGTTCCCCGACGCCGCCCCCACCATCAGCCCCGGCGAACTGGCGGCCGATCACTTCCCGGCCACCACCGACTTCTTCGCCCGCGCCTCGTACGGCACCTTCCGGCTGCGGCCGCGCATCCTGCCGCACTGGCTGCGCATGCCCGCGCCGTCCACCGCGTACGGCATCGGCCGCGACTGGAGCCCCGCGCTGCGCGCCCGCTACCTGAGGGACGCCGTGGTCGCGGCCGACCGGCAGGTGGACTTCTCCCGGTACGGGGTCGTCTACCTGGTCGCCGACCCCGACGCCCCGGGCGTCGACCCGGACGCCACCAAGGTGGTCAACCTCGGCCGGCCGGTCCAGGTCGACGGCGCGGACCTGCACCGCTTCGTCACCGTCTTCGAGGGCCACCCGCCGGACATCAACGTGCTGGCCCACGAGACCGGCCACGCCTTCGACCTGCCCGACCTCTACTACCGGCCGCCCGCGGGCAGCATCGCCGACTGGGACACCCACGTCGGGGACTGGGACCTCATGGGCAGTCAGTTCGGCCTGGCCCCCGACTTCTTCGCCTGGCACAAGTGGAAACTGGGCTGGCTCCGGCCGTCGCAGGTCCGCTGCGTCATCGAGGGCGGCACGCACACCTTCCGCCTCAGCCCCGTGGAGCGGCCCGGGGGCACCAAGCTGCTGGTGCTGCCCGCGGGCCTGGAGGGCGCCGTCGCCATCGAGGCCCGCGCCGCCCTCGGCAACGACCGCCTCACCTGCAGCCAGGGCGTGCTGATGTACCGCGTCCGGGCCGACGTGTCGTCGGGCGACGGTCCCGTGGACGTCGTCGACGCCCACCCGGGCAGCGAGGGGTGCGGCGAGTCCTCGGTGTACCCGCCGCTCGCCGACGCCCCGCTGCGGACGGGGGAGACGTACGCCCTCGGCCGCTCGGCGCGCGTCCGCGTCGCCGACCGCCACTCCGACGGATCCTGGACCGTCCAGGTCACCCAGGGCTGAGGCGATGCGCGGTCCCCGGGCGCTCGCGGTCGTGGCCTCGGTGCTCCTGTTCGCCGCCGGCAGCACCGCCGTCACCGAGGGCGCGCCCGCCGCGGCCCCGCCGGCCGACCGTCCCTGTGCGCTGCGCGCGGCGCCGGGCGTCACGATGTCCGAGGGGTTCGGGGGCGCCGACGGCCGGGAGTTCGCCCGCGCCACCGGCGAGGTGCGGGCGCTCACCCTGCTCGTCGACTTCCCCGACAAGCCCGCCCCCTACAGCGCCGCCGAGCGCTACAGCGAGTTCTTCCCCGCCGTGCGGCACTGGTTCTACCGCGCCTCGTACGGGAAACTGCGCTACGTCTCCACGCCGGTGCTGCGCTACATCCGCATGCCCCGGCCCTTCGAGTCGTACGGGATAGGGCGCGGCTACGGCTGGCGGACGCACACCGCCATGATGCGGGACCTGCTGCGCGTCGCCGACCGCGAGGTCGACTTCTCGGGGTACGACCTGGTCAACGTCCTGGTGACGCCCAACGCCGGTCCGCCCGCCGAGCAGGCCGTCCTCTCCGTGACCTGGACCGGCGCCTCGGCCGCCACCACCGACGACGGCACGACCCTGGACCGGGTCTCCCTGGTCTACGGCCACGACCAGTCCGGGGCACGGGTGCTCAGCCACGAGAACGGCCACGCCTTCGGGCTGCCCGACCTGTACTCCGTCGAGGACTTCGGGCACACCGACACCCTCGCGGGCCAGTGGGACAGCATGTCGCTGGACTGGGGCCTGCAGGGCGACCTCTTCGCCTGGCACAAGTGGCGGCTGGGCTGGCTGGACGACTGGCAGGTCGTCTGCGTCCGCGACCCGGGCGCCCGCTCGGTGCACCTCACCCCGGTCGAGGTGCCCGGCGGCCGCAAGGCGGCGGTCATCCCCCTGGGCCGGACCCGGGCGTACGTGGTCGAGGCGCGCGCCGCCCGCGGCAACGACAGCGAGGCCTGCCGCGAGGGGGTGCTCGTCTACCAGGTGCGCACCGACGTCGACTCGGGGCACGGCCCCGTCACCGTCGCGGACGCCCACCCGCGCACCTCCGCCTGCGAGTACAGCAGCGCCACCTTCAACGCGCTCAACGACGCCCCGTTCTCCACCGGCGGACGCTTCACCGACCGCGCCCGCGGCCTCACCGTCGAGGTCCTCGGCCGTGACCGGGAGGACGAGGGCTGGACGGTGCGCATCACCACCACGCGCCCCCTGTGGGACGGCCCGTAGCGGCCCCGGGAGCACGGCACGGAATGACGAAAGGCGCCCTCCCGATGGGAGAGCGCCCAGGTCAACGGCTGTGCCGTGAGTGCGCCGCCAGGGACTCGAACCCCGAACCCGCTGATTAAGAGTCAGCTGCTCTGCCAGTTGAGCTAGCGGCGCTCGCTGACGTCGTAGACATTAGCATCCGCTTGCGGGCGGGTGAAAATCGATAATCATCCGGCCTCCGCGCGGGCCGCCCGGACGCAGGCCCACAGCAGGACGTCGGCCCCGGGGAGCCAGGGCCGGCGGGTGTCGGGGGCGACCAGCCAGCGGGAACGCGCGTGGCCGGTGTCCCCGTACGGTGGGGGCAGCGCCACCGAGTCCCCCGCGCCGTGGCACAGCACCGGCGGCGCCGTCAGGCCCCATTCCTCCCAGCCCAGCAGCGTGGGGAGGCGTGCGGCGGTGCCCGGCTCGGCGAGCAGCAGCAGCCGTCCGCGCAGCGTCGCGGCCGGGCCGGAGCCCGGTCCCGCGGACCACAGCTGCTCCAGGACCCGGCGCCCGAACAGGGCCGGCAGGTTCACCGCGTCGAAGGCCGTCCCGCAGGGCAGCACGCTGGGCGCGGTGGGCCGGGCGGACCACAGCGCGCGCACGCTGCGCGGGAAGGCGCTGGCGGAGGCGAGCCAGTCGGCCCCGTCGGGGGTGGGGTACTGCGCGTACGGATATGGGTGGGAGGCGGACTCCGGCACGCCCCCCGGCCATGTGTGCCACTGCCAATCACTCATGACCCATACAACTACCGTGAGTGAACGTTTCGCTACGCGACATCCCCCGAAGGCCGGACACGCCCGCCATGTGTCCGGTACCTTGCCCCGAACGCATATGCCAGGTGCGCCGTCAGGACAGCGCCGCGTCCCCGCCGCGCATCAGGCCCTCGCCGAACTCGATCATCCGCTTCGCGTAGTCCTCGGACCAGCCCGCCTGCTCGGCGATGGCGGCGGGGGTCAGCCGGTCGAAGCGCTTGGGGTCGGCGAGCTGCGCGGCGGCCATGGCCTGGAACTCCGTCGCCCGGTCCGCGGCCGCGCGGAAGGCGAGGGTGAGCTCCGACGCACGCGACAGCAGCTCCCGGGGATCCTCGATGGACTCCAGGTCGAAGAAGTGCTCCTCGTCCTCGGCCAGGGCGGCGGGCTCGAACAGCAGCTGGGCGGGTTTCAGGCGCGGGGCGGGCTGCTTGCCCGCCGCGCTGTGAGCCGACTGCGGCTCGGACATGAACGTACCTCCAGGATCGTCAGCGCCTTCCATTGTCCCGCCTCGCGCAAGAGTGC
Organism: Streptomyces sp. NPDC008238; assembly: GCF_042956445.1. NCBI lineage: Bacteria > Bacillati > Actinomycetota > Actinomycetes > Kitasatosporales > Streptomycetaceae > Streptomyces > Streptomyces sp. NPDC008238. The sequence goes on along the minus strand of NZ_JBIBGK010000011.1, from coordinate 66,653 downwards.
CCCGGGCGGACGGCCGGCGCGCTACGGCCGCCAGGCCACGCGGTGCTCGGACAGGTGGGCCAGCACGGCGTGGTTGGCCTCCCAGCCGTCCGGGAACTTCACGGTCACGCCGAGCTGCACCGGCTCCGTCGAGGGGTGCTCGTCCAGCAGCTCCGAGACCCCCGCCCGGCACACCACGATGCACGCGTGCCGGTGGCGCGAGGCCAGCACGCACAGCCGCCCGGTCTCCAGGTGGAACGCGGTGGCGTCGGGACGCCCCGACAGCGGGTGCAGCACCACGGTGACGTCGAACTCCCGGCCCTGCAGCCGGTTGGCGGTGTCCACGGTGACCCCGGTCACCCCCAGGCCGGCCAGCGCCGTGCGGACCGCCGCCGCCTGGTCGCGGTGGGCGGTGCCCACCGCGATCCGGTCCGGGCCCACCGGGGCGGTGCCCCGTTCGGAGACCGCCACGCCGCCGCGGTCCAGCAGCCGCCGGACGACCAGCGCGACCGCGCGCACCGCCTCCGGGTCCGTGCGCGGGGTGCGCCGCGGGGGCAGCTCCAGCAGCCCCCAGCCGGAAGCGGCGGCCTCGTCCACCACCCGGTCCGGGCCCGAGCCGTCACCGGGGACGCCGAAGGACAGCCGCCGGTCACCGTGGTCGGTGCCGCTGCGGAACGGGGTGTACGGGTAGAAGGCGTCCGAGACCAGCGGAGCGGCGGAGGCCGGCAGCCGCCAGGACACCGGCAGCCGGTGCTGCGGCAGCCCCGGGTTGTGCGCCAGCAGGGTGACCACCGCGCTGGCCGACGGGTCGTAGCTCAGGCCCGCCCACTGCTCGGCGCCGACCACGCTGAACGGGTCCAGCTGGCCGGGGTCGCCGACGAACAGCGCCCGCTCGAACAGTCCGGCCACCTGCAGCAGCGCGTCCGAGCGCATCTGGTAGGCCTCGTCGACGATGGCGTGCCGCCAGGGCTCGGTGTCCTTGACGAAGGCCCACTTGGCGGCCGTCGCGATCACCACCTTGGCCCCGGCGAGGTCCGCCGCCTTGGCGGACTTCAGCACCGCCTCGTGGCGGTCGAGCACCGGGTCCGGCGGCGAGTCGCTGCCGTGCAGCCGGCCGATCGGCAGCCCCGGGTCGGCGGTGGCCAGCCGGTCCACCAGGTCGTCCACCTGCGCGTTGGTCTGGGCGACCACCATCAGGGACTCGCCGGCCGCGACCAGCTCCTGCGCGGCGCGCACCACGAGGGTGGACTTGCCCGCGCCGGGCGGCGAGTCCACGACGACGCCGCGGTGCGTGCCGTGCAGGGTGTCGTGCAGGATCCGCTCGGTCGCGGTGCCGGCCGCCCGGGCGGCGTCGCTCACCGGGCTCACAGATAGTCCTCCGTGGTCGCTGGGTCGGAGCTCTCGGCGGGGACGACGGCGGCGGGAACGACGGCCGCGGGCGTGCCGACGCCCGCGGTGGCGGCGCCCGGGGGCCCGCCGTGGGTCCACGGCGTGTCCTCCGGATCCGGCAGCCCCGCGCCGCCGCGCGGCGCGTGCTCGAACAGCGTCCAGCACACCTCGTCCCCTTCCTCCGGCACCGTGCCGGGGTCGGGGACCTTGCCGCGGCCCATGCCGTTCACGACCCGCAGGAGCACCGCCCCGGTCCCGGCCCACTCGACGAACCGGGCCTGCTGGGTACGGCCGTCCGGCAGCGCGCGGTAGAGCTTCGCGTCCTCGTCCAGGTGGGGCCGGTCCTGTGTGAGGACCGTCACCAGGGGGCGCGGCTTGGGCACCTTGCCCTCGCTCATCGCCATCTCCACCCGGTCCACCCGGCCCGCGAAGGCCTCCCCGGCCAGCCGCCGCCCGGCCATCACCAGCGGGTCGTCCAGCGCCTCCTGGGCCTCCAACCGCACCTGCGCGGTCTCCCGGCCGGCGAGCTTCTGGGCCGCCGACACGGCGTCGTCGCGGCGGGGCTGCGGCGGTTCCCCGGCGCGCACCCGGTCCCGGTGGGAGGTGTACGACCAGCGGTCGCGCTTCCAGCGGTCCGCGACGTGGCCGCCCTCGGGCAGCTCGCGCAGCAGGTCCAGCGACCGCCACACCGCGTCCCAGGTGGGGCGCATCTGGCCGGCCAGCAGGCGGGCGATCTCCTCCCCGGCACCGCTGATCCCGGCGTCGTAGCGGGCGGTCGCCGGGGCGAGCACGGCGTTGTCGAAGACCGGGTCGGTCGCCGGGCCGGCCGGCGGGCAGACCAGCAGGCCGTCCGCGCCGCGGTGGGACTCCGCGCGGCGGGCCGCCGCCATGCCCGTCGTGCCCTCGGGCGGGTCGATCCAGGCCAGCAGCGCGCCCAGGTGCTGGTCCTCGAGGTTGCTCTGGCCGGTCGCCCAGTGCCGGGAGAGCAGTTCGGTCGCGGACAGCAGCAGCGCGGAGCCGGGGGTGCGGGCGCGTTCCCCGTAGTGGGTGAGCCAGCGGCCGAGCAGCGGCACCCGGGCCGGCACCGGGTGCGGCTCGTCGGGGTCGTCCTCGGCGGTGCGGCGGAAGCGGGTCGAGCGCCCGAGCAGACGCACGTACTCCGCCGCGGGCGTGTTGGCGACCACGATCTGGGGCGCGTCGGCGCAGACCTCCGACTCCTCCCGGTTGCGGGTCGCCGGCTCGGTCTCCGTGTCGTCCGCGTAGGACTCCAGGTAGGGGAGGACGACCTGGGCCAGTTCGGCGAGGAAGGCGAAGCGCAGGTCGCGGTCGCGCGGCTGCGGCACCGCCAGCACCCGCGGCGCGTCCCGGTCCGTGCCGACCAGGGCGCCCAGCGGTGCGCCCACCTCGCCCGCGGTGGTCAGCGGGACGAGGACCAGCGGCCGGTCCGACAGATGGCGGTGGCGCACCGTCGCGAGCGGGGTCGCCCGGCCGGTCGCCATGGCCTCCGCCCGGGCCAGCACGGAGATCAGCGACATCCCAGCGCCTCCGCCCGCAGGGCCTGCGCCCGCCGCAGCGCGGCGACCGCGGGATCGTCGGGATCGCCCTCGGTGCCCAGCGCTGCCGCCAGCACCTGCTCCACCTCGGTCAGCGAGCCCAGTTCACCGCGCACGCCGCGGCCGAGCACCTCCACCGCGCCGCAGCCCCGGGCCTGTTCACGGCAGTGGAAGGACAGCTCGCAACTGGCCAGGCACTCGGGCGCGTAGGCCGCGGGCAGCCGGTCCACCGCGTCGGAGAGCTCCGCGGCGGGGCGGGTCGCCGTCCGTCCGTCGTCGGTCAGCCGCAGGTCGAAGGTCGTGCCCTCGGGCAGGGCGGCGGCGATCTCCTCGATCCGGGTCAGCCGGTTCAGCTGCCGCCGGGTGACCGAGAGCTGCTTGCGGACGTCGACGAACTCGGAGGCGGGCAGGTTGGAGAAGTCCTTCGGGCACACCAGCAGCACCCGCTGCTCCGGGGTGCCGAACCCCAGCCGCTCCAGGGCCAGGACGTACACCGCGGCCTGCCGGGCCGCCGCGCCGACCTTCACCGCGTCCGCCGAACCGTCCAGGATCGGGAAGGACTTGATTTCCACCACCGTCCACGAGCCGTCCGGCCGTACGGCGATGGCGTCCGGCTCGAGGTAGACGGGTGAGTCCGCGACCTCGAGCACCAGCAGGGGGTGGTCGAGCAGGGTCCACCGGCCCGCCGCGGTCGCCTCCTTGAGCGCGAGGCGGGTCCGGGCGACCCGGCCCTCGGGGCCCGGGGCGGACAGGTCGGGCAGCACGGCCTCGGTGTTCTCGGGCGCGCCCAGCAGGCGCAGTAGTTCCGCGCACCCCTCGGCCTTCACCCGGGCCTCGAAGGCATGGCCCCGTACGAAGGCGAACTGCGACTGCCCGAAGGGCGCGGGGTTGCCCAGCACACGGGCCACCGCCGCCTTGTCCACCCCCGCGGCGTCCAGCAGCGCCCGGCGCCGGCACCCGGGGTTGGCGGCGAGCGCCGCCAGGGCGCGCGCGTCCATCGGGCGCGGCACGGTCGTCGGGCCACGCAGCGCGGCCAGCCGCTCTCGCAGATCGTGCGTAGTGCTCACCCGCGCAAGTCTCGCACCCCCCACCGACAACGCGGGCCACAACGCGGACGCCGCCGGTCCGCGGCCCCGGCCGCGGCGTCAGTGCCGCGGTTCGACCGCGGGTTCCGGCAGGATCCCGACGTCCGCCGGGGCGAGGTCGCGGGAGGTCGCGACGACCGTGGAGGGGGCGGGCCGCGGTGCCGCGAACCGGGCGCGCGCCGCGTCCGTCGTGAGGTCCACCACACGCAGCGCGGGACGCGCCAGCAGGAACCCGATGCCCATCACGGCGATGCCGGCCAGGGCGTCCAGCAGGTAGTGGTTGGCGGTGCCCATGACCACGAGGGTCGTGCCGAGGGGGTAGAGGACGCCCAGGGCGCGGACGAAGGATGTGCGTCCGTGGCGCCAGAGCATGATGCCGCACCACAGCGACCAGCCCACGTGCAGGCTCGGCATGGCCGCGTACTGGTTGGTCATCCCGCCCAGCCCGCGCGGCGCGCTCGCCTCGGCGCCCCACCAGCCGTAGGAGCCGTACTGCGCCATGGTGTCGACGAAGCCGTGGCCGGCGGCCAGCAGCCGCGGCGGGGCGGTGGGCATCAGCGTGAAGCCGATCAGCCCGATGAGGGTGGACAGCAGCAGCCAGGTGCGGGCGAGCCGGTAGACGGTGGGCCGCCGGCGCCACAGCCAGACCAGCACCACGGGGGTGACCAGGTAGTGGAGGGAGGCGTACCAGAAGTCGGCGGGAACACCGAGCGCCCGGTAGCGGCTGAAGAGGGAGTTGAGCCAGCGCTCGGGGTCGAGGCTGAGCGCTCCCTCCAGGTGGAGTATGGCGATGCCGTGGTCGACGGCCCGGCCCACGTCGCCGCGTACGAGGAGGCGGCCCGCGGTGTAGAGGCCGTAGACCACCGCGATCAGCGGCAGTTCGGTCCACCAGCGGAGCCCGCCCCGGTAGGCGGACGCCCGCGGGGCGGTCATGCTCATGGTCATCCGGCCGTTCTCCCCCCATCTCTCCCTGTGAGAGTCACATCGGTCTACCGTACGACGTACGCTAGGGAACCCGGGCACCGCCCCCGCCTATTCCCTTCACCCCCGATTCGTCCTGGATTCAAGTAGCTGTGCTCGGGAAGACGTGCGAAAAGACGCCCCGACTCCTCCCCGGGTTGCCCGGTAACGCGGGAGAATCAAGGAAACCGCTCGACCCGCAGACCGCTCACCCACGATTCCCCCCGACCGGACACACATTCCACATGACTGTGACCCCGCCGGCCCGCTCCCCACGGCGCCGCGTCCCCCGCAACACCCTGAACCCGGACCGCGTCCTCGACGCCGCCGTCGCGCTCCTCGACCGCCACGGGCCCGAGGCCTTCACCATGCGTGCGCTCGCCCAGGAACTCGGCGTCGGCACCATGGCCGTCTACTCCCACTTCAAGGGCAAGGACGAGATCATCGACGCCGTCAACGAACGGATGCTCGGCGAGATCGAACTGCCCCCCGGCTCCGGCGAGCCGCGCGGGCAGCTTATTGAACTCTGTGTCGGTGTGTACCGGCTTTTCAGTGAGCATCCCTCCGCGCTCCAGTTGCTGACGAGCCGCCCGCTCCGCGGCGACGAGGCCATCGCCGTCATCGACCGCATGCTCTGCCTGCTGATCACGGCCGGACTCGACCCGCCGGCCGCCGCCCGCGCCCAAGTGGCCCTGATGCAGTACACGGTGGGCGCCGCCCTGTGGGTGGTCCGCCGCAAACGCGCGGAGTGCGAGGAGGCCGAGGCCGGGCTGCGCGAGAGGATCCGCAGCCGGCTCGCCGACCTGCCGCCGGACCGGTACCCCTCGCTCGCCGGGCTCGCCCCCGAGCTCGTCGCGGCCCAGCAGTCGAGCCGCGCGCAGTACGAGTCCGGGCTGTCCGCGCTGCTGGACGGTCTGCTCCGCGGCTGAGCGCGCGGCGCGCACACGGGAGCGCCCCGGCCGGGGCGGGGTGCTGAACTGCCGGCCGGGGCGCCCGTGTGGGGGGAGCGGGGATGGTCGTGTGCGCGGCCTCAGCCGCCGTGGGCCGCGAAGGGCCCGGCGCCCGAACCGGCGGCCGCGGCCGCGGTCGTGCCCGTGGCCGTGCCCCCGAGGAGGGCGGCCCCGCGGGTGGGACGACGGCGATGCGAGTTCCTCATGGAGCCGCACGCTAGCGCTGCCGATTCGGACAAATGCCCAGAGCCGCGCGGGCGTTCGATCTTTTATGGCGCGCTTAAGGGAGCCATCGGGGCCGGTTAATGGTTCGGACCTCCGCGGGCCTCCCGGGGGGACGGGGTGACCCGGCGGCCGGGGCCCGGCGCCCGGGATCCGGCCGGGGCCCGGGGCGGGTCAGGCCTCCGTGGCCGCGGCGGGGCGCCCCAGTCGGCGGCGGCGCACCACCCGGTGGTTGCGCTTGCCGCCCGTCGCGAGCGGGCGCAGCGCGATCCACACCCGGATCTCCGCGCCTCCCAGCACCGAGGCGCCGAGGCGTACGTCGCCGCCGGTGGATTCCGCCATGCGCCGCACGATGTCCAGCCCGAGGCCCGTCGAACCGTCGCCGCCCGCGCCCTGGCCGCGCCGCATCGCGGCCGCGGGGTCCCTGATGCCGGGGCCGGCGTCGGAGACCAGCACGATCACCGCGTCCTGGCTGCTGTGCACGTCCACCGCGAAGGCCGTGCCCTCCGGGGTGTGCCGGAAGACGTTGCCGAGCATCGCGTCCAGCGACGCCACCAGGTCGGCCCGGGCCACCGGCACCCGCACCGGGCGTTCGACGCCGGCGGTGCTCACCTCGCGCCCCTGGTCCTCCGCGAGCGCCGACCAGAAGGCCATCCGCTCCCGGATCACCTCGGCCGCGTCGCAGCCCACCGCGACCGGCTGGCTCTGGGCCTGCTGGGCGCGGGCGGTGCGGATGACCTGGTCCACCTCGCGCTCCAGCTGGGCCACCGCGTGCCGGGTCTGCTCCCCGGCCGGACCATCGCCCAGCGAGGCCGCGTTGAGCCGCAGCACGGTCAGCGGGGTGCGCAGCCGGTGCGACAGGTCGGCGGCCAGTTCCCGTTCGTTGGCGAGCAGTTGTACGACCTGGTCGGCCATCGCGTTGAACGCGGCGGCGGCGGAGCGCAGTTCGGCGGGGCCGTCCTCCGGGACGCGTACGGTCAGGTCCCCGCGCCCCAGGCCGTGCGCGGCCTCCGCGAGACGCCTGGCCGGGTGCACCATGCGTGTGCCCAGCCGGTCCGCCACCGCCACCGCGCCCACGATCAGGGCCACGCCGACCAGTGCCAGCACGGCCCAGGCGGTGGTGACCCCGCGGCTGACCTCCGCGTCCGGCACGAACACCTCGACCACCGCCACCGAGCCCGAACCGACCGCGGTCGGCTGCAGCAGGGCGTAGCCGCCGGCCACCGGGACGGTGGCGGCCCGGCCCAGTTCGGATGCCCGGTCGAGGTCGGCGTCCGGCGCGTGCGGGTCGCCGATCCGGACCCCGGCCGTGCCCTCCGTCGCCGGCACCCGTACGGCGATGCGCCCGTCGGCGCCGGCCTGCGTTGAGGCGACGGCCCGCTCCAACTGGGTGCGGTCGGTGGTGATCGCGAGCGCCGGCCCTATCGCCGCGGCCTGCCGCTCGGCGTTGCCGATCGCCCGGTCCCTGGCCATCTCCTTGACCGTGAGCGCCAGCGGCACCGCGAAGGCGACGACGACCATCGCCGTCACCGCGACGCAGACCTTGACCAGCGCCCACCTCACCGGGGTGGCTCCAGTTTCACTCCCACCCCGCGCAGCGTGTGCAGGTAGCGCGGCCGGGCCGCCGTCTCCCCCAGTTTGCGGCGCAGCCACGACAGGTGGACGTCGATGGTCTGGTCGTCGCCGTACGACTGCTGCCACACCTCCGACAGCAGTTCGCGCCGCGCCACCACCACCCCCGGCCGGGCCGCCAGGAAGGACAGCAGGTCGAACTCGCGGCGCGTCAGGTCCAGTTGCGTCCCGTCCAGGACGGCCTGGCGGCGCAGGACGTCTATCCGCAGCCCGCCCACCCGCAGCACCCGGTCGGCCTCGTGGGTACGGGAGCGGCGCAGCACGGCCGTCATGCGCGCCGACAGGTGCTCGACCGAGAACGGTTTGATGAGGTAGTCGTCGGCGCCGGCGTTGAGCAGCCGTACGATCTCCGACTCGTCGTCCCGCGCCGTGGCGATGATCACCGGCACGTCGGTGATGCCGCGCAGCATCTTCAGCGCCTCGGCCCCGTCCAGGTCCGGCAGGCCGAGGTCCAGGATCACCACGTCGAAACCGACCTGTGCGACCTCCCGCAGCGCTTCCAGGGCCGTGCCCACGCTCCGTACGGTGTGCGCGGCCTCGGTGAGGTGCCGGATGAGGGCGGAGCGCACGAACTGGTCGTCCTCGACCACGAGCACACTTGCCATGGCCCGCAACCTAGCCCATCCGGGGGACGCCGGGTGGGCGCGAGCACGTCAGAACGCGAAGCGCAACCCCCAACCCCGCCCGGCGGTTGCGTCCGGCACCATGGACGGATGCGAAGAGGACTGGCGCACGCCGGAGCGTGGACGCTCGCCACGAGCGCCGCCGTCGCACTGTCGTGGTTCGGCGTCCACCACGTGCTGGCGGGTACGGCCTACGACCCGCCGCGGGCCCTGCCGATCTCCGAGCCGGTCGCCGACGAGGTCCGCGCCCCCACCCGGTCCCCGGACGGCGCCGCCACGCACCGTGCCGACCGGCCCGGGGCCGGCGGCAGCCCGGACCGTACCGCCCGGGCCGGACCGCGCGCCCCCTCCACCGCCCCGGCCCGCCCGCCCGGTTCGGCCACCCCCGCCGCGACCTCCTCCGCCGACACCGGCACCGTGCACGGCTACACGGTCGAGGGCGGACGGGTCGTGCTCGACCTCGGCGCGGACTCCGCGACCCTGGTCTCGGCGACACCCGACGCCGGCTGGGAGATGAAGGTGTGGAAGCAACCGGAGTGGATCCGGGTCGACTTCGTCTCCGCCACCACGACGTCCTCGCTCTTCTGCACCTGGAACGGGCACCCGCCCACGGTCGACACCTACAAGGCGCGGAACACCGGCGGTTAGGGCCGGCCCTCCCCGGTCGCGCCTACCGGAACACCGACTCCGGGGGAACGGGGGAGGCCGCCGCCGTCGCGTCCGTGACCGCCGCCGCGCCGCCCGCGAAGGCGTCCAGTTCCCGGCCGTGCTCGACGCGCCCCGGGTGCGGGTCGGAGGCCACCCGCCGGGTGAACTCCGCGACCGGCAGCTCGCCGTCCGCGGCGACCAGGATCACGTTGCCGAAGCGCCGCCCCCGCAGCACGGCGGGATCCGCCGCCAGGCACGCGTGCGGGAAGCACGTCCGCACCGTCGCGATCTGCGCCCGCAGGAACTCCAGCCGTCCGCCGTCCGCCACATTGGCGGCGTAGACCCCGCCCGGCGCCATCGCGCGCCGGGCCTGCGCCAGGAACTCCGTGCTGGTCAGGTGGGCGGGCGTCCTGGCCCCGCCGAAGACGTCCGTGATGACCAGGTCCGCCCAGCCCTCCGGGACCTTCGCCAGGCCCTCGCGGGCGTCGCCGCCGCGTACCTTGATGCGCCACGTGCGGTCCCAGGGCAGCTCCCGCCGCACCAGTTCGACCAGCGCGGTGTCCAGCTCCACCACCTGCTGCGTCGAGCGCGGCCTGGTCGCCGCCGTGTAGCGGGCCATGGTCAGCGCGCCGCCCCCGAGGTGCAGCACCCGCAACGGGCGGCCGGGCGGTGCGGCGAGGTCGACGACGTGGCCGAGGCGGCGCTGGTAGGAGAAGTCCAGGTACGCGGGGTCGTCGAGGTCGACGTGCGACTGCGGGGCCCCGTCGATCAGCAGCGACCAGCCGCGCGGCCGGTCCCGGTCCGGCACGAGCTCGGCGAGACCCCCGCCGACCTGCTCGCGTATGCCGTCCGGTGCCTTCGTCGTCCTCGTCCTGCGCGGTGCCATGCCCCCCAGTATGGGCGGCGGTCCGCGGGCGGGCTCAGAGCCGGTCGGCCAGCTCGATCATCCGGGCCGCCTCGCCCAGGGCGTCGCGCAGCACCGCCGGGTCCGTCACGGCGGTGTCGTCGTGCGGCGGCACCAGCCAGCCGGTGCCCTCCACCGGGGGCTCCCGCAGCTCGCCGGGGACGGTGAAGCCGCCGCCCGCGGTCTGGGTGCAGGCGCTGCCCGGCATGTCCCAGCCGTCGGCCGTGCCCGGCGGCACCAGGAAGCCGAGGCTGTCCCCCGAGCTGTCGTGCAGCACGGGCCCGAGGCCGGTCCGCAGGCGCAGGATGTCCACGGCCTCCAGCCCCTGCCGGGCCGGGACGGTGACCAGATCCCATGGCTCGTCCAACAAGGCGCATCCTCCTCGGGCTCGGACGGTGGGTTGCACGGTGTCCAACGCGCGCGGACGTCAACAGCTACGCCTCCTTGACGCCGCCAGGGGTGGCGTTTCATGGCGAATGGAGGGTGAGATATCCCTTTTGTAGCCAAACTCCCGGTACTCGGACCGTCACAGCGAGTACGGTCGTCGCGCCGCCACCCGGCACCGCACCGACCGTCCATCGGGAGCCCGGCGATGCACTCGTCACCGTCCACCCCCAACACCGCCTTCCGGCGCCTGCGCGGAGACCGGTCGCCCGGTGAGTTCGCCGCCGCCGTGCGCCGCGCGGGACGGGACATCGGTGAGCAGGTCAGTTGCGACGCCCGCTACATCGGCCGCGTGGAGTCCGGTGAGATCCGCTGCCCCAACTACGCCTACGAGCGGGTCTTCCGGCACATGTTCCCCGGCCGCGACCTCGCCGACATGGGCTTCGAGCCGCGCGAACTGGTCCGCGGCCGGCGCCTCCCGGCGACACCGGCCCCCCGGCCGGCCCCGTACGAGACCGAAACCGACGAGGAGAGCGACGTGCTGCGTCGCGCGTTCATGACCGGCGGCCCGGCCGCCATCGCCACGACCCTCATGCTGGGGCCGGCCGCAGCGGCGGAGACCGTGCACAAGGTGGGCAGACCCCAGGCCCGGGCCGTCCGCGCGGCTGTCCGGGAGATCCGCCTGCACGACGACCGGCACGGCGCAGGCGCGCTCTACCGCCAGGCCGGCCACTCCCTCGGCGCCGCCTACCGCCTCCTCGACGAGGGCACCTACAGCCAGGCCGTCGCCGAGGACCTGATGGGCGGCGCCGGTGAACTCGCCATCTCCGTGGGCTGGCTGGCCCACGACTCCGGGCGCCTCGCCGACGCCCGCTCCTTCTACGGCGAGGCCCTCGCCACCGCCCGCATGGCCGGCGACCGCGCCCTGGAGTCGCACGCCTTCTGCAACGCGTCCTTCCTCGCCCGCGACGCCGGCCGCTCCCGCGAGGCCGTCCGCGCCGCCCAGGCCGCCCAGCAGGCCGCCCGCCACCTCGGTTCACCCCGCCTGCTGTCGCTGCTCGCGCTCCGCGAGGCGGGCGGCTGGGCGGGCCTCGGCGACCGCCCGGGCTGCGAACGCGCCCTGTCACGCGCCCAGACCCTGTTCGGCCGCGGACCCAGCGCCGCGGACCCGGAGTGGATGACGTTCTACGGCGAGGCCGAACTCGCCGGCCTGGAGGCCCAGTCCTGGTCCGCCCTCGGCGACCACCACCGCGCCGCGGAGCACGCGCGGCGCGCGGTGGGCCTGCAGGCACCGCACTTCACCCGCAACGCCGCGCTGTACACCGCCGAACTCGCCAACAACCTCGCCTCCGCGCGCCGCGTCGACGAGGCCACCGACGCCGGCATCCGCGTCCTCGACCTCCTCGGCCGCGTCCAGTCCCCGCGCGTACGGGGCATGCTCGCCTCCGCCGCGCAGACCCTCCAGCCGTACACCCGGCGCCCGGACGTCGCCGAATTCCTGCGCCGGCAGGCGGAGTCGCGACCGGCGTGAGCCGGAGACGCCTTACGGGCGGGTACGGCGGACGTCGCCACGGTCTACTGGGCCCACAGCCGGTCGAAGTGGAGCCGGAGGCCGTACGTCCCGCCGGGGCCGGTGACGGTGAGGGCGCCGTCGGGCGTGAGGGCGATCCCGTCGGCCCGGTGCAGCAACGGAAGGGGGTGGACGCGGGCGCCGAGCAGGTCCCAGACGCCGGCCCGGCCGTCGGCCCAGGCGGCGACGGCGACCGGGCCGTGGGCGGGGGTGTCCGCGGCGGCCAGGGCGGTGATGACGCAGTCGCGCCGCTCCACGGGGTCCGGCATCGGTTCGCCCGAGGTCGCCCACAGGCGCAGGGTGCCGTCCAGTCCGCCGCTGAGGCAGAACGACAGGTCGTGCCGGGCCGAATGGACGTTGGCGAGCGTGGAGACCGGCGCCTGGTGCAGGAGGCGGCTGAGGGGCTCGGGGTCGTACGCGGGGGAGCGCCACAGGTGGACGCGGCCCTCGGCGTCGCCGACGGCCAGGAGACCGGAGGCGGGCACCGAGGCCACGGCCGACGGACCGTCCTGGTTGTGGCGGTGGGCGGCCTCGCCGAAGGCGACCGTGCCGGGCGGGAAGGCGTGCAGGACCTGGTCGCGGTCGAGGAGCAGCACGCCGTCGCCGAGAGCCGCCAGGGCCAGCGGCCGTACCTCGGTGGGGGCGGGCACCCTGCGCAGGTCCGCGCCCGTGGCGGGATCGAGGGCGTGCAGCCGGCCGAGGGGATCGGCCGCGAGCAGCTCCCCCTCGACCGTGCCGGGGCCGAGGGCGGTGAAGGAATCGCCGGGGCGGAACCACTCCGCGGTCCAGGTGTGCCGCTCGGCGACGGGGCGCAGCAGAGCGGCCATCTGCGGCGCGTCGGCGAGCGCGGCGGCGTGCAGGACGGCGGCGCGCTCGGGGTCGCTCAAGCCGGGGGTCGTCAGCACGGGCGCCGCGCGGCGCCACACGGGGGCCAGCACCGCGGGGGCCGCGGCTGCGGTGTCCGGGTCCGATAGAGCCGCCGTCACGGCGGTCGCGGAGCCGTGGACGAGGAAGCCCGCGTCGCGCAGCAACCGGTCCGCCGTACCGGCGGCGACGGCGTGGCCGAGCACGTGTTCCCGGGCGAAGGAGCTGGTCAGGGCGCGGGACTTGAGGACGTCGACGATGCGCTGGTCCAGGTCCGCGACGACCGGTCCCCCGGGCGGCACCTCGTACCGGGCTCCCGCGGGCAGGCGCTCCACGGCGGCGGCGACGGCCTCGCGCGCCGCGGGGTCGCCCGTCAGGTGCGCGTGGAGCAACTCCCACACGTCCCGGGGGACCGGGCCGCGCAGCGCGGCCAGAGTGTGCAGCGCGGGGCGGGCCGCCTCGGGCAGCCGCGCCCACCACACGGCCGGTACGGGCCCCTCGGCGGGCGGCCCGGGGACCGTCGCGGCGAGGCGGGCCGTGGCGGGGTGCGGGAACACCTGGTCCGCGGTGAAGGCGGCGCCGGCGGGGACCAGCCCGGCGTACCAGGCGGCGAACTCCTCGTGATCGGTCAGCGCGGGGTCGTCGAGGTCGACCAGGAAGGAGCCGTCCGGAACACTCCCGACGTCCGTCGCTTCGAGCAGCATCCGCACGTGCGCGAAGCCCAGCAGGGGGTCCACGAGGGCCTCCCGGCAGCCGGGCAGGGCGCGGTGCAGGTCGGCGAAGCCCAGGGTCAGCGGCCGCGGGTCGGCCAGGATCCGCCCCAGCAGGTCATCCGGGGAGAGCGGCCCGTACCCCAGTTGCCGTCCCAGTTCCCAGGACATGGCGTCCACGGCCAGACCGGGGGCGGGGGCGAGCCCGTGCACCATGGTGCCGGGGTCCCGCTGCGCGCCGGCCACGAACCACGCCAGCAGATGGCTCTTGCCGGCCCCGGGGGAACCGGTCACCGCCAGCGGTGCCTTGGTGCCCGACGTCGCCCACTCCAGGATCCGCCGCCCGGCGGGCCCCCGGCCGGCCCCGAGAGCGGGCCGGTCCGCCGTCCCCAGTTCCCCGTTCATGTTCCTCAGCCTTCCTGTGCCGCCGCCTCGCGCAGCTTCCGGATGCCGGCGGCCCGGGACTCGGCCGTCTCCCCGTAGGGGAAGTTGTGCGTCAGCCCGGCTTCAGGGAAGAGGTCCGCGAGCATCATCGAGCAGTAGTGCCCCGGCATGAAGCACGACTCCAGTTCGGTGTGGATGCGCCTGACCTGCTCCGGTTCCACCCCGGACGCCCGCAGGTTCGCCCACAGCCGCTCCTCGGGGTGCGCGCAGATCCCGCCCGAGGAGGTCAGGATCTTCGCCTCCCCGTCGGCGTCGACGACCTCGAACGCCGCGAACCACTCCGCGCTGGCGGTGTCCCGGATGTCGTCCAGCACCTGCGGCCACCAGTCCTCGCGGTCCGCGAACGCCGTGGCGTCCAGTTCCCGCAGCCGCGTCTCCAGTGCCGCGAACGCCTGCGACGCCGTCTCGGGCCGGTCGGTGGCCGCGATCACCGTGAGGGCCTCGTCCAGCGCCACCAGGCTCCGCGCGAACGCCTCCAGAGTGCCGTTCACATGCCGCTCGGGTTCGTCGTAGCCGACGAGGACCCCGCGCACGGCGCCGTCCGGCGCGAGGCAGATCTCGTATCCCCGGTCGGTGCCCAGGCGCAGGTACTCCCGCGCCCGCTCGGGTACCTCCGCCTCCAGTGCGTCGGCGAAGGCGGCCAGGGTCTCCGGTTCCTCGGGCGACGTGGCGAAGTACGGTCCCACCTGCAGGGGCACCACCACCTCGGGCGCCCCCGCGAACCGCCGCACCCCGCCCTCGCCGAACCGGGCCACCACGCTTGCCGTCACCTCTGGGCGGCCGTCCATTGCCTGTCGTCTCCTTCTCCTGGTCCTCCGGCGCCGCCCTAGCCGGCCACGCCGTCGAAACCCTTCGAGGCGTCCTGGAGGAACAGGGACCACGGGCTGTTCTCGTGTCCGAACGCCATGGGCTCCAGCGGACGCAGTTCTGCGAGGAGCCGGTCCGCCGCCCCCCGCGGGTCCCAACGCGCCGCCCGCACGGCGGCGTCCGGGAACTGCGGGTCGTAGGCGGGGCGTTCGCGTTCGGCGGCGCAGAGGAAGTACGCGAGCGAATGCAGGTCCTCGTGGAGGGGGAACACCTCCGGCTCCGCCTCGGGCAGTGCCCAGACCCTCCCGGACGCCCCGTCCAGGACCACGTGGTCGTAGTGCAGCTGGGCCACGTACAGGAAGCCCGCCGCGCCCGGAGGGGCGTCGTCGCCCAGGTGCCAATCGTGGATGGTCGTCATGTGCGTCGGGAAGTCCGGGTCCAGCACGAACAGGCCGCTCTCCTGGAGGGGCAGGCCGATGTTCCGCAGGAACGCGCGCGAGGGCTCGTGGGTGATCAGGGACATCGCCGGGTCGTCCAGGGTGACCAGTTCACCGGGAGCGAAGACGGACTCCAGCAGGGCGCGTGTCACCGTCGGTGGCATGATCCCCTCTCCTGCGCGTCATGGGTGCGGGCGGTCGGTCACGGGCTGCCGATCCTACCGGCGGCCCGCCCGGAGGTCGTCGAGGTAGTCCTTCATGATCGCGTTGCCCTTCACCTGGGACGCGGCGTCCCCGTACTCCACGCTGTGGCTGACCCCGACGTGCGGCATGTACCCCTCAAGCCAGTAGGCGCAGGTGGGCGACTTGTCGTAACACGGCTCCCGCTCCGTGTACATGTGCGTGACGTTTCCATCCATCCCCCTGTCCATGAACGGTGTCGCCAGGCGTTTCTCCGAGTGGTAGGGGCGATCGCTGTAGGCGACCAGCACGAACTCGTGGTCGTTCGCCTCGTCGCGGTAGTGGGCGGCGGCGAAGTTGTTGCTGGTGAAGGTCTCGTCCTTCGTGCCCGGCTTGTCGTACGTCCCGTAGTGGCCCTTCGCGTGGCGTGCCCTGCGGGTGGCGTCCGCGAGGGGAGTGGACGACAGCGGGACCTCGGTGGACTCCTTCTTCTTGGCGGGCTTGCCGCCGGGCAGCTGGCCCACGGTCCGCTTGCCGGGCTGCGGGATGCTCGTCCGGTCCGTGGGGTTCCCGTCGCGGTCCTGGAGGAGCCGGGTGATGCCGGACTTCTTGTCGTCGTCCGTGAGGTCGACGAGTTTGCCCTGGTCGTCCAGGCGCCGTATCTGTCCGTCCGACTCCAGCACGTAGACCGGCTTGCCCCTGCCCGTCTTCTGCAGTTGCTGCAGCTCGGTCGCGATGCTGTCGTCGTTGTCGCGGTGGTTCTGGTGCATCTGCTTCAGGCCCTTGCGCATGTCGTTGCGCACATGGCCCACGGCCTTCTCGGCCGCCTCGCCGATGCCGTCCACGATCTTCGTGGCGATCGGCATGATGTGCCCGGCGATCTCGCCGCGGCCGCCGGTGCGGTTCTTGGCGTCGCGGGCCCGGCCTATGTGACCCTTCGACTTGCCGTGCAGGGAGCCGGTGATGCCGTCGAGCTGGGTGTCGATCCGGTCGAAGCTTTCCCCGTCGCTCTGGAAGTGAGTGCCCCCGCCACCGCCGCCCCCGCCCCCGCCACCGCCACCGCCACCACCGCTGCCTCCGGCGCTGGCGAGGGTGAAGCTGTCGGCCTGCTTCTTGGCGCCGTCGACGCCCTCGCCGAAGCCCTCCTTGCCGGCGTCGGCGGTCCGGCCGAGGTCGACGCCCTTCTGCAGGCCGAGGGCGTTGGAACCGACCTGGATGATCAGGTCGGCGGCCATCGACTCCAGGGCGGCGTAGATCGGGGCGGTGGCGATGGACATCAGCTGGTCCACGACCTGGTTGATGACCTCGCGGAAGATCTTCTTCACGATCATCCGGGTCGCCTGTGTCGCGGCGGCCCCGGCGAAGCTCGACAGCCCCAGCGTGAAGGGCGCGGAGGCGATGGTCGCGACGATCTCCGCTGCCAGGATGCCGAGTTGGACGATCGCCGCGACCTTGGCGACCTCGATCGCGATCGCCACCCCGTCGAGCGCCGTCGCCCCCATCCGCGCGGCCTCGGCGAGATTGGCCAGATGCGTGCCCTTGACCTTGCCCCAGTGCGCCTCGAAGGCGTCCATCGCGGCGCCCGCGTTCGCGCCCAGCAGCTCCTGCACGGCGGTGTGGGCGTCCATGGCGCCGCCGTCCATGTCGTCCGCGAAGTCCCGCAGCGACGTGGCCATCTCGCGGTAGTCGTCCTCGTCGACGTTCGGCCACGCGATGCCGATCAGGTCGAGCACGTACGCCAGCTCGTCGGGCAGTACGACACCCACCGCGGACACCCCCGTGTCTCTTCTTGACTGCAGCAGAGAAATTGACGCTACGTAAGAGGTATCAGTTCCTCAACTGTCGTGGGAATGACGGGCTGTGTATCGGACGTGCGCCTGAGCACGCCAGCGTCGCGCTCGGGCTCGCGCCACCAGTCGTCGACGCCCCCTTCGCGCCGAAGGGAGGAACCGGACCTCCCAAACCGGCCGACGACCGGTCCACCTCCCAGCCGTCGGCTCTCAGCAGTTGCGCCGCCATGGCCCGCGACCCTGGCGCCCCCCCTAGGCTGCCCCCATGACCGGACCGGAACTGCGGGGGATCCGCGCCTTCGTCGCCGCCTTCGCCCGCCGCCAGGCCGCGCGCACCGTCGACCTCCCCGGCGCCTTCGCCGTCCTCGACGACGCCTACGCGTACTCGCACGGCAACAACCACGTGGTCGTGGACGGGGCCGTGGACCCCGAGGCGCTGCCGGCCCTCGCCGACGAGGCGCTGGGCCACCTGAAGCACCGCGCGATCACCGTCCTGGACGACGCGGCGGGCACCGCCTGCGCCGGGCCCCTGATCCGTGCCGGCTACCACCACTCCGCCGAGCTCGTCATGCTGCACACCGGCCCGGTGCCGGACGGCGGTCCCGCGGAGGAGGTGGACCTCGACGCCTTCCGCGAACCCCTCGCCCGGCGCTGGCGCGGCTTCCTCCCGGAGGCCGACGACGAGGCCGTCCGCCAGCTCGTCGACCGCCGTGAGGCCCGCCACCGCGGCGCGGACGTCGTCCGCTTCATCGGCGCGCGGACGCCCGAGGGCGACGTCGCCTCCTGGGCGGACCTCTACATCGACCCCGCGTCCGGCACCGCCCAGGTCGAGGACCTCATCACCGCCGAGACCCACCTCGGCCGCGGCTACGCCGACGCCGTCCTGTCCACGGCGTTGCGCCAGGCCGTCGACGCCGGGTGCCCCACCCGCTTCCTCGTCGCCGACGAGGACGACTGGCCCCGGCACTGGTACGGCCGCCGCGGCTTCACGGCTATCGGCCGCTTCCACAGCTTCGGGCGCGGCTGACACTGCCCTTCCGTAGTCTGGTGACCACGGAGAGTACGGGGGTGGGTGCGGATGGCCGGCGAGGTGACCCAGCCGCCGATGGCGTGGCGGTACTGCGGCAACCAGGTCAAACTCTGGCGTGAGCAAGCGGGCGTCACGCGTGAGCAGTTGGCCCGTGAGGCGGCGTACGGCTACGAGACGGTGAAGTCCATGGAGCAGGGCCGCCGCCGGCCCACCACTCGACTGCTCCAGGTAGCGGACCAGCTCTGCGGGGCGGGAGGGAAGCTCACCGCAGCGCAGGAGTTCCTGAAACCGGAGCGGTTCCCCGAGCGCACGCGCGAGTTCATGCAGGCTGAATCCGAGGCGATCGCGCTGTACGGGTACGAGCCCCTGCTCGTGCCCGGGCTGTTGCAGACCGAGGCGTATGCCCGTGCGCTGATGGGCAACAGCTGTCCGCCGCTCGACGACGAGACGATCGAGGAACGGGTCGCGGCGCGGCTGGAGCGGCAGGAGAAGCTGCGGCGGAAGCCCGCGGCGCTGTTCGGCTTCGTGCTCTACGAGGCGGCCCTGAGGACGAGCGTCGGTGGCCCGGAGGTGATGAAGCGGCAGTTGCAGGGTCTGCTGACCGCGGGCTCACTGCGCAACGTCTCCATCCAGGTGCTGCCTGCCGACCGTGTCGCGTATCCGGCGCTCAGCGGGTCGTTGGTGCTCCTGGAGACGGAGGAGCACGAACACCTCGCCTACGTGGAGGCGCAGGAGACGAGCGCTCTCTACACCGACCCGACGAAGGTCGCCGGTTGTCGCAACGTCATGGAATCATCCGCATGCAGGCCCTCGGCGTCGAGGAGTCGGCGCGGTTCATCGGCGAGCTGGCGGAGGCCATATGAGGACCCGGCTGGTGTGGTTCACGTCCAGCTACAGCGACGACCAGGGAGGCAACTGCGTCGAGGTCGCCACCACCCCCCACCGCGTGCACGTGCGCGACAGCAAGGACCCGGACGGGCCCTCCCTGTCCTTCACCCCCGCGGCCTGGACGGAGTTCCTCCGCGACGTGGGACGGGACGCGGCGCTCCCCTCCAAGTAGCGCGCCGCGTCCCGTCGCGCGTCACGACGAGGCGTCGGCCTCCGCCGCGTCGGGGAGCGCGTCGGGGAGCGCGCCGTTGCGGGCGACGCCCGCGTACCAGTGGGCGCTGGACTTCGGGATGCGCTCCTGCGTCTCGTAGTCGACCCAGACCGCGCCGAAGCGCTTGCTGTACCCGTACGCCCACTCGAAGTTGTCCATCAGGGACCACAGGAAGTAGCCCCGGACGTCGGCGCCGTCGCGCATGGCGCGGTGGACCGCCTCGAGGTGGACGCGCAGGTACTCCACCCGCTCGGGGTCGTGCACCGCGCCGTCGGGGCCCACGGAGTCCTCGTAGGCCGCGCCGTTCTCGGTGATGAGCAGCGGGAGGTCGGGGAACTCGCGGTTCATCCGCATCAGCAGGTCGTACAGGCCCGTTGGGTCGACGGACCAGCCCATCGCCGTCCGCTCGCCCGGGGGCTGGTGGAAGGCGACGTCGTCCGCGCCCGGCCAGGGCGAGAACGCGCTGGAGCCGTGGCCGTCGCTGCGCGGCCCGTCGACGGAGGCGCCGTCCGACACCAGGGTGGGCGTGTAGTAGTTGATGCCGAGCACGTCCAGCGGGTGGCGCTTGATCGCGGCGAGGTCGCCGTCCTGGACGAAGGACCAGTCGGTCAGGCCGCGGGTGTCCTCGAGCAGGTCCCGCGGGTACGCGCCCTTGAGCAGCGGGCCGGTGAAGACCCGGTTGCCGACGGCGTCGATGCGGCGGGCGGCGTCCACGTCGCCGGCGGAGCCGGTGAGCGCGCGGACCTGGTGCAGGTTGAGGGTGATGCCGAGCTGGGCGCGGGCCGGGAGGACCGAGCGCAGCGCCTCGGCGGCGCGGCCGTGGCCGAGGTTGAGGTGGTGGGCGGCGCGCAGGGCGGCGACCGGGTCGGTGCGGCCCGGGGCGTGGACGCCGGAGCCGTAGCCGAGGAAGGCGCTGCACCAGGGCTCGTTGAGGGTGGTCCACAGCTGGACGCGGTCGCCGAGCGCCTCGGCGACGATCCGCGCGTACTCGCCGAAGCGCTCCGCGGTGTCGCGGGCGGGCCAGCCGCCGGCGTCCTCGAGCTCCTGCGGCAGGTCCCAGTGGTAGAGGGTGACGGCGGGCTGGATGCCGTGCTCCAGCAGCTCGTCGGTGAGCGCGCGGTAGAAGTCGAGGCCGCGTTCCACCGCCGGCCCGCGGCCGGTGGGCTGGACGCGGGACCAGGAGACGGAGAACCGGTAGGCGCTCAGGCCGAGGTCGGCCATGAGGCGCACGTCGTCGCGGAACCGGTGGTAGTGGTCGGCGGCGACGTCGCCGGTGTGGCCCTCGAAGACCTTGCCGGGGGTGTGGCTGAAGGTGTCCCAGATCGACGGGGTGCGCCCGTCCTCGGCAGCGCCGCCCTCGATCTGGTACGCGGCGGTGGCCGCACCCCACAGGAAGCCGGGCGGGAACTGGTGGCCGCCGGCTGCGGCGGTGCCGCTCGCTGCGGGACGGATGTCGGACGCTGTCATACGGGAGCGCTCCCATCGGAACGAGTGAACAAGAGGAGTAAGGGGGGAGGGGCGCGGCCGCGGCCGGGGGAGGGCTCAGCCCTTGACCGCGCCCTGCATGATGCCGCCGACGATCTGCTTGCCGAAGATCACGAAGACCAGCAGCAGCGGGAGCGTGCCGAGCAGCGCGCCGGCCATGATGACGGACTCGTCGGGGATGTAGCCGCGGCCGAGGCTGGTGAGCGCGACCTGCACGGTCGGGTTCTCCTGGGTCAGCGCGATGATCGGCCAGAAGAAGTCGTTCCAGGCCGCGACGAAGGTCAGCATGCCCAGGACCGCCATCGCGGGCCGGGCGGCCGGGAAGACCACGTGCCAGACGATCCGCAGGCTGCTGGCGCCGTCGACGCGGGCGGCCTCGATGATCTCGGTGGGCAGCGCCTGGGAGAGGTACTGCCGCATGAAGAAGACACCGAAGGCGCTGACGAAGGTCGGCAGGACGACCGCCTGGAGGTGGTTCGTCCAGTCGAGGTCCGCGATCCACAGGAACAGCGGCACCACGCTCAGCTGCGGCGGCACCATCATGGTGCCGATGGTCAGCATCAGCAGGAAGTTCTTCATCTTGAACCGCAGCTTGGCGAAGGCGAAGCCGGCGATCGTGGAGAACAGCACCGTGCCGATGGTGATGCTGCCCGCGACGATGGTCGTGTTCAGCAGCGCCGTGCTGAGGTTGGCCTCGGTCCACGCGGTCTGCAGGTTGCTGAAGAGGTTCGAGCCGAACCAGAACGGCGGCGGGGTCTGCGCCAGCCGCGAGTTCGTCCGGGAGGCGGCGATCGCGGTCCACACCAGGGGGAAGAGCGATATCGCGGTGAAGACGATCAGCACGATGTAGGTGAACGGGCCCGCGTGCAACTGCCGTCCGGCCTTGGGCGCCCCGGGGGTGCGGCGCTTGGCCTTGCGGGGCGCGTCCGCCGCGCCGGCCGCCTGATCCGCCGGGTTGGTCGAGATGGTGGCCATCGTCGTCACCCCTCGTGGTTCTTGCGCAGCCAGCGGGCGACCAGCCCGTTGACGGCGGCGATCAGCAGCAGGAGCAGGAACATCGCCCAGGCGATGGCCGAGGCCCGCCCGAGGTGGTAGTTCGTCCAGCCCTGCTCGTACAGGTACAGGCCCAGCGTCTGGAACTGGTGGGAGGAGCCGCCCTTCTCGCCGCCGGGGCCGCCGAAGAGGAACGGTTCGCCGAAGAGCTGGGTGGCACCGATCGTCGAGACCACGATCGTGAAGAGGATCGTCGGCCGCAGCATCGGGATCGTCACGTGGCGGAACTGCTGCCAGCGCGAGGCGCCGTCCAGCGCGGCGGACTCGTACAGGTCGTGCGGTACGGCCTGCATCGCGGCCAGGTAGATCAAGGTGTTGTAACCGGTCCATCGCCAGATCACGATCGACGAGACCGCGATCTGCGAGGACCAGGTGCCCGCCCGCCAGTCGATGTGGTTGCTGAACCCGAGGTGCTCGAGGCCCCAGTTGATCATGCCGTAGTCGGTGCCGAACATCAGCGTGAAGACCAGCGTCGCGGCGGCGACCGAGGTGGCGTACGGGGTGAGCATCGCGACCCGGAAGAAGGTCGAGCCGCGCAGCTTGTAGTTGAGCAGGTGGGCCAGGCCCAGCGCGATCAGCAGCTGCGGGACGGTCGAGATCACACCGATGGTGAACGTGTTCTTCAGGGCGTTCCAGAAGAACTCGTCCTCCAGCAGACGGGTGTAGTTGTGGAAGCCGACGAACTCGCGCGCGTCGAGGTTGGTCAGCTCCACCCGGTAGAAGGAGGACCAGCCCGTGTAGATCAGCGGGAAGAGGCCGAAGGCGGCGAAGAACAGGAAGAAGGGCGAGACGAAGGCGTACGGCATCGCCTTGACGTCCCACCGGTAGCGGCGGCTGCGCCAGCGGCCGCGTCGCTCGTCACGTGCGTCGCGCGGACGGCCGGAGCCGCCGCGCGGGGCCGCGCCCCCCTCGGAGGGGGGCGCGGTCACTGCGGTCATGTCGGAGGTCTCCGAAGCCATGCGGGTCACTGGTCCAGTGCGTTGTCGATTTCCTTCTCGGCAGCCGCCCAGCCCTGAGCAGGGGTCTTGCCCTGCTGCTCGACCTGCAGGATGCCGACGTCGGTGATGGCCGTGTAGATCTGCTGGTCCTTCGGGCCGATCACCAGGGTCGGGATGCTCTTGGCCGCGTCGGCGAAGATCTGGCCGATCGGCGCGTTGTTGAAGTACTCGTGCTTGGCGTCCTTGACCTCGGGCAGGTCATAGGCGCCCGGGGCGCTCGGGAAGCTCGCCTGCTTGGCGAAGACCTTGGCCTGCTGGGCGGGGGCGGTCAGCCACGCGGCCAGCTTCACGGCCTCTGCCTTGTTCTTGCCGGCCGAGGGCACGCCCACGAAGGAGCCGCCCCAGTTGGCGGGCTTCGGCGCGGCGGCGACGTCCCACTTGCCCTTGCCCGCGTCGCCGGCCTTCTCCTGGATGTAGCCGAGCATCCACGACGGGCAGGGGAGCGAGGCGAAGCGGCCGTTGGCGAAGCCCTGGTCCCAGGCCTTGTCGAACAGCTTCAGCTTGGCGGTCATCTTGCCGGTGGTGGCCTCCATGGCCAGGTTCCAGGCCTCCTTCACGGAGGGGCTGGTCTTGTAGATGACCTTGCCGCTGCTGTCGTAGTAGCGCTCGGAGGCGGAGTTGCTGATCGCCTGGTAGAGACCGGCGGACGAGTCCAGGAACGTGGTGTTCTTGGGCGCGTGCTCGGTGTAGGTCTTGCCCGCGTCCAGGTACTTGCTCCAGTCACCGGCCCACAGCTTGCCGACCTCTTCGCGGTCGGTGGGCAGACCGGCCGCCTTGAACAGGTCGGTGCGGTAGCAGATGGCCATCGGGCCGATATCGGTGCCGAGCGCGACGGTCTTGCCGTCGGAGGTGCTGGCCTGTGCCCACTTCCAGTCGAGGTAGTTCGACTTGTCGACGCCCTCGGCCTTGGAGAGGTCCTCGAACTTCGCCGCCTGGGTGGTGACGACCTCGTTGATGTTGCCGACCTCGATGGCCTGGATGTCGCTCAGGCCGCTGCCGGCGGCGAGGTGGGTCAGCAGCTGCGGGTAGTAGGCGTCGTTCCGCTCGATCACGTTCTCCTTGATCGTGATGTTCGGATGCGCCTTCTCGTACTCCTCGTACAGACCGGCCTGCTTGTAGCCGAAGACACCGAAGGTGCCGACCGTGAGGGTGATCTTGCCCTTGCCGTCACCCTCCGAGCCACCGGCCTTGGCCGGCTCGTCGCTGTCCTTGGAGCAGCCGGCGAGCAGGCTCACTCCCAGCGCTGCCACCGCGGTTATCGCGACGGCCGCGGTACGGCCTCGTGGCCGGGACGACTTCCTTGTCGTGCGCATTCGGGTCCTCCGGGTACGTGCGGGAAGTGTACGTGTTCGATAGTGTGGGAGCGCTCCCATACGTGATGTGTTGAAGAGTCTCCGTTCCCCGATGAGGTGTCAAGGGAGCAGACGCTCTAAGTTGGCGCAGTTACCACCTCGTGATTGGGAGGCCGCAATGGTGATCGGCGGACGGCGCAGCGGCAGGCCGACGCTTGAGGAGGTCGCCGCGCGTGCCGGAGTGGGCCGCGGCACGGTCTCCCGGGTGATCAACGGATCGCCCCGGGTGAGCGACCGCGCCAAGACCGCGGTCGAGGCCGCCATCGCCGAGCTCGGCTACGTCCCCAACCGCGCGGCGCGCGCCCTGGCGGGCAACCGGACGGACGCGATCGCCCTGGTCATCCCGGAGGCGGAGACCAGGCTCTTCGCCGAGCCGTACTTCTCCGACATCATCCGGGGCGTCGGCGCCGAGCTCGCCGACACCGACATGCAGCTGCTGCTCACGCTGCTGCGGACGCCCAAGGAACGGCAGCGCTTCGCCCAGTACCTCGGCGCGCACCGGGTCGACGGCGTCCTGCTGGTCTCGGTGCACGAGGACGACCCGCTGCCCGACCTGCTGGAGCAGCTGGAGATGCCGACGGTGCTGAGCGGCCGCCGCTCCGACCTGGAGTCGGTGTCGTACGTCGACTCCGACAACGTCGGCGGTGCCCGTTCGGCCGTCGCCCACCTGCTGGGGCGCGGGCGCAAGGCGGTGGCCACCATCACCGGGCCCCTGGACATGTACGTCGCCCGCTCCCGCCTCGACGGCTACCGCCAGGCGGTGGAGGGTGCCGGGCTGGCCCACGACCACGCGCTGGTCGCGGCCGGCGACTTCACCGAGGAGGGCGGGCGTGCCGCGATGCGGGCGCTGCTGGAGCGCCGGCCGGACGTCGACGCGGTTTTCGCGGCCTCCGACGTGATGGCCAGCGGCGCGCTGCAGGTGCTGCGGGAGAAGGGGCGGCGCGTGCCCGACGACGTGGCGCTGATCGGCTTCGACGACTCGGCCATCGCCCGCCACACCGACCCGCCGCTCACCAGCGTGCGGCAGCCGATCGAGGAGATGGGCCGCACCATGGCGCGGGTGCTGCTGGAGGAGATCGCGGCGAGCACCGCCACCCGCCGGCAGGTGGTGCTGTCGACGGAGCTCGTGCGCCGCGAGTCGGCCTGACCGCGCGGCCCGACAGCGCGGCCTGACAGCGCGGCGGGACCGATGCGCGGCCTGACCGCCGCGCGGCCTTCCCGGCCGTACCGCCGTCGCGCGCTGCGGAGGGCGGGCGCGCGGACCCGGAACCGCACACCCGCCCGGCTTCGTGCCGCCTGCCCCGTGGCGGGAGAGGCGCCGGTCAGGGGCGTGGGCGCGCTCCCACCGGTCCCGGCAGACCGTAGCGGCACAGGACGCGCGCGACCAGGGAGCCGGCGCGGACCGGAGGGAGTGAGCCCCGTCACGTGAGGAGGCTCACGGTGTGACATGGCCCCACGAGGCCGTCAACCAGGGCTCTTTGTCACACCCCTCTCCTAAAATCAAGGCATGCCACCGACCGTTGTTCTGGACCGCCGATCCGTCGAAGCCGCCAATGAGGCCATACGGCGGTACGTCGCGGGCCGGCGCACCTGGTCGCGTGCCGAACTGGCCGAGCTGGACCGCCTGCGCGGGATCTGGCAGGCGGCGCGCCAGGGCCAGGGCGACGCCCCGGCCCGCCGCCTCCCGGGCGAGGAGTGATCCCGCCCCGGCAATGCCGACAGAGGATGTCGGGTATGCCGGGCAGCATGGCGGCATGACGACCAGCTGGACAGACCTAGAGGAAGCGCAGCCCGGCCTCGCCGAGGCCGTGCGCACCCGATTCGGCGGCTACAAGCACCACGTCCTCGGCACCCTCCGCGCCGACGGCGCTCCCCGGCTCAGCGGCATCGAGGCCGAGTTCCGGTTGGGCGAGCTGTGGCTCGGCATGATGCCCCGCTCCCGCAAGGCCCTCGACCTGCGGCGCGACCCGCGCTTCGCGCTCCACGTCAACCCCGGCCCGGACACCTCCATGGACGGCGGCGACGTGCGGATCTCCGGGCGCGCCGTCGAGGTCACCGACCCGGCGGTGATCGCCCGCTTCACCGGCGAGGTGACGGTGCCCGAGGGGCCCTTCCACCTCTTCCGCGCCGAGATCGCCGAGGTCGTACGCACCTACGTCGAGGACCCCGACCTCGTCCTGCAGGTGTGGCGGCCCGGCGGCCCGTTGCGCACGATCCGGCGCGGCAACGACGAGTCGCCGCCGCGCACGGACGACTGACGACCCGTCAGCCCTGCGTGAACGGGCTGTCCCCGCGTGCGACCGCCGCCAGGAGCCCGGCGAAGTACCCCTGGACCAGCTGGTGGAGCTGATGACCGAAGCTGATCCTGGCCACCCCCAGCTCCGCCAGACGGGCCCGTGAGGGCCCGCCGGGCCGGGACAGCACGTTGACCGGACGGCCGTCCACGGCCTCGACGACGGCCGCCACGGACTGCTCGTCCAGCGCCCCGATCGGGTAGACGCAGTCCGCGCCGGCCGCCAGGTACGCCCGTGCCCGCTCCACCGCCTCCGCCAGGCGCCGCGCGGGGTCGGCGTCGCGGCGCAGGAAGCAGTCCGTCCGGGCGTTGATCACCAGCTCGGGGTCCGCCGCGCGCAGGGCGGCGATGTACTCCGCCTGCTCCCCGGCGTCGGCCAGGAGGCCCGTGCGGTGGTCGGTGTCCTCCAGGTTGCAGCCCACGGCGCCGGTCGCGGACAGCCGCTCCGCCAGCTCCGCGGGCGCCATCCCGTAGCCCCGTTCCAAGTCGGCGGTCACCGGCACGGGGACGGCCCGGGCGATGCGGGCCACCGCGGCGAGCATCTCCTCCGCGGGGGTGCCCTCCCGGTCCTGGTACCCCAGGACGCGCGCCATGGCGGCGCTCCCGGTGGCGACCGCGGGGAAGCCCGCGTCGGCCACGGCGAGCGCGGAGGCGCAGTCCCAGACGTTCGGCAGGACCAGCGGGTCGCCCGGCACGTGCAGGGCGCGCAGACGGGAGGCGAGGGCGGTACGGGAGGCAAGGGCCGTACGGGAGGAGTCGGTGCTCATGCCCCCCACGCTACGAGCGCGGGGACGGGCCTGCCGAGGGCCATTCGCCCGCCGCCCGGCGGGGCCACTTCGGGCGCGCGGCGCGGCGGGTGCGGCGCGTGCCGGGGTGCCGCAAGCTGGACAGGTGAGCACCCTGATCGTCGTGTCCCCCGTCCAGGCCGGTGACCCGCCCTTCCGCATCGTGCAGATCGACGGGCAGCCCGTCGGCATCGCCCACGACCTGCTCGACGTCGTCCGCATCGCCCACGACGCCGGGCGGGAGCACGTCGACTTCGACGACCCGCAGGTCGTGCGCTGGCTCGGCGGGGGCAAGTACCACTGGGCCCCGTGAGGGCCGCCGGGCGTCCGGTCCCGCATACGGTTGCGTAAGATCCACTTCCCGCGATTGGGTGGGCCGCATGACTCGGACCCTCTACCTCTTCGCCGGTGCCGCCCCGCCCGTCTTCGACGTCGCGCGGGTCATCGAGGACGCGCAGGTGCGCGGCTGGGACGTGTGCCTCGGGCTGACGCCCACGGCGGCCCGCTGGTTGGAGCCGAGCCTGGACGGGCTGGCCGCGCTGACCGGCCGCCCCGTACGCCACGAGTACCCGCTGCCCGGCCTGCCCGAGGTCTGGCCCCCGGCCGACGTGATCCTGGTGGCCCCGGCCACCTTCAACACGATCAACGGATGGGCGCTGGGCCTCACGGGGACCTTCGTGACCGGGGTCCTCGCCGAGGGCCTCGGCAAGCGCGTCCCGACGGTGGCGATGCCCTCCGTGAACGCCGGGCTCATGCAGCACCCGCAGTACGAGCGTTCGCTGGAGACCCTGCGTGCCGCCGGGGTCACGCTGCTGCTCGGCGACGCCGGGCCCGGGCCCGAGTACCCCTGGCAGCCGGCGCTCGCCGCCGCCGAGGCCGTCGCCGGCTGACCCGCCCGGCCGGGGCCGCGTGGTCCCGGCCCCGTGGTCCCGGCCGCCGCGACCGGCGGGCCACCGCCGGGGCCGGGCCCGCGAGCAGGTCCGCACACGACTGAGGGCCGGTCCGTTTCCACGGACCGGCCCTCAGTCGACAGGGTGAGTGACGGGACTCGAACCCGCGACATCCTGGACCACAACCAGGTGCTCTACCAGCTGAGCTACACCCACCACGACCGGCGCTTGTCACTGCTCCGCACCGGCCGAGAAAAAGTGTACAGGGTCCGGCGGGGTGCTCGCTGCCACGTTTCCCGTGGGTCGCTCACTCCACCGTTTCCGCAGGCAGGACGTACTTCGCGGCGATCGAACGCGCGGTGTCCGTGTCGGGTCCCGGCTGCGGCACGAAGACCGCCTCGCGGTAGTAGCGCAGCTCCGCGATGGACTCCCGGATGTCGGCGAGCGCGCGGTGGTGGCCGTTCTTCTCGGGGCTCGCGAAGTAGGCGCGCGGGTACCAGCGCCGGGCCAGCTCCTTGACGGAGGAGACGTCGACGATGCGGTAGTGCAGGTGCTGCTCGAGGGCCGGCATGTCCCGGGCGAGGAAGCCGCGGTCGGTGGAGACCGAGTTGCCGCACAGCGGCGCCTTGCGGGGCTCGGTCACGTACTGGCGCACGTAGTCCAGGACGAGCTTCTCCGCCTCCTCCAGCGTCACCCCGCCGTCGAGCTCGTCGAGCAGCCCGGAGGCGGTGTGCATCGTGCGGACGATCTCCGGCATGCTCTCCAGGGCCTCGCCCGGCGGACGGATGACGATGTCCACCCCCTCGCCGAGCACGTTGAGCTCCGAGTCGGTGACGAGCGCCGCCACCTCGATCAGAGCGTCCTGGGCCAGGGAGAGCCCGGTCATCTCGCAGTCGATCCACACCATCCGGTCGTTCATACGTCTCACCCTACGGGGCGATCCCGCGGAGCAGGCATAGTCGCGCTGCGACTGCGCCCGTCACGGCCGTCCCGGTCGCCCCGCGGACGCCGGCTGCCGTGCGGCTCGCGCGGGTCGAAGCGACTGCCGGGCTGCTCCGGGATGCGCGCCGCGTAGGGCGGTTCGCCCTCGGTCTTGGGCGTGCCCGGGCCGGTGCCGGGACCGTTCTGCCCCGGGATCTGCAGCACCCCGCCGTTGCCGCGGTCCGCGGTGGGCACGGGGCTGCGGCGGGGGACCGGAACCGGGCCGCCGGCCGCCTCGGCCCCGCGCGGTTCACGGGTGGCGCCGAGCGCGGCGGGGTCCGGATCGTCCTGCGGGCGCCGGGCGCGGTAGGCGGCCCGGTACGAGGCGGGGGAGGAGCCGAGCTGGCGGCGGAAGTGCCCGCGCAGCGCGACGGGCGAGCGGAAACCGCAGCGTGCGGCGACCTCGTCCACGGAGTAGTCGGAGGTCTCCAGCAACCGCTGGGCCTGCAGGACGCGCTGGGTGATCAGCCACTGCAGGGGCGCGCTGCCGGTCAGGGTGCGGAAACGGCGGTCGAAGGTGCGGCGGCTCATGTAGGCGCGGGCGGCCAGGGTCTCCACGTCGAACTGCTCGTGCAGGTGCTCCAGGGCCCAGGCGACGACCTCGGCGAGCGGATCGCCGCCGATCTCCTCGGGTAAAGAGCGGTCGAGGTGCCGGGGCTGGCCGCCCCAGTCGCCGCGGCGCGGCGGTACGACCAGCCGGCGGGCGAGCGCGTTGGCGGCCTCGCCGCCGTGGTCGCTGCGCACGACGTGCAGGCACAGGTCGATGCCGGCGGCGGTGCCGGCGCTGGTGAGGACGTCGCCGTCGTCGACGAACAGCTCGCGCGGGTCGACGTGGACGGACGGGTAGCGCTTGGCGAGGGTCGGCGCGTACATCCAGTGCGTGGTGGCCGGGCGGCCGTCCAGCAGCCCCGCGGCGGCGAGCACGAAGGCACCGGTGCACAGCCCGATGATGCGGGCGCCCTCCTCGTGGGCGCGGCGCAGCGCGTCCAGCGCCTCGGCGGGCGGCGGCTGCGAGATCGAGCGCCAGGCGGGCACGACGACCGTGCCGGCCCGCGACAGTGCCTCCAGGCCGTACGGGGCGGACAACTCCAGCCCTCCGGTGGTGCGCAGGGGGCCGTCCTCGCCGGCGCAGACCAGCAGCCGGTAGCGCGGAACGCCCGCGTCCTGGCGGTCGATGCCGAACACGGAGAGCGGGATGGAGCTCTCGAAGATGGGCCCGCCGCTGAACAGCAGGACGGCGACCACCTCCTGACGGCGCCGTGCCGACAACTTGCGCGGTCCGCGCCCCTGTTGGGCGGTGGCGGACGGGCCGGACGGAACGGAGGTGCTCACCGGGGCGCCGGACGCTCCCGGGACGTACGGGACGTGCGCCGTACCCGTCGACGCGGACGGTGCGGTGGACGTGCCGGCGGCCGACTGGATCTCCGCCATGGTGCCGGTCCTGGACTCCTGTGTCATGGAGCTCAAGCCCCCCTCGGTCGTCTGGTCCTCTCGGTCCTGCACGGGTCCCCCGCCGTTGTCGCTCAAGATCGAATCTACTCGTTCCGCTGTACCCGCAGTGGCAAGTTCACCACCTGCCGGTATGTCGACATGACCACGTGGCGTGAAGCATTCGATCACGAAGCGTTCTCCTCGTGAAGTGTGCCTTCCGGGAGGGGAACCGGCGCACAACGCCCGTGCGCCCCCTCATTCCGCTTCCGCCCTGGTGGTGGCGGGGGTTGTGGCACATGATCCCAAGTCCCGTCCCAGGATGGGAAGTTGGCCGAAAATGATGGGAAGTCCTGTACGCGCCCCTGGTCAGCGCTCCGTCGTACGCCCCCTGTGTGGCCGGGGAACGAGTGCGCCCCCTCCGCCTCGTGGGGCGGGGAGGACGATTCCGGATATGGCCGGAGGCGGACAGTGGGAGAGGGCCGCGCGCGGGGTGACTTGTCCGATTGGCGACCGGGCGTTGCGCTCCGCCGCCCGCTCCGGCATTCTCCTGGAAACTCCGGGGTAGGGGGACGCTGTGAGGGCGACTGCGCATCTGTGCAGGGGCCCACAGTCGCCGTACTCTGGAGTCAGCGGGAAGGGCAGCCCCTTACCGGTCGAAATCAGGCCGGTCCCGCGGCCCCCGCACTGTTGTTGTCCGCCCACTCGGCGCCCCCGGCGCCGACCTTGCCGAGAAACCGCATCATGGCCGGTTACGAGCTCCCCGAGCCCGCCGAAGGAAAGCCGCTCGCCGAATCGGCGGCGGTGCCCGAGGCGGACTGCGAGCCGCGCACTTCCTGTGATCCCGCGTTCCGGCACGGCGTGGTCGTCGGTTTCGACGGCTCCGTGTCGAGTGAACGGGCCCTCGCGTACGCCATCGGCATGGCCCGCCGGTCCGGTTCCGCGCTGATCATCGTGCACGTCGCCAACCGGCTCCCGGCGACCGTGTGGGCGGGCTGCGAGCCGCCCGTCTTCGTCGACGTCCCCGACCACCGCACCGAGGTGCTCGGCCTGGAACTCGCCTGCGCCGACCATCTGTCGGAGGTGCCGTGGATCCTGGTCGAGCGCGGCGGCGACATCTGTCACGAGCTGGAGGAGGTCGGCCGGGAGTACGAGGCCGACGCCATCGTGGTGGGTGGGACGCACGGGATCATCGGCAAGATCTTCGGGTCGGTCGCCGGGCGCCTCGCCCGCCGCGCGCAGCGGCCTGTCGTGGTCATTCCATAACGATTCGGTGCACGACGCCCTGAATCAGGTCTCCGCGGGATTGCTTGTGCCCTTGTGAAGGGTATCTCATCTGCAGTTTCTTCCCTCGTACCCGAAGGGGGCCCGCGGTGGACAACGACGTCTCCACGGCACGCACCGCAGGAGCCGGCGCGACGGCTCTGGGATATCTGACACTCGGCCTGACGCTGATCGCCTACGGGCTGCTCAGCACCGGCGTATTCGACAACACCGCGACGGCGGACGCCGCCCGGCTCGCACTCGTCGTCGGCGGCGTGACGCAATTCGTCGCCGGCATGTGGGAGTTCTACGGCGGCAACGGCTTCACCGGCACCGCCTTCGCCTCACTGGGCGCCTTCTGGGTGACCTGGTCGGCGGGGTCCGGTGCGAGTGCGAGCAAGGAGGCCGCCGGGCTCTTCATGCTCCTGTGGGCGCTGCTGGCGCTCAGCCTCACGATGGCCGCCTGGCAGATGGGCGGGGTGGCGCAGGCGGTCTTCGGGCTGCTGACCGTCGCCACGGCCCTGTCCGGTGTCGCCGCACTCGCCTCCAACGGCGGCCTCGGCAAGGTGGCCGGCTGGGTCGCCCTCGCGGCCGGGGCGGTCGCCTGGTACGGCGGGACCGCACTGCTCACCAACGCCGCGTGGGGCCGGCGCGCCCTCGCCGACGGCTGGCGGCTGTCCGTGCCGCGCCGCGGGCACGCGGCCTGACCCTCGGGAACGAGGACGAGGCCCCCGCGCCGGGCAACGGCGCGGGGGCCTCGTCGTGACCGGGGCCGCCGGCTACTCGACCGTCACGGACTTCGCCAGGTTGCGCGGCTTGTCGATGTCCCGGCCCAGGGCCAGCGCCGTGTGGTACGCCAGCAGCTGGAGCGGGATGCCCATGAGGATCGCGTCGAGCTCGTCCTCGTTCTTCGGGACGACGATGGTGTGGTCGGCCTTCTCCTGCTCCTGGTGCGCGACCGCCAGGATCCGTCCGCTGCGGGCCTTGATCTCCTCCATCGCGGCGCGGTTCTTCTCCAGCAGCGAGTCGTCCGGGACGATCGCCACGGTCGGCATCGCGGGCTCGATCAGGGCCAGCGGCCCGTGCTTGAGCTCGGAGGCCGGGTACGCCTCGGCGTGGATGTAGGAGATCTCCTTCAGCTTCAGCGAGGCCTCCAGCGCCACCGGGTAGCCGCGCACCCGGCCGATGAACATCATCGACCTGGCGTCCGCGTACTCGGCCGCCAGCTTCTTGATGTCCTCCTCCTGCGCGAGGATCTCCTGGATCTGCGCGGGCAGCCTGCGCAGGCCCTCGATGATCCGCTTGCCGTCGGCCACCGACAGGTCGCGGATGCGGCCGAGGTGCAGGGCGAGCAGCGCGAAGGCGACGACGGTGTTGGTGAAGCACTTGGTGGAGACGACGCAGACCTCCGGGCCGGCGTGCACGTACACGCCGCCGTCGGTCTCCCGGGCGATGGCGGAGCCCACCACGTTCACCACGCCGAGGACGCGGGCGCCCTTGCGCTTGAGCTCCTGGACCGCCGCCAGCACGTCGTAGGTCTCACCGGACTGCGAGACGGCGATGTAGAGCGTGTCGGGGTCCACGACCGGGTTGCGGTAGCGGAACTCGGAGGCCGGCTCGGAGTCGGCCGGGATGCGGGCCAGGCCCTCGATCAGCGAGGCCCCGATCATTCCGGCGTGGTACGAGGTGCCGCAGCCGAGGATCTTCACACGGCGGATGCCGCGGGCCTCGCGGGCGTCGAGGTTCAGGCCGCCCAGGTGCACGGTGGAGAACTTGTCGTCGATCCGGCCGCGCAGCACACGGTCGACCGCGTCGGGCTGCTCGCAGACCTCCTTGTGCATGTACGTGTCGTGACCGCCCATGTCGTAGGAGGCGGCCTCCCACTCCACGGTCTCCGGGGTGGCGGTGGTGCGGGTGCCCGAGGTCGTGTACGTGCGGAAGTCGTCGGCCTTCAGGGTGGCCATCTCGCCGTCGTCGAGGGTGACGACCTGGCGGGTGTGGGAGATCAGCGCGGCGACGTCGGAGGCGACGAACATCTCCTTCTCGCCGATGCCGAGGACGACCGGCGAGCCGTTGCGGGCCACGACGATCCGGTCGGGGAAGTCGGCGTGCATCACGGCGATGCCGTAGGTGCCCTCGACGACCTTCAGCGCCTCGCGAACCTTCTCCTCCAGGGAGGCGGCCTGGGAGCGGGCGACGAGGTGGGTGATGACCTCGGTGTCGGTCTCGGAGGCGAAGACCACGCCGTCCGCGATCAGCTTGGCGCGCAGTTCGTCGGCGTTGTCGACGATGCCGTTGTGGACGACGGCGACCTTGCCCTCGGTGTCGAGGTGCGGGTGGGCGTTCTCGTCGCTGGGGGCGCCGTGGGTGGCCCAGCGGGTGTGGGCTATGCCGGTGGTGCCGGCGAAGCGCTTGGGGACCCGGGCCTCCAGCTCGCGCACCCGGCCCTTGGCCTTGACGGCCTTGAGTCCGCCGGACCGGCCGGAGATCACGATGCCCGCGGAGTCGTATCCGCGGTACTCCAGCCGCTGCAGGCCCTCCAGCAGCAGCGGGGCCACGTCACGCTTCCCGATGTAGCCGACGATTCCACACATGTTTCCGTCCCTCCCGGTCGCACGAGGCGGCCCGGTCTCCCTGTCAGCCGTAGACGATGCGGCGCAGCTGCCGCAGTGAGTACGCGGGCGGGGTGACCGCCCGGTGCGGCAGCTCGGCCGTGATCCGCTCGAAGATCTCCGTGTTCTGCAGACCCTTGGCCTGCAGCTCGCGGTGGCGGCGCCGCACGTAGTCCTCGGCGGGCTCGTCGAAGTACGCCAGGACGTCGAGGACCACCCGGGCGGCCTCACCGCGTTGCAGCGGCGTGGTCCGCACCAGGTGGTCGACGAGGTCGTCGTGGGTCGTCCGGCGTTCGAGCACCGGTCGATACTGAGGGACGGAGGAGGCTGATCGCAAGATTTCTGCCCGATATCGGGCAGGGAGGGGGGTGGAACTACGCCGGAAGGCCGAGCTCGCGCGCGATCAGCATGCGCTGCACCTCACTGGTGCCCTCACCGATCTCCAGGATCTTGGAGTCCCGCCACATGCGGGCGACCGGGTACTCGTTCATGAAGCCGTAGCCGCCGTGCACCTGGGTGGCCTCGCGGGCGTTGGTGACCGCGATCTCCGAGGAGTAGAGCTTGGCCATCGCCGCCTCCTTCTTGAAGGGCTCGCCGGCCACCAGCCGGGACGCCGCGTCCCGCCAGGCCAGCCGGGCGGTGTGGGCGCGCGTCTCCATGTCGGCGAGCTTGAAGGAGATCGCCTGGTTGCCGCCGATCGGGCGCCCGAAGGCCGTGCGCTCCTTGGCGTAGCGGACCGACTCGTCCACGCAGCCCTGGGCGAGACCGGTGGCCAGCGCGGCGATGGCGATCCGGCCCTCGTCCAGGATGCGCAGGAACTGGGCGTAGCCCCGGCCCCGCTCGCCCAGCAGGTTGGCGGCGGGCACGCGGCAGTCGGAGAAGGACAGCTCCCGGGTGTCGGAGGCGTTCCAGCCGACCTTGCTGTACTTCTTCGACACCGTGAAGCCCGGGGTGCCCGACGGCACGATGATCGAGGAGATCTCCGGGCGGCCGTCCTCCTTGCGGCCGGTGACCGCCGTCACGGTGACCAGGGCGGTGATGTCGGTGCCCGAGTTGGTGATGAAGCTCTTGGTGCCGTTGATCACCCACTCGCCGGTCGCCTCGTCCAGCCGGGCCGTGGTGCGGGTGCCACCGGCGTCCGAACCGCACTCCGGCTCGGTCAGCCCGAAGGCGCCCAGCTGCTCGCCGGCGGTCAGCTGGGGCAGCCAGGTGCGCTTCTGCTCCTCGGTGCCGAAGCGGAAGACCGGCATGGCGCCCAGCGAGACCCCCGCCTCCAGGGTGATCGCCACGGAGGAGTCCACCCGGGCGAGCTCCTCCAGGGCGATGCACAGGGCGAAGTAGTCGCCGCCCATGCCGCCGTACTCCTCGGGGAAGGGCAGCCCGAACAGGCCCATGCGGCCCATCTCGCGGACGATCTCGTAGGGGAACTCGTCGTGCTCGTAGAACTCGCCGATCTTGGGCGCGACGACGTCGTGCGCGAACTCCTCCACCGTGCGGCGGAGTTCCTCGTACTCGGCGGGGAGCCGGTAGGCGGTCGTCATGGCTGTGGTCACTCCTGGTGGGAGAGGGCGCGGACGGTACGGGACGGGCTCGGTCGGCCCAATTGCTCCGCCATCCACACGCTGGTGGCGGTGAGGCGGCTGAGGTCGACCCCGGTCTCGACACCGAGGCCGTCGAGCATCCAGACCAGGTCCTCGGTGGCGAGGTTCCCGGTGGCGCTCTTGGCGTAGGGGCAGCCGCCGAGGCCGCCTGCGGAGGCGTCGACGACGGTCACGCCGTGGCGGAGGGCGGCCAGGGTGTTGGACAGTGCCTGGCCGTAGGTGTCGTGGAAGTGGACGGCGAGCCGTTCGACGGGCACGTCCAGGCCGCCCAGGGCGTCCAGCAGCGCCACGACGTGACCGGGGGTGGCGACGCCGATGGTGTCGCCGAGGCTGAGCTCGTCGCAGCCCAGGTCGAGGAGCCGGCGGGCCACCGCGGCGACCTGCGGGACG
This sequence comes from Streptomyces sp. NPDC008238, assembly GCF_042956445.1. Lineage (NCBI taxonomy): Bacteria > Bacillati > Actinomycetota > Actinomycetes > Kitasatosporales > Streptomycetaceae > Streptomyces > Streptomyces sp. NPDC008238. The sequence goes on along the minus strand of NZ_JBIBGK010000011.1, from coordinate 30,262 downwards.
GGCACGGGGCCCTCCCAGGGGTCGCCGAAGCACATCGACAGGTAGCCGCGGACCCTCGCCCCGGCCTCCTTGGCGGTGGCGACGACCGGGGCGAACATCTCCAGCGACTCGTCGACGGTGCGGTTGAGGTTGGCCTTGGCGAAGGACTCGGTGGCGCTGCCGAAGACGGCGATCTCGCGCACCCCCAGGGCCAGGGCGCGCTCCAGGCCGCGCCGGTTGGGCACCAGCACGGGCAGCCGGACCCCGTCGCCCAGGTCGTCCAGCAGCGGCATCAGCTGCTCGGCGTCGGCCAGCTGCGGCACCCACTCGGGGCGCACGAAGCTGGTCGCCTCGATGGTGGTGAGCCCGGCGCCGGCCAGGCGGTGCACGAACTCGGCCTTGACCTCGGTGGGGACCGTGGCCTTCTCGTTCTGCAGCCCGTCGCGTGCGCCGACCTCGTGGATGCGCACCCGCGGCGGGAGCCCGGCCAGCGGCACGGACATGGGCAGTCCTGGGGTCCGTTCGACGTCCGTCATTCCGCCTCCTCCTGGTGCGGGGTGACGACGGCGAGCACCTGGTCCATGGCGACGGTGCTGCCCGGGGTCACGTCGATCTCGGTGACGGTGCCGTCGTGCGGGGCGGTGATGACGTGCTCCATCTTCATCGCCTCCACCACGAGCAGGCTCTGGCCCGCGGTGACCTCGTCGCCCTTGGCGACCTTGACCACGGTCACCGTGCCCGGCATGGGCGCGGCCAGGGTGTCCACCCCGCCGGCGCCGGCGCCGCCGCGCAGGGCGGCCTCGACCGGGTCGTACGGCTGAAGGTGCCAGCCGTCGCCGTCCCGGCCGAGCCAGTCGCCGGCGTGCTCGAAGACGTGCGTGACGCCGTCCCACTCGACGGTGACCCGCTGCCCGGAGCCGCGGAGCAGCCGGGCCCGCACCGGCGCGGTGTCCTCGACGCGCACCTCCGCCTCCCCGGCACCGCCGCGGACGCGCACGCGTACGGCCTCGGCCCCCGGCACCCGCAGCCAGTGGTCCGTCCAGGCGGGCTCCCCGCCGAGCCGCCAGCCGCTCGGCACGGAGAACGGGTCCCGCCAGCCGGCGCTCGCCGCGGGCTCCAGGGCGGCGTGGCGCAGCAGCGCGGCCGCCGCGTACACCTCGACGGGCACCTCGGAGGGCACCAGGCCCGAAAGCTCCCGGTCGATCAGGCCGGTGTCCATCTCCCCGGAGACGACGTCGGGATGGGCCAGGAGACGGCGCAGGAAGCCGGTGTTGGTCTCCAGGCCCAGCACGGTCGTCCCGGCGAGCGCGGCCCGCAGCCGGCGCAGCGCCGTCGGCCGGTCGGGGCCGTGGGCGATGACCTTGGCGAGCATGGGGTCGTAGGACGTGCCGATCTCGCTGCCCGAGCCGAGTCCCGAGTCGACGCGCACGCCCTCGCCCGCGGGCTCGGAAAGCGCCAGCACCGTGCCCGCCGACGGCAGGAAGTTGCGCGAGGGCACCTCGGCGCAGATCCGGGCCTCGACGGCGTGCCCGGTCAGGACGACCTCCTCCTGGCCGAAGGAGAGCCGCTCGCCCGCGGCGATCCGCAGCTGCCACTCCACCAGGTCCAGGCCGGTGACCAGTTCGGTGACCGGGTGCTCGACCTGCAGGCGCGTGTTCATCTCCATGAAGCAGTAGGCGGACGGGTCGGCGCCCGGGACGATGAACTCCACCGTGCCCGCGCCGACGTAGCCGCAGGACAGCGCGGCCTGCACGGCGGCGGCTCCCATGGCGGCCCGGGTCGCCTCGTCCAGCAGGACCGAGGGGGCCTCCTCGATCACCTTCTGGTGGCGGCGCTGCAGGGAGCACTCGCGCTCGCCGAGGTGCACCACGTTGCCGTGGCCGTCGGCCAGCACCTGGATCTCGATGTGCCGTGGACGGTCGATCCACCGCTCCACCAGCAGGGTGTCGTCCCCGAAGGAGCCGCGTGCCTCGCGCCGCGCGGCCGCGATCTCCTCCGCGAGCAGGGCGGTGTCCCGGACCAGGCGCATGCCCTTGCCGCCGCCGCCCGCGGAGGGCTTCAGCAGCACGGGGGTGCCGATCTCCAGGGCGGCGGCCGTCAGCTGCTCGTCGCTGAGCCCGCTGCCGCTGCTGCCCGGCACCACCGGGACGCCCGCCTCGTGGACGGTCTCCTTGGCGCGGATCTTGTCGCCCATGAGCTCGATGGCCCGGGCGGGCGGCCCGATGAAGGCGAGCCCGGCCTTCGCGCAGGCGCCGGCGAAGGCGGCGTTCTCGGCGAGGAAGCCGTAGCCCGGGTGGACGGCCTGGGCGCCGGTGCGGGCGGCCGCCTCCAGCAGGCGCTCGACGGACAGGTAGCTCTCGGTGGCGGCGGCGGGGCCGATGCGCACGGCGGTGTCGGCCTCGTGCACATGGCGGGCGCCGGCGTCGGCGTCACTGAAGACGGCGACCGAACGGATCCCGAGCCGCCGCAGGGTGCGGATGACACGGACGGCGATCTCGCCGCGGTTGGCCACCAGGACGGTGTCGAACATCGCTGACATCTGGGTGCTCCCCCTACATCCGGAAGACGCCGAAGCCCGGCGCCTGCGGATCGCGTTGCGGAATCGGCGCGTTGGCGCAGGCGGTCAGGGCCAGCCCCAGCACCTGGCGGGTCTGCAGGGGGTCGATGACCCCGTCGTCCCACAGCCGGGCCGTCGCGTAGTAGGCGTTGCCCTGCTCCTCGTACTGCGCGCGGATGGGGGCCTTGAAGCCCTCCTCTTCCTCCGCCGCCCAGTCGCCGCCGGCCGCCTCGATCTGATCGCGCTTGACGGTGGCCAGCACGGAGGCGGCCTGCTCGCCGCCCATGACGGAGATCTTGGCGTTGGGCCACATCCACAGGAAGCGCGGCGAATAGGCGCGGCCGCACATCGAGTAGTTGCCCGCGCCGTAGGAGCCGCCGATGACCACGGTCAGCTTGGGCACCCGGGTCGTGGCCACCGCGGTGACCATCTTGGCGCCGTGCTTGGCGATGCCGCCCGCCTCGTACTGGCGGCCCACCATGAAGCCCGAGATGTTCTGCAGGAAGAGCAACGGGATGCCGCGCTGGTCGCACAGCTCGATGAAGTGCGCGCCCTTCTGGGCCGATTCGGAGAACAGGATGCCGTTGTTGGCGACGATGCCCACCGGGTGGCCGTGGATCCGGGCGAAGCCGGTGACCAGCGTCGTGCCGTACTCGGCCTTGAACTCCGCGAAGCGGCTGCCGTCGACGAGCCGGGCGATGACCTCGCGGACGTCGTAGGGGGTGCGCGAGTCGACCGGGACCGCGCCGTAGAGCCCGGCCGGGTCGACGGCGGGCTCCTCGACGGGGGCCACCGTCCACGGCAGTTCGCCGCGGGCCGGCAGGGTCGCCACGATGTTCCGCACGATGCGCAGCGCGTGGGCGTCGTCCTCGGCGAGGTGGTCGGTGACGCCGGAGGTGCGCGAGTGCACCTCGCCGCCGCCGAGCTCCTCCGCCGTGACCACCTCGCCGGTGGCCGCCTTCACCAGCGGCGGGCCGCCCAGGAAGATCGTGCCCTGACCGCGGACGATCACCGCCTCGTCGCTCATCGCCGGGACGTAGGCGCCGCCCGCCGTGCAGGAGCCGAGGACGGCGGCGATCTGCGGGATGCCGCGCGCGGACAGGGTTGCCTGGTTGAAGAAGATCCGCCCGAAGTGGTCGCGGTCGGGGAAGACCTCGTCCTGCTTCGGCAGGAAGGCACCGCCGGAGTCCACCAGGTAGACGCACGGCAGCCGGTTGTCCAGGGCGATCTCCTGGGCGCGCAGGTGCTTCTTGACCGTCATCGGGTAGTAGGTGCCGCCCTTGACGGTGGCGTCGTTGGTGACGACCACGACCTCGCGGCCGGAGACCCGGCCGATCCCGGCGACGACGCCGGCGGCCGGGGCCTGGCCCTCGTACATCCCGTCGGCGGCCAGCGGGGCGAGCTCCAGGAAGGGCGATCCGGGGTCGAGCAGCCCGTCCACCCGGTCGCGGGGGAGCAGCTTGCCGCGGGCGGTGTGCCGGGCGCGGGCCTTCTCGCCGCCGCCGAGCGCGGCCGCGGCGAGCTTCTCGCGCAGCCGTGCGGACAGCTCGGCGTGCGCCTTCTCGTTGGCGCGGTAGGCCTCGCCCGCCGGATCCGCGGCGCTGGCGAGGACGGGTGCTTCCATGTCACGGGCCCCCGGAGGAGTTAGCGGTCGTTAACGTGTTCCCCACCACGTTAGCGGTCGTTAACACGGCTGTCTAGAATGGTAGGACGATGAGATCGCGGGGGCATCCGCAGACCGGACGCCTCGCGGAAAGGTGCGGTGTGGAGCCCACGAGGACGGCGGCCAAGGCGGCCAGCGGCAGGCGCGACCAGATCCTGAGGGAGGCCGCGCGGCTCTTCGCCGAGCGCGGGTTCCACGGGGTCGGCGTGGACGAGATAGGGGCGGCCGTCGGCATCAGCGGCCCGGGGCTGTACCGGCACTTCGCGGGCAAGGACGCGATGCTCGCCGAACTCCTCGTCGGGATCAGCGGCCGGCTCCACTCGGCGGGCCGCATGCGCGTCGCCGAGGCCGACGGCCCGGCCGCGGCGCTGGACGCCCTGGTCCGCGGGCACATCGACTTCGCGCTGGACGACCGGGCGCTGATCATCCTCCACGACCGCGAGCTGGACCGGCTCCGCGACTCCGACCGCAAACTCGTGCGCCAGCTGCAGCGCCAGTACGTCGAGCAGTGGGTCACCGTCGTCCGCGACGTGCACCCCGGGGCGGCCGAGTCCGAGGTCCGGGCGGCCGTGCACGCCGTCTTCGGCCTCCTGAACTCCACCCCGCACCTCGGCCCCCACGGTGGGCTGCCCGGCCGCGCGGCGACCGCCCTGCTGCTGCACCGGCTGGCCCTGGGCGCCTTCGCCGCTCTGGACAGCGCGCACAACCGGGAAGTAACTTACTGAGCGCTTGCTTATCGCTCGGTGTGCAGAGGAGGCGCCAAGTGCGTCGCACGGTATTCAACGAGGACCACGAGGCCTTCCGGGAGACGATCCGGGACTTCATCGCCAACGAGGTCGTGCCCGTCTACCCCGAGTGGGAGGAGGCGGGGTACCCGCCCCGCGACTTCTACCGGCGCCTGGGCGAGCTGGGCATCTTCGGCATCGAGGTGCCCGAGGAGTACGGCGGCGCCGGCATCACGGGCTGGAAGTTCAGCGCCGTGGTGACCGAGGAGTGCGCCCGCGCCGGCGTCAGCTTCGGCAGCAGCGGCGTGCACACCGGCCTGGTGCTCCCGTACCTCCTCGAGTTCGCCAACGAGGAGCAGAAGAAGCGCTGGCTGCCGGACTTCATCAGCGGCGACATGATGACCGCCATCGCGATGACCGAGCCCGGCACCGGCTCGGACCTGGCGGGCATGACCACCACCGCGAAGCTCTCCGAGGACGGCACCCACTACGTCCTCAACGGCGCCAAGACCTTCATCACCGGCGGCGTGGTCGCCGACCGCGTGCTGGTCGTCTGCCGCACCTCGCCCGCCGCCCCCGAGGACCGCCGCCGCGGGCTGTCGATCCTCGTGGTCGACACCACGAGCGAGGGCTACGCCGTCGGCCGCAAGCTCGAGAAGATCGGCCTGCGCACCTCCGACACCGCGGAGCTGTCCTTCACCGACGTCGAGGTCCCCGTCGAGGACCTGCTCGGCGAGGAGGGCAGGGCCTTCTCCTACCTGGCCCACAACCTGCCGGTCGAGCGGCTCGCGATCGCCGTCGGTTCCTACGCCCAGGCCGACGCCGCCGTCCGCTTCGCCACCCAGTACGTGCGCGACCGCAAGGTCTTCGGCAAGACCGTCGCCGAGTTCCAGAACACCAAGTTCGTGCTCGCCGAGTGCGCCTCCGACGTCGACGCCATGCAGGCCGTCGTCGACCGCGCCCTGGAGGCCCACGAGCACGGCGACTTCACCGCCGCCGACGCCGCGCGCGCCAAGCTCTTCTGCACCGAGACCGCGGCCAAGGTCATCGACCGCTGCCTCCAGCTGCACGGCGGCTACGGCTACATGCTGGAGTACCCGATCGCCCGTCTGTACGCGGACAACCGCGTGCACCGCATCTACGGCGGGACCAGCGAGGTCATGAAGTCGATCATCGCCAAGTCGATGGGGCTGTGACAGGACGGTCCGCCGACCCCGAGAGACGCACGTGACCCACCACGCACACCACGCACTGCAGTCCCTGCTCGATCTGCTCGACCTCGAGCGGATCGAGCAGGACATCTTCCGCGGCGCCAGCCGCCCCGCCGTCGTCCCCCGCGTCTTCGGGGGCCAGGTCGCCGCGCAGGCGCTGGTCGCGGCGGGGCGCACCGTCCCGGAGGGACGCGACGCCCACTCCCTGCACGCCTACTTCCTGCGCATGGGGGACCCGGGCGCGCCCATCGTCTACCAGGTCGACCGCATCCGTGACGGCCGCTCCTTCACCACCCGCCGGGTGGTCGCGGTGCAGCACGGGCAGCCGATCTTCCACCTGTCCGCGTCCTTCCAGACGTACGAGGACGGGCTGGAGCACCAGGAACCGATGCCGCCCGCGCCGGACCCCGAGACCCTGCCGACCGGCGAGGAACTGCTCCTCCCGCACCGGGACCGCTTCCCCGACCCCTCAGTCGTGGACCGCCTCCTGGAGGCCCGGGCCGCAGTCGACCTGCGCTACGCCGAGGCCCCGCCGTTCCTCGCCGCCGGCGCCGGGCCGCGTGAACCCCGCTCCCAGGTGTGGTTCCGCACCAACGGCAAGCTCGCCGACGACCCGCTGCTCCACGTCTGCCTCGCCACCTATGTGTCGGACATGACGCTGCTGGACTCGGTGCTGCTGGCCCACGGGCGCGGCGGCTGGGCGGTCGGCGACGTGGTGGGCGCCAGCCTGGACCACGCCATGTGGTTCCACCGGCCGTTCCGCGCCGACGAATGGCTGCTCTACGACCAGCAGAGCCCCTCCGCCTCCGGCGGCCGCGGGCTCGGCACCGCGCGCATCTACACCCAGGACGGACGGCTGGCCGTCTCCGTCATCCAGGAGGGCGTCGTCCGCGTCCCGCGGGACTGAGCCACCTGAGCCACCGTGTCACCGGCCGCCTGCGGGGCGGTCACCGGTGGGCGTCCAGCGGCAGGGTGGCCCGCACCAGGAAGCCGCCGTCGGGTTCGGGACCCGCGTCAAGGGTGCCGCCCAGCTGGGCGGCGCGCTCGCGCAGCCCGGTCAGGCCGTGGCCCCCCGACGGCAGCGCCGGGCCCGGGGCGCCGTCGCCGCACGGGGCGTTGCGCACCGCGACGTGCAGCGCGTCGGCGGCGAGGCGCACCGTCACCTCGGTCCGTGCGCCCGGGGCGTGCTTGCGCACGTTGGTCAGCGCCTCCTGCACCGTGCGGTAGGCGGCGTGCTGCACCGGCGGCGGGCATCCGGTCCGGCCGGGGGCGGGCAGGTCGCCGCGGACCTCGGGACCGGCCGCGGCGAGCAGCGTGGGCAGCTCGGCCAGCCCCGGTCCGGCGTCCTCGCCACCCACCGGCATCCGCAGCAGCCCCACCATGTGCCGCAGTTCGTCCAGTGCGTCGCGGCTGAGCTGCCGTACGGTGCCGGCCGCGGCCCGCGCCTCGTCGCCCTCGGCGGTCACCTCCAGCGCGCCCGACTGCACGGCGATCAGGCTGATGTGGTGGGCCACGGTGTCGTGCATCTCCCGTGCGAGCCGGGTGCGTTCGCGGACCACCGCCCGCTCCGCGGCCAGCCGCCGCTCCCGCTCGCGGCTCTCGGCCAGCTCGGCGAGCCGCGCCGACAGCTCCCGGCGTGACGCGGCGAGCAGCCCCAGCGCGGTCGGGGCCACGGCCAGCAGCGCCGACAGCAGCACGGCGAGGACGGTCGCCGCGGGGGCCCAGTCGACCTCCCCGATCCACGGCCAGGGGAAGAACGACACAAAGGCGATGGCTGCCGCGCCGCCGCACGTCACCACCATCGACGGCGGAATCCGCCTCCCGCCCGGAAGCGGCGGCCCCCGCCGCAGCAGCCGCCGGGCGCGCGCCACGGTCAGGGCGCCGCCGTCGGCGGCGATGGTGTACAGCGCGGCCATGGGGGCCAGCCACACGTACCCCAGCGACAGGGCGGGCAGGGTGGCCAGCAGCACCGTCAGCGGCAGCCGGCGGCGCAGCGCGAGGGCGCCGGCCGCCGCATAAGCCGCCGTCAGCGCGAGCGGACCGCCCAGGGAGCGGGTGGCCCAGGCCTCGGCCGCGGCGACGGCGACCAGGCACCCCTCGACGGCGGCCCGGGGGAGCCTCACGCGGCGCTCCCCGGCGAGAGCCCGGCGCGGTGCGCGGTGATAGCCAGCGACACCCGGTTCGGGGCGTCGAGCTTGCGCAGCAGCGCCCGTACGTGGTCCTTCACCGTCGCCACGGTGATGTGCAGCCGCTCGGCAATCTCCAGGTTCGACAGGCCCCCGGCGACCAGCAGCAGCACCTCCCGCTCCCGCGTGGTCAGCCGCTCCAGGGCCGCCCCGGCGGAATCCGTCGCCCTGGCATCGGCCGTGCCCAGGTAGCCGTCGACCACGGCGCGGCTGACGGTGGGCGTGAAGACCGTCCCGCCGGAGGCGAGCACGCGGACGGCGTCGATGAGCGTGGCGACCGCCGTGTCCTTGAGCAGGAAGCCGGTCGCGCCCGCGCGCATGGCGGCCGTGATGTGGGCGCTGGTGTCGAATCCGGTGAGCATCGCGACGGCCGGCGGATCGGGCAGCGCCCGTACGGCGCGCAGCACGGTCAGGCCGTCGGGATCGGGCATCACCGTGTCCAGCAGCACCAGGTCGGGCGCGTGCCCGCGGACGGCGGCCAGTGCCGTGCGGCTGTCGCAGTCGGCGACCACCCTGATGTCCCCCGCGGACTCCAGGATCCGCCGCAGGGCGGTCCTCACCAGCGTCTCGTCGTCGACGACCACGACCCGTATCACGCTCAAGCGCCTCTCTCCGGACGGCCTTCCACTCCACCCGAGGGTGGACCGCGATGTCCGTCCCGGGGCTGATCCTCCGGCGGCGCGGGACCGGCAGAATCGACGGCGATCGTAACGAGCGCACCGCCTGGCCGCATGTCCGGACGGCCGTGCCGGACGGTCGACGGGGGAAACCGGGGCCGACGGGGGAACGACGGCGGCCCACGGGGAACCACGGGGAACGGGGGTTCCCATGTCGTGGACCAAGGACGGGGCAGGGGCCCCGGCCTGACGGCATCGGGCCCCGGGCCGCCATGGGGACGGCGGCCCGGGGCCCGTCGGGAGACAGCGGGCCACGCCTCCCAGGGGGGCGTGGCCGGTCTGTCACGCGGGGCCGGTCAGGCCCGCGGCGTCCAGCAGGTAGGCGGTCATCGGGTCGTAGTGGCGCGGGTCGGTGACGTGGTCGTCGAGCGGCACGGTCACCGAAACGGTGCCCTCCGCCTCCGCGAGGAAGAGCGCCGGGTCGTTGCAGTCGGCGAAGCCGATCGCGTCGATGCCGCGCTGCCCGGCGCACCCCGCCCAGCCGTGGTCGGCGACGACCAGGTCGGGCATCGGCCGGCCCTGCGCGGCCAGCGCGTCCAGGACCGTGGCCATCGGGTTCGGGGAGTGCGTGTGCCACAGCGTCGCGCCGCGCTCCAGCATGGTCACGTCGCAGAACTGGAAGACGCCGCCCTCGTCGGTGGACAGCCCGCCCGGAATCGCGACGACCTCCGCGCCGGCGGCCCGTACGGCCGCGGCCACGGTGCGGTGGACGTCCAGCAGACCGCCGGGGTGGCCGGTGGCGAACAGCACCCGCTGCCCGCCCTCCACGGCCTTGCAGAGCATCCGGGCGGCGCGGTCCAGGGCGCTGATCGTCAGCTCGGGGTCGATGGTGTCCTGCCCCCGGACGTGGCCGGGGTCGGCCACGACGCCGCAGCGCTCGGCCATGACCGCCAGCACCGCCTCCTCGTCCGTCCAGCGGTCGCCGAACTCCAGGCCGAACCAGTAGTGGCGGTCGCCCTCGGCGAGTCTGCGGTAGTGCGAGCGGTTGTTCTCGCGGGGAGTGGCGACGTCGCCCGCGATGCGCGTGCGGACGAGGTGGTCGGCGAGGGCCTTGCGGGACGGCACGGTGACATGGGGCAGCATGACCCCCATTGTCGCCTGCTGTCGGACGTGCGTGCGGGCGGCGGCCGATCGACGCCGGTCCGTTACCTCCTGCCGGGGTGTCAGGAGGCCCGCCGCGGCGCGCCAAAATACGGGTTCACAGCCAGCGCAGCGCGAACCACAGCTCCATGCGTACGTCCGGGTCGTCCAGGTCCGCCTCCAGCAGGGCCGCGGCCCGCCCGACGCGCTGGCGCACGGTGTTGCGGTGCACCTCCAGGGCCACGGCCGTGCGGTCCCAGCTGCCGTGCAGGCCGATCCAGGTGCGCAGGGTCTCCACCAGGGCGGGCGAGCCCGCCAGCGGCGCCAGCAGCTCCCGGGCCCGGTCCCGGGCGTCCTCCGGGGTGACCAGCCCGGTCATGCCGGGACCGGCCCCGCGGTGGACCACCAGCGGCACACGGGTGGCGGTCGCCCGGCGCAGCGCCTCCGCGGCCTGGCCGTCGCCGGTGACGAGGGCGGCCACCGCCACCGGGCCGCTCACCCCCAGGGTCCACCCCGGCTGGGCGGTCACCTCGCGGCCGGCCGGCAGCAGCAGGCGTACGACCGCGTCGCCCGGCTCGACCAGGGCGGTGCCCAGCGCCGCGCCGAGGGCGGCGGCCGGCAGCGGCCCGGCCGGGCCGGCGCGCCTGCGGGCGTGCACGACCGCCCAATGGGACGCCGGTCCCAGCAGCGGGGCCGCGTCCTTGGGGGCCGCGCCCAGCAGCAGCCGCACCAGGGCCGCGGACCGGCCCGCCTCCGCGCTGCCCAGGTGCGGCCCGGTGAGCAGGGAGAGGAGCACGGCGGCCACGTTGGCGACCGCGTGGTCGCCCGGGTCGGGGCGGCCCGTCGCCAGGACGAGCGCCGGCCGCTCGCTCGGGGGGCCGCCGGCGAGGGCGTACGCCGACAGGCGCGTCCCGGCGTGGGTGTCGGTCGCCGACGACGGTGCGTGGGCGTCCGGCGCCGGGCGGACCACCCCGGCGAGCCGGACCGCCGCCGTACGCGCCCGCGGGTCGGGGGCGGTGCCCGCCGCGAACACCTCCGTGCCGTCCGGGGCGATCAGCGCGGCCCACGCGCCCAGACGGCCGGCGAGCCTGCGCAGCACCGAGGGGACGGGATCCGGGCGCGCGGCGGCGGCGGCGAGGGCCTGCTGCGCCTCGGTGACGTGCCGCAGCTCGCGGACCCTGGCCTCGCCCATGGCCTGCCAGACCGCCCGCGCGACGGCGGTGAACGGCGTCTGCGGGGGCACTTCCACGAGCGGCAGGCCGTGGCGGTCGCAGGCGGCGAGCAGCGCGGGCGGGGTCGCGTCGTGCACCGGGGCGAGGCCGAAGCCGAGCGCCGCCGCGCCCGCCTGGACCGTGCGGGCCACGTAGCGGTCCAGGTAGTCCTCGGCGCCCTCCGCCGAGGCGAAGTGCACCCCCGCGGTGAGCAGCAGTTCCCCGCCGAGGAGGTACGGGACGGGGTCCTCCATCTCGCTGGTGTGGACCCACAGGACGCGGACGTCGCTCCCGGCCGCGGACGGTCCCGCGACCTGGCGCAGGCCGAGGTCGGGCAGGGCCAGCAGGGAGGCGAGCGGGATCGGCGGGGTGGGCGGCGTTAGGTCCTGACGCGGGGGAGTCATGTGCGTTTCCTCCATGCGGACCGGTCGGGATGGAGGAAACGTACACTTCAGCGCCTCTCCCCGGCCACCTATCGTCACCGCAGAGGAAGCCCGCGGTTCCATCCGCGGTTCCGCCCGTGGTTCCGTCCGCGGCTTTGTCCGCGCCATCGATGGAGGAGGGCCCATGGCCGTCGACTACGCCGTGATCATCGGCTACCTGGCCGGCATGCTCGCCGTGGGCTGGTGGGGCATGCGCCGCGCCAGGTCCAAGAGCGACTTCCTGGTCGCCGGCCGCCGGCTGGGCCCGTCGATGTACTCCGGCACCATGGCCGCGATCGTCCTCGGCGGTGCCTCCACCATCGGCGGCGTCGGCCTCGGCTACCGGTACGGGCTGTCCGGCGCGTGGATGGTCTTCACGATCGGCCTCGGCCTGCTGGCGCTGAGCGTCTTCTTCTCGGCGCGCATCGCCCGCCTGAGGGTCTACACCGTCTCGGAGATGCTCGACCTGCGCTACGGCGGCTCGGCCGGGGTCATCTCCGGCGTCGTCATGTGGGCCTACACGCTGATGCTCGCGGTGACCTCGACCATCGCCTACGCGACGATCTTCGACGTCCTGTTCGGTCTGGACCGCACCCTGGCGATCGTCCTGGGCGGCGCGGTCGTGGTGGCGTACTCGACGCTGGGCGGCATGTGGTCGATCACGCTCACCGACATGGTGCAGTTCGTGGTCAAGACCCTCGGCGTGCTGGTCCTGCTGCTGCCGATTGCGGTGGTCAAGGCGGGCGGCTTCGCGGAGATGAAGGCGCAGCTGCCGACCGAGTACTTCGCGCCCCTGGGCATCGGCGGGCAGACGATCTTCACCTATGTGCTGATCTACACCTTCGGCATGCTCATCGGCCAGGACATCTGGCAGCGGGTGTTCACCGCCCGCAGCGACAGGGTCGCCAAGCTCGGCGGCACCGTCGCCGGCGTCTACTGCCTGGTGTACGCGATCGCCGGCGCCGTCATCGGCACCGCCGCGAAGGTGCTGTACCCGGACCTGGCGGCGGCCGACGACGCCTTCGCCACCATCGTCAAGGACGCGCTGCCGGTGGGTGTGCGCGGCCTGGTGCTGGCCGCGGCGCTCTCCGCGGTGATGTCCACCTCCTCCGGCGCGCTCATCGCCTGCGCCACGGTGGCCAACAACGACATCTGGTCGCGGTTGCGCGGCGCCGTCGCCCGTGGGAGGGACGGCCGGGAGGGCGCGCACGACGAGGTCTCGGGCAACCGCGTCTTCATCCTGGTCATGGGTGTGGTCGTCATCGTCACCGCCATCGCGCTGAACAACGTCGTCGAGGCGCTGACCGTGGCCTACAACCTGCTCGTCGGCGGGCTGCTGGTGCCGATCCTCGGCGGTCTGCTGTGGAGGCGCGGCACCGCGCAGGGCGCCCTCGCCTCGGTGGCCGTCGGCGGACTGGCCGTCGTGGGCCTGATGGCCTGGAAGGGCATCCTCGCCAACGAGCCCGTCTACTACGGCCTGCTGGCCTCCCTCGCCGCCTATGTCGCGGTGAGCCTCGCCACCGAGCCGACCGACGCCGCCGTCCTGGCGGCCTGGCGGGAGCGGCTGGCCGGACGGGGCCCCGTCCCGGCCGCCGAGGGGACCGTTCCGGTCGGATAAAGTCACAAAGCGAGCAGAGCGCAACGAAGCGCATGAAAGAAGGCAGTTACCCATGAGCAGCACCGAACCGCGCGGCCCCATCGACTCCTCCCGCACCCCGCGGTACGCCGGTCCCGCCACGTTCGCGCGGCTCCCGCGCCTGGACGAGGTCGGCAGCACCGACGTCGCCGTGGTCGGCGTGCCCTTCGACGCGGGCGTCTCCTACCGTCCGGGCGCGCGCTTCGGCGGCAACGCGATCCGCGAGGCCTCCCGTCTGCTGCGCCCGTACAACCCGGCGCAGGACGCCTCACCCTTCGCCCTCGCCCAGGTCGCGGACGCCGGTGACATCGCCGCCAACCCGTTCGACATCAACGAGGCGGTCGAGACGATCCAGGCCGCCGCCGACGACCTGCTCGACACCGGCGCCCGCCTGATGACCCTCGGCGGCGACCACACCATCTCGCTGCCCCTGCTGCGCGCCATGGCACGCAAGCACGGCCCGGTCGCCCTGCTCCACTTCGACGCCCACCTCGACACCTGGGACACCTACTTCGGTGCCGAGTTCACGCACGGCACGCCCTTCCGCCGGGCCGTCGAGGAGGGCGTCCTCGACACCTCCGCGCTCTCCCACGTCGGCACGCGCGGCCCGCTGTACGGCAAGCAGGACCTCACCGACGACGAGAAGATGGGCTTCGGCATCGTCACCTCCGCCGACGTCTACCGGCGCGGCGCGGACGAGGTCGCCCAGCAGCTGCGCGAGCGCATCGGCGACCGCCCGCTGTACGTCTCGATCGACATCGACGTCCTCGACCCGGCCCACGCGCCCGGCACCGGCACCCCCGAGGCCGGCGGCATCACCTCCCGCGAGCTGCTGGAGATCCTGCGCGGCCTGGCCTCCTGCAACCTGGTCTCCGCCGACGTCGTCGAGGTGGCCCCGGCCTACGACCACGCCGAGATCACCAGCGTCGCGGCCTCCCACACCGCGTACGAGCTGACCACGATCATGACCCGGCAGATCGCGGCGGGCCGCGCATGACCGAGCGCAGCGGCGGCGACCTGGTCGTCGAGTCCCTGGCGGCGCTCGGCGCGACGACCGTCTTCGGGCTGCCCGGGCAGCACGCCCTCGGCGCCTTCGACGCCCTGCGGCGCTCCAAGCTGGAGTACGTGGGCCTGCGCGTGGAGAACAACGCGGGCTTCGCCGCGGACGCGTACGCCCGGGTCACCGGCGGCGCCGCTCCGCTGCTGGTCTCCACCGGCCCCGGCGCGCTGATGACGCTGGCCGCGCTCCAGGAGTCGGCCGCCGCATCGGTGCCGGTCGTCGCCGTCGGCAGCCAGGTGCCGGTCGCCGGTCTCGGCGGCGGCCGCCACGGCTACCTGCACGAACTCGTCGACCAGAAGGCGTCGTTCCGCGACGTCGTCAAGTCGGTGCACACCGTCCGCACCGCATCGCAGATCCCCTCGGCCCTGGCCGCCGCCTGGGAGTCGGCCCTGACCGCGCCGTGCGGGCCGGTCTGGGTGGAGATCCCGCAGGACGTGCTGCTCGCCCCCGTCAGCGTGCCGCCCGTCGGGGAGCTGCCGGCCGAGCCCCGCCCGCTGCACCCGCGCGCCGAGCTGATCGCCGAGGCGGCCGCGCTGCTCTCCCGCGCCGAGCGGCCGGTCGTGCTGGCCGGCGGCGGCGTGGTGCGCTCGGGGGCCCAGGCCGAACTGCGCGCCCTCGCCGAACGGCTCGACGCCCCGGTGGCCTGCACCTTCGGCGGCAAGGGGGCCTTCCCCTGGGAGCACCCGCTGTCGCTGCGGAGCTGGCTGGAGGACCGCCACACCACCGACTTCCTGGAGGAGGCCGACGTCCTGCTGGTGGCCGGCTCCGGGCTGGGCGAGCTGTCCTCGAACTACCACACCTTCCGCCCGCGCGGCCGGGTGATCCAGGTCGAGGCCGACCTCGGCAAGCTGGAGTCCAACCACCCGGCGCTGGGCATCCACGCCGACGCCCGGCTCGCCCTCGGCCGGCTCGCCGAGGCCGTCGACGAGCGCCGCGACGCAGCGGCCCCCGAGGCGGTGGCGGCCCTGCTGGCGCGGGTCGGGGAGCGGATCGACGGCCAGGACCTCGGCCTGGAGCGGCGCGTCCTCGCCGCCGTGCGCGACGCCCTCCCGGAGGACGCCCCCAGCTTCTGGGACATGACGATCCTCGCCTACTGGGCCTGGTCCGCCTGGCCCGGCCCGATGCACTCCGCCCAGGGCGCCGGCGGCCTAGGCTACGGCTTCCCCGCCGCCCTCGGCGCGGCCGCCGCCGACCGCTCCCGCCCCGTGCTGGCCGTCTCCGGCGACGGCGGGGCGATGTACTCGATCGCCGAGCTCGCCACCGCCCGGCAGTACGGGCTGCCGGTCACCTGGCTGATCGTCGACGACGGCGGCTACGGCATCCTGCGCGAGTACATGACGGATGCCTTCGGCGAGGCCACCGGCACCGAGCTGGCCCGGCCCGACTTCGTCGCCCTCGCCGCATCCTTCGGCGTGCCGGCGGTCCTGACCCGTCCCGAGCGGCTCCGGGACGACCTCGAGGCCGCCCTCGCGGCGCCCGGCCCGTCCGTGGTCGTGCTCCCCGCGCGCCTGCGGATGTTCGCGCCCACCCACCTGGGGTGACCGGGCGGCCCTGAGCCCGGCCCGGGCAAGAGGGGATACGTTTCCGCGCGCCGGCGGCCCAGGACCTCGGGCGGAACGCTGTCGGACCCTCGTCGTAGTTTTGTTGCGGGAGGATGAAATCCGCACTCCAACGCGTTGTGATCCTCCGGCGAGAAGGACGGGACGGGAGGACACCGGGTGACGGCGAAGGACGACGAAGCGAAGGCAGGGCAGGCCGTGAGGGCCCAGGGCTGGCTGCGACGGCTGATGGGGTACTGCTGGCGCTACCGGGGCAACGTCTCCCTCGCGCTGGGCTCCTCGCTCGCGGGCATGGCCGTGATGGCGCTCGTGCCGCTCGTCCCCAAGCTGATCATCGACGACGTGATCGTCAAGCACGACAAGCCGCTCGCCCCGTGGGCCGGCGTGCTGGTCGGCGCCGCCGTCGTGGTCTACCTGATGACCTTCCTGCGCCGCTTCTACGGCGGCAGACTCGCCCTCGACGTGCAGCACGACCTGCGCACGGACATGTTCCACTCGCTCACCCGGCTCGACGGGGCGCGCCAGGACGAGCTCAACACCGGCCAGGTCGTCGGCCGGGCCACCAGTGACCTGCAGCTCATCCAGGGCCTGCTCTTCATGGCGCCGATGATGATCGGCAACGTCCTGCTGTTCGTGCTGTCGCTCGTCGTGATGTTCGTGCTCTCGCCGCTGCTCACCGTGATCGCCCTCGCCGTCGCGCCCGCCCTGTGGTTCCTCGCCGACCGCAGCCGCAAGCGGCTCTTCCCCGCCACCTGGTACGCGCAGGGGCAGGCCGCCGCCGTCGCCGGGATCGTGGACGGCTCGGTGACCGGCGTCCGCGTTGTGAAGGGCTTCGGCCAGGAGCAGCAGGAGATGTCCAAGCTGCGCTCCGTCAGCGAGCGGCTGTTCGCCGGGCGGCTGCGCACCATCCGGCTCAACGCCCGCTACAGCCCCGCCCTGCAGGCGGTGCCCTCGCTCGGGCAGGTCGGCATGCTGGCGCTCGGCGGCTGGATGGCCGTACGGGGCCAGATCACCCTGGGCACCTTCGTCGCCTTCTCGACCTACCTCGCCCAGCTGACCGGCCCGGTGCGCATGCTCACGATGATGCTCACCGTCGGCCAGCAGGCCCGGGCCGGCGTCGAGCGCGTCACCGAACTCATCGACACCCGCCCGAGCCTGGAGGAGGGCGCCGGGCAGCTGTCCCCCGAGGCCGCGGCGACCGTCGAGTTCGACCACGTCAGCTTCGGCTACGACCGCACCCGCCCGGTGCTGGACGACTTCTCGCTCACCGTCGAACCCGGCGAGACCGTCGCCGTCGTCGGCGCCTCCGGCAGCGGCAAGTCGACCGTCTCCCTCCTGCTGCCGCGCTTCTACGACGTGACCGGCGGCGCCGTGCGGGTCGGCGGCCGCGACGTGCGCGACCTCACCTTCGACTCCCTGCGCGACGCCATAGGCCTCGTGCCGGAGGACAGCTTCCTGTTCTCCGACACCGTCCGCGCCAACATCGCCTACGGCCACCCCGACGCCACCGACGAGCAGATCCTCACCGCGACCCGGCACGCCCAGGCGGACGGGTTCATCAGCGCCCTGCCCGAGGGGTACGACACCGTCGTCGGCGAGCAGGGGCTGACCCTCTCCGGCGGCCAGCGCCAGCGCGTCGCCCTGGCCCGCGCCATCCTCACCGACCCGCGGCTGCTCGTCCTCGACGACGCGACGTCCGCCGTCGACGCCCGCGTCGAGGCGGAGATCCACGACGCGCTGCGCGAGGTGATGGCGGGCCGCACGACCCTGCTCATCGCCCACCGCCGCTCCACCCTCGCCCTCGCCGACCGGATCGCCGTGCTGGAGGCCGGCCGGCTGGTCGACGTGGGCACCCACGAGGAGCTGGAAGCCCGCTGCCCGCTGTACCGGCGGCTGCTGACCGACCCCGACGAGCTCGGTTCGGACGTCGTCACCCACGACCCCGCGGGCGAGGTCGTGCCCCTCACCGAATGGCCCGGCGAGGGCGCGGTCGCGGCCCCCACGGCGCGACCCGCCGCCTCGGCGCCCGCGGACGGCGGCGTGACCGCCGCCCTGTGGCCGGGGGACCGCCGGCACCGTGACGAGGAGCCGGGACGGACACAGGGGGCGCCCTCCCCGGCCGCCGTGCGCGGCGGACCGGGCGGGATGGCCTCGGCCATGGCCGGGATGCCCGCGACCCCCGAGCTGCTGGCGCAGGTGGCCGCGCTGCCCCCGGCCCTGGACACCCCGGACGTCGACGAGGACGCGGCGGCCTCCGTCGAGAAGGACTTCGGCCTGCGCAGTCTGCTGCGCGGCTTCCGCGGCCCCCTGCTGCTGAGCCTGGTCTTCGTCGCCGTGGACGCGCTGGCCGGGCTGTTGCTGCCCGTCCTGATCCGGCACGGCATCGACTCCGGTGTGCGGCAGGCCGCGCTCGGCGCCGTATGGGTCGCGGCCCTGCTGGGCCTGGCCGTCGTCGCCGCGCAGTGGGCCGCGCAGTGGGGCTCCACGCGCCTGACCGGCCGTACCGGCGAGCGCGTGCTCTACATGCTCCGCGTGAAGATCTTCTCCCACCTGCACCGGCTCGGCCTCGACTACTACGAGCGCGAGCTGAGCGGCCGCATCATGACGCGGATGACGACCGACGTCGACGCGCTCTCGACGTTCCTGCAGACCGGTCTGGTCACCGCGCTGGTCAGCGTGCTCACCTTCCTCGGCATCCTGGGCGCGCTGCTGGTGATCGACGTCCAGCTGGCACTGATCGTCTTCGCCACCCTGCCGGTGCTCTTCGTCGCGACCTGGGTGTTCCGCCGCAAGTCCGTCAAGGCCTACGAGCTGGCCCGGGAACGGGTCAGTGTCGTCAACGCCGACCTGCAGGAGCACGTCGCCGGGCTCCGCGTCGTGCAGGCCTTCCGCGGCGAGCGCGGCGGCGCCCTGCGGTTCGCCGGCCGCAGCGACGCCTACCGGCAGGCGCGCGTGCGCGGCCAGTGGCTGATCTCGGTCTACTTCCCCTTCGTGCAGCTGCTGTCCAGCGTCGCCGCCGCCCTGGTGCTGATCGTCGGTGCCCACCGGGTCGGCGCCGGCACCCTCACCGCCGGCGCGCTGGTGGCGTACCTGCTCTACATCGACCTGTTCTTCTCCCCCGTCCAGCAGCTGTCCCAGGTCTTCGACGGCTACCAGCAGGCGTCGGTGTCCCTGGGCCGCATCCGCGAGCTGCTGCGCACGCCCACCGCCACCCCGCCCGCCGAGTCCCCGCGCGGGGTCGGCCGGCTGCACGGCGAGATCGCCTTCCGCGACGTGCACTTCCGCTACACCGACGAGGGCGCCGAGGCGCTGTCCGGGATCGACCTGCGGATCCCCGCCGGCCAGACGGTGGCCTTCGTCGGCGAGACGGGCGCGGGCAAGTCCACGCTGGTCAAGATGGTCGCCCGGTTCTACGACCCGACCTCGGGCGCCGTCCTCGTCGACGGCCAGGACATCCGCGAGCTCGACCTGACCGGCTACCGGCAGCGGCTCGGCGTCGTCCCGCAGGAGGCGTACCTCTTCGAGGGGACGGTCCGGGACGCCATCGCCTACGGGCGGATGGACGCGACCGACGCCGAGGTGGAGGCCGCGGCGCGCGCCGTCGGCGCCCACGAGATGATCGCCACCCTGGACGGCGGCTACCTGCACTCCGTCTCCGAACGCGGCCGCAACCTCTCCGCCGGACAGCGGCAGTTGATCGCCCTGGCCCGCGCCGAGCTGGTCGACCCGGATGTGCTGCTGCTCGACGAGGCGACGGCCGCCCTGGACCTGGCGACCGAGGCACTGGTCAACCAGGCCGCCGACCGGCTCGCCGTACGCCGCACCACCCTGGTCGTCGCCCACCGGCTGACCACCGCGGCCCGCGCCGACCGGGTCGTCGTCCTCGACCACGGCCGGGTCGTCGAGGACGGCACGCACGAGCAACTCCTCGCCGCCGACGGCCGGTACGCCGCGCTGTGGCGGACCTTCGTCGGCGAGGACGAGAGCAGCGAGGCCGTCGCCTAGACCGCCGCCCCTCGCCGCCCCGCGGCCCGGACCCGGTGGTCCGGGCCGCCGCTCTTTGCCCAACGCCCCCTGGCGGCAGACGACTTCCTCCTCATAGGTTCACGGGCGACGCCCGTCGAACCCCGAAGGAGGGGGCATGCGCAACGCGCTCAGATGGCTGCTGGCGCTGGTGTTGCTCATAGGCATCGCCGGCGGTGGAGTCGCCACCGCGACCGCTGACGAGCCGGACATCAGGGACCGCATCCTGGCGATACCCGGGATGAGCCTGATCGAGGAGAAGCCGGTCTCCGGATACCGCTTCTTCGTCCTCGACTACACGCAGCCGGTGGACCACCGGCACCCGTCCAAGGGGACGTTCAAGCAGCGGATCACCGTGCTGCACAAGGGGACCGACCGGCCCACCGTCTTCTACACCTCCGGCTACGGCCTCTCCACGACCCCCTCGCGCCGTGAGCCGACGCAGATCGTCGACGGCAACCAGGTCTCCATGGAGTACCGCTTCTTCACGCCGTCCCGGCCGGCCCCCGCCGACTGGTCCAAGCTCGACATCTGGCAGGCCGCCAGCGACCAGCACCGCATCTACCGGGCCCTCAGCCGGATCTACGCCGAGAACTGGCTCGCGACCGGCGCCAGCAAGGGCGGCATGACGGCCACGTACTACCGCCGCTTCTACCCGCACGACATGGCCGGCACGGTCGCCTACGTCGCCCCCAACGACGTGGTGAACGACGAGGACTCCGCCTACACCCGCTTCTTCCGCACCGTCGGTACCGCCGACTGCCGGGCGAAGCTGAACGCCGTGCAGCGCGAGGCGCTCGTCCGCCGGGGCGAGATCGTCGCCCGCTACCAGAAGTACGCCGCGGACAACGGGCTGACCTTCACCACCGTCGGCAGCGCCGACCGGGCGTACGAGAACGTGGTGCTCGACCTGGTGTGGGCCTTCTGGCAGTACCACCAGCAGGCGGAGTGCGCGGACGTCCCCGCGGCGAGCGCCACGACGGACGCGATCTACTCCTTCGTCGACTCCGTCTCCGGCTTCGACTTCTACACCGACCAGGGCCTGGAGTACTACACGCCGTACTACTACCAGGCCGGCACCCAGCTCGGCGCCCCGACGTTCGCCACCCCGCACCTGAAGGGGCTGCTGCGCTACCCCGGGATCTACCAGCCGCGCTCCTACGTGCCGCGTTCCATCCCGATGCGCTTCCAGCCCCGCGCGATGCACGACGTCGACTCCTGGGTGCGCCACCACGCGGAGCGGATGCTGTTCGTGTACGGGTCCAACGACCCCTGGGGGGCCGAGCCGTTCCGGCTCTCGCGCGGCGCGCACGACTCCTATGTGATGTGGGCGCCCGGCGCCAACCACGGCGCGGTCATCGGCGCGCTCGGCGCGGCGGACCGCGCCAAGGCCACCGCCGAGGTGCTGGAGTGGGCCGGGGTCGCCCCCGCGGCCGTACGCGCCGACCCCGGTTCGGCCAGGCCCCTGGCGGCGTACGACGCCAAGCTCGACCGGAGCACCGAGGCCGCCGGCCGGCTGCCCTTCTGATCGGGTGTCAGAGCCGGCGGGCGCACCCCACGCCCGCCGGCCCGGCGCCCACCCCGACGTACAGGGCCGTCCCCGTGGGGCAGGCCCCGCGGCCGCGGGCCAGCTCCACGACCCGGAACTGCGGGGCGTGCGGCCCCGATCCGTCGCAGGGCGTCTCCTTCACCTGTCCCTTCCGGGACGTGTAGACGCAGTCGCCCGCGATCGTGCGGGGCCCGCCGCGCCCGCCCGGGTCCCCGGGGTGCGGTGCCGCCAGGTTGCGCATGCAGGCGTAGCCCTGGGGGCGGGCGGCGGTGACGGTGAGCAGGAAGTCCGTGGTCGGCGGGCAGCGGTCGCCGGCCCGTGCGGCGGCCGGGGGAGCGGGCGACGGCGAGGCCGGCAGCAGCCCGTACAGCCGGCCGACGACGCGGGCGCGGGCGGCCGGGTCCGAGCAGCCCACCTCCCGGTAGGCGCCGGCCCGGTCGCGGGCCGCGCAGTCGCCGCGGTCCAGGAAGACCGCGTCATGGGTGACGGACGGGACCGCGGGAGCGGCGGCGCCGCTGCCCGTGCCGCCCGGGCCCGGCGAGCAGGCGGCGAGCACCACCGCGACCAGCCACGCCGCTCCCAGGAGCTGTCCGGACAACACGCGCATGGCGGCCCCCCACCCGTCCCCCCGGGCGAGTTGCCCGTTTTCGGCAGGATAAGTGGCGTGGCCCCTTTCCGGGAGGGGCCGCCCCGCGCGCCGCGGGCTCAGTACCGCAGGCCCCAGCCGACCGGGTAGAGGGTCCGTGACGGGTCGTCCGCGGCGGGTACCGCCACCGGCAGCTTCCCGGTGGGCCGCACCTTGCCGGCCAGCACCCGTGCCGCCGCCCGCATCGACACGTCCGTCCAGCCGTAGGTGGCCAGCGACGCGGCCACCCCCTCCAGCCGCGCGACGTCGTACGGGTTGCGGATCGCGACCTGCACCACCGGCACGCCGGTGGCGACGAGCGCGGCGACCAGCGCGATCTGGCCCGTCGACGCCCCGGTCACGTTGTACGTGGCCACCACCACCGCGTCCTTGTCCCGCGCGGCGGCCACCGCCTGGTCGATCGCGGCCTGCCCCGGCGCGGTCCCGGTCGACAGGACCTGGGCGGTGTGCCCGAGGCCGGCCAGCGCCGCGCCGAGCACCGCGGTGGGCGGGCCGCCGGTGCCCGAGGGCGCGGCCGGGTCGGCACCGACGACCAGCAGCCGACGGTGGGCCGGCAGCGGCAGCGTCCCGCGGTTCGCCAGCAGCGTCACGGTGCGTTCGGTGATCCGGTCGGCCTCCGCCAGGTGGCCGCGGGTGCCGACCGTCCGGTCCACGCCGCGGTGGGTGACGTACGGGTCGTCGAGCAGCCCGCGCCGCGCCTTGAGCGTGAGGATCCGGGTGAGGGACTCGTCGAGGCGCTCCTCGGTGAGCTCCCCGGACCGCACGGCGGCCAGCACGCCCTGCCAGGCGGTCTCCAGGACCGGCGGGTTGAGCAACTGGTCGGCGCCGGCCTTCAGGGCGAGCACCGGGACGCGGTCGTCACCGTACTTCTGGCGTACGCCCTCCATGCCGAGGGAGTCGGTGACGACCACGCCGTCGTAGCCGAGTTCCTCGCGCAGGATGCCGGTGAGGATCGGCCGGGACAGCGTGGCGGGGTCGCCGGAGTCGTCGAGGGCGGGCACCAGGATGTGCGCGGTCATGATCGAGTCGATGCCGGCGGCGATCGCGGCGCGGAACGGCGGGGCGTCAAGGCGCCGCCACTCCTCCAGCGAGTGCGTGATGACGGGCAGGGCGTAGTGGCTGTCGGTGCCGGTGTCGCCGTGTCCGGGGAAGTGCTTGGCGGTGGCCACGACCCCGGCCCGCTGGTAGCCCTCCACCTGGGCGGCGACGAGCGCGGCCACGGCCTTCGGGTCGGCGCCGAAGGAGCGCACGCCGATCACGGGATTGGCGGGGTTGACGTTGACGTCGGCGACCGGCGCGTAGTCCTGGCCGATGCCCATCGCCGCCAGTTCGGCCCCGGCGACGGCCGCGGCCCGCCGGGCGTCCCGGGTGCTGCCGCCCGCGCCGAGCGCCATCCCGCCCGGGAAGAGCGTGGCGGGGGAGCCGACCCGGGCGACGGCGCCGTGCTCCTGGTCGGTGGAGATCAGCAGCGGGATCCGGGACGACCGCTGGATGCCGTTGGAGAGGTCGGCTATCTGGTGCGGATCACGGGTGTTGTGGGCCCACGCGAAGTAGATGATGCCGCCGACGTGGTACTTCCCGATCAGCTCGGCGGCGTCGGAGACCCCGATCTCGGCCTGGTTCGCGGCCACGTCGGCCGGATCGGGGGCAGTGGCCGAATGGCCGTACACGCGCATGACGAAGAGCTGGCCGATCTTCTCCTCGATGCTCATGCGGTCGATGAGCGCACGGACGCGTCTGCGGTCGGCCGCGGCCGCGCTCGCGGTGCCCGGGACGCCGAGGGCGAGGGCGGTGGAGGCGGCCGCGGTGGCACCGAGCACCGTGCGGCGGGAGGGACGGGGACGGCTGTGCATGACGGACTCCTTCCGGCAGGAGGAGGCGGAAGCGCTGAAAGAAACCTTCAAGGAGACACGCTTAGCCGGAAAGTAATTGTCAGTCAATGAGTCGGGCACGCTCCGGCACGAGCACCGCAGGCACCGTGAGCACCGCCGCGTAGTGCTGGACCTGGACGCACCGGATGTGCTCGTCCCCGGTGGGGGAGGCCGAGATCTCCTGCCGGCCGATGGTCAGGACGGCCCCGGTGGGCGCGCAGCCGGTCAGCACGAAGGCGAAGCGCCGCTCGTCCGGGCGCCGGGGATGCCGTGCCAGCTGCTCGCGCAGCGCGGCCGCCCCCTTGCGGGGCAGACCGGCGAGGAAGGCGTCCAGCTGCCGGGCCGTGGTGACCTCGGCACTGCGCCGGCCGATGCGATCCCGCGTCTCCTCCAGGCCGCCGAACGCGACCGTGCTCCCCGGGGCCGGCGGATCGGCCCGCGGGTCCGCCTCCTGCGCGAAACGCGGCCGCTTCGGCATCCGGTCGCGCGGCACCTCGAACACGGTGACCACCTGGTTGGCGACCAGGCACTGACCCATCGGCCGCTGCGCCAGGCCGAGCGTCAGCCGGTCGCCGCCCCGGAAGAGGACGGCGTCCCTGGTGCTGTTGCAGCCGGTCGTCCGGCTCCAGGCGACGAGGACCGAGCGCGAGAAGTCGGTCCGCGCGGCGCGCCGCGCGATGTCGTCGGCGATCTCCGGTGCCGACTTCATGAAGTAGCCGGGGAACCGGCCCAGGTCGCGCTCGCCGTCGAGGACCGTGTGCACCGCGGGCACCCGGCGCGTGGTCTCGGTGAAGTACACGCGGCGGGTGGAGACCGTCCCGTTCCCCGGCGGGGACGGCGACGGCGGCGACGACAGCGACGTCGAGGACACGGACGGCACGGCGGGCGCGCCGGACGGCGCCGGACCGGTGGGCAGGGTGGCGATCGCGGAGGTGGAGGGGCCGCCACCGGCGTTGTCGGAGGGGGGTACGCCGGTGGCGGGCTGCTGCCGGCCGCATGCGGCGGAGAGGGTTGTCAGCGACGCAGCCAGCAGCGTGACCGACACCGCTTTGCGGAGACTCCCCGGCAGCACGCGGGTTGGACGGGACGGGGACGCGAACGGTTCCCTGCGGATGGGTGCCATCCGCCCATGGTCAGGCAACGACCCCCGGGTAGTGGGCGCGCAACGCCCGGACCGTCTCCGTGATGGCCGGACGTCGCGACGCCCCCGTCCGCCACAAGGCGTAAAGCCGCCGCACGGGAGCCGGCTCCAGCGGCACCACGACCACACCCTCCGGCACCGGCCCGCGCCCCAGCCGCGGCACCAGCGCGATCCCCAGCCCGGCCGCCACCAGCGCCAACTGCGTCTGGTACTCGGCGACCTGGAACGCCAGGTCCGGCTCGGCGCCCGCCTCCCGCAGGGTCCGCACCAGCCAGTCGTGGCACACGTGCCCGGGCGGCTGGCAGATCCACCGCTCGTCGACGACGTCCTCGCGGACCAGCGCGGCGCGCGCCGCCAGCGGATGCCCGGCCGGGACCAGCACGTCGCAGTGGTCCTCGCCGATCACCACCCGCTCCAGCCCTTCGGGCGCGGGCAGCGGCGCGATGTCCCAGTCGTGCACCACGGCCAGGTCGACGACGCCGCGCGAGACCAGGTCGACCGACAGGTGGGCGCCCTCCTCCAGCAGCCGCAGCTCCAGCGACGGGTAGGCGGCCGTCAGCCCGGCGAGCACCTCGGGGAGCAGACCGCGCGCGGCGGTCGGGAAGGCGGCCATGGTCAGCCGTCCGGTGGGGCGGCCGCGCCGCTCCTCCAGCGCCACCTCGGCCCGCTCCACGATCGCCATCAGCTCCTGCGCGGTCTCCGCCAGCAGCTGGGCGGCCTCGGTCAGCGCCACACCGCGCCCCTGCCGCTCCAGCAGCGTCGTACGGGTCTCCCGCTCCAGCTTGGCGATCTGCTGGGACACGGCGGAGGCCGTGTAGCCGAGTGCCGTGGCCGCGGCCCCCACCGATCCGTGCACGTGCACGGCGTGCAGCGCCCGCAGCCGGGCCAGGTCCAGCATCCGTTCACCTCGTCATCCCGTGCGCCCGCCGGAAGGGCACACCGTTCAGCAACGCTGAAACCGACAGCTCGGCAGCACTCGCTGGTGCTTAAGGGTACGGGTGCCCGGCACCCGGCGCGGGCGTCGGGGCCGGAGGCGGGCTCAAGCGGGCTCAGGCGGACTCGCCGAGCAGCCGCAGCAGGTGCGAACGCCCCCGCGACAGCAGCTCCGGCAGCGCCCGCACCTGCGGGTACCAGCGCTTCTCGTACTCCCAGCACAGCCAGCCGTCCCAGTCCGCCCGGCTGAGCACCTCCACCGTGCCGGCCAGCGGCAGCGCCCCGTGGCCGAGCGGCAGCGGGGTGGTGTCCGCCGCCGAGGAGACGTCCTTGACCTGCACGTAGCCCAGGTAGGGGGCGAGCACCGGATAGGTGTGCTCGGGCTGCTCGCCGCCCAGCCACGGGTGCATCACGTCCCAGAGCGCGCCCGCGTGGTGATGGCCCACCAGCCCCAGGATCCGCGCCACGTCCGCGCCGGTCCGGTGCGAGTCGTGGGTCTCCACCAGGACGCGCACGCCCGCGTCCGCCGCCTCCGGGGCGACCGCGGCCAGCCGGCGGGCCGCCCTGGTGTCGGCGGCGTCCCTGTCGTCCTCGCCGCCGCCGGGGAACACCCGTACGTAGGAGGCACCGAGGTCGGCGGCGAGGCGTACGTGGTCGCGCAGCCCGCGCAGCGCGGGGGCGTCCTCGCCCGGAGCGGCCACCTGCACGTAGGAGGCGACCGCCAGGACCGCGACGCCGGAGCCGCGGAACTCGCCCGCCACGTCGGCACGCTGCCGTTCCGTCAGGCCGCTGTGCACCGGCTCCTCGTGGCCCGCCCGCAGCTCCACGCCGTGGTAGCCGTGCTCCACGGCGAGCCGGACCACGTCCGGCACGGGGAGCCCCGGCACGCCGAGGGTCGAGAACGCGAGCTTCACTTTTCGGACGTTACAGCACCAGTCGCCAGTCCTGCCCGACGAGATCGCGGCCGAAGCTGCGGTGCGGCTTCTGCCCGACGAGCTCGAAACCGGCCGCCTCGTAGATGCGCCGGGCGGAGACCAGGACGTCGTTCGTCCACAGCACCAGCTCGCGGTGGCCGGCCGCGCGGGCGTGGGCGACGCAGGCCTCGACCAGCCGGCGGCCGATGCCGTGGCCCCGGGCGGCCGGGTCCACCAGGAGCAGGCGCAGCCGTGCCGTGCCGGGTGCGTCGTCGCGTACGCAGAAGACGCACCCGGCGCGCTCGCCGTCGAGTTCGGCGATCCAGGCCCGCTCGTGGCCGTCCGCGACGATCCGGGCGACGAGGGTCTCGTACTCGGCGTTCCAGCCGTACTCCTCGGCGTAGACCTCCGCGTTGCGCTGGACCACCCAGCCGAGGTCGCCGGGGCGCGGCTCCCGCAGCCGGACCCGGGCCGCGGCGGGGGACCGGGTGCCGGCGGCGTCGCCGCCGAGGACGTCGCGTACGGTGCGCATGGCCTCGGTGAGGCGGTCGCGGTCGTGCGGGGCGAGCCCGCCGACCAGGGACCCGACCGCTTCCCGCGACCGGTCCTCCAGCAGCCGGGCGGCCTCGCGGCCGTCGTGCGTCAGCTTCACGCGCTGCCGCCTGGCGTCCTGCGGTGACGGCGCGCGGGTCAGCAGGCCCCGTTCCCCGAAGGCCGCCAGCATCCGGCTGAGCTGGCCGGCGTCCACGGACAGGGCCGCGCGCAGGTCGGCGGCGTCCAGCCCGCCGTCGGGGGCGTGGGCGAGTTCGTAGAGGACGCGGGCCTCGGTGAGGGTGTACGGGGTGTGCAGGTGGCGGCTGTAGTCGAGCGCGCCGATGAGGTTGGTGTAGAAGCGGTTGAACGCCCGGATCTCCTGGACGGTCACGGCGGTCCTCCCGGAAATTCTTTGACTGGGTCAAAGGTAATCCGAACCGGGTGGTCCTGCACAGGTATCGGCCCCCGGTACGGGCGCGCGCCCGGGGCGCTCCCGTGGCCGCTACGCGACCTTCCGCGGCGCCGCCGTCGACGCCCTTACCATCAGTTCCGTCCGCACGGTCGCCTGCCCGCCGGGAGGCGGCGCCTGCCGCCCCATGACGAGGCGTCCCGCGCGGGCGCCCGCCTCCTGCAGCGGTATGCGCACCGTCGTGAGCGCGGGGACGGCGTCCACGCTGAAGGGCAGGTCGTCGAAGCCGGCGACCGAGACGTCCTCGGGGATGCGCAGCCCGCGCTCGCGCAGCGCCGCGCAGACGCCGAGCGCCACCGTGTCGTTGGCGGCGACGACGGCCGTGAGCTCCGGTTCGCGGCGCAGCAGTTCCAGCGCGGCGTCGTAGCCGGAGGAGCGGTCGTAGTAGCCGTGCACGGTGAGGCGGTCGAGTTCGGCGGGGGAGCCCGCGAGTCCGGCCTCGGCCAGGGCTGTGCGGTGGCCCTCCAGGCGGTGCCGGGTGGTGCTGCGCTCGGCGGGGCCCGCGACGTAGCCGATTGCGCGGTGGCCGAGGCCCAGCAGGTGCTCGGTCAGGCGCTGCGCGCCGCCGCGGTTGTCGAAGGCGACGGTCATCACGGAGTCCGCGGCGGGCCCGGCCAGGCCGGCGAGCTCGGGCAGGGGCGGGCGGCCGCACAGCACGATCCGGGTGCCGGAGGCGGCGAGCCGGGCGAGGCGGCCGGCCACGGCGGCGCTGTGACCGGTGCCCTCCACGGCGCCGCCGGTGAGCACCACGCCGGCGGCGCGCTGCCGTTCCAGCAGGGTCAGGTAATTGAGCTCGGCCTCGGGGGAGCCCCCGGTGTTGCAGACCACGGCGAGCTTCCCGGCACCCGCGGGCGGCCCCGACGGCTGTTCGGCGCCGCCGCAGATCTCGCTCTGCACCGCGCTGGCCATGAGCCCGAAGAAGGGGTCGGCGACGTCGTTGACCAGGACCCCGACCAGGTCGGAGGTGGCGGCGGCCAGTGCGCGGGCGTGCCCGTTCACGACGTAGTCGAGGTCGTCGACGGCCCGCAGCACCCGCTCGCGCGTGCTGCCTGCGACCGGGTAGTTGCCGTTCAGGACGCGCGAGACGGTCGCGGCGGACACTCCGGCGCGCGCCGCCACGTCGGCGAGGGTCACTGCCATCTCGTCTGTTTCCTCCGGGTCGGTCATCCCCGGGCCCTCCGCCCGTAGCGGCACATGTTCTCACCTCGGGGGCCGCCGGGGGAGCGGAGTCGCGGGGCACCTTGCCGGGGGTCCCGCACCGCGCTGGGGTGCTGATCTTGGCGAGCGCTTTCTATAAACGTTTCAGAGGCCGTGGCGTGCTGTGGCCGTCGCCGGCGGAGCCGTCGCGGAGCCTGTTGCGGAGTCCCCGGCGGCCCCGCGGCGGCCGGGGTCCGGGGTTGTGGGCCGGGGTCGTCGTGGGAGGTCCGTCGCGCCGCGTCCGGCGGTCGCGCCGAACACCCCACGGCGGGCGGCGCGTCGGGATCCGGGGTGCCGGAGCCCCGGGCGCACGGGCGCGCCACCGCGGGCGCACGCCGACGGCATCCGGTGTCGCCGGTTGTGCGGGCCGGCCGCCGTGCGGGCAACCGCCCCGGGGTGTCGGGAGGCGAATGCGACGCGACGGGAACACCACCGCCCCGCGTCCGGACCGATGACCCCACGTCAGGCGGGGGACGTGCGGCCGCCCTTCGTCGTGTCCCCTCTTGTCGGGGGTGTCCGGCAGCCGTTAGCGTGAGCAGAGGGAAAGCGCTTACTGTCACCGCCCGGAGATCCACGGGAGAGGGGAACCCCACGTGACACGCAGGACCGTGCGGATCGCCATGAACGGCGTCACCGGACGAATGGGCCACCGCCAGCACCTCGTCCGCTCGATCCTCGCCCTGCGCGAGCAGGGCGGACTCGACCTCGGTGACGGCACGGTGCTGTGGCCGGAGCCCGTCCTCGTCGGCCGCCGCGAGCACGCGCTGCGCGCCCTCGCCGAACGCCACGGCCTGGACCCCGCCCTGGTCTCCACCGACCTGGACGCCGTGCTCGCCGACCCCGCCACCGAGATCTACTTCGACGCCCAGGTCACCGCCGCCCGCGAGGAGGCGATCACCAAGGCGATCGCCGCCGGCAAGCACATCTACACCGAGAAGCCCACCGCGACCGGCCTGGACGGGGCGCTGCGGCTGGCCCGCCTCGCCACGGAGGCCGGAGTGCGCCACGGCGTCGTCCAG